>JANQPD010000007.1 GCA_028285465.1 Owenweeksia sp. | reverse complement strand
CAACAAACCAGGATCAACGAAAACTTCCGTGCCCTGAAATCCTCCTTTGCCGAATTAGGGCTCAGGTACAAACCCTACAACTTTCTCAACTTCAAGCTGCAATATCGTTATACGGTATTTGATGCAAACCGCAACCGCCACCGTTTTTCGCTGGATGCAAACCTGAAGAAAAAGTTAAAGCCTACAGACCTCACGGTGAAATACCGCTTGCGCCTGCAACATGCCCACGTAAGCTATACCGGGCAACAAATATCTTTCGTCAGGAACCAGCTGGGGTTATCCTATAACCTATCCAAGCGGGTAGATCCCTATGCGGAATATGAAAGCTTTTACCTCCTTAGCGGGAAAAACGAATTTCGCGTGAACCGCTACCGGCTGGGGCTTGAATGGAAGGTGAATAAAAAATGTGACCTCAATACCTTTTACCAGGTAGATCAGGAATTTAACGTCAGGGTTCCCGAGCGGCAAAATATCCTTGGTATACTCTTTTCTTATTCCCTCGAGTAAACATGCTCCATCTTTCTTTATCTCATGCGTAAATTAATCATAGCTTTTTGTGCAGTACTCGTTCTGGCCCTGCTTTGGCTCACTATTTCCGGCTACATACAGCTAAAGCGAAATGCCTATGGCCTCTCTGAGCTGCAGCTTTTCGACCAGCACATTGGCTTAACAAAAAAATTTGACGATGGGCCCTATGTCTTTATAGAAGGAGATACCCTGGTCACCAAACGCATAATCGCCGGAGAGGTAGAAGTACAGAAGAAAAAAGCAGCTACGGAAAAGGTACAATTCATACCCGGTGCCGCTACCTTCTCCGAGGTGCCTGTTATAGCGGCCGTGAGCGATATTCACGGACAGTATGACCTCTTTGAGGAACTGCTGCAAGCGCACCATATCATCAACAACCGGCGGCAGTGGACCTTCGGGGAGGGGCACCTGGTGATCGTAGGTGACGTTTTTGACCGTGGTCCGAAAGTTACAGAGGCCTTATGGCTGATCTATACGTTAGAGGAACAGGCAACGCGGGCAGGAGGAAAAGTACACTTTCTCCTGGGCAACCATGAGTTTATGGTGCTGCAAAACGACCTGGCGTTTATCCATACTAAATACAAAAAAACGGCTCGCCTTTTGGGTGTGCCCTACTCCGGCCTTTACGGGCAAAACACCTTGCTCGGCAGGTGGCTGCGCAGCAGGCCTTCTATCGTTAAGATCAACAACACGCTATTTGTACACGGAGGCATCTCTCCGCGTATTGCTTCTCACTCCCTTTCGGTACAGGAAACAAACCGCCTGTATCAAAAAGCCATTGATCTTACACAAAAAGAAACCAAATCAGACCCCGTGCTGGCCGACCTGATGAGTTCCCGGGGGTTGCCCTGGTACCGGGCCTTTTTCAAAAAGAAGGAGTACGGCAAGCAACTTGACAACATCCTACAGCAATTCGAAGCTGATCATCTGGTAGTAGGCCATACTACTCAACCTGCCATTACCGCCTTTTTCAAAAACAGATTGTACGCCATTGATGCCGGCATGAAAAAGGGAAAATCGGGGGAGTTACTGCTTATTCAAAACGGGAAATATTACCGGGGTAATTTAAAGGGAGAACAGCTAATACAAAGAAATTAATGCCTAATGAGTAAAATGCTAAGCAAAAAGTATGCATCCAACAAGAGCAATCCCCCACCCTGCACGTATACCGCTTTTCCAAAAGCAGAAAGCATTACCTTGTGTTCGGGAGATCTTGTTCCCCAGCCTGTAAGGTAAGCCCCGCACAGCAGGTATACCACATCGAGCAGTACATTGATGTACATCATACCGCTGACGTGCCGGTAGGTCCATTCCACCCTTGTTGCCTCAGGCAGGTGTATGTGTTGCTGCAACCAAAATGTGATCCACGCATTAATAACCACCCAAACCAGGGTCATCAGCGCAAAACACTGGGCAGGTTTCCTGCCAAAAAGCAATAAGACCAGAGCCAGTGAAGAACTGGCTATAACAAATAGCCACAAGCGATCCACATGGTTCCCCGCTTCTTTAAATATATCTTCTGCTATACTCATTTTACCGGCCACAAAAATAGATACCCCTTGTTCCCGGACTAGTTCCGTATCAAAAAAGTATAATGCTACATTTGCGTTCCACAACTTCTCAAACCACTATGCAAAGACATACCACGCTCGGTGAGTTTATCATCGAAAACCAAAAGGATTTTCCCTATGCCAAAGGCGAGCTTTCTGCCTTGTTAAGTTCTATTCGCCTGGCTGGAAAAATGGTGAACCAGGAAATAAATAAAGCCGGGCTGGCAGAAATAACCGGGGCGGTGGGCCACGAAAATGTGCAGGGGGAAGACCAGATGAAGCTCGATGTACTGGCCAACGACCTTTTCATCAGTACGCTCCGAAGCCGGGGTGAGATCTGTGGGCTGGGTTCGGAAGAAATGGAGGATTTTGTAAGCTTCAATGACCCCATACATTCCGAAGCTAAATACGTTGTGCTGATAGACCCGTTGGACGGTTCCAGCAACATCGATGTGAATGTGTCAGTAGGAACCATCTTTAGCATTTACCGCAGGATCAGCCCGTCCGGTAGCCCGGTACAATTAGAGGATTTCCTGCAGCCGGGGAACAAACAGGTAGCGGCCGGTTACCTGATTTACGGCACCTCTACCATATTGGTATATACTACAGGCAATGGAGTAAACGGTTTTACCTATGATCCGGGCATCGGGTCTTTCTTTCTCTCACACCCCAAAATGCAAGCCCCCCGGGATGGGAAAATATACAGCATCAACGAAGGCAACTACATCCATTTCCCCGAAGGGGTAAAGCAATACATCAAATGGGTACAAGAGTTGGATGAGGCGAGCAACCGCCCCTTTACCTCGCGCTATATAGGATCTTTGGTGGCCGATTTCCACCGAAACCTCACCAAAGGTGGCATTTACATTTACCCTACCGGCACCAAAGCACCCAAGGGGAAGTTGCGCCTGTTGTACGAATGCAACCCCATGGCCTTTCTGATCGAACAGGCAGGCGGCAAGGCTACCGATGGCTATACGCGTATCCTGGACATTCAACCGGAAGAACTTCACCAACGTGTACCCTTTTTCTGTGGCAGTATGAAAATGGTGGAAAAGGCAGAGGAGTTTATGGCTAAACACAGGAAATGAGTACCTTAGGGTTTCATTACTAAAACCCTGTATCCTCATGAAAAATTTCTTCCTCCTTCCCTTCTTGTGCTTAATCGCTTTGCTGCATGCCCAAACCGATATTGACACGGTTGACTTTGAAAGCAGTAGCCCGCTTATTGCTTTAGATAGCAACCAGGCGAATAACCTGTGGCAGATCGGCAAACCGGCGAAGACCTCATTTACTTCTGCTTTTAGCGGGAACAACGCTATCGTAACCGATACGGTTAATACCTACTTATCCGGAAACACTTCTAGTTTTTGCCTGGGCTTTGAATTGTATGGAGGGGCTCCCTCCATAAGCTTTAAGCACCGCTTTGAAACAGATACGCTGGGAGACGGGGGCTATGTAGAAGCCTCCAGCGATGGTGGGCAAAGCTGGTATTTGCTTACCGATACCACCGATTTCAATGGCATCGATCGTTTTTTTACCACAGATTACGGGCCTTATGGGCTCATCACGTCCAATTTTTACGGTTTTGAGGATTCCCTGGTTGGGGGAAAACTGGGCTTCAGCGGCAGTTCCGGAGGATGGCAAACCGCAGAGATTTGGTTTCCCTGTTTCGCTATTAAAAAATCCTTTCGCTTACTGCTGCGCTTCACGTTTGTTTCAGACAGTGTGGGGAACACCAAAGATGGCTGGATGATCGATGAGATCGTGATTGACAACCAGGGAGAGTGCAGCAGCCTGGCAGAATCCGGACTCGCCCCCGCCCGTGTTTTTCCCAATCCCGCCTCCGGTGAAACGCATCTGAGTCTGGCTGCACATCAGTACATCACCAAAGGTCAACTCCTTGTTTTTTCACTGAGCGGAAAAAAACTGCATGCACAGGATTTCCAGGGAAACCACACCCGTTTTAACGCAGATGCGTTACCCCCCGGGATTTACCAGTTGCTCATCACGGAAAACACCTTACCCGTAGCCCAGGCCCGCCTGGTGGTCAGGTAAGCTATTTCCAAATAAAACATACCATTGATGCAACTAATGCAGCAAATCATGCTCTATAAATAAAGAGCAACCCTTATAGCTTCTGCGCAGCGCTTATACGGTAGCCATTCACCTAAAGTTTAATTTGAAAAGCTATTGTTATGAGATCATGTACCGTACTTCTGTTTTTACTTGGCCTGCTAATCGGCCTAGGTTCCTATGCGCAAACCCGCCCCGGCTCTTTAAGGGGCACCATATATGAGAAAAGTACCGGGGAACCCCTGGCTTTTGTAAATGTCGTGGTCAAGGATAGTGCCGGATATCAAGTCGCTGGCGGGGTCTCAGACCTGGACGGGAAGTACAACATAAACCCTATCTCTGTTGGCACTTTCACTGTAGAAATAAGCAGTATTGGGTTTAGCCTTAGATCAATAGAAAACGTTTCTACTTTTTCCAACTTACCTACTTTACTTGACGTTGAATTGGAAGAATCAAGTGAGGTATTGGGTGAAGTTTTAATAATATGTGAACGGCCGGAGATAATAACAAAAAAGACTTGTACTGTCTCCTGTGTATGCGCAACCTACTGTTGTTTTTACCGCAGCGAATCACCCGCTCAAAAGCGGCAATTAGACCTTTTCCCAAATCCTACCAAGGGTAGTTTTACCATAAAACTTACAAAGGAAATTGAACGAGTGGCACTTTTTACTATAACAAGAGAGCTTTTAGAAGTGAGAAACATTTACCGTGCTTCAGAAACGAGCTTCGACCTGAATACTTACCCCACAGGAACTTATATTGTTAAAACCATTAGTCCGAATAGTGTCACTAGTCAAAAGGTAATGTTAACCCATTAAGCTTTCATGTTTGGTTGGTTTTTGTGTTAAGTTGGAAAGTCGGGCCGGTTGGTTGGCCTGACTTTTCTTTTACATGTACCTTAGCCCTTATGCAAAAAACCATTCTCATAACAGGCGCTACCTCAGGCATAGGCCGCGCTACCGCCCGCTTATTGGGCAAGGCAGGGCACACGCTTATTCTCTGCGGACGCAGAGCCGAACGCCTTCAGGAGCTAAAACAAGAACTAGCAGCGCACAGCAATGTTTATGCACTCAGTTTTGATATACGCGATAAAGTGGCCGTACAACAGGCAATAGCCGGCATTCCATCCCATGTTGAAATTGACGTACTACTCAATAACGCAGGGAATGCGCATGGCCTCTCTCCTATCCACGAAGGCAATATAGAGGACTGGGAAGCTATGCTGGACATAAATGTAAAAGGCCTGCTGTATGTTTCCCGTGCTGTCTTACCCGGTATGGTGGCACGTAAAAGTGGTCAGGTAATCAACATCGGCTCCATAGCCGGCCGGGAGGTATATGCAAACGGGAATGTATACAACGCCAGTAAGTTTGCCGTGCAGGCCCTCAACGATGCAATGCGCCTCGACCTGAATGCCCATGGGATCAAGGTTTCGCAAATAGCCCCCGGATTGGTAGAAACTGAATTTTCCGAAGTTCGCTTTAAAGGCGATACGCACCAGGCAAAAAAAGTATACGAAGGATACAAAGCGCTGCAAGCAGAAGATTTAGCCGAGCTGGTTGCGTTTATGTTATCTCGCCCGGCCCACGTAAACCTGGCCGATGTACTGATACTGCCAACAGCCCAGGCGGCCAGTACGGTAGTAAAAAAGCGCTAGGTATTTGCTTAATGTATCTACAACCTCTTCATTCTGTACTGATCAAGAAAACATTGTTAAAAGGCACAGGCCGCTTTATGGCTAACCCGCTCCTAAGGGGCAACAAAAGGCTTCTCACTATGGCGAAAAAATACTTTGGAACAGGCGCTTTTTGTCATTAATACTTTCCTCCAGCGAGATCATAGTCTCGGTACGCTGTATGTGTTCCACCTCGTTCATCTTAAAAATAACCTGCTTGGCATGGCGTGCATCGCGGCAACGGATCTTGCAGAAAATGGAAAATTTACCCGTGGCTATATGCGCTACGGTTACTTCGGGTATTTCGCGCAGTTTTTCTATTATAGGCTCTGAATCCCGTGTTTGCGACACATGTACCCCCACGTAGGCAGTGAAGTTATAGCCTACTGCTTCATAGTCTACAATCAGGGAAGCGCCTTTGATGATGCCGGATTGCTCCATCTTTTTTACCCGGACGTGTATGGTTCCGGGTGAGACAATCAGTTTTTTGGCAACTTCAGTGAAGGGAATACGGGCATCTTCGATCAGCAAGGCTATGATCTGACGGTCAAGATTGTCAAGTTCATAAGAATGGGAAGGGTTCATTTTTGTTTTTTGAGTTATTTTTAACCAAACAAGTTATTTAATACCATATTCACAAAAATAACACGATAAGCAATATATATTCCTAACAAAAGAAGAAATATATACCTTTATACCAACAGTTGAGAGAAGCTAAGTACGCCCACAGCTTGCTGCTGAATAAAATATTTTCCGCAACAGTCTAAGCTTTTTTTGAGAGGAGGGCTTGGAGCCTGGCAAGCTGTGGGGCTTGGTTTTCAATTGAAGCAGCCAAACACCTAAAAGTTTTGTTTTACTAAGCGTAAAAAGGGGCATATCTTCCGGATTTGCTCCTTTTTTAATTGCCCTTTTTCTACTTTAGCAGGCATACCCAGCTCCTTCATGCCAAACTTTCTACACCGCGTTGCACATGAGGTTTTACACAGGCACTCCTCGCTTAAGCATATAGGCCTGATACTGCCTAGCAGGAGAGCGGGTCTCTTTTTGAAGAAAGAGCTGGCAGCCCAACTGGAAAAACCACAATGGGCCCCTAAGATCACCACCATTGAAGACTTTGTACTCCAAAGCCAAGGGTTAAAACAAGAAGAGCCCTCGGTACTTATATTTGAATTATACGAGGCGTACCAGAGAAGTAGCTTAGCGGATAAAGAACCCTTTGCCGACTTTAACAAATGGGCACATTTGCTTTTGGCCGACTTTAACGAAATAGACCGCTACCTGGTGGAGCCCGGGCAGCTTTTTTCTTACCTCGCAGATGTAAAACGCATTGAGCGCTGGAACCTGAAACCTGGCGAAAAAACGGAAATGCTGCAAAACTACCTGCGTTTCTGGGAGAGCCTTTCGGAACTATATACTTTGTACACCAAAGCCCTGCTGCGAAACAAAAAGGTATACCAGGGCCTGGCCTACCGAACGATCATCTCGGAACTACCGGCAGCTATACGCGAAATAAAATGTGCTTATGAGAAATTGTATTTCGTAGGTTTCAACGCCTTAAACACAGCAGAAGAAAAACTATTGCTGGCCTTGTATGAAGAAGGTGTAGCGGAGTTTTTTTGGGATGTGGATGCATACTATTTTGAGGACGACTTACACGAAGCGGGTAAGTTCTTAAGAAAAAGCCCGCTGGTAAAACACTTGCGTGCCCGCAACGACTTTCATTGGCTCAGCCGGCAGTTAATAGAGACACCCAAAAAGATCAGGATCATTGCCGCTCCCGGCAATCACATGCAAGCACGGGCGGCTAATGCGGTGCTTTCAGGCATTCCTCCCCAAGAACATCAGGATACTGCTGTGGTATTGGCGGATGAACAACTATTGGTGCCTTTTTTAAGTAATCTGAACCAGGAAATTGAACACCTGAACATCACTATGGGGCTGCCGCTACACAGTAGTCCGCTGGCTAGTTTCTTCCAGTTGCTATGGGATATGATGATACAGGAAGAACAAAGAAGGGAGAAAGAGCACGGCTCACGCTTTTATCACGCGCTTTGGGACAAATTGCTTGCCAGTGCGCATTTGAAGAAACTGCTTGCCGAGCCTGAAGCCCTGGACGTTACCAGAGACCGTATCCGGCAATACAAACAGGTTTACCTGAGCCTGAAAGAACTTAAGAAACTGGAGCTTCCAAAAGCCATTTTTGTCCTGCTCGAACCGGTATTGGGCCATGCACATACGGCAGCTTCCGGTATGTATGCCTTGCAAAACCTTTGCCTGAAGCTAAAGGAACATCTGGATGCCGAACAGCAGTTCCTGCATAGCCTTTACAGCTTTTATAAGCTTTTTGGAGAGATGTACCTGCTCTTTGAAGCCTATCCCTTTATACAGGATTTTAAAACAGCACAACAGTTTTACAGGCAACTCCTGCATTCGGAAAGCCTGGACTTATATGGAGAACCTTTGAGAGGGCTGCAACTTATGGGAATGCTGGAAACACGTACTTTACAGTTTAAGCGGGTGATACTGACCTCTCTCAATGAAGACATCCTGCCTGCCGGCCGTAGTCAAAACAGCCTCATCCCCTTTGACATCAAAAGGGAATTTGGTCTACCCACTTATCTCGAAAAAGACTCGGTGTATGCCTACCATTTTTACCGGTTGTTGCAAGGCGCTGAAGAAGCGGTGCTCATTTACAATAAGCAAACCGATGGTTTGGGAGGAGGCGAGGCCAGTCGCTTTATTGCACAACTGGAGTTTGAGCTGAAAAAAGTAAACGCAAACGCAGAAATAAGCAGGGAAACCATGCTTACGGAAGTGGCTTTGAACACGCATAAGACGCATGTTGAAAAGTCTCCCAAAGTAATTGAGCGGCTGCAGGAAATGGCAGCAAGCGGTTTTTCTCCAACCGCCTTAAGCACTTACATTACAGATCCTCTGCGGTTTTACTACGAACGTGTACTCGGCATCCCGGAAGCTACAGACCTGGAAGACATAATCGGGTTTGATACCCAAGGCAATGTAGTACACACCCTGCTTGAAGAACTGTATCGCCAGCCAGGGCATACCGGGGAATATTGCACCTTAAATGCCGCTTTGCTTGAAGCTTATTTACAAAAAGGGTTTCTTGAAGACAAGGTACGTGAAAAGCTTCTGGAACATGGCATAACTGAAATGAACTCTGGGAAAAACCTGCTGATCCGTGAAATGCTTACGGGTATGCTTCAAAACTTTTTTAGGGCAGAACTGCATGCACTGGACAGCACAGCGCCTGCACTTCTGGCGTTGGAGCAAAAGCTGGAGGTGGTCTTGCCTGTGAACACCGCTTACCCTGTTCGCCTTAAAGGTACGGTAGACCGTGTTGACCGGAGCCTTGGTATAGCCCGTATCCTGGATTATAAAACAGGCTTCGTAGACAGCCAGAAGCTTTCTGTCTCCGACCTGGAACAACTTAAGGAAGCAGCCTACGGCAAAGCGTTTCAACTATGTATGTATGCTTACCTTTTTTTAAAAAACAAGCCCGAAGAAGAGGTAGTGCACACGGGGATCATCAGCCTGCGAAATGCCAAAGAGTGGGTGCTGCCTTTAAAGTATAACCGGAAGGCTGAGATCGACCGCAACTTCATACCGGAATTTGAAGCGTTCCTGCACACGCTAATGCAGGAGCTTTTTGACCCTGCATTGCCTTTTAGAGAGGGTGCCGGCTTTAGCTAACGATTCTTAATTCTTTTTCATGATTTTTACCGAAACCCCATCTAATCTACACACTACGTTTGCAGCATGAGCCAGCCCACTAAAGAAAGTATTGAAAAGGCACACCTTGATATTGCCCCTTACCTGCACCGCACACCCGTGCTTACCAGCCGCTTTTTTAACGAAAATACCGGGGCTGCGCTGTATTTTAAATGCGAGAGCTTTCAAAAAACCGGCTCCTTTAAAGCCCGTGGCGCTACAAATGCCGTAAGAAAACTGTCTGCCGCACAAAAAGAAAGGGGAGTATGTACCCATAGCAGTGGCAACCATGGACAGGCTTTGGCCTGGGCGGCAAAAAAACAAGGGGTAAAGTGCTACGTGGTAGTCCCCGAAAACGCGCCAAAGGTGAAGTTGGCGGCTATGCGGGAATACGAGGCCGAAACCACTTTGTGCTCCCCCAACCTGGCTGCCCGCGAAAGCGGTTTACAGGAAGTAGTATCCCGAACCGGGGCCACATTTGTTCCACCTTACAATCATTTTGACATTATAGAAGGACAAGCGAGTTGTGCCAAAGAACTGCTGGAGGAGTTTCCCGACCTGGACATGCTTATTGCGCCCTTAGGCGGGGGCGGGTTGCTTAGCGGAACCGCTTTAAGTGCGCGGTATTTTGGTGCCCCCGGTATAAAAGTTATAGGCGCAGAACCCGCTGCCGCTGATGATGCCTACCGCTCTTTTCAAACCGGACAGCTCGTTCCTTTGGAACACACGACCACTGTTGCAGACGGGCTACGCACTTCTTTGGGCAACAAGACTTTTCCCATCATCAAAAGGTATGTCGATGACATTCTTCTGGCGACTGAAGAAGACATTATAAAGACGATGCGCGACATATGGGAACGCATGAAAATACTTATTGAGCCCAGCTGTGCTGTACCTTTAGCTGCACTGCAGGCAAACAAAACCCTATTTCACGGGAAAAAAGCAGGGATCATTTTAAGCGGAGGCAATGTAGACCTGGGCAAGCTTCCTTTTGATTAATGCTTTACTTTTGCAGGGTCTTTTACTAATTACAAAACAAACAAGCAGATGAAATTTGGCGTGGTAATTTTTCCCGGTAGCAACTGTGACCAGGACATGATCTACACTTTGCGCAACATAATGAAGCAAGAGGTAGTTGAGCTCTGGCATAAAGATACCGACCTGCAGGGCGTGGATTTCGTGGTATTGCCCGGTGGCTTTTCGTACGGTGATTATTTGCGCAGCGGAGCCATTGCCCGCTTTTCCCCTATCATGGAAAAAGTGATTGAATTTGCGCGCGAAGGAGGCTTCGTATTGGGCATCTGCAATGGTTTTCAGGTGCTTTGTGAAACGGGTTTACTCCCGGGCGCGTTGTTGCACAACAATACCCAGACCTTTATTTGCAAAAATGTTTACCTGACTCCCGCCAACAATGAAAATGCCTTAAACGCTGATCTGGAAATGGAAAAGGCTTATAAGATTCCCATTGCGCATGGAGAAGGCCGCTATTATGCCGATGAGAGCACGATTGCCGAATTAGAAGCAAACGATCAGATATTGTTTTATTACTGCAACGAAAATGCACAAGTTGACGAGACGAGCAATCCCAACGGAAGCATTATGAACATTGCCGGGGTAACCAATAAACAACGAAACGTATTTGGCATGATGCCCCACCCTGAGCGTGCAGCCGATGAAAACCTCGGGAACATCGATGGAAAAGCCTTTTTTGAAAGCTTGCTGAACAGCCTGGTAGAGGCACAACACTAATCCAGCCGGAGTTTCTCTTACGATAGATGCATAAAAAAGGCGGCCAATGGCCGCCTTTTTTGTGCATCGCTGCTTTTGTCCTACTCCTCTTCTAAGAAAGGGTATTTGTAATCAACAGGAGGGTTAAATGTCTCTTTGATCAGGCGTGGACTCACCCAGCGGTATAAATTTTGTGCAGAGCCTGCCTTATCATTGGTGCCGGAAGCACGGGCACCCCCAAAAGGCTGCTGCCCCACTACAGCGCCGGTGGGCTTGTCGTTTATATAAAAATTACCGGCTGCATTCCGCAGTTTTTCTATACCCGCTTGTAAGGCGTAGCGATCCTGGGAAAATAAGGCCCCCGTAAGCGCATATTCCGAAGTATTGTCTACCAATTCGAGGGTTTCTTCATATTGCGCTGCTTCATATACATACACCGTAAGCACCGGGCCAAAAAGTTCGGTTTCCATGGTAGTGTACTTGGGGTTGGTCGTAACAATAACCGTAGGCTCTATAAAATACCCCACGCTTTTGTCGTAGCCCCCGCCAATTATGATCTCCGCCTCTGCGTCTGCCTTGGCCTGATCAATGTATTTGGCCAGTTTGTCAAAAGAGCGTTCGTGGATCACGGCATTTACAAAATTTCCAAAATCGCGGGGAGTACCCATTTTCAGTTCCCCTACTTGTTGCAATAGGATTTCCTTCACTTCCGGCCACAAGCTGGAAGGGATGTAAGCACGTGACGCGGCACTACACTTTTGCCCCTGGTACTCAAAAGCACCGCGGGTCATGGCCGTAGCCACTTGTTGGGGTATGGCCGACTTATGGGCGACAATAAAGTCTTTACCTCCTGTTTCCCCCACTATTCTCGGATAAGTGCGGTATTGGTTTATATTGTTTCCGATGTTTTTCCAAATGTGCTTAAATACTTCGGTAGAACCCGTGTAGTGCAAACCTGAAAAATCTTTATGCCCAAACACGATATCTGCTGTTTCAGCAGGATCAGTGAAGATCATATTGATCACTCCCGGAGGCACACCGGCCTCGGTAAACACATCCATCAGCACTTTGGCGCTGTAGATCTGGTTTAAGCTGGGCTTCCAAACCACCGTATTGCCCATCATAGCCATGCAGGAAGGCAGGTTCCCGGCAATTGCCGTAAAGTTAAAGGGGGTAATAGCAAAGGTAAAACCTTCCAGCGGGCGATAGTCCACACGGTTCCAAAGGCCGTCCGCACTGTCGGGCTGCTCGGCATATATCTCCGACATATACTGCACGTTAAAACGCAAAAAGTCGATCATCTCACAAGCCGCATCAATCTCCGCCTGCATGGCGTTTTTGCCCTGGGTGATCATGGTAGCAGCGTTGATCTTGTAGCGATAAGGGCCTGCGATCAGATCAGCGGCTTTCAGAAAAATGGCCGCTTTATTTTCCCAACTCAAAGCTTCCCAATCAGCTTTTGCCGACAAGGCTGCCTCAATAGCTTCGTGTACATGCTTTGCCTCTCCGAAGTGATAACTTCCCACATTATGCTGGTGGTCATGCGGAGGCATTACGCGTTGCAGGTTTCCGGTAGTTATTTGCTTTCCCCCAATGACCATGGGGATCTCTATTTGCTCGCCCCACATCTTATCGTAAGCTGCCTGCAAACCTTCCCTTTCCGGTGAGCCTGCGCCATAACCCAATACAGGTTCATTTATTGCTATAGGTACTTCGTAAAAACCTCTTATCATGCTGTTTTTTGTTTAAATAATGGTAGTTGGGCAAAGCTAAGCCAACGCTGGCGAAAGGCAAAAAGAAAGCCCTCCCGGAAATCTATCCGGGAGGGCTCATGTGTCAAATCTCTAAAACTTAGAATTTAAAGGCTAACCCTAAATTTACCGCAGAGATGCCGTAACCTATTTCCAGGAAAGCCCCAATGTTATCGGTAAAGTGATAGCGCCCTCCGGCATAAAATCCGTAAAGAACACCCCCCACATCAAAAGAGGGTTGTTCGAGGCCGCCAAAGTCGGTATCCCCATAGTCAACACTGGCATTGTTGTACCCGATCATAACACCTGCATAGGTATCAAAATCATCGATAAGCTCAAAGTGGTAAGAACCCCGAGCGGCAAACATCATATACGTAAAATTGATTTCTGCGGAATTTCCGAAAAAACCAAAATCTGTGGTAGATGATGTGTAGCCTACAAAAGCACCCACGCCAATATTGTCCGTAATGCCATACTCATAGGATAGGCTTACCGGAGGAACTCCTGTCTCACCTTCGAGCCCAAAGGCGACAAAGCCAATGCCTGCATTGATGTCACTTTGTCCTTCTTCGAATTGTGCGTTGGAGTGGAGCGAGAGAAGCAACATTGTTGCCAAGGTTGCTCCTAAGAAACCTGCTTTTTTCATGGTTGTTTAGGTTTAATTAATTATTTAGCATAAGTATACTATTATTCTTATAAATCAAAATTATATCCTTCTAATTTTGGGGACAAATAGTGACATAAGCTAATTTTATCTAAGATCGCTTCTTAGCAAACAAGCCATTGTGAATTAATTTTCGGGGAGAAGTTGCCCAAAAAATAAGCCGCACGAACTAATAATCCCCGTATTACCAATGTCAGGTTTCATGCCACATCAAAATAGTAAAAGAGTTACCGTGGCATTTGCTTTAAAGGGAAGCACAAGCTTCAGCCTTGGAGTGAGCCAACGCGGGCGAAAGGCAAAAAGAAAGCCTCATAGTCAGGGCTATGAGGCTGCTTTTGTGAAAACCGTTTTTCTTAATCAATCTTGTAGGTTAGCCCCAGGTTAAGGGCCGAGATCCCGTAACCCAACTCTAGAAAAGCGCCCAGGTTGTCTGTAAAATGATACCGCCCGCCTATAAAAGCGCCTAAGGCTACCCCTCCTACTTCTGCTGCCGGAGGGGTAAAGTTTGGGTTTGCTCCGTCCGGCGCTTCTACGCTCGAACTGGCGGCATTATAACCCAACAACAACCCTCCGTAAGTGTCTACGTTATCGATTAGTTCAAGATGGTATGTTCCCCTTACGCCAAAAATGGTGTATGTATAATTGAAGGTATAGGTTCCCCCGAAAGAAGGGATCTCCTCACTGGAACTGTAATACCCCACCAGTGCTCCAACCGTGATGTTGTCTTTTATCGCATAATCCCCGGATATACTAAAAGGAGGAAACCCTACATCTCCGGTAGCGCCAAACGTCACAAAGCCAATACCGAGGTTAAGATCAATTTGTCCTTCGTCTACCTGTGCCTGACTCACGTTGTGTAGGACAAGCATTGCCAGCAATACGTGCAAAACAGTAATTGATTTTTTCATGTGCATTAAAGTTTAATTAAACGGGTAAGAGTGCGTTTCCCACCCGCTATGGTTATAATTTTATCTACACAAAGCAAAGGCTGGCCCGGGCGCCTGGCAATACGAAGAGTTGCGTATTTAGCACCTGGTTATATTGTAAGAAGGGTTAGGGCAATGGCGTAGACCGATCTTCCGGATCAGTGCCGTGTGATGTTTCAGAATGGTAAACGTTTAGTAGTACAGTGCATTTTCGATCTACGGACCATGCTATCCCCGGCACATGAATATATTTAGCGCAGCTAGGACCTAACGCATGAGGTTGTCCATGGGATGACGAGGTTCCCGGATGACCTTGAGTGTGTTTAAATGCTCATCAAAAAGTAAAGCAGACAAATATTTTTTTATCCAGGCGCCTGTATCTATATGCCAGGCGTTTTCTTTTGGTGAAAACACTGGTTTATGCCCTTCCACCACGTTATGTCCTACTACTTGCAGTTTTTTAAGGGGTTTCAGTGCTTCACGGTTGTTGAGTATACTCCGGGGGCGGTCGAGTTGGTAAGGTTCTTTTTCGCTGCGTTGAATACCGGCATGTGTAATCAGCACCTGCTCGTTCTCCCACGAAAGAGGCAATTGCTCAATGTGCTCCAGCACCTCTCCCACAGATCTTCCTTTTTTCCTTAAGGCATATTTGAGCTTCAGCAAAGGCTCACTCGCTGGTTGCGCTCTGTTTTTTTGCAACAAAGCGTGTTCATGGTTTCCCCTGAGCCATATGACCTTACCGGGATGCTGCTCCTGCAGCCGCATAAAGAAATGAATGCTATGAGCGGTATGAGGGCCTTTATTAATGAGGTCTCCGAGTTGGATCAACACGGTTTGTGCCGGATCCCAGTAGTTTTTGACCAGCTTCTGCAGCGTATAGTAACAGGCGTGTACATCGCCTATAACCAATAATTGCATAAGCGTACTACTTTGAAGACTTTTTAGCTGTTTAGCATTACCGGCATTACCAGCATCAGAATATCCTCTCCTTCTTCCAGGCTATCATTTGGCAGTATGATCCCCGCCCGGTTAGGAGCCGACATTTCCAGCGTGATGTTATCTGAATCCAGGTTGCTGAGCATCTCCAGTAAGAATTTGCTGTTAAACCCGATTTCCATGTCTTCTCCCTGGTAGTTACAATTTAAACGCTCATGAGCTTTATTGCTGAAATCAAGGTCTTCAGCTGAGATCTGTAACTCAGATCCGGCCATTTTCAAACGTACCTGGTGCGTAGTTTTATTGGAAAATATCGCCACCCGCCTTACTGAATTGTGGAAAATACCCCGCTCAATTTCCATGGCATTGGGGTTGTCTTTGGGGATCACGGCCTCATAGTTCGGGTATTTGCCGTCAATCAAACGACAGGTGAGAATGATGTGGTCAAACTCAAAGCGTACATTCGTATCGTTGTAGATGATCTGCACTTCATTGCCCGTACTTACCAATACGGATTTTAAAATATTCAGAGGCTTACGCGGCAAGATAAACTCGGCGGTATTATCGCTTTTGAAATCGTTTCTGCGGTACCGCACTAATTTGTGCGCATCGGTAGCTACAAACGTGAGGTTACTGCTATTGAACTGAAAAAACACACCGGACATCACGGGGCGCAATTCGTCATTACCGGCAGCAAACAAGGTTTTGTTTATGGCTGTGGCCAAGATCTCACCGGGTAAAACGGTAGTACTGGTATCTTCCATCTCGGGGAGACGTGGGAATTCGTCTCCGTCTATACAGGCCAGGGAATATTTTCCATAGTCAGAGCTTAACTCAACTGAGTTTGCCTGCAGATCGATCACGAAAGTTACGGGCTGTTCGGGCAGTGCTTTTAAGCTATCCAAAAGCAAACGCGCAGGGATAGCCGCAATGCCTTCATCGGTGCTATCCACTTCAAGAGCGGCACTTATGGTAGTTTCCAGGTCCGAGGCGGATATCGTGAGCATACCCCCTTTCAGGTCGAATAGGAAATTATCTAATATAGCGAGTGTATTGTTGTTGTTCAGCACACCCCCTGCTATTTGCAATTGCTTTAGCAGGCTTCCGCTCGATACAATAAACTTCATGTTTCAGTACTGGTTTTATCTGATTAAGACCTTTTTAAATGGAGGTCAAAAAAGTGCATAATGCCCACAAATATAGAGGGATTTACACGCCTTTTACGCGCTAAATTTTCAATAATTTTTAACAAGTTGGGGCTTTTACCGAAAAAAGTCGGGCCTGATCAAGGCACTTTTTAAGCCGTAATACTGCAAAAGCACCATGCGCTTGTTGTCGATAAAGCCGTGCAGCCTGTCCGGGTCGTACATGCTGGTTTCCGGATTTGTATCGAAGTTTTCGGGTGGCGCCACGATGTGATAACCACTTAACGTTTTGCGCTCGCCTTCTGTATCGGTTACCGTAAGGGTAAACACGGGCGTGCTCGCCAGCAGGGAGTCGCGCCTGCCCCAAATGGGGTCCGTTTCTACAATTGCGCCTTCATAGCTGAGCTTATCAAAAATGCCCAGGTAAAGTTTTACGTTTACCCGGTTTACGCTTTGCATCACCTGATTGCTGGCTGTTTTTAACACATACAGGCTATCTGCCGAAAAGCGGTTTACGCTAAAGCTCTGTGCAGGATCTTTTGGATAAAGAAGTTCTACTTTGCGGATACGATTAGCCGGAATACTGAAGATCTCGCGACTCCTCCACAGGGAAGCATCTGCAAAAAAGCGAGAAGAAAGGTACCCATTGAACCCCGGGATATGTACGGCATAGGGGGCGTCTGAGCCTTCGATCATCATATAGGTTGCCATTTCATCCTGTGATTCGGTACCTACATAAAACGTTTTGAAGGGCACCCCGTTTTTATACACTTCTACCTTTTTTCCGTAAACGGCCATACGCTTTAACGCGGTCTCCTTCATTCTATCGGGTAAAAAATTACGCATCTCCATGCGGTAAAACGTAAGCAACAAAGTGTTTATAGCATCCTTCCGGGCACGCCCGCTGTTGTTTACTACCCAGCCACCGTTTTCGCGGGTAAGGGTTACTGAACTGGGTTTTTTATCGGAAATCACGATCTTGTCTACAGAGGCGGTATCGGAAATGGTGAAATCATAGTTTTGGGTACGCTCGAGGGTTGATTTTCCTTCTTTATCGAGAATGAGGTATCCCGCCAGAGCAAGCAGGACAACGAAAACCAATAAGTATAGAAGATTCTTTTTCATGTAGTTTAACTGTATTTTTTCTTTCTTAAGAAAGTATAAAGCAGGCCGAAAAGCAACATTGTTCCGACCGGAAGTAAGGTATTCATAAGCTGCCAGTACAAGCGCTTTTCCTTCACTTTGTTGAAATCGAGCAAGCGTATTTTCAATTCGCGTGAACGGATGGAAATAAGACCGGTATCGTCAAGCATATAATCTATGGCATTTAGCAGAAAGTCTTTATTCCCGTATTGCTGCCCGGTGAACTGGTCATACCCCAGGGGAAGCGGAAAGCCTCTTTCGATATTGGGATCTACTACATTCAACTGGTTCTTAATAATATCACCGTCTCCGATTACGATCATTTGCGTATGCCTGCTTTGCTCAAGTACATTCAGCTGTTGGCCCGCGTTTTCTTTTGGCTTTAAACGGTTCTTATAAATGGATTCAAAGGTTCCTTCCAGCAATACGGCTACCGGCAAGGAGGATTTGGTAAAGGCTCTTTCGTCTTGTTCCTTATAAAATTCACCCAAACTTACCATGTGAGGGGCTTGTGCGGTTCTTGAGTAAGGAGAAGTCTTGAGCAGAAAGGTTTTGTGCACTCCGGGGGCAATAATGGTATCCAGGGTAGAAGCAAATTCAAGCTTTACGGCATTGAGGTCTTTTGTAATGGGGTGTTTTACTTGCGGCATTATAAGCGGCCAGTACACCCAGGGGCGTATTTGCTTTTGGTCATTTAAGCCGGCTGCCACCATATCCATTACCAGGTTTGTATTTACGCGTACGCCATACTTGAAGAGCATGTCATCCAGCTTGAGTTGGTTTAAGCGCGGGAAAGCCAGGAATTGCGCGGCACTGCTGAGGCTGTCGATCTCGGCATGTACGGCATCTACACACCACAATATCTTGCCTCCACTCATGATGTATTGATCGAGAAGGTATTTGTCAAGATCCGAAAAAGCCCGCGTAGGCTTGGCTATGATCAGCGCATCAAAGCGATTTAAACGCACCTGCTGACCGGTAATGCTCAGGCTTTGGTTTGTGCTGTCTACTTTATAATTGCGGATATCAAACTTGTCTACCGTATAATGCTCGCTTAGGGTACGTGCAAAATCCACTACATAGCGCGGTTCAAGTTCACCATGCCCTTGTAAAAAGGCAATACTGGGCTTTAGCGTGGTAGTTAGGCGCCTTATGGCATTGGCCAACGCGTATTCCAGGTTTTGTATAGAAGCGTTTATCTGTGCTTGCGGAGCGGTAGCCAGTTGATCGATAAGTAAAGGAACGGCTACTTCTTCATCCCCCAGGTTTAAGATAGCACCCGGAAAAACCGTGAGGGTTTTGCTTCCGGTCTTTTCCTCTACCTGCACCCGTGTTGGCCGCAATCCTTTAAACTGAAGTTGCTGGGCTACTTCCTGGTTTATTTTATCGTCTTCGGAAGAGGCCGGGTCAATGAATTCAAATTCCAGGTTTTTGTTGTACGCCCGTAGTTCTATCAGCATTTGTTTGGTTTCGCGCTGAAGACGTTGAAACCCCGAGGGGAGATCGCCTTCCAGGTATACTTTGGCATACACCCTATCATCCAATTCTTCAAGAAGACGGATCGTAGATTCAGACAAACTGAAACGCTTTTCCGTAGTAAGGTCTATCCGGAAAAAACGAAGGCTTCCAATCACATTGAGCAATATCAAAATGCCCAGTATTAATGCAAAGCGGGTAAGGTCTTTTCTCTTTCTGCTGCTCATTACCATTTTCTGCTTTGCAGCGCAAGGCGGGTAGCCAGCGCAAAAATTACGATCAGCGAAAAGAAGTACAGCAAATCACGGCTGTCGATAACACCCCTGCTCAGCGAGTTGTAATGTTCATTGATCCCAAGGCCCAAAACAAACAGGTTCAATGCTGAAACAGGCATTAATTCAGCGATCTGATCAAATCCGAAATAAAAGAAAAAACAAAGGAACATCGCAAGTAAGAAAGCTACGATCTGGTTTTCGGTAAGGGCACTCGAAAAAACACCCAGGGCTACATAGCTCCCCCCGAGCAGCACCAGGCCTATGTAACTTCCAAAAGTACCTCCACTGTCTATATTGCCCGGTGGGTTGCCTAGCTGATACACAGAAAAGTAATAGATCAGGGTAGGCAATACTGAAAAAACAACCAGTACCAGACCCGCGAGGTACTTAGCCAACACGATCTGCAGATCTGTGATAGGCCTGGTAAGTAAAAGTTCCATGGTCCCTGCTTTTTTTTCGTCTGCAAAAACCCGCATGGTAATGGCCGGTATCAGGAACATAAACACCCAGGGAGAAATAATAAAGAGGTTATCCAGGGCAGCATAGCCTCCATCCAGCACATTAAAGCTACCGGGCAGCAGCCAGAGTATGCAACTATTGATAAGCAGGTAAACGCCTATCACCACATAGCCGGTAATGCTGCCGAAGAAACTGCGGATCTCTTTTAAGGTCAATGCCCACATCAACGTAAGGTTTTAACAGATGTTAAGCTCCATGCCTCAGGAGCCTCGTTAAACAGGGTTCTCGTAAAGGCCCAAACGCTTTTAAAAAGGGAAGATTGCCGGTATGCCTGCAAATGTGTCGCTTCTTGCCAATAGCTATGGGTAAAATATACGTTTGGGTGCTTTTCTTCCCGTAACAACTCCAGGTAGCTACAGCCTTCAAATGCCCGAATGGCTTCTTTATGCTTTTCAAAGTTTTGCAGAAAGTCGTCCACCTTTTCGGGATGGAAACTCATTTTAACAATGCGTACGATCATGTAAAATTAATGGTTATCGGGTCCATTACACCTACACCCAGTAAAGTATTGGCCCCGTTAAAGGCCTTGTTTCCGGCACCGTTAATCGCTATTTCCAAAAAGCCCTGTGCATTAAAGATCGCCACAACGCCTCCTTGTGCCTCTTCATGGTAGTACTGCCTGATCTTGTGCACTTTATGTCTGCGGGGTAAAGCAATCTCGAAAGGGCGCTCCTTGCGGTTCTCGGTGAAGAATTTTTTAGAAATATTCGTAATCAAGTTGCCAAAATTATCAACGTAAAGCACATTGCCCAAAATCATAGACCCCTCATTGGTTAAGCGTGGCCTGATCACCGTGCTTTCTTTGATCTCTTTCAGGCTCCTTCCCAACAAACCTATGGCCCCTCCTTTGGCCAGGTGCGCAGCTGCTTTGGCCAATACATCCCTGCTCGGAAAGAGCTTGGTGCGCTGTTCTTCCCTAAAATCAATGGCTACCATCTGGTTCATCCGCACATCGGGATTCACCAGGCTTAAAATGCCGTTGTCTGCACACAAGAAAAAGTGATCATCCATAGACAGGGCTACCAGGGTTTCGCCAGGGTTTACTTCCTGTACGCTGATGAGGTGTACCGTACCTTTAGGAAAATGCCGGTATGCCTGGTGCAATATAAAGGCGGTCTCCATG
This sequence comes from Owenweeksia sp., assembly GCA_028285465.1. Classification (GTDB taxonomy): domain Bacteria; phylum Bacteroidota; class Bacteroidia; order Flavobacteriales; family Schleiferiaceae; genus JANQPD01. The sequence continues at coordinate 25,790 of JANQPD010000007.1, read as the reverse complement.
GTATTAAAGGGGGTGATTTCATGTGTGATGTCTACCAACTGCAGGTCTGCATTATGCCCCAGCAGCGTACCTTTGAGGGAAGAAAGGTAAGGATCTTTAGAACCGTAATCTGAAGTAAGCGTTACAATGGCCATGAATTGCCCAAAAGCGATTTTAAGCAAGCACAACGCTTGCAAAATTTGTTTCTTTGTGCCAAAATTATAGCTTTTACTGCTCTCACGCATCGACCCTTTTAATACTTATTCTAATAGTTTGATAGAGAAGAACATCCTGATAGAAAACACCGACCCGAGAGAACTCTATGGCAGCAACAACCAGTACCTCAACCTGATCAAAACGTATTACCCGGAACTCAAAATAACCGCCCGGGGACATACGCTTAAAATCAATGGCCCGGAAGAACAGATCGAAGCCTTTACTTCCAAAATTGCAGAGATCACCGACCACTTACACCGCTATAACTCCTTATCTGCGAACCAATTGGAGCGCATTTTAAAAGATGAAATGCTGGACCCGAAAGTAGCGGATGCCAAAAGCGATGTAATCCTATTCGGGACCAACGGCACAGCCATTAAAGCGCGTACCAAGAACCAACGCAAAATGCTTTCCTCTATTGACAAAAACGACATGCTTTTTGCCATTGGTCCGGCCGGAACGGGAAAAACCTACACCGCTGTAGCCCTGGCGGTAAGAGCGCTGAAAAACAGGGAGATCAGGCGTATCATCCTTACCCGCCCGGCAGTGGAAGCAGGAGAGAACCTGGGTTTTTTACCCGGAGACCTGAAAGAAAAGCTCGATCCCTATATGCAACCCCTATACGATGCGTTGCGGGATATGATCCCTCCTGAGAAACTCAGTTTTTATATTGAAAGCGGGGTTATCCAGATCGCTCCACTGGCCTTTATGCGGGGACGAACCCTGGATCGTGCTTTTGTGATCCTTGACGAAGCGCAGAACACAACTACCGCGCAGATGAAGATGTTCCTTACCCGAATGGGAGGAGATGCAAAATTTATTATTACAGGCGACAGCAGCCAGATCGACCTTCCGCGAAAGCAGGCCTCCGGCTTAGTTGAAGCGATCCGTTACTTAAAAGACATTGAGGGCATAGACGTCATCTACCTCAAAGAAGAAGACGTGATCCGCCATCAGTTGGTAAAACAAATCATTAAAGCATACGAAGAGCATGAAAGCGCTTAAGGAAACCCGTTTCACCTTTCCGGGACAAACGCATTTCTACCGCGGAAAAGTACGTGATGTATATACCATTGGAGAAGACCTTTTGGTTATGGTGGCCAGCGATCGCCTATCTGCTTTCGATGTGGTTCTCCCGAAGGGAATCCCTTATAAGGGACAGGTGTTAAACCAAATTGCCGGAAGGTTTTTAGACCTCACGGCTGACATTGTACCCAATTGGAAGCTGGCCACCCCTGACCCACAGGTAACCGTTGGCATTAAGGCAACGCCATTTAAAGTAGAAATGGTGATCCGTGGTTTTTTGACCGGACATGCCTGGCGCACCTACAAAGGGGGTTCCCGAAGCCTATGTGGCATTGACCTGCCCGAAGGGATGCGTGAGAACGAAGCCTTTACGGAGCCCATTATTACCCCTACTACCAAGGCAGATGCAGGCCTGCACGATGAGGACATAAGCCGGGATGAAATACTGGAAAAGGGCATTGTGGATGAAGCAGAGTACAAAGCCCTGGAACAATATACCCGGAAGCTCTTTGCCCGGGGCCAGGAATTCGCTTTAAAGCAAGGCTTGCTGCTGGTAGACACCAAATACGAGTTTGGCAAAAACAAGGAAGGAGAGATCATCCTGATCGATGAAATACACACTCCCGACAGCAGTCGTTACTTTTATGCGGATACGTATCATCACAATTTGGAGCATGGCCTGCCTCAAAAACAACTTTCCAAAGAATTTGTCCGCCAGTGGCTGATCGAAAATGGCTTCCAGGGAAAGGCAGGACAACAAGTGCCCGAAATGACAGAAGCTTTCATCGAACAGATCAGCACTCGATACGTTGAACTCTATGAATCGATCACTGGCCTGAAATTTGAAAAGCCCGATGCGCAAGACATCGATCAGAGAATAGAAACCAACATTTTAAACTATCTGAACCCATGATGAGGAATGCTTTTTTTTGTTTAGCCCTATGTCTTTCTGCCCTTGCGGGAAACGCCCAGATCTTTGAGTTGGGTTTACGGGGAGGCGTTAACCTGCATGATGTAACGGTGCAGGATTTTGAAGACGGAAGCAATACCATACAATCCGTTGAAAGCGGTGACCGTAAACTAGGTTACCATGCAGGGGTATATGGGCGTATAAAAATTGCTACGTTCTTTGTACAACCCGAACTGCTGTACACTTTTCAAAACAGTGAGATCGTATACACCGATAACGGGGGGACGGAAAAAACACTTGAAGTAGATTACAGCAGGTTTGATGTACCGGTAATTGTTGGAGCTAAACTCGGTCCCCTTCGCCTGGGGGTAGGCCCCGTAGCTACTTTTGCCATCAGCAAACCTGATGATGCTTTTAGCCAAAGCCTGAAAGATGCAACGTTCGGCTACCAGGCTGGGGTAGGCTTAGACCTTGGTCCACTGAGCATTGAACTGCGTTATGAAGGACCTTTTGGACAGCATGCCGATTCCGTAACTATTGAAGGCGAAACCTACCAGGCCGATGCCCGCAACAATATGATCATGCTGGGCCTGGGATATTCCCTCTTTTAAGAAACAACCAGGCAAACAAACTGACTAATAAGCCGGTTCAAGCCACTCTACCTCTCCCGCCAACAGGGATTGTTTTAGCCATTGCAAAGCCGGCTTTTGGCTTTTAATAGGGGAAATGTTGTGTTCCAAAAAGGTTTTTGAGGTTAGCTTTTGGTTTAGGTTATAGTAAAAGTAGCCTTTAAAGCTTGCCTCGCTCAATACAAAAGCGCAACGTTCGCCCGTTTTTCTCCCCTTAGCGGTAAAAACCGCCTGATCAGGTAGTTTCTTTAAGTACCGCAGCAATGCATCACGTTTCTCCGGGCTTCTGTAAAAACGCTTGTACATCCGGATCAGCCGAAGGGCTTTTTTCATATGCTCCACTTTACAAAGGGGTCTTTTTCTCCCCATCTGATCCAATGGCCGGGCGTAGAGCACAGGGGATGTTCCCCTCATATCCAGGTAGATCCCAGTGTCGAAATTCAATTGCTTTTTGCTGTTGTAAGGAGGTTTTGCCCGGCTCAGTTCCTCCTGGTGTTTAATGGCCGCAACCAGGCTGTTCCCGGTAAGCTCCATGCGTACACTATGGGCTTCGCTGCGCAATTGCCTGCCCGCCTCGCTGTCTGCAATAAGCACCTTACCGAGGCTCCCTTTTATATTGGCCGATGCTCCTATATAGAGCAATTTCCCCTGCTGATCGTGCAAGTAATACAAGCCCCGGTTTTTCTTTACCGAGCGAAGCAGATCGTTTACCTTATCGTCTGTATAATTATTGGCCCTAACACTTTGCCCTAACACCCCAATGTTTTTCTCCCGGTCTTTCTCCTGTAGGATCCTGAAAAGCTCCAGGGTAGTGCGGGCATCTCCTTCTGCCCGGTGTTTGTTTGTATTGAGGATGCCCAGTTCTTTGGCCACTTTATCCAGGCCATAAGCGGAAAGTCCGGGGATCAATTCTTCACTCAGCCCAATGGTATCCAATGTTTTCCGCTCATAGGTATACCCCAGCCGGCCATACTCCTGGCGCAGCATGCGGTAATCAAAAGCCACGTTATGGCCCACCAGTATACTATCTTCCGTGATTTCGATAATGCGTTTGGCGATCTCCTGGAAACGGGGTGCACGGACCAGCATTTTATTGCTGATGCCCGTCATTTTGGTTACAAAAGCCTGTACTTCACGGTGCGGATGCACCAAGCTTATGAGTTGATCAAGCACCTCCTGCCCGTCATATTTAAACAGGGCTATTTCTATGATGGCCTCTTTGCCAAAAGGGCCTCCGGACGATTCTATATCCAATACGCAAAACACCGCGCGAAGATAGAAAAAGAGCCTTCCTCCACGGCTTATTCACGTGTTAAGCAGCAAATTCTTTTACCCGATTAATCGCCCGATGTCGTTTCTTTGCTTTTGCCTATGCTAAACCCAAATCTTTTACAACGTTCTTGTGTATTTCTATACCTGGCCCTGTTGCTATTAGGCCATGCACCTGTGCTAAACGGGCAGATGAGCGTACTTAAAGGAAGGGTATTCGATGCGCAAGAAAAGCCCTTAACAAACGCTATCCTCAAGCCAAACCACAGCCCTCGCGTGTATTATACCGATGAGGAGGGTGCATTCAGAATACCGCTGGATGAGCAACCTAATACCCTTTTAGTTAGGGCACAGGGTTTTGAGCCACGTAGCTTTTCCCTTCAATACAATTATGCCGAGGAGCTCCAGATTTACCTAAACCCGGTAGAAGCCTCCGGTTTTAATGCAGATAGCATCATCACCAAAGCAATAGGGCAACGCCTGCTTAACGAATTGCATTATACCGCCTACACGGCCGGTGCCTACAAAAAAAACCGGGGGTATATAAAAAAGGTGCCCTTTAACATTCCTTTTATTAGCGGGAAGTATGTGCCTGAAAAAAAAGATACCGGCCTGGTATACGTTGGGGAGCGCTACACGAAAGTTGCCTACCAAAATAAAAAGCGCTTCATGGAAGAGGTACAGGCCTGGCAAAGCGGAGGCTCCTTAATGGTTAAAGATTGGAACTACGCCCGCGATTTCGACCTCAATCTCTATCACGATAAGATTTATTTTGAAGCCATTTCAAACCGGGGCTATTACTCACCGATCGGGGGGGCAGGGCATACTTACTACCACTACACTCCCCTGGGTACTTATTACGAAAACGGCCGAAAAGTATATTTGATTGGCTTTTCCCCTCAACGCCCGTACGAGGCAGTATTGCAAGGCTTCCTCGCCTTATATGATTCTACCTTCAGGGTAGCTTATAGCGATTTTAATATATCGCCCGAAACCCAATTGGAGTTTGTAGACAGTATTCACGTAGTGCAGAATTTTGGTTACCATAAAAACCGGTATACGCAATTTGACCTCAACCTGATGTACCGCATAGACATTGCTGGTTACGGGGGCCTTTACGAAACAGAAGTAATGTACGACAGCCTGGTTTATCGAAATCCATGGGACATGAAGATAAAGGGTCGGCTGGTGCAGCATATTGAAAAAGAAGACATTTTCTCTGACCATGCCCGCTGGCTCGGGTTCAGATCGGAGCCATTAAGTGATGCCGAGCGACATTTGCTCTATACCCAAAGCAACAATGCACAAATCTCAGGCAATTTCCCCGAAGGGGAAGAAGGTTTATACCAGGAATTCCAATGGAAAACACATGAAATACTTTACTCCAAATACCACCGGCACTTTAAAGAGTACAGCCTGTATGTAGACCCTGTATATTACGCCCTGGGATACAATACAATAGAAGGGCTTTACCTGCGTTACGACCTGCCCATCACCTTTCACAGGCCCAAAGGAGACCTCACGCTTACCCCTGAACTGCGTTACGGTTTTGCAGACGACAGGGGAAAATACCGCCTGCGCCTCACCTGGTTCTACGATCTTTTAGAGCCAAATGAATTGGAGCTGGAAGGCGGGCATACCTACGCCCAGTTTAACGAAGATGAACCTATACTGCCGGTATTGAACAGTTTTTACAGCCTTTTCCTCGGAAACAACTTCCTGAAGTTGTATCAAAAAGATTATGCAAAAGCCAGCCATACGTGGGAACTCTTTAATGGGTTTGATATCAGTACCAGTTTGGAATATGCTTACCGCCAACCGCTTTTTAACCGCACTGACTTTACCATCACAGGCAATGCAGACGACTTCACCTTTAACAACATAAACCGCCCCCCCATTATTTTCAGCAATGGGTTTACTCCGCACCGGGCACTTACCGGTGAGCTAAGTATTTTTTACCAGTTTCAACAATTGTACAAAGTTGTTAACGGGCGTAAATACAACCTCAGAGTACCCAGCCCTGAACTCTATTTTAACTGGCGCAAAGGCTTTGCTTCTTCCTTTAGTGAAACCAATTACGATCTGCTTAGCGGGGGCATAAACTTCAACATACGAGTGGGGAATATCGGGGTATCCAGCTTTGACATAAGCGGGGGGAAATTCGTAAATAGAGAGGCTATTCCCTTTGTAGATTTCAAGCATTTTGACGGGGTTCAGATCTTCTTTTTACAACCCGTAGTAGACCGCACCGCGCTGATTAAGCAATTCAGCACGCTCCCCTATTACGATTACAGCAGCAATGACTGCTTTTTTGAATTACACTTTGAACACGACTTTGACGGCTTCCTGTTTTCCAAATCCCGCTTTCTGCGGTATTCGAACCTTCACTCTTTGCTTGGATTTAACTACCTGAACAACTACACGCAAACCCAGTTTCTGGAATTCTTTATAGGCGTAGACAACATTTTTCATGCCTTGCGTATAGAATTTGCCGGGGGTATAGAAAACTTTGCAAAATTTAACCCTGCCTTGCGCTTTGGAGTAGATTTCGACTACTTACACTACCGCAAAAACCGGGTAAAGTTTTAATCCTTCCCAACCTTTTGCCGCCTATTTTCGTGTTTCTCATCAAACCTTTAATGCGCTTCAACATGAAAAAAATCCTCGTTCTTATGGTCCTTCTCTCCCTTTCTTCCTGCCTGGTGGAACCGGTTGAAGAGATCCCGCTTACCGCTTACACACCTGTGCTCATGCAGCGCGCTGACCTTGAAAAATCCCTGGCCGTTCTTCCGCCAAGAGAGATCAAACAAGCAGGTAAAATTTACATTTACGGCAGCATGCTCTACATAAACGAGCGCTACCGGGGGGTACACGTTTTTGATAACAGCGACCCTACCAATCCTACTGCTATCGCGTTTTTAAACATTCCCGGCAATATTGACATCGCTATAAAAAACGGGGTTATGTATGCCGACAACTCGGTTGACCTGGTATCCCTGGATTATGACGGGCAGGGCATCACTACTTTTGACCGTCAACGGAATGTTTTCCCCGAAGTAGTGCCACCCGATTTTGGCCGCGTACCCAGTGAATTCCTTACTGAAAACCGACCTGAAAATACCGTGATCGTACGCTGGGAAGAAAAAGAATAAAAAATCTAATAAAGCATTACCATGAAAAATATAGTTTTAATTCCCGTTTTATGCATATGCTGGGCACTCAGTTCCTGTAGTGCAGACAGCAGCTCAGAAGGCAGTCTTGTAGATGGTGGTTCTCAAGGTCAGGGCGGCTCTCTGGCGCGCTTCACCATAGCCAGCGGGCACCTTTTTGCCGTAAATGGCAGCAAACTGAAAGTGTTTGACATCTCCAACCCCAATAATGTGCAGTACCTTAAAGACCAGGAAGTAGGCGCCAACGTAGAAACCATTTTTGCCCGCGACAACGCTACCGTTTTTATCGGAACCCAATCCGGCATGCTGGTCTATGATGTATCGGATGCCCCGCAGGTGCAGTACCTCAGCGGGTACGAACATGTGGTATCCTGCGACCCCGTGGTAGCCAACCAAACCCATGCCTACGTAACCTTACATACCGAAATCGGTGGAGGGCGCTGTTGGCGGGGCGTAAACCAGATGGATGTGTTGGATGTACGGGATCTGCGGAACATCCGCCTTATAAACTCACTGGAAATGACCAGTCCGAAAGGGCTCGGTTTATATGGCGATACTCTTCTGGTATGTGATGACGGTATAAAGGTGTATGACATCAATCAACCCGAAAGCCCCAGGCTTATCAGACATGAAACTGATGTAGATGCAGTAGACATTATCCCCAACGGCAACCTTATGCTTATAGGTACCAGAACCGGCTTAGAGCAATACCGTTACCACAATGGTCAGCTAACCTTTCTTAGCCGCATATGAAAAGAGCTTTCTTTATCTCCCTTTTTAGCGTTTGCACATTTGGTCTCTCACTTTCCACGCATGCCCAATCTTCCAGAAAAGCCGCCTATGGCGAGATCTACCCCAAAGCACGTTATGGCATAGGCTGGTCGGTTACGGATTTTGTGGTAAACACTTTTGCGCTGGAAGGGCATTACCGGCTCAACCGAAATGCCTTTATCCTCGGGTACGGTTCCGTGTATGGGCAATACAATGTAGGAAACAACGCCTTTGATGAAGGCACCGTGCCCATAAACGGTTACCAGCTAAAAGGAAACCATAAATTTTATATTTCGGGCAAGGATAAGGTGTTTTTCTCCCTGGTACACGGGCCTGTTTTTCAGCATTATAAATTACCCTATATCTCTACAGAATGGGTAGCCTCCATAGAAGATGGCTCTACCGTATACACTTTACAGGATATTGAACGTACCTATAAAGCCAGCCGCCTTGGATATGATGCAAGGATAAATTTTGAATACATCGCAAATTATTTCGTGGTTGACTTTGGGGTGGGTTTCAGCTACCGGGACCTGGTTTCGGATAATGCCATCCCGAATGGTTATGAAATAGAAGACCAGTTTAACGGCATTGCCTATTCAGGATTCAGGCCCAGCATCCAGTTCAAAATAGGTATTTACCTGGACGGTTTTGCTTACTGACGACTGCCAAAAATTGAGGAACCAATACGTACCATGGTACTTCCTTCTTCAATAGCTATTTGGTAATCGTTGCTCATCCCCATACTAAGTACATCAAAGTGAGGCAGGTCAAAGGCCTGCTTCACTTTGTCAAAAAACCTTTTCAAGCCGGCAAACTCTTCACGCACTATATGCTCTTCATTCGTGTTGGTGGCCATCCCCATCAGTCCACATATGCGCAGATGCGGGTAACGTTCAGCAGGTTTTTGCTCCAGAAGGGCAAAAGCCTCCTCATAATCAAAGCCAAATTTGCTTTCTTCCTTTGCTATATGCACCTGAATAAGGCAATCTATAACGCGGCCGCATTTTTCTGCTTCTTTATTCAATTCTTTCAGGCGCTTGGGCTTATCCATACCGTGCACAAGGTTTACAAAAGGAGCAAAATACTTTATTTTATTGCTTTGTACATGGCCTATCATATGCCAGGCGATATCCTTAGGCAAGGCCTCATACTTCTCCACTAATTCCTGAACACGGTTTTCTCCAAACACCCTGTGCCCCGCCCGGTAAGCTTCCATAACCGCTTCGTTCGGTTTGGTCTTACTCACCGCGATCAACTGCACCTCTTCCGGCAATTCACTTCTAAAACGCTCAATGTTTTCCGCAATCCTTTTTTCCATGCCCGGTAAATATGCTGTTTAATTAGTCAATCTTATACACCAATAGCCCGCTGCGCAGTTTGGGTTCGATGTATGTGCTTTTAGGAGGCATGGTTTTTCCCGCATCAGCTACGCTTTTTATTTGTGCAATACTCACAGGATACAATGAAAAAGCCACATCGCAATCTCCATCATCCACTTTTGCCATCAGTGCCTCCACACCTTCCGTACCAGGTAGAAAACCCACACGCACGTCAGTTTTTGGGTTCAGTATTCCCAAAATAGGTTTTAAGATATTCTTAGACAGGATCTGGGCATCCAGATGTTCTACGGGGTGCTGCGGATCAAAAGTTCCGGTACGCGGAACAAGCTTGAACCAGCCACCTTTATAGTACATCCCCAATTCATGCAACTTTTCCGGCTTATAGGGTATTTCACCTTTTGCCTCCACCAGGAACTGTGCATTCAGCTGTTCCAGAAACGCTTCGCCTGTAAGCCCGTTCAAGCCTTTTACCAGGCGGTTAAACTCATACACTTTCATTTGCTCTTCCCCAATCAAAAAAGCCATGAAGTGACCTGCTCCCGGTAGATCCAATCCCTCCTTTTTCACGCGATCCGACAGGGCATATGAACTGGCGCTGCGATGATGCCCATCAGCTATATATAGCGCCTCTTGTTGGGCAAACACCTCAGCAATTAAGGCTTGCTCTTCTTCAGACTCTACTATCCACAACTGATGCAGCACCCGGTCTGTGCTGGTAAACTCATACTCCGAGCGTTCTTTTATGTAGTGTGCATAAAGCTTGTTCAGGCGCAGGTCATCGCGGTAAGTAAGCAACACCGGCTCAGCATTAAACCCGGTCTCCTCCAGGTAATCGGCAAACATACGTTCACGTTGCGTCAGGGTTTTTTCGTGCCGCTTTATTTTACCTGCCTCATAATCGGCTACTGCCACCGCAGCCACCAAACCTATATACTCATTCCCCTCTTTTACCTGGCGGTAGATGTAATAGCATGGTTTTGCATCCTGCCTGAGTATTCCAGTGGTCTTAAAATCTTCAAAGTTCTCTTTAACCAGTCTATATTTATCCCGCCCAAAGGGCATTTTCCGCCCTTTCTTAGGGTTGATCACGTGTAAAAAGGTATAGGGATTGTTTCGAAGTTTTTCGTCCAACTCCCCCTCCGTATAAGATAAGTAAGAGCGCGTAGCCACGAGATAAGCTTTGTCGCGCGGTGGCCTTACAGCCCTAAAAGGTTTAAGCGAAATCATGTTGCGAAAGTAATGATTCACTCATTTACACCAGGCAGGCGGAATTGCCCTTTGTCTGCAAGGTCCGGGTTGTTCCGGTGCATTTCAAAAAGAGCATTTTCTCAAGTGTGCCTACGTGCTAAACTTTTAAAGCATTTGAGCAAAAAAGGATGAAAAAACTGACAAAATAAGGGTCACATATTTGCATATAAAGCAATACATCGAAAAGTTTAGCTGCATTAACAAGAACTTAATACTTTTACAGTGTTCTCATTGCTTTATAACACCTATGGGTATTGAGGACGCGTCATTAAGCACCATAAGAGGCAGGGGATAATTACAATGCAAAAGGAATGAAAAGAATAATGTTAGTAGACGATCAGAGTATGTCGAACTTTATTATGAAGAAATATATTCAGATAAAAGCACCCGAACATCAGGTTTTTGATTTTACTGACCCGGAAGAAGCATATGGCCAATTAGAGGAACTGGCACCGGATATCATTTTTCTCGACCTGAACATGCCCATTATGGATGGATGGCAATTTTTACAAGCCATGCAAAGAGATGCCAGAAAGCACAAAGTAGCCATCCTAACTTCCAGCACCAGTGAATTGGACCTGGAAGAATCTACTAAATACCCCAATGTGATCAATTTCTTTGTCAAGCCTTTTGATGCAGATGAACTTGCACGCTTACTGGGCTCCATTTAGTTCTTTAAACAAGGGTAAGCAAAACCATATAAAAAGAATACGTCTGACTGCGGTAGAACGCAAAAAATAATCCCCTTAAAAGGGGATTATTTTTGTTTAACTAAAACAGAAGTCTATCAGGCATTGTACTTGTTGTCAGCAATCACCCGATCGGCAATACGCCTGCGCACTTCAATAACGTTTAGCGGGTTTTGCACTTTGGTAAAACGCTTAAGTCCCATAAGCATCATGCGTTGTTCATCTCCTTCTGTGAAACTATAAATCGCTTCACGGCCTGCATGGCCTACTTTTTCGATCGCATCGTGTAGGTACAAACGCGCCATATCGATCTGGTTGGCTGTGGCTTCTTCGCCATTTCGCCCGGCCAGTTTTTCGGCCCTCAACAAGGCACTCTCTGCTGCATAAATTTCTATCAGCATGTCTGCCGTATGCATCAAAAGCTCCTGCTCTCCCTCAATATCAACCGTATACTTTTCTACGGCTTTGCCAGCTACCATTAAAAACGCCTTCTTGAGGTTTTGCAGAAGTGCTTTTTCCTCTGCAAAAAGTGCGGTATAATCCGGTGTGTCAAAATCGGGGATTTCCATAAGGGAGGCCCCCACCTGCATGGCCGGACCCATTAAGTCCAGCTCGCCTTTCATGGCTTTTTTAAGCAACATCCCTACACTGTGCATCCGGTTTATTTCGTTCGTACCTTCGTAAATACGTGCAATACGCGCATCGCGGTAAGCCGATTCCATAGGCGCATCCGCACTATAGCCCATACCTCCGTAAATCTGTACCCCTTCATCAGCTATGTAACTTCCAGCTTCAGAACCGAGCACCTTAAGTAAGGCACACTCAATCGCATACTCTTCCACTCCCTTGAGCTTTGACTCTGAAGTACCTGCCCCGTTTCCCTTTAAGCGAGCAATATGGTCTTCAACATCCTGCCCTGCCCGATACGTTGCACTCTCTGCCACCCATATTTTGGTGGTCATTTCGGCCAGTTTATGTTTTATAGCACCAAACGCGGTAATAGGTGAGCCAAACTGCTTGCGTTCATTACCGTATTGCACAGAATGGGTGATCACCCGTTTCCCCGCATCCAGGCAGGCTACAGCCAACTTTATACGTCCGTAATTCAAGGCATTCATGGCTATTTTGAAACCTCCATTCCTTTCCCCTAAAAGATTTTCAACCGGTACAAGGCAATCATTGAAAAATACCTGCCGGGTTGAAGAGGCACGGATGCCCAGTTTGTTCTCTTCTTCGCCAAAGCTAATGCCCTCATAAGTGCGCTCCACAATAAAACCGGTTACATATTTATCGTCTTCAATGCGGGCAAAAACAATGAAAAGGTTGGCAAAACCCGCATTTGATATCCAGATCTTTTGCCCGTTTATTTTATAGTGTTTGCCATCTTCCGTAAGCTCCGCTTTGGTTTTCCCCGAGTTTGCATCCGACCCCGCACCGGGTTCTGTGAGGCAATAGGCCCCCATCCATTCGCCGGTAGCCAATTTAGGCAGGTATTTTTGCTTTTGCGCTTCGCTGCCGTAGAGCGAAATAGGAAGCGTACCAATACCAGTATGTGCTCCGTAAGCCGTACTGAGAGAACCGCTAACGCCGGAGATGCGGTCACACACCAGCATACTGGTGTTAAAATCCATACCCAGGCCTCCATATTCTTCTGCTACTGAAATCCCCAACAAACCCAGTTCCCCGGCTTTCTTCATCAGCTCTTCGGTAAACGCATAATCTTTCTTTTCAAAGCGCTCGCGTTGCGGCATAATTTCTTTGTCGACAAAATCTGATGTGGCTTGTGCCATCATGAATTGTTCTTCCGTAAAATCTTCGGGAATGAATATATCCTCCGCCTTGCTTTCTTCTATAATAAATGCTCCTCCTTTGAGGAATTTTTCTTGAGCGGTATTCGTTTCTGACATGATATCTTCTATTTAAGTTTCTTATGCAACGGTTCGCGCATCACCCTAGCTGATGCCCTTCAAATATATGAAAATAAACTATGCATGCATAATAAATTACCCTCCATGCTCAGAAATGTTCAAGAAGTCAATTATTGAATGGTCAATAGCGTTTTACAGGCAGGTTTTGCCTTTCCAAAGGCATGACTATACCATTTCAGTTAGCTTGTTATAAAACCCGGTACTAACGACTGTGATGGATAGTAACACAATAGTACAATACCTAAGGGGTCGTTTTAAGCTTTGGATTTACCGGTGGTAACTTACACCTATTTGAAAATTATTGGAAAACTGCTGTGCTCTAAAATCTTGGTTCAGCAAACTATAGCGCAAACCTACTCTTGCCTTTAGTGACCAGCTTTCGCTTAATTGATAAGCAATGGAAGGTTGAAACAATAGATCAACACCCATCGATTGCCTTGCGGCTGTTTCTCCGCTACCGCTTTGAACGAGTTGATTTAATAAGGTTCCTGCGTAGATATCAAAGGTGTATCGGTTAAACTCAAACCGTCTGCCCAACAGAATGGGCATTTCTACGTAGCTTATTTGTTGCCTGAGATTTACAGCAGCCGTATCAACACCTGTGATTACATCAACATATTCTCCTCGATTAGGTCCTAACACTACCCATACCGATGTATAGCTCGTATCAAGACCTGACGGGTCAATTGCACCGGTTTGAAAAGGATCATATTCTAACTGATAAGCATACAACCCCGTATTAATCAGCCATTTTCCGCTGCTCCAATCTACATCAAACCCACCCCCATAACCTATGAAACCGCTTTGGAAATTCGTTAGGACCAGTCCGTTGGCATTAATCGCATTTAGCTTAAAGCCCAATTCTGTAAAGGAAGGGGCATTGGTAGCTGGCGCTTGTTCCGGAATCTCTTCTTTGGAGGGTATGCTCAACGCTGTGTCTGTCTTAGAAGGCAACTCTTCTTCCGTTTCAGCTTCCATTGTTTTTGAGTCAGTTGTATGGTTATCTGGCTCACTAAGATCCCGGGACATCTTCTTTTCCGTACTACTTACTTCTTCCTCTGTTTTAGGAACTATGGAGGGTTCTTCATTCTCGGCTTCTGCTTCAAGAGGACCAACAGCCTCAGCCTCTTTTGCTGTTTCTGGCTGCTGTTCATGGTCCAAACCTAATTGTTCTTGAACAGATTGTGCAAAATGCTCTGTAGCATTTTCCATGGTTGGAGAACCAGCTGTTAATGAAGTGACCTGGGATTTAGCCTTTAACAGAGTACGCTCTAATGCATCCTCATCTAGGCCGGCTTCTTCATTTACGAACTCTTCCGGTTTCGATTTAACCAAAGCCGGCTTATTTGCTATAGTATTTTTGCTATTTGGAACAGGCTTCGGTGTAATCCTTTCCTTTTGGCTTATGTTGGCATTTGATGCATTCGCTTCTTCCGGTAATTCAACAGTTGATGTCCTGGCACTAAGGGGCAACTCAGATTGAACCGGTTTTACAGCGCGCTCCACTTTTTCAGCTGAATTGGACCACATATAGCCAATGCCAACGCCCGTCAGGGTTAATAATGCCAGGCCAATCAAAAGAATAGGTAAATAGCGTAAACGTCTATTAGGCACATTTAGATCCGGATGCGCCACTATTTTTGCATGCATGGCTTCCCAATCAGCCGCATGTGCTTCGTCCTTTGGCAGACTATTTACTTTCTCTATTATTTTCTTCCAAATGCTTGCCATCAGATTACCTTTCTTAAATCACTTCGCTTTTCAATCATTTTTTTCAACCGCATTTTGGCCGATCTTAAATACCGTTTGGTCGTGCGTTCCGTTACCCCTAGTTTCTCCGCAATCTCCTGATGCTTGTATCCCTCCCATTCAAAAAGATTAAACACCACCCGTTCGTTTTCGGGAAGTTCAAAAATCATATCCTGTACTTCTTTAGCGGATAGCTGATCCACAATATCCAGATGTAGCTGTTGCATGTTTAATGCCTCCAGTTCCACGTCACTATCGGACAAATCCGTCTCCTTCTTATACGCTTTGTGCTTTCGGTAATCATCGATAGCGGTGCGCACCATTATGGTTGAGGCCCAGGGAAAAAAATCTTGTTTGGCATCATAGGATTTCAAATTCAATAGGATTTTTAAGAACCCATCATTTAAAAGTGCCAGCGCATCATCCCTGTTTCGTTTGTAGCGCCTACACGTTTGCATAAGGCAATCAAAACTCAACTGGTACAGCTCAAACTGTGCCTTTTGATCATGCTTTAAACACCTTTTAATGGTTTTTTGTAATTGTACGGTCATCTTTTAAAGACAAATGCTCATGGCTAGTATAGACTAGCCATGAGATTTATCCGGGAATCTGCGGTTTTAAGCTAACATCTTGAGTTCTTTATTCTACCATCAAACGAAGACTTGTTACACCTTGATCGCTCATAATACGTAAGACATACAGTCCATTTTGTAAACCCTCCAACTGTAGGTTACTTGCTTGCTCAACCTGCTCGCTTTGCACCAATTGGCCATTGATGTGCATTAACTCCACCTTAGTAACCTCAATGTGCTCCTCCCAATGTAGATTTACACTTCCATTGCTGGGATTTGGATACAAACTAAAACTATTTTCTAGTGTCGTTTCCTCTAACCCTACAGTCTTGGGGTCTATCACATTAATCGTGAAACCCTGCTGACCCGTTTTGTATACCAGATTGCCGTTGGCATCAAAACCTACCGAATCGCAGAAGGTGTCGGTACAGGTATCTGTTCCTAAAACAGATGTTATGGTAAGACATACCAGATACACACCTGTATCTGCATAAGTATGCGTTGGGTATTGAGCATTAGAAGTATTTCCGTCTCCAAAATCCCAGAAGTAATTGGTCGTTCCACGTGTTATACTATTCTCCCAAAGTATGACTTGTCCTTGAAAGTTTATAGAATTAGTCTGATCTACAAAGAAATGCGCTGAACACCGGGCGGTATCGAGGCAAGTGGGTGGGCAGGCGGAGTGGCTATAACATACCTTATGCGGTGCTGTAGGAGATAGCACAGTCATGGTATCAGGATACCATATGGCCCACTGGGGATTACTGACAACAGGCCTTGTTCGAATATTATTATCATAATCCCACAAATGATTGCCATGACTTGGCTGAAACAAAGCAACTGCATAATAGCTCCAGTATCCTGGTATAGTATTATGAGACTCCTCTATCAATATTTTACACGTATCTGGGATGCAAGGCACCTGAAAATTGACTGTACCAATACTATCCCCTATTGAATAGGGCTCTGTATCTAAAATTAGATTTTCCTGACAATCTAATACGCCAACTACTAAAGTATCTCCGAACGAATTCCAAGGCCACGTAAAGGTATATTCACCATTGGCATTTGTATATGTAAAAAGCTGAGATGGCCCGTACTCTAATGTTTGAATGGTGTTTATATTACCACCATAATTGGAAGTGCTTTCATAAAAGAAGACGGCCATTCCTTCTACAGGTTGTTGCACCGAGTCCAGAACGGTACCCCTTAAGGTTGTAGATTGCGCATAACTTGCTAAACTCAATCCCAATAAGAGGGAGAGGCTGTATAGTATTTTTTTCATCGTATCGTTTTTTTAATCGTTAAGTAAGGCCTCCACACTTTACTACGGACAGCTAGTAAGAAAGGGGACAACCAAACATAAAAAAAGCGGCTAAAAGCCGCTTCTTTTTACTTAACGATCTGTTTTACAACATCTCAAAAATCCCTGCTGCGCCCTGGCCCGTGCCTACACACATGGTTACCATGCCGTACTTCTGATTGCGCCTTTTTAATTCGTGCAAGGCCTGTACGGTAAGCTTGGCCCCGGTACAACCCAAAGGATGCCCCATAGAAATGGCGCCCCCGTTTACGTTCGTAATGTCTTCATTTAAACCTAGCTCCCGGATCACCGCCAAGGATTGAGATGCAAAAGCCTCGTTCAATTCGATGAGTTCTATGTCGTCCTGTTTCATCTGCGCCTGCTTTAAGGCTTTGGGAATAGCCCGTACCGGGCCAATGCCCATAATGCGGGGCTCTACACCTGCTGCTGCATAAGACACCAGCCTGGCAATGGGGGTAAGGCCTAATTCTTTTACCATTTTGTCGCTCATGATCACCGTAAAGGCAGCACCGTCAGAAGTTTGCGAAGAGTTGCCTGCAGTAACTACGCCCTTGGCCGCAAACACGGGCCGCAGTTTTGCCAGCACTTCTAAAGACGTATCGGCACGTGGCCCCTCATCTATATCTACCGTAAACTTACGGGTCTGGCGTTTTTCTTTTTCATCCAGGTACACCTGCTCAACCTCATAGGGCACAATTTCATCCTTGAACCGGCCTTCCTTTATAGCAGCCAGCGCCCGCTGATGAGAGCGATAAGAGAAGGCATCCTGGTCTTCTCGGCTTACCTTGTACTTCTCTGCCACCGCTTCTGCCGTGAGTCCCATATTGTTGTACCAATCCGGGTGGTGCTGGGCCGTACCGTAATTAGGCGTTACCTTAAAACCACCCATTGGGATATAGCTCATGCTCTCCGTACCTCCGGCTATGATGCAATCTGCCATTCCCGCCTTTATTTTGGCTGTAGCAATGGCAATGGTCTCCAGTCCCGAGGCGCAATAGCGGTTTACCGTTACACCGGGCACTTTATCTGTGTTCAGTCCCATCAAAGAGATCAGGCGCCCTACATTGAGCCCCTGCTCAGCCTCAGGCATCGCGTTCCCTACGATTACATCGTCCACTTTTTCCTTGTCCAATTCGGGCAGGCCCTTCATCAAGTCCTGGATAACGGCTGCTGCCAGATCATCCGGGCGTGTAAAGCGGAATCCTCCCCGGTTGGCTTTGCCTACTGCTGTGCGTTTCGCGGCTACTATATATGCTTCGTTCATTCTTTTAGTTTTTGTTTATTGTATAATGACACATTGACGATTGTACAATGATCAATTATGATTTATTTAAGTTTTTCCTGAAGCTTGTTAATCATATTAATGCAGTGTGTTATTTCCAACTCTAATTGCCTTACTTCAGATTGATCCAGATATCCAAAAGCTTCTCCCAATAGTATCTGAGTATTTAATTCTGAAGCTGAACCTCGAGCGATTGCCAAAAATTGAATAAACTCTTTCTTTGAGTTCCTTCCCGCACCTTCAGCTATGTTGCTTGGGATTGAAACCGCTGCTCGTCTGATTTGGCTAGTTAAACCAAATTTTTCTTCTGAAGGTAAGCCTGATGATGTTGTATACGCTTGCTCGGCAATTTCCATTGCCTTAACCCAAACATCAAGTTTTTTAAAATTATTCATTCAAACTTATCCTATGGTCTTGTACAATTTACAACAGTCAATGGACAATTGGCCTAATTACGCAGTGGTTTACCCGTTTTAAGCATATGCTGTATGCGCTCAAGGGTTTTCTTCTGACTACACAACTCCAGAAAAGCTTTTCGCTCCAGGTCTAGCAGGTACTGCTCACTCACCCAGGTTGCTTCGCTCAGGTCGCCTCCAGCCATTACTTCCCCCAGTTTTGCCACCATCATTTTTTCATACTCGGTAGAATAACCTCCTTCCCAAAATTGATGTGCGCCTACCATAAAGGCACCCAAAGCCTGCTGGCCCAATACTTTGATGTTTTTCTCACGTACGGGCATTTGATAACCGGTATCGGCCAAGGCAAGGCAGGTTTCTTTTGCATCTGCTATCAACCTGCGCTTGTTCATCGTGATCTTGTCGCGCCCCTCCACCATAAAATCAAGCTTAAAGGCCTCTACAGCCGAAGTGGACACCTTAGCCTGGGCTATCTTAATCAGGTTTTCACGATAAGCGTTCAGTTCTACATCGTCTTTCACATAACGTTCGGATGCGCGTTTTGTAAGTTCTTTTGTGCCTCCCCCTCCAGGGATCACACCTACACCAAACTCTACCAAGCCCATATAGGTTTCGGCACTGGCCTGCACCGCATCTGCATGTAAAGTGGCCTCACAACCTCCTCCCAAGGTCATACCAAATGGCGCAACCACTACAGGAATGCTGGAATAACGGATGCGCATCATGGTGTCCTGGAAGTACTTAATGGCAAAGTTGAGTTCATCGAATTCCTGCTCCACAGCCATCATAAAGATCATGGCCAGGTTGGCCCCTACGGTAAAGTTGTCTCCCTGGTTGGCAATGACCACACCCCGGTACTCTTTTTCGGCAAGTTCTATGCCCTTGTTAATTCCGGCCAATACCCCACTGCCCAGTGTATTCATCTTTGAATGAAACTCTACGCATAAAATACCGTCTCCCAAATCAACTACGGAGCAATCGTCATTCCCCCATACTTTATTGCTTTCACGGATGTTATCAAGCGTAATCAATTCACGTGCACCTGGCACTTCCTTCATGTCTTTATCAGGAATGGAATAATAGTGCAATACGCCTTCTTTAACGGTATAGAAGGAAGAGAAACCTACTTCCAGCATTTCGGACACCCAGACTGCTGCCTCCCGGCCTTCTGCTTTCATGATCTCGAGTCCTTTTTCTACACCTATGGCATCCCATATTTCAAAAGGGCCGTGTTTCCAACCAAAACCTGCCCGCATGCCCTCATCAATGCGGTACAATTCGTCTGATATTTCGGGAATACGGTTAGACACATAGGCAAACACCCCGGAAAAGCTCTTTCTGTAAAACGCACCTGCTTTGTCCTTCCCGGCAACCAATACCGGGAATCGATCTACCACGCGATCTATGGTTTTGGTTTGCTCCAGGGTGGCAAACTTTGACTTTTGCTGAGGGGTGTATTCCATGGTATCCAGATCCAGCGACAGGATCTCCGATTTGCCATTCTCCCCTTTTACCTTTTTATAAAATCCCTGACCTGATTTAGATCCTAACCAATTGTTTTCCTGCATTTGTTGCAAAAACTTCGGCAGGCCAAAAGTGTCTTTACGCTCGTCTTCAATAGGCGCCTGATGCAAACCGTTGGCTACATGGATAAGGGTATCGAGGCCAACCACGTCAGCGGTACGAAAGGTAGCTGACTTGGGGCGGCCGATAACAGGCCCGGTAAGCTTATCTACATCTTCTACTGAAAGACCCAGTTCCTGTACGGAATTGAACAGGTCCATGATCCCAAAGATCCCTACCCTGTTCGCAATAAAGGCCGGGGTATCCTTGGCCAGCACAGTTGTTTTTCCCAGGTACACATCTCCGTAGTGCATCATAAAATCCACTACCTCTTTATCCGTATCTCCTGTGGGAATGATCTCCAACAACTCCAGGTAGCGGGGCGGGTTGAAAAAGTGGGTTCCCAGGAAATACTTCTTAAAATCAGCGCTGCGCCCCTGGGTCATCAAGTGAATAGGAATACCAGAAGTATTGGAAGATATGAAGGTACCCGGCTTGCGGTAAGCTTCTACTTTTTCAAATACCTGCTGCTTAATGTCAAGCCGCTCCACCACAACTTCAATAATCCAGTCTGCTTCTTTAATTTTTGGCAGGTCGTCTTCAAAATTACCTGTGCGGATGCGTTGTGCAAAAGCTTTGTCGTAAATAGGAGAGGGATTGCTCTTCAGGGTGTTCTGCAAAGCGGTATCAACAATGCGGTTGCGCACCTGCTTATCTTTGAGGCTCAGGCCTTTTGCCTGCTCCTTTTCGTTTAACTCGCGGGGTACGATGTCGAGCAGCAAAACCTTCACACCAATATTGGCAAAATGACAGGCTATGCGACTACCCATAATTCCGGAGCCGAGTACGGCTACTTGCTTAATCGTTCGGTTCATATGCTTGGGTATATACTTTTTTACTTGAAATGAGTTCGTTAATGGTTTCCGTTACTTCAAAAAAATGCTTGACCTTTTGTTTTGGGAGCTCTGAAAAAACAACTTCATTGAAACGTACCACGGCCCGTTT
Source organism: Owenweeksia sp. (assembly GCA_028285465.1). GTDB lineage: Bacteria > Bacteroidota > Bacteroidia > Flavobacteriales > Schleiferiaceae > JANQPD01. The sequence continues at coordinate 4,701 of JANQPD010000007.1, read as the reverse complement.
TGCGTCTGCCCGTTTTTCCTTACCAAAGTCTGTAAGAAAGATAAGTACCCCACGGCCATCTTTAGGATTCGGCCTGCGCTCTATGAGTCCCTGTTCCTGCATGTTTTTCAACACCCTGGAAAGGCTGGTAGCCTCTATCCCCATTTTAGGGCCTAATGAAGTGCTGGGGGTTCCCTCCTTGGGGTCAACATTTAACAAAACAAAACCAATAGCCATAGTAGCACCGTATTTACCCGCTTCTTCATTGTACATCTTAGCAATGCTCTGCCAGGTGCGTTTAATATGAAAATCAATAGTTTCTTCCGGCTTCAATATCTTTTTGTTCTATCAGATTTTTCTCAAAGATAAGGCAAAATACTATGCGCGCATAGTAAATTAATAGCAATCCGTGCTCCTTAACCGGGCAACCGGTACTTCCCGTGTATAAATTTTTTGCAGCTGCAAACCATGTGCTTTTACCGCACTGCTCTCTGCCTTTTGATGGTGCAGAATGCGGATGTTGCAAGGTGTGTTTTCAACCCTGTTCATTTGAAGTTCGCGCAGCCCTCCTTTTTCCGTATACGTTCCTGAAACTGTTTGCAAGCTGTATTCTATATCGCCAAATTCGGGAATATACTGGTGTTTAAAATATCCTGTAAAGCGGCTTTCCGAGGGAAATATTTCATACTCCAGCACCAAGAACTCGGAAAAAAGGCTTTGGTAAATTTCGAACCTTAAACACTGGGTAAGCGACTGCCTGTTAAACACTTCCTGCTTTTCCACCCGGCTGCTGCCTTCCGGGGAAAGCTTTTGTTGCAATCGCCCGTACGCTTGTTTTATGCGTTGCCGGAGCAAAGAATCTTCTCTTGACAAGCGCTTTTCCTTTAGCGAATCAGACACTTGATTGCGCAAGTATAATTCTTTGTTTAGTGAATCTACTTTCCTTCCGAGCGAAAGCAGTTGCCCTTCTTTGAGGGCATTCTGTTTTTGTAAACGGGCGTTCTCTGAAACTGCCTGTTTTACTTCTTCCTTGAGGTTGGCTATTTCTGCTTTGAGCTCTTTCTTAGACTGGGCCTTTCCCCAAAAGCAAAAGAATAAGGCTAAGCAAAAACACAGTTTTCCCGGTTTATTCACGGGTATGCCCATAAATATCTTTGTACAGATCGGGATAACGGGCAATAATATTTCTCCTCTTTAAACTCAACTTGGGTGTTAAGTGTCCTGCGTCCACGCTCCACACATCGGCTGTAAGGGCAATCATTTTTACTTGCTCCCACTTGCCAAAATGTGCATTGGTCCGTTCAACGTCCTCCAGGATCCGGTTTCTTACGCGGTCGTTCTTTATCATTTCCTCTCTACTCCCTACCGGGATCTCTTTTCGCTCACACCAGGCCTCCAAAAACGCAAAATCGGGCTGCACAAAAGCTGCTGCCATTTTTTCCCCTTCTCCAATCACCATAACCTGCTCTATGAAACGTGATTCTTTGAGTTTGTTCTCAATGATCTGTGGCGCAATGTATTTTCCACCGCTTGTTTTAAACATTTCCTTTTTACGGTCGGTGATCTTGAGGAATTTCCCCTCTGCCATTTCTCCTATGTCTCCCGTATGGAACCAGCCTTCGGCATCTATAACCTCATCTGTTTTTTCCTTGTTCTGGAAATACCCCATCATCACATTAGGGCCTTTGCAGAGTACTTCACCATCCTCCGCTATTTTGACCTCTACATTTTGTATAGGCATGCCCACTGTGCCGATCCGTTTCCGGGCCCAATCGGGACCATTCACGGCTATTACGGGAGAAGTCTCCGTGAGCCCGTATCCTTCCTGTATGTTAAATCCAGCCGCGCTAAAAACTCTGTTCAGACGAGGGTTTAACGCGGCCCCACCGCTTACCATAGCCTGCACGTTTCCGCCCAAAGCTTCATGCCACTTACTAAAAATCAGTTTGCGGGCTATGTTTAATTTGAACGTATACCAGGCTGAAGCCTGAAGCGGGTTGTACACTTCACCTAGCTCTACCGCCCAAAAGAACAGTTTTCGCTTAATACCGGTAAGTTCCGCTCCTTTGGCTACGATCTTATCGTATACTTTTTCAAGTAGCCTGGGTACCAAAGCAAAGATCTCCGGTTTTACTTCCCGGATGTTGTCCCCTATTTTTTCTATGGACTCGGCGAAATAGATAGGTATCCCATTGTAGATGTATAAATAGGTAAGCATGCGTTCAAACACATGGCAAACGGGTAAAAAACTCAAAGCTTTTGCCCCGCTTACCACCGGAATGCGGTCTTCACTATCCAGCACATTGGACACCAAATTGCTATGTGCCAGCATTACCCCCTTGGGCACCCCGGTAGTTCCCGAAGTATAGATAAGGGTAGCCAGATCTTCCGGTTTACTGGCCTGCATACGGGCCTGTACTTCCTCTTCATGCCGGGTGTCTACTCCTTTTTCCAACACTTCTTTCCAATTGGTAATACCCGGTTCTTCATCAAAAATGAAGATCTCCTGCAGGGTTGGGATCTCGGATTTTACGTCTTTCAACTTATCGTAGAGCCCCCGGTCAGAAACAAAACAATACTTTACCCCGCAATCATTAAAAATAAACCGGTAGTCTTCTCTTGAAATGGTGGGATAGACCGGTACGTTTACCGCGGCTGCCTTCAGAATGCCCATATCCATGATGTTCCACTCGTAGCGATTGGTGGAGCTAATAAGGGCTATTTTTTCTCCCGCCAACACGCCCATTTCCACCAATGCACGGGCTATTTTTTGTGAGTCTTCTTCAAAGGCTTGCGTGGATACGGGGGTCCATTGGCCGTTTATCTTGGTGGTCAGGGCATCTTCTAAAGGATGTTTTTTCAATGCCTGGCCCAGAAAGTCAAAGATTCGGGTGGGTTTTTGATTGCTCATAAGCAGTATATTGTTAGCGGATACCAGAAGTTATTCTTTTCCCGGTAAGGTGTACACTTCTTTCCCGTTTATAATGGTTCTTAAAATTTTAGTTCTTAAAAGTAACGAATCGGGGCAATTCATCCAATCCTTGTCCATAACTACAAGGTCTGCCCATTTCCCCTTTTCAATACTGCCCTTTTCTCCTTCTTCAAAACCGGCATAGGCGGCCCAAATGGTCATGCCTCGCAATGCCTCCTCACGCGACAATGCATTTTCTATTTGAAAACCTTCTTCGGGAAAGCCTTTGCTGTCTTTGCGTACGGTGGCCGCATAAAAGGTTTTGGCAGGAGAAATATGCTCTACCGGAAAATCTGTGCCCAGGGCTATTTTGCCGTATTGATTTAAAAGCGCTTTATACGCATAGGCATCCTTCACCCGCCTCGGGCCCAACCGGTCTATCGCCCAATACATATCGCTGGTAGCATGTGTAGGCTGTACGCTGGGAATAACGTGGTAGCGGGAAAAAAGTGCAAAGTCAGCACTGTTTACTACTTGCGCGTGCTCGATGCGCCAGCGCCTTTTTGCTGCATTGCTGTCTACCGCCCCATACACCCCGAGCATCACCCGGTTGGCCGAATCTCCTATGGCATGTGTGTTCATTTGCCAACCGGCTGCCGCCAACTGCTTTGCTGCTTTTTCAAAATGGCTGATCGAATCCAGGAGCAAGCCGTGTGTTTCGGGGGCATCCTGATAAGGGTGCAACAGGCACGCGCCACGTGAACCCAGGGCGCCATCGGCATAAAACTTAAAGCTACGCACATGAAGGCGGTCTGTTTTGATGAAGCCTGTTTCCAGGTAGTGTTTTCTAAGCCCCGGTTTATCGGATACCATAGCATACAGCTTAACCGCCAGGCTATCTTGCGCATACAGTTTTTGTAAGGTTTCAATTTGCCTGCGGTCCAGCCCGGCATCTACCAAAGTGGTAAGGCCATATTTTAAAACGCTGTCTTCTGCTTCACGCAATACCTCTTTCCATTGTTTATAGCTCAATTCAGGTAAATGAATTAGATCTACCGCATTGTCAATAAGTACTCCGGTGAGTTTTCCCTGCTCTGCCTTTTGCAATATCCCCCCGGAAACTACGGTAGTGTCGGTAACGCCGTCCCTGGAAAGGGCAGCCTGGTTGGCGATGAGGGCATGCCCATCTATCCGGATAAGGGCTACGGGTGTATGGGGAAAAAGACGGTTGAGCTCCGCGTTAGTGGGAAACGCCTTCTGTGGCCAATCGTTCTGATCCCAGCCCCTTCCTACCACATAAGCCAACTGGTGTTTCTCTTGAAAGGCCTTAACCCGCTCCAACACTTCTTCCCAGGAACGTGTACCGTAGAGGTTTACTGTTCTGAGCCCTTCTGCATAGCCAAAGAAATGGCAGTGTGCATCGATCAAGCCCGGGTATACATACGCCCCTTCTAAATCGATGTTTTCTGGTGCCCGGTAATGGTAACGTACCTCGTGATTGCTCCCTACTTCTACAATTTTTCCACTCTTTACGGCAATGGCTTCATGCTGACTAAAAACAGAATCAACGGTGTATACAGTGGCGTTGTACAGGATGAGATCGGCAGGAAGGTGCTCACGGCAGGAAGAAAACAAGGCAACAAGCAACAAGAGGGCAATTGAAAACCGCATTGTATTTAGTATTTTAACGTGAATAATGGATAAGCAAAATGCTGTCAGTTTGATTTCTATGACATAGCCAAGTGATTATTATAATTATTCTGGTAGGGCCTGTCTTCTCTGATTACCGCCATTACACGATGAATAATTTT
>JANQPD010000092.1 GCA_028285465.1 Owenweeksia sp. | reverse complement strand
GTCGCACGAAACGGTGCTGGAAGTAAACCTGGCCCACATGGTGGAAAACCTGAACGTGTACCGCAGCCGTTTAAAGAGCGGGGTGAAAACGATGGTTATGCTTAAGGCTTTTGGCTACGGAGCCGGAGCCTATGAGTTGGCCTCCCTGCTTCAGTTTCATAAGGTAGATTACCTGGCGGTAGCCTATGCCGATGAGGGGGTAGCCCTGCGCAAGGCAGGTATTGCGCTCCCCATCTTGGTGCTAAACACAGAAATATCGTCTTTAGGGGATTTATTGGATTATAAATTAGAGCCGGAGGTATATAGTTTCCGCGTACTTTTTGCATTAAAAGAAAAAGTGCAACATGAAGGCAGGGAAACACCGCTAAAAATTCATGTAAAGATAGAAACCGGGATGCATCGCCTGGGCTTTGAGGCAAATGAACTATCGGCCCTGGTGGAAGCGTTAAAGGACACCCCTCTGTTGCGAGTAAATAGTGTTTTTTCGCATCTGGCCGCAGCCGATGAACCGGACGAACGTGCCTTTTCACTCGGCCAGATCACCCGTTTTGAAGAAGGTTGTGCGCAGCTTCGGGAAGGTTTGGGTTATGCGTTTGACCGGCACATTCTGAACTCTTCCGGCATTTATCATTTCCCGGAAGCACAATTTGATATGGTGCGCCTTGGCTTAGGCCTGTATGGCCTTTCGGCAGATCCTGCGGAAGCTGCGTATTTAAAACCCATCAGCAGTTTAAAGGCTACGGTTTCCCAGTTGAAAGTGTTAAAAAAAGGGGAATCGCTAGGCTACGGGCGTGCGTATATTGCTCCGGAGGACCAGACTATAGCCACTATCTCCCTGGGCTATGCCGATGGGTTCCGCAGGAGCCTGGGCAACGGGGTGGGAGAGGTGGCGATCCGGGGCAGGCTTTATCCGGTGGTAGGGCGGGTATGCATGGATATGACCATGGTAAACGTTACAGGTGGAGTGGTGGCCGAAGGGGATGAAGCAGAAGTGTTTGGGCCACACCTGAGCTTGTACACTTTAGCTAAAAAAATGGATACCATTCCCTATGAAGTGCTTACGGGTATACCCGAGCGTGTAAAACGGGTGTATTTGATGGAGTAAATAGACAATAAGAAGAAAGGACTCCTGCTACTTTTTTCTAGACCTACTATAATGCTCGAAAAATGACCTGTTTCGAAAAAAAGCATAACTAAAACAGGAATATGCCCTTTTTAAAAAGGGTATATTCCTGTTTATACAATTCCCATTTTAAGCAGATTAGGTGCCTTAGGTTCAGGCTTGCATGGAGGTCTCTAAGAAGGTGCTTTTATATATTTCCTCGTAATCCTTTACAGCCCCCCGGTATTTCGCGGCCAAAAGCTGGTTTAAGGAGCTGCTGTTCGGATCAGTGACAATAAAATGAGTATAGAAAAAGTCATTTACCGCACAGATCGATTGGCCTTGGTTGTCTTGGTAATGCTGTGTATCCTCTTCAGAAGAAGAAGTACCAAGCAGAAGCTCGGTTAAATCCACCGCATTTTTCTTGAGCTCCTGCTTCTTTTCATACAGGCTTACCTGGTACAGGAATAAGCGTGTTTTGTGGAAATGGAGTTCAAAGGTGCACCTGAGCCCTCCGATTTGCTTCTTAAAGAACAGGATGTAGTGGCCATCCACCAAACCGCTATTGCTGATCACGCAGGCTGGGAGCGCATCCATCTTTTTTATGGCCTTACATACCTTCATACCTATTTTAAGTCCAAGGGGAGAAAAAGTATGTTGGATCTTGTGGTAATCGCCCGATTGCAAACCGTGTTGACAATGCTTTTTCAGGTAGTTATAGCTTGCAATGGCGAGGTTTGAATGCTTAAAATAAGCTCGCTTGCTTTCATTTTTCCGGTAAGGGCTTAACCAGGGCGCCTCCCACTCCAAGGATTTGGGAAAGAGTCGGATAATCATCCGGTACCATAAAAGGACTACGCACTTCATAACAACTAGCCTATCTGGGTTTTTATACGATCTGCAGGGCTGTTGAGCAACGTGTCAAAAAGACGGTCTATGGTACGCTTGCTAAATGGTTTCAGCAAAAACGCATCTAAGATGTCTTCAATGCCTTCACATTCAGATTTTGCCTTTCTATTGGCGGTCATCATGATTAAAGGAATGGGTAAGATGCCTTCCGTTTTTATCTGCTTCAAAAATTCAAAGCCGGTTTTCCCGGGAAGGTTGTAATCAGAAAGGATCAAATCATACACTGTAGTAGGACATACAGTTGTGTCTACTTCTTCAACGGAACACTTGAAGTCTATTTGATATGAATGCTTTGATAGCAGCAACTTTAGAAGTCCCCGAGCCACCCTGCAATCCTCTATAACTAATATCTTTTTCATCACCGCTGGGGTTTAAGAATCAGATAACAAAAGTAATAGGCTCTGCTATGTCCAAGGAAAATAGGCAGAGACAAAGCGTGGACCGTAAAAAAAATAGGCTTAGATATGGTTAACGTGGGTACGCAGATCGTCCTCAGCTTCGAGGTTGAGCTTGTTCTTCAAACGATTCAGGGATTTGCGTACCGAGCCTGTTTCTACATTGGTGAGCAAGGCAATTTCCTTATTGTCCATACCGATCTTTAAGAAGGCGCACATCCTTTTTTCGGTTATGCTTAAGGGGCCATAGTGTTCATGCAAGCGATTAAAAAAATCGGGATGTACCTCTTCAAAATGCAGGCGGAAGCTGTCCCAGCTTCTTTTGAGGTTCAGCTGGGATTTCAATTGCCTCTTTATGTCGTTTACTTGTTGCGAAAGACCTGAGTCGGAATCATGCAGGGGGCTCAGCTTTTCCAATTGTTCAATAAGTTTGGTGATCAGGTTGTTCTTTTCATGCTCAAACAAGGCAGTAGCAGTGAGTTCGCGTTCCTTCCTGGCCAAGGCTTCTTCAAGAAGGCGGGTTATGGTTTCGTGCTGTTTCTTAATACGCAAATTGGAGCGAATGCGGGCATTGAACTCGACTGGATTAAAGGGCTTTTTCAGAAAATCTACCGCTCCCGTATCTAAGGCTTCTTCCAGGTCGCTGGGCTCTACCCGGATTCCGGTGGCAATTATGATGGGGATCTTTTGGGTCTTTGGGTCTGCCTGCAGCAGTTTAACGGCTTCGATGCCATTTAATACAGGCATTTCCCAGTCCATGACGATCAAATCGGGAAGCTCCTGCCGTGCCAGCATCAACGCTACCTGTCCGTTGGGGGCATACAGCAGCTCACAGGACTCATTGGCCAGGTACTCCAACAAAAGTTCTATGTTTTGAGGGTCGTCATCAACAATTAATATTTTGTAGCTCATGTTTCGTTTTCTACTAGGGATAATAAAGTTTCAAAAGCCTGCTGATTGCTGGCGTACACCGTGCCCTGAAGCTTCTCTTTCCAGGGAGACTTTATGCCGTCATCCTCCATTTCCCGCAATATTGCGTTTATCTTACTTACCTCATATATTTTAAAGGTACGTAGACGTTGGGCATATTCCTTGATTTCATGTTCCTCCTCCTCCAGGATCAGGTGTGCTTCTTTTTTCCTTTTTACAGGCTTGTCGTGGCTTTCCAATTCTATAGGCGTTTGAAACAAAGGCAGTCTTATGTAGATGTGGGTGCCCTCTCCTACTTCGGATTTGGCGTGAATGGTTCCTTTATGCGCTTTTACGGCTAGTTTGCAAAAGTTTAACCCAATACCCGTAGAAGTAGACTTGGTAATGTGCTGGGCTTTTTTATTGTTAAATTCCTCGAAAATCTGCGAGAGCAATTCAGGGGCTATACCGGCACCTTCATCTTTTATTACAAGCTTCAGCCATTGAACGGTCTCAGTTTCTTTTTCAGCTTTCGCCTCTATGTAAATATTGCTGTCGAAATCAGAATACTTGATGGCATTGGTTAAGAGGTTAACCAGTATGCGTATCATGATAATCCCGTCAAAGGCTCCTTTTAAATCAGGATCTACTACTTTAACCAGGCTTATGTTCTTTTCCAGCAAAAGGCTTTCTACTTCCTCTTCTGCATCATCAACTAGTTGTTGTACATAATATGCCTTAAGGTCCAACGCAATATGTGCCTGTTCGAACTTGTAGATGTCCAGCATATTGGTAACGAAATTCAACGCCTGCAGGCCCGCCCTGCGGATGATCCTCATTTTCTTGGGGGTGACCTCTCCTGCCGATAACCCTATAAGTACGTTTAAAGGGTTCTTCATATCGTGTACGGCCATATGCGCCAGGCGTTCTTTAAATTCAGAAAGTTCGTTAATCCGCTCATTGCTGGTCCTAAGCAGATCCGCTTTGGCAACCAGTTCCTCCTGCTGGTTAAGGATGGTACGGTTTTTCTCGGCCAATATCTGGTTATCGGCTCTTTTTCTGCGGTTAGAAACAAATAGTATATACGCCAGTACAATGAAAACCAAAAGGCCGATGATGAAGTAATTGCGCGTGCGCTTGGTGCCTTCAATTTTTTGTGTGAGGCGAAGGCGTTCGTTCTCCTGCTGTGCTTGTATGAGGGTCTTTTCGGCAGCAAATTCATGCTCCATCTCAGCGCGGGCAAGCAGCTTGGTGTTTTCATCATTAAAAACAGAGTCTTGCTGGCTTTTATGACGTTGCAGGTAGTCCAGGGCTTTTTCAAAGCGCCCCTGTTTTTCGTAAAGCCGGCTTAAAGCCAAATAGCCTGCCGAGAGCAAAGAGACTTCCGAGCTGATGATCTGTGTGCTTTCCAGCAATTGTTTTTCGGCAAGTGCGTAATTGCCTAATGCCGTATTGGTTTTCCCCAAGGTAACCAGCGCCTGGACCTGGTATTCCTTGTACTGACATTCTTCAAGCCCCTTCAGCCCTTCATTTCCGTATGCTAAAGTGGAGTCCAGCTGCCCAAGTGCAAAAAATGCCTTTGCAATACCTGCCTGGCCAGCAGCTATTTCACAGGGGCCGGAGCCTGGCCCTTCGGTTTGAGACAGTATTTCCCTGTATATGGCTATAGCTTTTTCGGGCTGGCCTGTTTTGAGCCATATTTCGCCCATATTGTTTTTGATGAAATCGAGCATATAGTTTTCATCTGCGGGCGTACTGTTTAGGGCTTCTTTGAAATATTGCATACTTTTATCATGGTCTCCCATAAGTAAATAGGTCTTCCCTATATTACTATATATGCGAAGAAGCCCTTCCTGTTTCCCGCTTTCCAGGCTCATCTCCCGTGCCTTAAAAAGGTATTTCAGGGCATTTATATAGTCAGAAAGGCTGCCGTACATAGCCGCTATGTTGTTGTAGCGATGGATCTGCTCCTGTATGTCACCTAGTTCTATACGTAAATCCAAAGCCCGCTTTTGTAAGGCAATCGCAGTGTCAGGTTCCCTGAAAAAGAAATACATGACGGACATATTGTTGTAAGCAGCCGAGAGTTCTGCAACATACCCGTTACTCTTTGCAATCTCAATGGCCTTGCTAAAATGCGGAACCGCACTGTCTTGGTTCAGATCAGTATAGTATACCATAGCCATTTGCAACTCTGCATTAAAGGCTCCCTTGGTGTAACTGATCTCTTGCGCGAGCGACCTGGCCTCCCTGATATAGGTCAGCGCCTGCTCGATATCCATAGCTTTGGACCGGCTGCTCAGCCTTAAGAGAAGACGCACCCGTGAAGTATCTGGCATCTCTTGCTTTAATTGCAACTTCAGGCTGTCGATCTCACGGGTCTGGGCATGGGAAGACAACATGGCTATACCGAAACATATGCATAGCCCTGTCTTTACTAGACGGTTAAAGAAGAGACAAAAGGTTCCCATTGCGCTGTGTGTTGAAAATCAGGTTTCTACTTCAATCCAGCACAAAAATAGGAAAGTATTGATGCTTCAGTCTTTAGGACTGAGACAATGTGTAGACAAAACGCATAAAGAAGAAAGCTAAATAAACGCTTCAGGATGGCAATACCAAAGAGGGTTCATCGCCATAGACCAATGATAAATCCTTTTAAGGTAAAGGCCACTAAAAAATACCCTACGTTGATAAGAACGTAAGCAGCCGGTTTGCGCTCAAAGAGCGAAATGATAACCAGGGCTGCTGCAGCCCATACGCCAGCCAGGAAACCTGCGGTGGCTCCCCAGGCGGCACCTGTCCCTTCTTCTCCTAAAAAAACCGCCAAGTTGTACGAGATAATAAGGGCCATAAGCAAAGTAAGGCCAAAAATTTTGCCCTGGCTTCCCTTTAATTGTTCTTCCTGAAGCCCCGTGGCCTTGAGCCATTTTTTGTAAAACAAAAGAGGGGAGAACCAGAGTGCCCCCACCAGTAAATCGGAAAAAGCTGCGGCAAGAACTGCCAAATGATTGATTTCCATGCGTGAAAATGTATAAGTTTTTGTTATTTGCACCCGAACATAGCACGGCAATTGACTGGCAACCAAAAAAATATAACTCAAAGCGGACAGAACATTTCCGAAGTAGGACCAACCGGAACTGAAAAAATAACAACACGCAGTAATCTTGACGACCGGCTTATACGTTTTATTGGGATACCTTGCTTTGGGATCATTATTCCCAACCTTACCGGTTTATTTGGTTCCTTGTATGTTGAAGACACGGCATATTGGCTGGGCTACTTTTATTTTATTGCCCTGGCCTGGAGTATTTGGATGGGGAACCGCTGGTTGTTGTTTCGTCAACGTAGGCATTGGAACTGGTTTAACCGCCCTTTTGTAAAACTGGTTATGCTCCTTAGTGCCAATGTGTTTTACACTTTTCCACTCACGGTGGGGTGGCTCAGTGCCTGGTACCTGTTCCTCGGGTGGCCGATAAATTGGGCGGTGGTGCAGCTTGTTACCCTGGCCAATGTGATTTGCGTGATCTTTGTTACCCATGGCTATGAAACGGTTTTTTTGATCAGGGAGCGGGAAAGTGATCAGCTGCGGATGGCGCGAGTGGATAAAGCGCGCGCTTTATCTGAACTGGAAGCACTGAAAAATCAGATTGACCCGCATTTTATGTTTAACTCGTTGAACACTCTAACCTACCTGATTGAGGAAGAACCCCAAAAGGCCTTGCTTTTTGCAGATAAGTTGGCCGATGTATACCGGTACATCTTAAAGAGCAAGGACCGGAACCTGGTATGGCTAAATGAAGAAATTCGGTTTCTGAAGAACTATGTTTTTTTAATGCAATTGCGCTTCGGAGACGACATCCGTTTTGAACTGAACGCCTCCGGAGAAAGAGAAGAAAGCCAACTGATACCCCCTATTTCTTTACAACTACTAGCCGAAAATGCCCTTAAACACAACCGGTTCAACGCAAAGAACCCCCTGGCCATGCACCTGGTAATCGAACCAGGGGAATTGCACTTTACAAATAATGTGTGGTTGAAAAAAGAGGTCCCTCCCTCTCCGAAGACAGGGCTTAAAAACCTGCGCGAGCGCTACCTGCTCCTTACGCAAAAAGATATAGAAGTGAAACAAAGTGCCTGTTTGTTCGAGGTGCGTTTACCTTTGATCGTAACATGAAGGTATTAATTGTTGAGGACGAACAGCCAGCCCGCAAACGGCTGCGTAGAATGTTGGAGGCGTATGCAGAGCCGACAACCGTGGTGGGGGAGATCAGCAGTATAGAAGAGGGCATACATTGGCTACAACAGCATATCCAACCTGATATTATTTTACTTGACATTCAACTTACGGACGGGTTAAGTCACCGCATATTTGAAGAGGTTGCGGTAAGTTGCCCGGTGGTTTTTATTACGGCTTTTGACCACCATCTGACGCAGGCTTTTCAATACCATTGCCTTGATTACTTGCTAAAACCTGTTAAAGAGGAACAACTCTACCGGGCACTGGCTAAGTCTAAAAGGGTAGAGGCACATTACGCACAAAGTCTCAATGCTTTCCTGATGGAGTATGCGGCACCAAAGCCTAAATACCGGGAGCGCCTGCTGTTGCGGAAAGGGCTGGATCTTATACCCCTTAAACTTACCGAAGTAGCATATTTCTATACGGAGTATAAGGTGGTATTTGCCGTTTCTCATAGTGGGATAAAGCACCTTAGCGGGTATACGCTTACGCAGCTGGAAACATCACTGGATCCAGCTTTGTTTTTTCGGGTAAACCGAAAATACCTGCTTGGGAAAGAGGCAGTTTCTTCTGTAAGGCCTCTGCCTAAAGGTCGGCTTGAGGTACAACTTCTTTTAGATGTTGACGAAGAGATCGGGGTAAACCAACCAAAAGCACAGGCGTTTAAAGACTGGTTGGCGGGTTAGTAGCCTTAAGGTACTACAATAGGCTCCGGGCCGTTTACTTCGTAAATCCGGCATTCATCGTGTAATGCACTAAAGCTTTGTTGTGTAACCACGCTATCATCTATCATGCCTGTAAAGGTTACCGTTTCCGAGGCTTGTAGGTCGGAGCTTAAAAGCAGTGTATAAGTAGTTGTATTGTACTGCATGGTGCTGTCCAGTTTTTCATGCACCAGCGTATCGCCCGCATTACTTAATGTGAAATGCCTGTTAAGCCTTACAGGAGTACCATCTGCTCTTTGTACCTGTATCGTAAATACCTGCAGTATATCAGTGCAGTTTTTCTCACATGCACATAAAAAGGAAAAAAAGAAGCATATAAGGACGGCTTTTTTCATGGGGAAGCTTTCTCGTATTCACGCAAAAGCACAGCCTTCCGTTTGGTTAGGCCAAAAAAAGCCCCGCAATGTGCGGGGCCTATACTTGAAATATCCCGTGGGGCCTACCCCTCTTTGCTATATGCCAATTTATCGTCCAGCGTTTCGCGGCTAACGGCATGATAATTAGGCCGGGCTTTTTCATAGATCCGGAGGGCCATGTCCTTCTTGTCGCTTTCAACCATGGCCATATAGGTAGGGGTCAGGAATTTTCTTCGCCCTACACGTATTAAAAAGTCTTCCACTTTTGGGTATACCGGCTGGTAGTTACTGCGCAACGTGGGCTGAAACCAGGCTGCCAGAATTTCACTGTTTCCGGAATTGCTGAGCTGATACGCTTTATCGAGTGCGGCAAGCTTTTCCGCATCCATTTGACGGGGCAGGGAGTTAATAAAGTGCAGCCATTCGTGTGTGGTCCAGGCTTTTGTTTTTTCTTCGGAAGGAATATGGCCATTTACGTCAAAAGCAACGACTTCTGCATCTACTTCCTTAAAGCGGTTTGAGTGTACTTCCGGCAAATTATCGGGGATCCCAGGGGCATATATCCATTTATCTACTTCAATGGATACATATTGCTCGGGGCTGATCAGGCTGTCGCCCAGGTAATCCAGGAAACGTTCTGTGTCCATTACCTGGAACTTATGCACGGCAAAGTAGCCTTCCAAAAAGGCATCAAATGCTTCGCGGCCCACAGTTTCTTCTATATTGCGCAAAAAGAAATACCCTTTGTTATAAGGTATACTGGTTACCCCGTCATCCGGATTCCGTCCATCCAGTTCCAGCTTCAGCTTGGTGTCATTGGGGTTTTCCTTTTGAATGGCAACCGCTTCCTCCAACAGTTCAGCGCGGGTGAGCCCTGCCAGCATTTCGGAGTAATCCCGGCCGTATACTTCTTCCATGATGCGGTGTTCAAAATATACTGTAAAACCTTCGTTGAGCCAGAAGTCGTCCCAGGTAGCATTGGTAACCAGGTTGCCGCTCCAGCTATGGGCCAGTTCATGTGCCACCAGGCTTACCAGCGAACGGTCGCCTGCCAATATAGTAGGAGTAGCAAAGGTGAGGCGTGGATTTTCCATACCTCCGAAAGGAAAGGAGGGAGGCAGTACGATCAGGTCGTAGCGTTCCCAGGCATATGGGCCATAGAGGTCTTCTGCGGCCACTACCATTTTTTCTACATCGGCAAACTCGTATACTGCTTTTTCAATGATGCCCGGCTCGGCATATACGCCTGTACGTTCGCTGATGGGATCAAAAACTACATCTCCTACGGCCAGTGCAAGCAGGTAGGAAGGAATAGGCTGTTCCATCTTAAAGGTGTATACCCCGGTTTCATTTTTTTCTTGTGGGTTTTCGGCACTCATCAAGGCGAGCATGTTTTCCGGTACTTTCACTTTTGCTTCATAAGTGAAGCGTATGCCCGGGCTATCTTGCGTGGGTACCCAGGAACGGGCAAGGATGGCCTGCGATTGGGTGAAGAGGAAAGGGTGCTGCTTGCCTGCCGTTTGTTCCGGGTCGAGCCACTGCAGGGCACGGGCATCCGCGCCTGTTTCATACACAATGGTAAGCTGTTCTGTTTCCGGGCTGATCTTTATGGTAAGCGGTTTTCCATGGTGTTCTACAAAATCACCGAGTGTATAGGCCAAGGGTTTTCCATTGCTTTGTACGGATTGTATATCCAGGTCGTACACGTCAAAAACGACCTGATCTGCCTCGCTGCTGGTTTTGATGTTCCAGGTTGCGGCTCCCTTTATTTTTTTTAATGCAAAATCTACCTCTATATCCAGTGCCAGGTGTGTAACCACGGCCTCATTGGGCCGGGCAAAGGTGTGGCTGTCCTCCACGTATTTCATTTCTTCGGTTTTAGTTTCTTCTGCCGTTTCAGGAGTGTTGTTTTTACAGGCAATCAGGCTTAAAGCTGCCCCTGCCGAAAACAATAAGGCTTTATAATTCATTGTGAAATGTAATTTTGAATGCGAATTTGCGCAATTTTGACGAACCCTTTGGTGCGCCAGGGAGAAAATTGAACCAATATGTCCAAACTACTTATAAGACTTATCGTAAACACGCTAAGCATTTTTATCACTGCCTGGATCCTGGGAGATGCAGTACAAATCGGCAGCATAGGCATTGCCATACTGGTAGCCATAGTGCTTCTAGTGTTTAACATCACCTTAAAGCCCTTGCTTATTTTGTTAACACTTCCCGCTACTATAGTTACTTTCGGTTTGTTCCTGTTTGTGATAAATGCCTTGATTATTATGGCGGCCGACAGCCTGGTAGCCGGCTTTAGCGTAGCCAATTTTTGGTGGGCACTGCTCTTCAGCCTGGTACTTTCCATTGTAAATGCCATGCTTTTTAGCCTGGGAGAGAGGAGTAGGTAAAGGCCATCAGCGGCTTGCCTGTGTTTTAAGAGGTTTATACCGGTGTTTTATCAGAGTTCCCTACTATTTTCTGTGCGGCTCTGGCGATATAAAAGTGGCTGTATTTTAACCAGGCGATCCGGGGCTTCTTTATCGCCTTCCTCTATTAAAGCAATGAGCCGGGCATCAGGCTAGTCACTGGGATACACTTTCAAAAATGGATTCATTTTACCTGTATGGGTTACTTTTTAGACCCACTTTTGAATATGTGCGACAACAGCAAAAAAAAATCACCTTACCAGAGAGGTTTAGCGCAATATGAGTTTTTGGCGGTCGAGCGTATTGCCTGTTACAAGCTCAATGGTATATAATCCCGGAGCCAGGTGCTCTACGTTTAAAACTTTGTTTTGTGTATCTCCCACAGGCCATACATCTGTGAATACGTTTTTACCGTGTATGTCCAAAATAGAAAGGGAAACGCTTTCATTTCGCGGACTTATTAATTCAACATGTATGTGTTTTTGGGCAGGATTGGGGTAAACGTTAAAAAATGCACTTTGCGCCCTGTCCTCTGGAAGGCCAATGGTGTACCCTACGGTAAAATATTGCCTCAGTTCTGTACCGAAGTTGGCATTCAGGTTCTTAAAGAAGAAACTTCCGCCATCATTTTTTAACTGGATGAACCCGTTCCCATCGTTATTGCCAAAAAAAGAAAGGCCGTTTTTGCTGCGGTCTTTTACACTTAAAAAATAACAACCGGGAACTAAATCAAAAGTGTAGTTGTAGGTGGTGTTGGCCGATAAATTGTCGCCCGTTTGGAGCACGGTCCCGTCCAGTGCTTCCAGTGTCCAATGCGTTTCATTGCCCCTGTTGTTGGTCCTTAGGTTAAACTGCAGTTTCCCGGGGAAAGTCTCAGGCGCTTCAAAATTGCTGTAATACCTGTTGTTCAATGCATTTTCATCGGGTACGCCATTCGGGTTTTCCACAGAAGCTTCAAAAGTCAGGTTATAACCGGACAGGCCGTACCATTCTTTCATTTCCCCGAAAGGCAGTTCCACTACTTCCGATTCCCCGAAAGTTAAGTTCCCGGTCCATTGAAAGGTTTCCCAAGCTTGTCCTTTTAAACCATACCTGACGGTACAACTGGTGAGCGGCTCGCTTCCCTTGTTCTTTATTTTCACAATAGCATTTCTACAACTTGGATTCAGGCGCCCCAGTTCATCCTCATCAGAGGGGGCCAGGATACGTTCCAGTTCGGCGTCATGCGCAAAGCCCGGGTCACCGTATTGAATAAGCTGAACGGCGTAATTATAGCCTGCCGGCACCTGCCCGGAGGGAACGGTATAGCTATAGGCTTCTATATCTACGTCAAGGTCAATAGCCGTATTGCCCGATACATAGGTGTCCAGGATGTGGTGGTGAAACAGGGACTTGTCGCCCGGGCACCAGTTTGCGCGGTCGTACAGCCAGGTGCCTCCCTGCGGCCAGATGGGGTTTAACCCGCAATCGTCACGCCAGATGGATTGCGTAACAGCTGTTTGCCCGTTTACTTTTACGTAATAATCTTTTTGACAGAATTCCGCGCAGTTCAGCGCATTTACAAAACCATGTCCGGAAAAGTTAGCCCGCAGGCTCATACCGGTAGTATTGGGCGCTATGCTGACGTTCTTTGAAGGGAGATGGGTTTGCTCAAAGTCTGCGGAATTCAGGTAATCCCCTCTTCCCATGTAGAGGTTTTCGATCTTTGTTATCTCCCGCGGGCGGGGCCCCTCAATAAAGGCGAAGTTCAGGGTGGCGCTAAAACCGGCGCTCCAGCCCTGGTAAAACACTTCGATCTCTACCGAATCCTTCAGCAAAGCATAAAAATCAGTGAGGTCATATACGAAATCGTGGGTCCAGTTATTGGACAGCCCGTTCCCGTATGGGGTTATAACGCGGGCCAGTTCGTAGGGCTCTTTTACCTCAAATTGCTGCCAGGTAGTATCAATGATGAGGGGCGATTGTGAAAGGGTATCGATAGAAGCAATATTAGAGTCTATATTCCCGGTGGGTTGTAAAAGTGTTACCCGGGTGGTATAGTCCCAATCGCTACAACCACCGTTGGCACAACCCAGGGTGTAGTACATCAGAATTTTGTGATAGGTTTTGCTGCCATCAGGGAAAAGCGCTTTATCCGTATAACGCTCGTACCAGGTCATTTGGGTATTGTTGTGTATGCCTACCCAAGTGGTATCTCCCGGAGCGGCTTTAAGGCCAAACCCGAACAGGCTTATGGCGAGGAGTAAGATGTTTTTCATAGGAAATGCTTTGTGCGAAACTACTAAATAATTGAATCCGATGTAGTTGGCAAAACTACAGCTCTTTACCTGAGGCCGGGGGCAGATTCTTCTCAACGGGCTACTTCACTTCAAAAGGCGGCTTTTCCTTTCGACCCACTTCTGTAACTCCCCCGGAAACCGTGTACTTCATCAGGTCAGCCGAAATCACATCCAAAGGCTCCACGTAGCTGGCCGGCACCAGGTACACGTTGCCTGAAATGTTGTAGGAGTGAGGCAGGTATACCGTGATCAATTCTTCTTTTAAGCCTAAGGCTTCGTGGTTGTTGTTGGTTATAAAGCCAAGCCTGCGTACATCCGAATGTTCAAAAAGCTTCACGGCAACCGGACGGGTAAAGCTCTTTTTCTCCCCCACAAAAGCGCTGAGCAGGTCTTTTACACTGGTATAAATAAGGTTGATCAAGGGGATCCTTTTCAGCACACTCTCCAGATAATTTCCTATGCGGTCAGAGATCAAATGATTGCCGAGTATGCCTATACCCGTAATAAAGACAAAGATGAGCAGTATGCCCAGGCCTGGAATGTCAATGGGAATCAGCTCGTCT
Source organism: Owenweeksia sp. (assembly GCA_028285465.1). Lineage (GTDB taxonomy): Bacteria > Bacteroidota > Bacteroidia > Flavobacteriales > Schleiferiaceae > JANQPD01. The sequence continues at coordinate 56,835 of JANQPD010000092.1, read as the reverse complement.
AAAAGAATGAATACTTCATAAATAACGTATACGGTCACGGAGATAGGCACTACGTAGAGAAGGCCTTGCAAAAAATACTTGAATACACTTTTCATGAGATCAGGATAAAGATTCACGCTTTGCTTTTGGCAAAGACTTTACTACCAGATCATACGAATGGTCGATGAGCGCCCGTACGGTTTCGCGGGAAAGTCCTCCATCCAATTGGACCGTGTTCCAATGCTTTTTATTCATGTGGTAACCGGGTTGCACTTCAGGATGCTGTTCGCGCAATTGCAGGGCATAGGCAGGATCGCATTTCAGATTTATACCGGGCGTGGGGCTATCGAGCCCTGTGGCGGCAAACATTTTATCCAGTACCTTAAATACCAGGGTATCGCCCCCAAAGGGAAAGCCCTCGGTAACGCCCTCTTTGGCCAGGCAGTAGCTGCGTAACTCCTCCAGGTTCATGCGCATTTGGTTTAGTGAAGTACATAACAAAGTTCTGAATAAATCTTATTTTAGCACCACGATTAATGAAGAATGAATATGAATGGATTAAACCTGGAGAAGGCGATAGCCAAAGAAAGAAGCCGCTCCACCCTCAAAACCCCTGATTCTGTACTCGCTGCCTTTAAAGCACTGCTTGCCAAAGAGGATGTGCTGGATGAAACGGCCTTGGAAAACATTTTTGGAGGAAGTGGCGCACTTGCTCAGCTCGACTTCCGTAAACTGGACACAGAGCGCATCTACTCTGCGGGGCAGATAAAAGCCCTCTGTACCCGCTACCGTTTACGTTTCTTAAATGCAAAGTACTTTAGGGGAGAAATCCCGCATGAGGCGGTTGCCAAAGTAAGAAGGTTGCAAAAAGACCAGCAGCAGGTTTTTGACAACTTTATGATCGTAGCCCCGGCTCCTATGTTCAGGTTAGAAGAGCGGGATAAAGACCCTTTACTTTTCCTACCCCTTGGAGCGGACCGGTATTACCTGGTACACAAATGGGGGAGTGACCTCAGCATGTTCAGGCGTTTCCTGGTGATGCCCTTTCGCAATTTTAAGAGCTTGCTGGCTACAGTGGCCTTATTGGCCTTTTTCATCGTGATGATGATTCCCGATGCGGTTATTATGGGGCCATATGATCAAAGCTCCGGGGCTTTGCGGGTAATCTTTTTCTTTTACCTGTTTATAGCCTTTTCCGGACTTACGGCCCTTTACGGGTTTAGCCGCTTAAAAAACTTTAACGAAAATCTTTGGGACAGTAGATACCTGGATTAAGTATTGCCTTTAACCAGCTTTTCTACGAAAGCATCCGGCACCAGGGCATCTTCAACCTTAAAGTTCCCTATAGCAGTTCGGCGCAGGCTGCTTAAGTGTGCCCCGCTTTGTAGCGCTTTTCCAAAATCATGCGCCAGGCTACGTATGTAGGTACCCTTGCTGCAGCGTACTTTAAATTGCACTTCGCTCCCCTTAAATGCCGTTATGGAAAACTCCCGGATGTGAATGCTTCGGGCATTGAGCACGATCTCTTCTCCAGCGCGGGCCGCTTCGTAGGCCTTTTTGCCTTCCTTTTTGATGGCAGAAAAAATAGGGGGACGCTGTTCAATCTCGCCTTCAAATAGTCTGGCTGTTTTAGTGAGCAGTGCGTGGTCGATATGCTCGGTTGGAAAGTGCCGGTCCGGCTTTGTTTCCAGATCGTAGCTGGGTGTAGTGCTACCCAGGTGTATCGTACCGGTGTATTCTTTCTCCTGCCCCATGTACCGGACAATGTTTTTAGTCTCACGACCTGTACAGATAATAAGCAAACCGGTGGCCAAGGGATCCAGGGTGCCGGCATGTCCTACTTTTATCTTTTTAAGGGAGAACGTTTTTCGTATGGCGTAGCGGATCTTATTTACTGCGTCAAAACTGGTCCACTGCAAGGGCTTGTCTATGAGCAGCACCTGGCCATCTAAAAAGAGCTGAGCGGATGGATCAGTCAACAATTAAAAAAGTACTTAATATCGCCAGTATGCCCACCACAAAACAGTAGAGCGAGAAATAATTCAGATTGCTGCGCTTTACAATATCGATCATCCAGGTACAAGCCCATAAACCCGTAAAAAAGGCAGCCACAAAGCCTACAGCCAGGCTCAGGGGATGTGTAACTTCTGCGGCAAAAGCACCGTCTAAAATGTCTTTGGCTACTTTACCCAGGATAAGGGGCACAACCATAAGAAAAGAAAAACGGGCGGCCTTTTCGCGGGTTACACCCAGGAGAATGGAGGTAGAAATGGTGGCTCCGGAACGGCTGATGCCGGGCATAATGGCAATGGCCTGTGCGAGTCCTATGATGAGTGCTCCCTGTTTGCTCACTTTCTTATTGCCAAACTTTGCGTTGTTGGCAAACAGGAGTAAGAGACCGGTTACCAAAAGCATCAGGCCCACCAACAATACATTTTTATCGAAGAGCTGCTCTATTTCTTCCTCAAAAAATAACCCGATGAGGGTGGCCGGTATCATGGAGATAACGATCTTCAGGCTAAACTGAAATTCTTCGTTGTTCTTAAACTTGAAAAGGCCTTTGAAGATCTGCCCGATCTCGTTGCGGTAAACTACCATAGTAGCCAAAGCGGTAGCAAAATGAAGAACCACTGTAAAAAGCAGAGATTCCTGCGGAATGCTTTTATCCCCTAAAAGGGCTTTGGCAAGTTCCAAATGGCCGCTGCTGCTTACCGGTAAAAACTCGGTAAGCCCCTGAATAACGCCCAGGATCAGGGCTTCTAATTTCCCCATGTTCAGTCTTTAGTCATGATGGCATATACTTCCAAAACAAGACCGGCCACTACCAATAAAGGAGCCAGGCCAATGCGCTGAAATGAAAAAATAGCGGGGTTGAAGACTTCCGGATCATCACTGCCCCCTCCTGCCATCAGGATATACCCCAACACCATCAGGGCGATACCGCCAATCATAAGGATGTAATTCTTTTTACCGAAAATAAAGGTTTGCTTTTCCATAACTGGTTTAAAAATAAAGTTGATCCGTTTTAAGGCGCAAATACTTCTTCATGGCAAAGAAAGTACAGCTCATAGAAATAAACATGCCGATAAGTACTAAAAATGAAAAAACTAGGAGCAATATGTTGAGATTTTGCGCTGCTTTCAGATCGGGTATGTTCTGATCGAGGTAATACAGGCTTGTGTAGAGAAGGCCGGAAGCAATCAATGCACCCAAAAAGCCGTGTTGTATACTTTTAAAGATAAAGGGCTTACGGATAAACCCCTTGGTGGCCCCCACCAACTGCATGGTTTTTATAGTGAAACGTTTGGAATAAATGCCCAGGCGGATAGAACTGTTTATCAAGCCAATGGCAATTAAGGTAAGCAGCAGAAAACCGGCTATCAAAACAATGCCGATGCGCTCGATATTGTCGTTCATAAGCTGGATCAACGGGCGATCGTATACCACTTCACGTACAAAGTCCTTTTGGAGGAACTCTTTTTCCATAAAGGTGAGCTGTTCGGTATTTACATATTCGGCCTTCAGGTGAATGTCGATGGCGTTCATCAATGGGTTGTACCCCAAAAAGTCGACAAACTCCTCATCGAGGTCTTCTTTGAGTAATTCAGCAGCTTCCTCCTTACTTATATATTCCGTGTTCTTGACATAAGGGCTAAGCTCCAGCTCTTTTTGAAACTGTTTCACCTCAACAGGTGAGGCGTCATTCTTCAGCATCACACTAAAAGAAAAATTCTCGCGTACCTGGCGGGCAATATTACCCGCGTTGATCACTAAAAAACCGAAAGCGCCTAAAACAAAGAGCACCAGCGAGATGCTGATTACTACAGACAGATAGGCGGTGCGTAAACGCTTGCGGTTAAATTTTTCGAACGAATTCTTCATGTGTCTCAGCGGGCTAAATTAGTAAATTTTGTACCCTGCAAAGGTTAAAAGCTCGTTAATCAAAAAAACGCCACAACCGCTTTTGCCATCAGCTTATCGAAAATTAAAAAGCAAGCTTGGTATTAATATAGTAGTTTTGAACTCCTGGCTAAAAATGTGTTTAAGCTGGTTTTTTAAGATAAAGATTTCTTGTTTTGAGGTACGTAGGTAGAAAGCTACTTTTCTTCATTATCATCCTGATCCCTTTTTGGAGCTTCCTGGTTTGGTTTTTCTGGCCAAAGGAAACGGTGAAGACCCTGATCCTGGATAAGACCGTGCTCACTGCCTCCGGTGAAGAGCACCGTAGCTTAAATTGGGTACTTACCCACGAGAAGTTTACAAAACCGAGCGGTTCACAATATGACATCGCAGACGATTATTACGGGTTTTTTCCTGTAAATCGGCCCGAATACCAAATAAAGGATCTGACCCCCTTTAGCCGTATGGGGTTAGACAGCATGGCGGGTTACTACGATGCGGTCTATTTTACGGACGCTTACGGCATTTACCAAAACGAATGGTACAAAGGAAGAGACATCAATGAGCGTTCTCCTAAAGTATACGGGGGGCTTTTCAACCAGGATTACCTGTTTATGGCAAAGATGTTCAGGCAGCGCAAGCTGTTGTTAAGTGAGTTTAACACTATTGCCTCGCCTACTCCCATCAGGGTACGCGAAAACGTGGAGAACCTGTTGGGGATCGATTTTTCCGGTTGGACGGGTAGGTATTACCACTCTCTTGACACACTTGAAAACCCAGATATCCCAAGATGGATGAGACGCTTGCATGAGCGCTATTACGACCGCAAGTTTGATTTTGAAGATATACCGGGTATTGTGCTGATCCACGAAACAGAGAAGATCGTAGTGCTCGAACTGGAAAAACATTTAAGGCATGAGGTGCCTATTATCAATACGCCACCTGTGTACCAGGAGAAGTATAATGTGCCTGACTATGTACGTTACCCGTTCTGGTTCGACATTACTTTTTCTCAAAACCCGGATAATGTGTATGCTACTTATAAATTGCATACCAACGAACGGGGCGATTCGAGTTTGGGTTTTCACCATATTCCAAAAGAGTTCCCGGCGGTGATCGGAGACCTGGACGAAAGCCTCAAATATTACTTTTGCGGAGATTTTTCAGATAACCCCATACCTTTTGGGCTGGCCTACTTCAAGGGCGTGGAATACCTCCGCAAGCTCTTTTACAACAATACAGACCCCCTGGACCGGAAGAAGTTTTTTTGGGAGTATTACCGGCCAATGGTAACTAAGATTATTGACGATTATCTTCTTATGGAAAGGGAAGGGAAAATTGACCGGGATACGCTGCGGCCTATTGAAAGGTACCCTAAGTATGTGCGCTTTTACAGGCGCTATGGTTACCGCAGGCCACAGATTGGCGATGAAACGGACCGGATCTCCTATAACCCGAATACTGTATATGGTTCCGACATAAGAAATAGCGCTATTTTTAGCGAGGAAAGTGAATATGACGAGGAAATCCCGAGGGATGACGAGGGAAATCCAATTTTCTTACGAGATGTAGAGGAAGCACCCTCAGAGGAAGAAGCGGAAGAGCAACGCAAAAAAGAGTTTGAAGCAGAGCAGGACCGCTTAGCCGTGCAACGCAGGAAAAGGAGAGAGGCCGAACAACGTAAGCAGGATAGTATAAATGCTTATAATCAAAAAGTGCGTGCGGAAAAACCTGCACAGGAGGAAAAGGAGAAAGAGGAAATCATACCCGAAGCAAGCGAAACAAGGGAAATGCCTTCTTCTGCAAAACCGAGTCGCTACCACGTAGGGGGAAGGAAAATGAATTATAGTGCGCCGAAAGCTGTTCCTATGCAAAAAGAGACACCACCGGCCGATAAACAGGAAGAAGAACCGGCAGAGCAGCCAGAAGAACAAGAGGAGGTTAAACCTAAACCTGTGGAAACACCTCCTTCAACACCGCGGCAGGAAACGGGAAGTACCCCTGCGATGACTGCTGGTTGGAAGGTAGTGCTGGCAAGCCTGGACAACCGGACTGCTGCACAGGAGTTTGTTGCCGCCCGAAATTTGGATGCCCGTGTTGTTTATGTATCGAAAGTAAATAGTTATCGCGTAGTGCTGGGTAATTTCAACAACCTCAGAGAAGCACAAACAGCCTTAAATGAGGTACAGGCCACCTATCCCAAAGCCTGGATCGCCAATTTCTAAAAGGATTACAATTACAGGAGGCGCTGCAATTTGTCCCTCCGCTTATTTTGGATAAGCGGCCGGGTTCTTTTTGTATAAAGGAAGCGGCTAGTTCGCAAGGAGAGCAGATTACCGGATGTAGTAGTGTCTGAGCTGCTAGACCGATTTCATGGCTCGCTTCTCGTCCCTGGCCTGTTTGCTGCCGGGCCGGTTAAAACCAACGCGCTTCATTCCACCCCAGCTTTTCTTACCTTCAAAAAAGTAATCCCAGTTTCCCCCGATTGCGCAAAAAACGGTATAGGGATGATACAGAATGGGTTCCAGTATTCCCGCAACCATCAGGGACAACAACTGCCGTCTTTTTTTATACTGGAAGTAGGTAACTTCTTCAATGTATATAGTACCTACTGTAAAGGATACGGTAAACCCGTATATGATAAAAATCATCAGGTAGAGAAAGGGCGCGTTGATCACCCCTATAAGGCTGAATACGATCAAGAGAATGATGCCGATAAACTCAATGATAGGCGCCAGCCACTCAAAGAAAACCCAATAGGGGTAGGCGATAAGCCCGATTTTTCCAAAGAAAGGGTTTAGGAACAGCACCTTGTGGTTGAGGAGTGTTTCAATGGTTCCACGCGCCCAGCGGTTGCGTTGTTTGCGCAGGTTGCCCCAACTTTCGGGAACTTCAGTCCAGCACAAAGGGTCCGGTACAAAAGCAACTTTGTACTTCAGGTGATGTGTGCGGGCATACCTTCGGATGCGTACCACCAGCTCCATGTCTTCCCCGATGGTGTGTACGTCATAGCCCCCGGCATCGATCACCAGTTTTTTCTGGAAAACCCCAATGGCACCACTTATGAGCAGGAGGCCATCCATAGACCCCCAGGCTACCCGGCCCAGCAAAAAGGCCCTTAAATATTCCAGCGTCTGGAAGCGGGCGATGAGTGTATTGGGAACGTTTACTTCGGTTATACGCCCCCTCTCCACCTTGCAGTTATTGGCGATGCGTACCACACCCCCCGTGGCGATCACTTCCACATCCGTTTCCTCCAGGAAAGGTTTCATGAGTTTCAGCAGACAGTCTTCTTCCATGATGCAGTCCACATCAATGTTTAGGGTGTAATCTTTAGAAGAAACATTGATGCCTACGTTCAAAGCATCAGATTTACCTCCGTTCTCTTTATCAACTACAATAAGGTTTTGGTGAGCAGGATTCTTGGATTTATACACTGCCTTTACCTTAGAGGTCTTAAGCTGTGTATGGATGGCAAAGTTTACCTTCTCCATCTCGTATTCTTCTATAAGCTTCACCAGGGTGCGGTCCCGGCTACCGTCATTAATGATGATCACTTCGTAGTTTGGATAACGCACGGAAAGCAGGGAACGGGCATTCTCAATAATACTGTGCTCTTCGTTATAAGCCGGGGCCAGAATACTCACCGAAGGAGCTTCGGGACTTTGCAGGATCTTCAGGTAATCGGTAAAGGTGTTTTTACGCAGGTATTTGCGGGCAAATATACTGGAAAGAATACCCAGGAACAGGTAGGAGCCCATTACGGCAATGGTGTAGGTATACACCAGGATGTAGAAAACATAAACGATTATGTCAACGAAACTAAACTGTGTATCAAATTCGTTCATCCAATGCGTGTTCTACGATCTTACGGTTATTGTCTCTCAATGTTTCGCGCATATCCGCCAAAAGGGATTTATGGCCCAGCCGCTTTAATGCTTCAGCCGCCTCCATTACCTCCTTGTACTCTTTGCTCTTTTCCACTATTTCCTGCAAAAATGGTAAATAAGAAGCATCGCCCAACTCACCAATGGCACGAATAATTACCACCCGAATATCGGTATTTGCTTTTTGATAGCGGCCAAGCATTTCGGCCAGGTGTTCTTTTAGACCTAGGTCAACACTGGTTTGCAAGGCCTTAACCTGTATGCGTTGGTTTTTGTGTGTAAATAGTTTGGTGATGGTTTGGGAACCCTGGTACTGGTTGGCATTGCGTACTACTTTGAGGGCAAAGAACACTACTGAGTCATTGTCGGAGCGCATCCAGTCTTCGATGCGCTGCAAAAGGTGATATTCAAACTTCAGGCATTCATCGAGCAAGCGTATTTGTTGCCATTCGCTGATGGGTTCTTTGATATGGTCTAAAAAGGACAAAGCCTTGATGCCCCCCAGTTTTACGGCCGCGTACTGCGCCTCGTTACGTACGTATTCATTGCGGTCGTCTGCATACTGGAGTACTTCAAAAAGGGCTTCGCGCATATTCATGGTGCCCAGGTCGGTAATGGCTTTTGAACGTACGGCCCAGTCTCCTTTTTTTACCAGTTCAAGGCGTTCATCTTTCAGGTTTACATGGCGGTAAATGGATTCGAGTTTCTGGGCACTTTCCCCTCCGATGTTGCGGTGGTAGTACACCATAAGGTCGTTCAGGATCTCGTGGTTGATGCTTTTGTTGCCCGAGGAAATGCTCCGGTTGAGCTTGCGTATGGCGTTGTTTAACCTGCCGTTTACCAGGTTGCCAAAAACGATTTCCTGCACGATGGGCTCAATACGGTTGCGCAGGCGCTTACTGCGCGATTCGTAAAAAGCTTTGCGGGTACGTTCTCTCAGCACAATAAAGATGAGCACTACACTAAGTAGCAGCAACAGGATCACCATAATAATGGCCACCTGATACCTGGGCTCCTGGGCTAAAAAATAGTAATAAGCCTGTGTGAAAAATCGTTTCATTATCTATGCGTGGCGCATAGACACTTTCCCCTACTTTTTACTCATCAACTTTTTGATCCGTACGGATAGCTCATTAGGGCTGAAGGGCTTCGTCATAAAGTCATCGGCACCCAAATCAAAGGCCTTTAAAACTGCGTTTTCGGAATTCAAAGAAGTAAGCAGGAGGACTGGTGCCTCTGTTCCACGTTCTTTTAAAATTTTCAACAGTTCAAAGCCACTCACGAAAGGCATCATCACATCGGATATGATAATGTCGTATGTAGAGCCTTCTACCATTTCAATGGCTTTTTCACCATCTTCAGCGGTATCCACCTGGTAGCCGTCTTTGGTTAGTTTAAAAGCCAACGCATCCCGGATTAGAGGTTCATCATCTACGATCAAAATTTTGCCTTGTTCGCTCATGGTTTAAAATGTGTTACCGTTAACGCAATAAGTCAACCAAACAGGGGGTTTTAAGGGTTACTAGAATTAGTAGGGGTGCAATGTGCTGAGAAATAGATATTTAATAGTATACTTAAATAAAGTATTCAACAGTGCATTGTTGCAAAAAATTCCCATATTTGGAAAACATGTCAAAGATATGGAAATAGTAGTGTTATCCGGTGCGGGGCTAAGCGCAGAAAGCGGATTAAAGACATTTCGCGACAACGGGGGGCTTTGGGAAGAGTACGATGTATACCAGGTGGCCACCCCGGAAGCCTGGCATGCAAACCCGGAACTTGTTACCCGCTTTTACAATCAGCGCAGAAAACAGTTGTTTGAAAGTGAGCCAAACCTGGCACATCGGCTTATTGCCAAACTTGAAGCATACCACAGCGTACAGGTGGTAACCCAAAACATCGATGATTTTCATGAACGGGCCGGCAGCACCAGGGTGCTTCATCTGCATGGAGAGTTAAAAAAACTACGCAGCACGGTTGACGATACCCTGGTGTACGAAGCGGGACACTGGGAGGTGAAAATGGGAGATGTCTGTGCCAGAGGAAGTCAGCTAAGGCCCCATATAGTGTGGTTCGGAGAATCCGTTCCCCAAATGCCGGTGGCGGAAAAAATGGTGCGGGAAGCAGACTTTTTGCTGATTGTTGGTACCTCTCTGAGTGTTTATCCGGCCGCTGGACTTGCTTATTTAGCGCGGCCTGAGGCGAATATTGTGTTGATTGACCCGGCCGAAGTTACACATGATCTCGGGGAAGTGCGGCACATCAGGGAGAAAGCCGGTGCGGGGATGCAATGTGTTTACGAAGAGCTCAGCGCTCTGTAAGCTTGAAAAGCCGGGAGATAATTTATATATTTGCGCTTTCAAAAGAGGGGACTAGTGTCCCCTCTTTTATTGCAGGTATATGATTGATCCTACGTACTTAAACCAATTGGTAGAGGAAGCACTGGCGCTCGAAGATGCTTTTTTGGTGTCGCTTGAAGTAGGGCCTGGTGACCGGATAGAGCTTTTGGCAGACCATATGGGAGGACTTACCCTGGAGCGGATAAGTACCATTACGCGGCATATTCGTCAACAGCTTGACGATCAGGAATACGACTACTCGCTGGAGGTTTCCTCACCGGGGGTAGGACAACCTTTGTTGAAAGAAAAGCAATACGAAAAGAATGTAGGCCGGGAAGTAGAAGTGCTCACTTTAGAAGGAGAAAAAATTGAGGCCACTTTTACCGATTTTAAGGAAGGAATAGTATTCCTGCAGTACAAAACCCGCGAACCTAAACCTGTTGGGAAAGGGAAAATTACAGTTGTAAAAAAAAGAGAGATACCCCTGGAAGAAATTAAATCTACCCGGGTGCTCATAAAGTTTTAAAAACACAGGCAATGGAAAATAGCTTAATTATTGATAGTTTTTCTGAGTTTAAAGATGAGAAAAACATTGATAGGGTTACCCTGATGGCCATTATTGAAGAAGCCTTTAGAAACCAGTTGAAAAAGAAATACGGAGACGATGAGAACTTTGATATCATTGTGAATCCGGATAAGGGAGACCTTGAAATATGGCGCAACCGTATTATTGTTGGTGACGGAGAAGTAGAAGACGAGAACACGGAAATTGCCTTATCCGAGGCGTTGCGCATTGAACCCGATTTTGAGATTGGAGAGGAGGTTTCGGAAGAGGTGAAATTGTTAGACCTGGGGAGAAGGTTTGTGTTGGCTTTTCGTCAAAACCTGGTGCAAAAAATTCAGGAGCATGACAACGGTATTATCTATAAAAAATACAAAGATCTTGAAGGAGAGATCTTAACCGGTGAAATACACCATGTGCGCCCACGTGCGGTAATTGTTTATGATGACGATCAAAATGAGTTGGTGCTGCCTAAAGACCAACAGATCCCTTCTGATTTTTACCGCAAAGGCGATACACTGAGAGCAGTAGTGAAAGATGTAGATCTGCGGGGAAGCAAGCCCTTGGTTATTCTCTCCCGTACAAGTCCCAAGTTCCTGGAAAAGCTCTTTGAACAGGAGATCCCCGAAGTGTTTGACGGGCTTATTGTGGTGAAGAACTGTGTACGCGAGCCGGGCGAAAAGGCCAAAGTAGCAGTGGAATCTTTTGACGACCGCATAGACCCCGTGGGGGCTTGCGTGGGCATGAAGGGAAGCCGCATCCACAGTATTGTGCGGGAGCTGGGAAATGAGAACATCGATGTGATCAACTACACAGCCAATACACAGTTGTACATCCAGCGTGCCTTGAGCCCTGCAAAGATCACCACCATCAATATTGACGAAGAAAACGGAAGGGCTGAAGTGTTCTTAAAACCTGACCAGGTATCCCTTGCCATTGGTAAGCGTGGCCTAAATATTAAATTAGCAGGCCAGTTAACCGGTTACGAGATCGATGTATACCGGGATGTGGATGAAAATGAGGATGTGGAACTCAACGAGTTTGCAGATGAAATTGAAGGTTGGATACTGGATGAGTTGAAAGCCATCGGGTGTGATACTGCCCGAAGTGTATTGGAGCTGAGTGTGGAGGAGTTGGCTTCTCGCACGGATTTAGAAGAAGAAACCATAGAAGAGGTACGCACCATATTGCGCAGCGAATTAGAGGAATAGTTTTGTATAAAACCTTAAGTTCACTGAAGCCGTACCGAGTAAAAAAAATATATGAGCGCACCCCAAAGATTAAATAAAGTATTAAAAGAGCTTAACATCTCTATGCAGCGCGCTGTAGATTTTCTCCGCGAAAAGGACATAGAGATTGATGCTCGTCCCACTACTAAGATTGACGGGGATGTTTACGACATTCTGTTGGACGAGTTTCAAACGGACATGGATAAAAAGGCCAGGTCTGAAGAAATGAGCCAGAAAAAGCGTGAAGAAAAAGAGCGCTTGCGGGCTGAGCTTGAAGAGGAAAATGTAGCGGAAGAAAAACCGGCAGAGGAAGAGGTAATAAAAGGGCGGGCCACCTTAAGCGGGCCAAAAATGGTAGGTACCATAGACCTGGATAAAAAATCAGAGCCTCCGGTTAAGCAGGAAGCTCCAAAAGAGGATCCTGTGCCTGAGGAGCCTAAGAAGGAAGAAATTACTGCGCCTAAGAAAGAAGAGGAAGCTCCGGTACAAGAAGAGGCTGACAAAAAAACCAAGGAGGAGAAAGAAGAAGTGATCCGGGCCAAAGCCAAACTGAGCGGGCCTAAACAGGTAGGCAGCATTGATCTGGATAAGAAGCCCGCTAAACCTAAAGCGGCTCCCGCAAAGGAGACGCCCAAAGCAGCGAAAGAAAGTCCTGAAGCGGAAGAAAAAACGGAAAAGCCCGTATCATCCCAGGAAGAAGGGACTAAAACAGAAGGGGATACTCCGGAAAAAGGGACGATCTCTACCAAGTACGAAAAGCTGAGTGGTCCGAAATTTACCGGGGAGAAAGTAGACCTGTCGAAATTCGAACGCCCTAAAAAGAAAAAGGTAGCCAGCAGTACGGAAGGCAAAACCGATGGCAGCAAGCGCAAGCGTAAGCGCATTATTTCAGGCCCCGGTGCGGGCCCGAATAGAGGTGGAGCAGGTGCTAAGGGACGCGGGCGCAAGCCGGAACCCAAGCGTGAGCTTACGGAGGAAGAGATCCAAAAACAAATAAAAGAAACCCTCGAAAAACTTACCGGGGGAGGTAAAAAGTCCAAAGGAGCAAAACTCCGCAGGGAAAAACGCCAGGAACGCAAGGAGCAGGCAGAGCTTGACGAAATGCGGATGGAGGAAGAAAGCAAGATCATTAAGGTAACCGAGTTTGTTACCGTAAGTGAGCTCGCGAACATGATGAGCGTTTCGGTAAACGAAGTAATCTCGGCTTGTATGAGTCTGGGTATGATGGTGACCATGAACCAGCGCCTGGATGGAGAAACCTTACAGATTGTAGTAGAGGAATTTGGCTTTGAGGTAGAGTTTGTAAGCGCAGACGTAACAGATGCCATAGAAGTGGTGGAGGATACGGAAGAAGAGCTACAGGACCGGGCGCCTATTGTAACCGTTATGGGACACGTAGACCACGGTAAAACTTCCTTGCTGGATTACGTACGTAAAGCAAACGTTATAGCTGGTGAATCGGGGGGCATTACCCAGCATATAGGAGCTTACTCGGTTGAGCTGGAGAGCGGTCAGAAAATAACCTTCCTGGATACCCCGGGTCACGAAGCCTTTACCGCTATGCGGGCCCGCGGAGCCAAGGTTACCGATATTGCCATTATTGTGGTAGCTGCGGATGACGATGTGATGCCGCAAACCAAAGAGGCCATCAGCCACGCACAAGCGGCAGGTGTGCCTATTGTATTCGCCATTAACAAGGTAGACAAACCCACGGCAAACCCGGATAAGATCAAGGAGGCCCTGGCGCAGATGAACCTGCTCGTGGAAGATTGGGGCGGTAAGATCCAGTCGCACGATATATCGGCCAAAACCGGTATGGGGGTAAATGAACTGCTGGAAAAAGTATTACTCGAGGCAGAATTGCTCGAGCTTAAAGCCAACCCGGATCGAAATGCCAACGGTACGGTAGTGGAGGCTGCCCTGGATAAGGGCCGTGGTTACGTAAGCACCATCCTGGTGCAAAACGGAACGTTGCGCATAGGCGATTATGTACTGGCCGGCCAGTACAGCGGAAAGGTGCGGGCGATGTTGGATGAACGGGGCAAGCGGGTAAAAGAAGCCGGCCCGGCCAAACCGGTGAGTATCTTAGGTTTGGATGGCGCTCCGCAGGCCGGAGACACTTTTAATGTAATGGAAGATGAACGGGAGGCAAAAGGCATTGCCACCAAGCGTACCCAGTTGCAACGGGAGCAAAGTGCCCGTTCGCAAAAGAGCCTCACCCTGGAGGAGATTGGCAGGCGTTTGGCCATTGGCGACTTTAAGGAGCTTAACGTAATTGTAAAAGGGGATGTGGATGGCTCCATTGAAGCCCTTTCCGACTCTTTGCAAAAACTGAGTACGGAAGAGATCCAGGTAAAGATCATTCACAAAGCCGTGGGACAGATCAGCGAAAGCGATATCCTGCTGGCAGCCGCTTCGGATGCCATTATCATTGGTTTCCAGGTGCGCCCATCCGCTAATGCACGCAGGCTGGCCGAAAAAGAAGAAGTAGACATTCGCCTGTATTCCATCATCTACGATGCGATCAACGAGATCCGCGATGCAATGGAAGGCATGTTGAGTGCGGAGGTTAAAGAAGAAGTAACCTGTAATGTAGAAGTGCGCGAAACCTTTAAGATATCCAAAGTAGGCACCATTGCGGGCTGCTTTGTGCTGGATGGCACCATAACCCGGAATACCAAGGTACGTCTCATCCGCGATGGTGTGGTGATCTACACCGGGGAACTGGATTCGCTCAAGCGCTTTAAAGACGATGTGAAAGAAGTTAAGAAAGGCTACGAATGCGGCTTGAACATCAAAAACTTCAACGACATCAAAGTAGGCGACATCATTGAAGGCTTCCAGGAAGTAGAAGTAAAACGTACGTTAGATTAAACATCAGGCTTACAAGGCTATAGTAAAAGAGGCGCTCTAAAAAGCGCCTTTTTTTATGCGAAGTGCCCAACCCTTTCTCTTAGCTATCCGTCTATTTCTACAAGCGTTTTCTACACGTTGAGCTAAATGAAATGTATAACCATGCCTTAGCCTTTTTAACATACCTGCAAATACCACCTCTCTACGCTTTTACGTAACAGCCGGTCTCTTTTAGTAGCCGGCTGTTTGCTTTTGTACGCTTCACCTTTTAAGCAATTAACGAGCGCGTTAGGTGTAAAAAATTTGGTTCAAAAACCTTCCAGGTTTATCCCCACATTGTTGAAAAACCTGGAAGGTTTAGTGCCTGAGTAAAAATGCTTTGAAGGCAGGGTTGCGTCAAGCTTAGCCTGGCGGCAGGCAAATGTCTACCGGTCAACCCTTGTTTCTTGTCCACACTTTGTCTATGGTTGCTTTTCGGTGGGGTTTCAATATTTTATAAATAGCAGGCTGGTTTTATACGTACCTTATAGCACATTTATCAGATCATGGCAAACCTTTCTATCAAAGACTTAAGCATTCCCGAGGAGCTTTTTCTCCTCAGTACCGACCATGCGGAAGGAAATACTTCCGGCATGCACAGCAGTTCCTTTAAGCTGGCGCTTGCCGGTTCCATTTTGATGGAGCTGGCCCTTCAAAACCGGATAGATACGGATACCGAAAAGGTGATCATCGAAAGTACCGAGCCCACCGGTTCGGAAATTTTGGACATCGCCCTTATCGACATGCAACTGGATGCCAGCCGCAGGAACATCAACTTTTGGATGAACCGCTTGTATGAAAAGCATGAAAGCTTTGTGGATGCCCTGCTCAATGTGCTGATTCGCAAAGGCTTGCTTAAAATAGAGAATCGGAAGATATTGTGGGTATTCAGTGCCCCCAAATACCCCATCCGTGACCGGGAAGAAGTAAAGGATGTGAAATCCCGCTTGCGTGCGCTGATCTTTAGCGAAGAAATCCCGGACCTGCACGATATGGTGATCATCAGCCTGCTGTACAACAGCGGCATGCTCCATTTCGTCTTAAACCACGAAGAGCGGGACCAGCACCGGGAGCGGATCGAGCTGATCGCTAAAATGGACCTGATCGGCCAGAACATCGGGAAGCGGATTGCCCAGGAACTCAACCTGGCGGTGGCTGCTATGATGGGGGGCGGCTTTGTGGCCCGGCAGTTCTAAGCCTTTTGCCCCTTCTTGTTGGTCCCTGAGCAAGGCCATAGGGTGCATTTCCCGCCAGCCGCCCAACCCTTTGTTTTACAAATGCGTTTGTGTATATAACTGTACACTTGGCATAAAGAATAAACAATAGAAATGTAAAGAGATGTACGAGAGACCAGCTTTAAGTTTTCCTAAATCAAAAAACGTAATGTATTACCTAAGGGAGTCTCACTTGGTTGGTTTAACGAAAAACTTTTTGCACAAAGCCCTGGGGCCTCATTCTTCTAAGGCTAGAAAAACAAGCGATATGCAGTCCCGAGAAGTGCCGAAGCGAAACGCAGTGAGCGGCTGGGGCTTCGAAGACGAAGTGAAGCGCTGGTTTTTCAGTCTGAAGAATTAAGCCTTGACCTTTTATTCATATCACTAATTATTTTAGTGGTATTCATGAGCTCACTTCGTTCGGTTGGTTCGTTTTGGGTTAAGCCAAAATGAACAGCGATACATAAAACGGTTTGGTTGTGAATAAATACATATCTCTAAAAATATAGACAACAATATAACCTTCCTTAGCTTATGTACCTTACCTGCACCTCCCCTTTTTTCACAAGCTTTTTTATGCAAAAAGGCCGCTTATTTTGGAACCTTTTCGTG
This sequence comes from Owenweeksia sp., assembly GCA_028285465.1. Classification (GTDB taxonomy): domain Bacteria; phylum Bacteroidota; class Bacteroidia; order Flavobacteriales; family Schleiferiaceae; genus JANQPD01. The sequence goes on along the minus strand of JANQPD010000092.1, from coordinate 40,221 downwards.
TATGGGGCAGTCCTTTTTTTCCTGGGCGCCTGTTGTAAAGAACCCGAACCGGATATTCCCTGTGATGATTTTATTGGCTTTAGCTGTAAAGTAAACGGGGAGCCCTTTAAAACCCAGGGAAACCTGGGGTGTCCGGGTTTTACGAGGTGGTACAATCCCAATATAAAGCAATTAGTAATCGATGGTGCAAACTGCAATGCTAGGGCTAATGAACCTGCCTGGGTGAACTTCACCCTTTTTGATTTTGATGGTCCTGGCGAATATTCGCTACCTCGGGTGAAATCAAATTATACCTATAGGTCAGAGATAGACCTTATAAAGTATGATTCAATAATTTCTACAAAGGTATATGTAACCGGTTTTGTAGAAGACAACTACAGCGCAGACTTCACCAACGGCTACGTAGAAGGTACGTTCGAGTTTATCCAATACAACGATCAATTGAAGGATACGGCTTACATCACCAACGGCCGCTTTTGTATGCGGTTTTAGTTCTATTTTTTATACGCTTCTCCTTTAGAAAAAAGACCATGAAACGAAAACCCCTCCTGCTTTTACTCCCTTTTCTGTTAAGCATCTTAGCCTGCCGTAAAGAACCGGAACCGGATATCCCCTGCGATGATTTTATCGGCTTTACTTGCCTGATAAACGGGGAACCCTTTAAAACCCAGGGAAACCTTACTTGCGCTGGGTTTACGAAGTGGTATGATCCAGATGAAGGAAACCTCTTGGTGTCTGGAAGGAATTGTAACGCCAGCCTTAATGAGATAAGACTAATTAACTTTTATATTCATTCATTTTGTGGAGCTAGAGAGTATGAGGTAAGTAGTTTTAGAGCTAATATTACATCAGTTTTGGAAAGTAATTTTTATGATTATGATTCAATTCTCTCTGGGCAGGTAAATGTTACCGGATTTACAGAAGATAATTATAGTGCTGATTTTACCAACGGGTATGTAGAAGGCAGGTTTGCCTTTACAGTTACCGATACGGCTTTTAGTGATACCATGCGTGTAACCGATGGCCGCTTTTGTATGCGCTTTTAACCCTATTTTTTGTACTTTAATGCCTGCTTAGCTTTTATACGCTTCTAGAAAAAAAGACCATGAAACGAAAACCCCTCCTGCTTCTATCCCTTTTTCTGTTGAGCATCCTGGCCTGCCGCAAAGAGCCCGAACCGGATATTCCCTGCGATGATTTTATAGGCTTTACTTGCCTGATAAATGGAGAAAGATTCAATACTGATGGGAATTTAAGATGCTCAGGCACAACGAGATGGTATAACACTGCCACAATGCAATTAGTGATAGCTGGCACAGATTGTAATGTAAATTTTGAAGAGCCTTTTCTAGTAAACTTCACCATATTTAAATTGAATGGGACAGGAAGTTACACTCCTCCACTAATGAAATCAAATTATACCTATATGGGGGATTCAAACTTAACGGATTATGATTCTACCTTATCGGGATCGGTTGTCATTACTGGTTTCACAGAAGACAACTACAGTGCGGACTTTACCAACGGCTATGTAGAAGGCAGGTTTGAATTTACCCAATATAACGAGCAATTAAAAGACACGGCTTACATCACCAACGGCCTCTTTTGCATGCGCCTTTAGTTTTATTTTTTGTACTTTAATGCCTGCTTAACTTTTATACGCTTCTCTTTTAGAAAAAAGACCATGAAACGAAAACCCCTCCTGCTTCTATCCCTTTTTCTGTTGAGCACCCTGGCCTGCCGCAAAGAGCCCGAACCGGATATTCCCTGTAATGATTTTATTGGCTTTACTTGCCTGGTAAATGGGGAGCCGTTTAAGACTGAAGGTAATCTAAGATGTGCTGGGTTTAGTAAATGGTATAATCCTGATACGGGATATTTGGTTATATCAGGAAGGAATTGTAACCCGGATGCAGGTGAGGTGAATGGAGTAAGCTTTAATATTTCCGAAATGAAAAGCGTAGGCTTTTACTCTGATAGTACCTTCACTTCTATAATTTATTATAGAAGTGAAACAGGTAGTGTTGATTATGACTCTACCCTTAGTGGACAAGTTAGTATCACCGGTTTTGTAGAGGACAACTACAGCGCGGACTTTACCAATGGCTACGTAGAAGGCAGGTTTGAATTTACCCAATACAACGATCAATTAAAAGACACCGCTTACATCACCAACGGCCGTTTTTGTATGAGATTCTAGTTTTTATGTTTTAATTAATAAATCCCCTTTTTATGAAAAACCTGATTAACACTGCCCTGGGGCTGGCCTTTGCCCTGGGCCTTACTGCCCAACCCCAATTTGTGGTTACCGACAGCCTGGGCAAACCGCCCGGCTACATCCTCGATTCGCTGCTCAGCCAGCTGGATCTGAGCGGCCTCCAAACCGGCATTTTGCTGGATAAAGCCGTGCCCCTGGTAGATGTAAAAGCCTATGATGGCAGCAGCGAAAGCCCGGCCCTGCGCGACCATTACCAGTGGAACGCCCTCTATGGCGCCCTGCACCGCGCCCAGCTTAGCGGCACCACGGTGCTTACGGACGCCTGGGTGGAGGAGGCGCAAAACCTGGTAGCTGCCGGCACCATTCCCTTCCGGGGCCTGCACCTGCATTACGAGGCTTCGCTAAGCGATCCCCAATTGCTGGCGCAGCTCGTTACGTTTGACGGGGCCTACTTTCGCGATGTGCCCGGCCGCAGCCAAAGCCCCTGGGTGCAGCATACTGCCTTTGCCGCAAGCCCGGCCGTTTCGCGCATCCAAAACAGCCTGAGCCAAAGCTTTATCGCCAAGCCCGCCTTTTTCTTCAGCAATACCGGGCTAAGCCCGGCCGCGCTGGAGATCGACTTTGGCAACGGGCAGGGCTGGCAAGCCGTTACGCCCGACCAGGCCTTTACCGTAAGCTGGCCCGATTACGGCAGCTATACCCTCAGCTATAAAATTACCTATACCGATCAAAGCGTGTTTGTAAGCCATAGCAAGCTCTTGCTGGAAAATACCGGGGCCGCCCCGCAGGCGGGCAAAACGGAGGCCTTTGATGTGGGCTATAACCTGCTCCCCGACCTGGAAGTGCCCCTCAGCAGCGGACAGGGGCAAAACCTGGGCGCCACCCTGCAGATTGAATACGGCTGCGGCAACCAAAGCCTGCGCAGGCCTTTTATTTACGTAGAGGGCTTTAACCCGGATGCATTCGGGGATCTGGATTTTGCAGATTTATGGCAAGCCTTAAATGACTATCGAATAGGGTTTCCAGCCAATGATGGCTTTACCGATATTTGGAACAACCTGCAGCAGGGCGGTTACGACCTGGTGTACATCAATTTTGACGAGGGCGGGGGCGACCTGCTCGAAAATGCCCTGGTGCTGGAAGCCGCCATAGACTGGGTAAACCAAACCAAAGCCGCCAACGGCAGCACCGAGCCCAACGTGGTATGGGGTGAGAGCATGGGCGGGGTAGTGGCCCGCATTGCGCTGCGCGAAATGGAGCTGGCCGGCAAAGCCCACGAGTGCAGCTATTATGTGAGTTTCGACAGCCCCCACCTGGGCGCCAACGTGCCCTATGCCTTCCAGCTTTTCCTGGAACACGTAGACAATATAGCCACCACCCTGGAAGAAGATTACCCGGACTGGCTCACCAACGGCATTGTGGCCGAAGTAGAGCAGGTGCGCGAAGCGCTGGACGTATTGCGCGGCCCGGCAGCCCGGCAAATGCTTATATACAACATCTTTAACGATGGTACCCGGGCGCAGTTCCTGGACTACCTGGCCGGCCTGGGCATGCCGCAGCAAACGCTTAAGAACATAGGTATAGCCAGCGGCAACGGCAATGGCGTGGGACAGGGCTTTGCACCCCTGAGCAAAATGGTAGAGATCGATGTAAACAGCTTTACCGCCCTTAGCCAGTTTACCAATACCAATGATTTCTGGAGCTTTATGGCCGGTTTTGCGGCCGTAGTGTTAATGGGTGCAAGCGCAGATGTGGATTTTGATATTTACGCCCTGCCGGATTTCAGAACGAACTACTCCAAAATATACTACGGGCGCATCCGTATTTATGTATTGTACGTACTGCCCGTGAATCTTTCAAAAAGGGAGGTAGAGATAAACAGGGCACAACCTTATGATGTTGCTCCCGGAGGCCGGTACGATCTGAACGAGTTCGGGGGCGCCCAGTTCCAGGAACTAAATGATATACCGGGCATTGACATAAACCGGGCCAGCTTTGGCTATATACCTACGGTCTCGGCCCTCAACATAGTAGACGAGCGGCTAAACCCCTGGTACAATACCCAGGGCGAGGCACAATTGGTAAACCAGGCCAAAACCAATTTTGACGAGGTACACTTTTACCAGCCGCAGGATTACCTTGCCGCAGCCCCGGCCCAGGACAACAACGAGAACCACATAACCTTTACCCCCAGCAATGCCGATGTAATGGCCACCTACCTCTTTACCGATGACAACGGCATCAACACCCTGGCGGGAGGCACTTTGCACAAGCGCACCTTTAACTTTGGAGAGAACCGCCAGCTCGATCCTGTCCGCAGAACCACCTATAAAATTGACCAGGACCTTACGGTAAGCGGGGATGCGGCAGCAAGCGGAAAAATATGCGTGAACTGCCACGATAAGATTGGGTTTACGGATGTGCCGGCAAACCCCATGAGCGGTACGGATGTGTTTACCCTGCACATTACCAATTCCTGTAGTTTCGATCTGCCCCAGCTCACCGAAGTGGTAATAGAAGACGGGGGCGTACTGGAACTGGGCAGCAGCCAGGGAAAAACCGGGCATGCCGTGGTGCAGCTAAACAGCATACTGCGGGTAAAGGCAGGGGGCAAAGTAATCGTACATAACCAGGGCAAGCTTACGATCGAAGAAGGCGGAGAGTTTATTTTAGAAGAAGGGGCCTCGCTTGAACTGCTGGATAAGGATGCAGCCCTTGTGGTAAGAGGCAAGCTCACACTTGGCGATAACGCCACCCTCACCTTTAGCGGCAACGGCAAACTCGTGTTTGACCAGGACATTCCCTGGGTGGGCAACGGGCTGGACTTTACGGATTTCTACAGCTTTGGGGCAAATACAAGCGTGGTGCTGCAGGGAACAGATAAGCAGGATGTAGTGCTGGAATGCCTGAAACCCACTTACTTTATTGACGAGTCGGGCAATAAACCGGCCACTTTCAGCCTGACCTCGGCTACCGCCTTTTTGCATCCCGGGGCACTGCTGTTCAGCTATAGCGCTACTACCGTAAACAATGCCATGGTAAGGGGCCGCAGCACGGCCCCTGACGACCGGCATGGTGGCCTGCGGCTCTGGTACCACAGCGGGCTTAACCTGGTTAAGAACAGCACGTTCAGTAACGGGGAATACGGCATACTGGCCCACTGGAACGGAACGCCCCGCCAGTTGTTTGTAGACGATAACCTGTTTGAGTATAACAAACAGGGCTTGCGCATAGAGGGAGGCCGTTTTATCGTGCAAAACAATACGTTTAAGAAAAATACAGACGGGCTGTATGCTGAGGGGGTACAGGGCGCATCCAGCCTTAACGCCAATGTTTTTGACGATAACGGCAACGGGGCTTCCCTGTACGGTTCCAACAATACCACCTTTGAAGTAAGGGAAAATACCTTTCTCAACAGTTTTCCTGTGTGGCAAAGTGCCGGAAGTATGGGGAGCGGGATCGGCTTAATCGTAGACAGGGCCGGGGCCAACCTGAATTGCAACACTTTTGCCTCCAACAATACCGGGCTGTTGGTAAACTACGGCAAAGGCTTTTTGCAACAAAATGCCTACAATGACTTTTACGGCAACGACATAGGCATTGAGCTCAATGCCATCGGGGGAGGCGATGGCGGACTGTACCTTCAAAACGGCAACAACCAGTTTTTGCTAAGCGGGGCTACGAGCAGTAAATTGCATATACAAGGTGTTTTTGAATACGAAGGTAATTTTGCAGCCAGCCTGCCCCATTCCGATTACGTGTTTAACGCCACTACCGGGCTGGAAGAAATGGATGCCACGGGCAATAGGTTTGACCTGCGCCAGGTGGCTTCGCCCAACGGGCAATGCTGCGTATATGAAATGCCGGTGGCGCTTACCGTAAGGCAAACCATGGGTCCGCAGTCGCAAGCCTGGCCCATCCGTTTGTACCTGCCGCAAAACCTCACTTCCGTGCAGCGCAACTGCAACAGCGGCAGCAGCGGAAGCGGGCAGCACCCTGGTTTTGATGTGCTCAATGCACTGGCTTTACCCAATAACGGAGGCCTTTTGGTAGGCAGCGGCAACAGCTTACTTAACGAAGTATACCTGGGGCTACAGGAACTGAGCTACGGTTCCGGGGAAGGAGATGACCTGACTGCCCTGGGGCATTTCCAAATTGCGCTTACCGATGAGATCACCAGCCCGGACCAGGGCACTGACGCCTTGCTGAGGCATACATACGAGTGGATGCTGAGTGCCACCGAAAACAGCTACCTGTTTGGCCACCTGCCTCATACCGAAGGGGAATACAGTTTAGAAAAACCGGCCGCTATGCAAACCAGCCTGAACATCATAAGCAGCAGGCTGGCCAACCTGAACCCGCAGGCTTCAGATTACGATTACTGGAATTTTAAGCTGCACCTGGATATGGTGCTAACCCTCAGAAACGGAGGCTATTACCCGGAAGCTTTGGATGTGCTGGCCGGTGCATTTTGGGTAGGCGAGATACAGGAACAGAGAGGAGGCTATTGGACGTGTATTTGTGAGACTGAAAAAGACTTTTATGACGGTACAATAGAGCCTGAGGCTTATGCCCTGGCGATACAGGCCTGCCGGATACAGCATTTGGGCGCCACGTATAAGCGGGCCAATGATCCCGGCCCCGTAAGCACAGGCTACCTGATCAGCGATTTTGCCGAAGAAACAAACCTTAGGGTATACCCGCAACCGGTTAGCGATAAATTGTCTTTGGTTTTAAACAATGGATTTATCGGAGAGGCCGAATACCAGCTTATGGACGTATCCGGTAAAAAGGTAGAAAGCGGAAGCCTTGTTTTTGATGGCTTGGGAAGTACACTGCATGTGCACCCACTGCCCAAAGGCGTATATTTCCTGAACCTGAAAACGAACGATGGCCAGGTAGCTACTACCAAGATCATCAAGCAATAGCGTAAAGCAGCAGGAAGAACAAAAGGCGCTCATTGGAGCGCCTTTTTTATGAAACAGGTTTGCTTTTAAGTGCGTTGTTCGTTAAAAAACCAGCATAAGGCCCGTATGCCCCATTAACAGCATCCAGGAGCTTCTCTCTTTCATTATTCCGCCCGCTTTATAGGGATGTAGATCTCCGTTTCTGAATCAGGGTGGTCGGGGCCAAAGTATGTTTTCTCATCATAGCGTTCAAAGTCATCCCTGTTGTCGGGCTCATAGCCGGAATTGGGCAGCCAGGTACCATAGGCATAATCGAATGACAGCTGAATGTTTTGCATAAGCCCTTTGTGTTTGAATACGGCATACTTTCCCCCTGTCAATACGTGTGTTTCCATGTTTTCAGGCACCTGTTCAAAATCAGTAACCTCCAGGGCCGCCCATTTTTCAAACTCCATGGTTTCCGAGTAGTCCTCCATCTTAAAGTCAGAATCATAGGGGTGCAACTCGTACCACCCCGTGTTTTTGTTGTTCTTGATCTCATGCGCCCTGGCCATGAAATTTTGCCATAGTTCGGGTATTTTGTTTTCGGTAAGGGAAGTTTTTACACGTATGCCTACCAGTTTTTTTTCTTTGATTTCCACGATCTGGGGTTCCATAGTAATGTTGCTTTTTAAGTGATTTAATTTTTTGCTTGAGAGCTTACTGCGCCCGTAAGCGATCTGGTTGACCCCGTGCTTGCGGTACTTGGCAGGGGTGGTATGATAGACACGTTTAAAAGAACGGGTATAGGCCTCCTGGGAGTTGAATTGGTATTCCAGGGCGAGTTGCAGGATGTCTTTTTTTGTGGTGATCAGCTCTTTGGCAGATTTGGAGATCCTGCGTTTTCTTACATAATCGCCTGCGGATTCTCCGGTAATGGCAGAGAACACCCGGATAAAATGATACTTTGAAAAGCAGGCTTTCTCCGCGATCAATGCAATGGAAAGCTCATTGGTCAGGTTCTCCTCGATAAAGTCTACAGCCCGGTTTATTCTTTCGTAATAGTCCATCTTTCTTTACGCTCAACAGGAGCAAAGCTAAAAGGAGTAACGAGCTTACTTTTGATATTTATTGCGAAGCTTTGATTTACATGGCGCAGCCTGCCTTTTTGCAAGCCAGGAACTGAAAAGCTGAGCCGCTGGGCCCCGGGCAAAATGAAGATACCTTAATTAATGAGCATTCGATTTAAAATACAGTTGCTAAAACCTTCAAGGGTTATATGCACACCACTGAGAACCTTTGAAGGTTTAGTGTCTTAGTGCGCTAGGCAGGTGTATGTAGAAAAGGTAAAAGGGCACCCCAACCGGAGCACCCCTTTACACGCACTTAACACTGCGTTTGCAGTTTATTTCCACTCTGTGGCAAGAGTGGTGCTCCCCTGGTTTATAAAAACAACTTCCGCCCCGCTCACATCGCGTACTTCAAAGTTGTAGGCATTCACCTGTATGTAGCCTGCTCCGGCTGCCAGGGTGCCTAATTCGCTGGCGCTAAAGGTGGCCGTAGTTTGGGAGATAGCCTGAGTTTTTAAAATATACTTACCACTATTGTCGTACACCACAAAAAGCAGGGAGTCGGCACTGGCAATATTTGTATTTATATCGCTGGCATCAATGCCCAGGCTAAGGGAAGAAGAGCGGCTTACACTGGCTTCAGCTCCCGACACGGCCCCGATACTGGGCACGGAACGGGCATACGTTTCATTAAAGCCGGCTACATTGCCTTTGCCTTGTACAGTCCAGGGAATGCTGCTGCCAAAGTCCAGCCCACTGGGGTCGGTAGCAGAGGGGGTATACACATACGCCCCGTTATTATAGCTTAAAGTTGAACCGTCTACGGTTACCGTACCTGCATCTTGTCCGTTGCCATTATTGTCGGGGAAAGAGGCCACTGCACTACCTGTTACTATGGTAGTAGGACCAATTATCGGCACATCCTGTGTAGCAGAAATTTGTAAGGCCACTAAAATGGCTTCAGGAGAATCGCCTACATTGGGTTGTAAGGCCTGTGGTGCTACAGAAGAAGCGGGTTCTTCTTCGTTTTCTTCTTTTTCGCAAGCCACAAAAGTGAGGGCAAGCAAAGGCAACCAGAATAACTTTTTCATTGTTTTGAGCATTAGTTTGATTAGCCAAAAGTAGAGCGCTGCAGGTCTGCGTTCAATACGAAGAATGGCGTATATAAGGCTTTCAAAAAGAACTTAGGGAACCAATAAGCAGCTAGAAAAAGAACAAGCGGCCGCTGGGAGTCTCTTACAGGAAAATACGTGTCTTTACCACAAAGCTGCCCGAGAAAGAAGTGTCCAGGAAATACAAGAAACGCTCTGCTTCCAGTTTGGTCTTAAAACCGCCCACCTGTACTTTATACTCAGGACTTTCATACACGGTTTGTACTTTAACCTCAGGATAGAGCTTTATAAAGGCTGCCCGTTTTTGTTCGCAGGCCTTGCGGCTGCCGTTGTATATCTGTACACAATACCCTTCTACGCCCTTTCTGGCAAATTCCTCGGCATACATGCGCTTCAATTGTATAATACCCGGTTCTTCTTTTATGATAAGCTTGCCCTTGCCTTGCGGTGTGTTTTGACCAAAAGACAGGAGTGCTCCGCAAGAAAAAAGAAAAAGAAAAAACAAGCGCTTAAGCATGTGCATTATATTTGGCCACAAATGTAAGAAAAGGACTGCGACCCGGATTAAATCCTTCGTCTTCTATTTAGAAGCGTTTTAAATTGAAGAGGGGCTGGAGTCGCCCCTTATCGCTAGGCTTTATGTTTTAAATTTGCCCGCTAAAGTACGCTGGCTATTATTATTTAGGTATAGACAATGAAAAACCGTTTCATACAACGATATTCCAAGGCTCTTATTGTTTTCCTTTTTTCCGTTCTGAGCACTTTGGCCTACGGGCAGGAGATCAGCGGGGATGCTGCTAATGGCAAAACTTTGTTTAATGCCAATTGTGCCTCCTGTCACAAGCTGGACAAAAAAGCCATTGGCCCGGCATTAGGCGACGTTACGGAAAGGCGCTCTACGGAGTGGCTGGTTAAGTGGATCGTAAACAATGCAGAGCTGCGCGCCAGTGGCGATGAGGAGGCGATCGCCATCTTTGAAGAGTACAACGGTTCGGTAATGCCGGCTTTCCCCGGTTTAAGCGAGCAGGATGTGATGGACATTCTCGTTTACACTGTTGAAGGACAGAAGAAGGCTGCTCCCGAAGAAGCCGGAACGGGTGCGGTTGCCGGTGGCGAGCCTGTGGAGCCGGATAATACCGTTCCCCTTTTGATCCTGGGTGCCATTCTGGCCTTCCTTGTATACCTTTTGGTAACGGTAAAGAACACCTTAAAGCGCGTGCAGGGGCAGCCTACTACCAGTCTTGCGGAAGATGCCAACATCATTACGCGTACGGCACTCAAAAACCCTAAGATCGTTACCCTGCTTACCATTCTGATCGCCATTGTATTCTTCCAGCAATTGTACATTGCGCTTATGAGTGTTGGCATTAGCGAGAAGTACCAACCTAGCCAACCGATAAAATTTTCGCACGAGTTACACGCGGGTCAAAACCAGATCGATTGTAACTATTGCCACTATGGCGCACGTAAAGGAAAACACTCCAATATTCCTTCCGCTGGCGTTTGTATGAACTGCCACATGCAGGTACAGGAAGGGCCTAAATATGGTACGGAAGAGATTGCCAAGATCTATGCAGCTGTAGGCTGGGATCCTGAAACCTATCAATACATCGAGGGGTATGAGCAAAAGCCGATCAAGTGGATACGCATCCATAATTTGCCTGACCTGGCGTATTTCAATCACTCGCAACACGTAACAGCAGGTCAGATCGCTTGCCAGACCTGTCACGGGCCTATCCAGGAAATGGAAGAGGTGTACCAATATTCCTCGCTTACCATGGGTTGGTGCGTGAATTGCCACCGCGAAACACAGGTGCAGGTAAAAAGCAACGATTACTATACCGAAATGCATGAGAAGCTGAAGGAGAAGTATGGTGAAGATGCGCAGATTACGGTAGAAATGATCGGAGGTTTGGAGTGTGGCAAGTGTCACTATTAATTTAAGAAATTATTCTTCCTAGATAATGGCTGAAACGAAGAAATACTGGAAAGGAATAGAGGAGCTTACAAACTCCGAAACGATGGAAAAACTCAGGGCCAATGAATTTGGCGAAGTTTCCACCGAAGACTTTTTAGGAGATAAAGAAAAGCTTTCCGAATCTTCTACTACACGTAGGGATTTCTTAAAGTACATGGGCTTTTCTACCGCTGCCGCTACCCTGGCTGCTTGCGAAGCCCCTATTGTAGAGTCTATCCCCTATGTGGTAACTCCCGAAGAAGTAATTCCCGGCATCCCTGATTTTTACGCCACTTCTTTTTATGACGGGCATGATTATGCCTCGATCATCGTCAAAACAAGAGAGGGGCGGCCGATCAAAGTAGAAAACAATACGGAAGCAGGCATAAACGGAGGCGCAAATGCCCGCGTGCATGCCAGTGTGCTAAACTTGTATGACGCTACGCGCTTGCAGCAGCCTATGATCAATGGCGAAAAAGCTGCCTGGAGCGATCTGGATGCTGCTTTGGGTAAAGAGCTGGCCGCTGCCAATGGCAAGCAAGTGGTGTTCCTGACGTCTACGGTACTCAGCCCCACGACTAAAAAACTGATCAAAGCTTTTGGCGCACAATACGCCAACTTCAAACATGTGAGCTTTGATCCATTCTCCTATTCCGGGAAGTTGGATGCCATTGCTGCGGCAAAGGGCAAGCGTGCCCTCCCCATGTACAAATTCCAGCATGCCGATGTGATCGTTGGAGTAGGGGCTGATTTCCTGGGCGATTGGATTGGCCAGGGCGTTTCCGCAGATTATGCCAGTCGCAGAAAGCCGGGTAAGAAAATGTCGCGCCATATCCAGTTTGAGGCGAATATGTCTTTAACCGGGGCCAGCGCAGACAAGCGCCACAAGATCCGGGCAAGCGAAATGGGCGCTACGTTGGTAGGCCTACACAACGAAATTGCTGCTTTGAAAGGGGCCGCAAAACTGGCCGGAGGAGCCAGCAACGCACAGGTAAAAGCAGCCGCAAAAGAATTGGTAAAGGCCGGGAGTAAGGCCTTGGTGGTAAGTGGTTCCAACAGTGCAGATATAGAGGCGGTAACCATTTCCATTAACGATTTGCTAGGGAATGGCGGAACTACTATCGATTACACTACCCGTACTTATTTCCGCCAGGGAGACGATAAGGCGATGACCGCTCTTATTGCAGACATGAATAGCGGTAAGGTAGGAGCTTTGCTGATCGATAACCTGAACCCCGCGTATGTATTGGCAGGCAACACCAAGTTTGCAAAAGGCATGGAGAAAGTAGGTACCACGGTATACTTCTCTGAGAAAAATGACGAAACGGCTCAGTTGTGCAAATACGTTTGTGCCAAGCACAACTATTTGGAGAGCTGGGGAGATGCCAAGCCCGCAGACGGCATATACAGCCTGCAGCAACCTGTTATCCGCCCGCTTTTTGACACGCGTCAAATGGAAGGTTGCTTGTTGAAATGGATGGGGGGCACTCAAAATTATTACGACTACCTCACGGCCAACTGGAATACAGGTATTTTAGGGGGTACCCGTTGGGACAAAGCCTTACACGATGGTGTGTATACCTCCACTTTAGGTACAATGGTGGTAGCCGAAACGCCCGAGGAACCAGGTTTTATTGAACGGATTTTCGGAACGGAAGAGGCAGAAGAAACCAACAATACCGCATATAGTGCTTCAGCGGCAGCCGGGCGTTTGGTAAGCATCAAACCAAAAGATTTTGACCTGAGCTTTTACCGCAAAGCAGGTATGGGTGTTGGAAATTTAGCCAACAACCCCTGGTTGCAGGAATTGCCGGACCCCATTACCCGGGTTACCTGGGACAACTACCTCACCATTAGTGCAGCAGATGCCCTGGAGCTCGGTTTAAAAAACTGGACAGAGTCAAACGGTGCGCTTGATGGCGATCGGGTAAACCTGAAAGCCAACGGCCGTATGCTCGAAAATGTCCCGGTTTTAATACAACCCGGTCAGGCAAAGGGAACCTTGGGCTTAGCAGTAGGCTATGGCCGCAAAGGTGCGGGTAAAGTAGCCAATGGAGTAGGGGTGAATGCTTATGCCGTAATGGATGGCACCCACGAAATTACCGGGGCTACGATCAGTAAAGTAGAAGAAGGTTATCATGAGTTTGCCTGCTCCCAGTTGGCACATACCATGATGGGCCGCAAGATCGTAAACGAAACCAGTCTGGATACTTACCTCAACGGGGATCCCGCCAAGTGGAACGAAAAAATGTTTTTTGAAACACATAAAGGCCCCCTGTCTGCCGAGGAAACCAACCTTTGGGATGACTTCGACCACCAGACGGGCCATATGTGGAACATGTCCATAGACCTGAATTTGTGTAATGGTTGTGGCGCTTGTGTAATTGCCTGTCATTCTGAGAACAATGTGCCGGTAGTGGGGAAAGAAGAAATGCGGATCAACCGGAATATGCACTGGTTGCGCATTGACCGCTACTACAGTTCGGATATGACTGAAGAGAAAGCGGAGGAAGAAGGCGTTGGGGTGATTGACAAGTTCGATCAGATGGAAGACCCTTCAGCTAATCCGGAGGTCGTATTCCAGCCGGTGATGTGCCAGCATTGCAATCACGCTCCCTGTGAAACAGTATGCCCGGTAGCAGCTACTACCCATTCATCCGAAGGGTTGAACCATATGACATACAACCGCTGCATCGGTACCCGTTATTGCGCAAACAACTGCCCGTATAAAGTACGTAGGTTCAACTGGTTCCAATACAGTGAAAACCCGGGCCGTTTTGGACTGAATTATTCGATGAATGACGATCTGGGCCGTATGGTGCTTAACCCGGATGTAACCGTGCGTGCCCGCGGGGTTATGGAGAAGTGCTCTATGTGTATTCAGCGTACCCAGGCCGGCAAACTGGCCGCCAAGCGCAAGGGAGAGCCATTGAAAGACGGCGCCATTAAAACAGCTTGCCAACAGGCCTGTGATACAGGCGCCATCGTATTTGGCGATGTAAACAATACAGACAGCCAGGTATTTGCGCTCAAGCAAGACAAGCGCATGTACCACTTATTGGAAGAAGTAGGTACTCAACCTTCCGTATTCTATCAAACCAAAGTGAGAAACAGAGCTTAACAACATAAAGAAGAAGTAAACGCATGCATTACGAAGCTCCCGTTAGAGAACCCCTGATTATTGGCGATAAAAGCTACCACGACATTACGGTAGATGTGGCCAAGCCGGTAGAGACTTTTGCCCCGAAGTCATGGTGGGTAGTCTTTACCTTATCCCTCATTGCCTTTTTGTGGGGTGTGGGTTGTATTTTGTATACCATAGGTACCGGTATCGGGGTATGGGGTTTGAACAACACGGTAGACTGGGCCTGGGACATCACCAACTTTGTTTGGTGGGTAGGCATTGGTCACGCAGGAACTTTGATCTCAGCCGTATTGCTCCTGTTCCGTCAAAAATGGCGTATGTCGATTAACCGTTCCGCAGAGGCGATGACCATTTTTTCGGTGATCCAGGCGGCATTATTCCCGGGGATCCACATGGGGCGTATCTGGCTGGCCTATTTTGTATTCCCCATTCCCAACCAGTTTGGTTCGCTTTGGGTAAACTTCAACTCTCCGCTTTTGTGGGACGTGTTCGCGATCTCCACTTACTTTACCGTATCGGTAGTGTTCTGGTACGTTGGGCTTATCCCGGATTTTGCCATGATCCGCGATCGCGCCATTCGCCCGGTAACCAAGCATATTTACCGCATCCTTAGCTTCGGTTGGGGAGGTAAGGCCAAACAGTGGCAGCGTTTCGAAGAAGTATCCCTGGTACTCGCCGGTTTGGCTACTCCCCTGGTACTTTCTGTACACACCATTGTATCGATGGACTTTGCTACTTCGGTAATCCCGGGTTGGCACACCACTATTTTCCCGCCCTACTTTGTGGCCGGGGCGATTTTCTCGGGCTTTGCCATGGTGCAAACCCTTTTGATCATCGTGCGGAAGATGTTTAAAATGGAAGATTACATTACCATACAACACATTGAAATGATGAACATCATCATTATGCTGACGGGCTCTATTGTAGGGATTGCCTATATCACAGAGTTGTTCATCGCCTGGTATTCCGGGGTAGAATATGAGCAATACGCCTTCTTAAACCGGGCCACGGGTCCTTATTGGTGGGCGTATTGGAGTATGATGACCTGTAACGTATTCAGCCCGCAGTTTATGTGGTTCAAGAAATTGCGCACCAGCCTCGTCTTCACCTTTATTATTTCGATAGTGGTGAATATAGGTATGTGGTTTGAGCGTTTTGTGATCATTGTAACTTCACTGCACCGCGACTATTTACCTTCTTCCTGGAGTATGTTCTCTCCCACTTTCGTGGATATAGGCATCTTCATTGGTACCATCGGATTCTTCTTTGTACTGTTCCTGTTGTATGCGCGTACTTTCCCGGTAATTGCACAGGCAGAACTAAAGACTATTTTGAAGTCATCTGGCGAGAACTATAAAAAATTACAAGAATCGAATGAGCACGGCCACTAATAAAATTATCATCAACGCCCTTTACGATGACGATGATGTTTTGCTTAAGGGTGTAAAACAGGTTAAAGAACAGGGGTACGCAATCGAGGAAGTATATACCCCCTTCCCTGTGCACGGACTAGACCATGCCATGGGCCTCAAAAGAACCAGGATTGCCATAGCGGCATTTTTATATGGCATATTGGGCCTGGCCACTTCCATTGCCATGACATACGGCATGATGATCATCGACTGGCCTATGAACATCGGGGGCAAACCCAGCTTTACCTGGGGAGAGAACATGCCGGCCTTTGTACCCATTATGTTTGAGCTTACCGTATTCTTTGCTGCGCATTTAATGGTTTGGACCTTTTTTATCCGCAACGATATTTATCCGGGTAGAAAAACCCAAAATCCCGATCCGCGTACCACGGATGATAAATTCCTTATGGAAGTAGAGTTGAAAGGGGAGCGCGAGGTATTGATGAACCTCTTAAAGGAGAGCGGGGCAATAGAAATTAGTGAGAAAAGTAATTAGCGATCAAATAGATGTCAAAGCTTAAATTATTTACATACAGTGGAGTAGCGGCAGTAATGCTGGGCTTTACCGCGTGTAATGACAAAGAACACCCGGGCTGGGAATACATGCCCGATATGTACCGGGGTCCGGCTCTCAATACCTTTCAGGCCTACGATCAGTTTGAGGATAGCCTGAGTGCCCGCCTGCCCGTAGAAGGTACTATTCCGCGTGGTTTTTTAGCGTATGACAAGCTGCCTAACACTCCCGAAGGATATGAACGTTCTAAAACGGAAACAAAAATGCCTGCTGATTTTCCCAGCGATTCCTTGACTTTGTCAGAAGGTGGGAAGCTGTACGGTATTTATTGTGCCCACTGCCATGGGGAGAAAGGAGACGGCAATGGCATTTTGGTACAACTTGAAAAATATGTAGGGGTGCCCGCTTACGATACGCGCGAGATCAACCTGGGAAGTATCTTCCATGTGGTAACCTATGGCAAAGGCGTAATGGGTTCGCATGCTGCCCAGGTTACTCCTGAAGAACGCTGGAAAGTGGCGCAATATGTAATGAAACTGCGCAGTGAACTCCTGGGCGTAACCGAAGAGCCTGCCGAAGAAGATGCCGGGGCTACGGCTGATGCCGCCGGCAGCGAGGAAACTACTGAAACTAACGAGGGATAAATTCTATAATACAGAGAGTACAACATGTTTGAATTTACCGGAAAACTAAAGACCATAACCATAGCGCTGATGCTCATCGGTGCGGTAAGCATTGGCGCAAGCTTTTTAACGGGAGGAGGTCACCACGAAGAAGGGCATCATGAGGAAACCGCTCATCATGATCATGACGCTATGCATAAAGAGGAAGGCCACCATGCAGAAGGGGCATCGCACGATGACGGAGCACACCACACGGAACACAAGGGCAATGCCCACAGTGCCCGTCACAATGAAGATAAAGTAGAGACCTCAGATTTTGGCTTTCATAAAACAGCTGCACGGGCAAATCCGGAACATAACCAGTTTTATACCCGCAAGGTGAACTCTCACCACGATGAAGCCCACTTGCATCATCAGTTAGAGAATAAGCCCTGGAGCAACTTATTGATAAATACGTTTTTCTTTTTGGCGATTTCATTAGGCGCCTTGTTTTTCCTGGCCATACAGTATGCTGCACAGGCAGCATGGGCTACGGTGGTGATAAGGGTAATGGAAGCGATGGCGTCTTTTCTGGCCATTCCCATTCTCATCATGCTTGTATTGATCGTTACCGGCATTTACCACGTAGGCGGCAATCACCTTTGGCATTGGATGGCCGAAGGCATTATGGATTCGAACAGCCCCAATTACGATAAGATCATTGCGGGGAAAGAAGGCTACCTGAATGCTCCTTTCTTCCTGATACGTTCCCTGGTGTATCTGCTTGGCTGGGTAGGTGGTGCCATATTATTGCGCAGGATGTCGCTTAAAATGGAAACGAGTGGTGACCCTGCTGCAATTTGGAGAAAGATGCGCAGTTGGTCGGCCGGGTTCCTTGTGTTTTTTGCCGTTACCTCCTCTACCAGTGCCTGGGATTGGATCATGAGCATCGATACACACTGGTTCAGCACCCTGTTTGGCTGGTACGTATTTGCAGGGATGTTTGTAACCGCTCTTACGGTACTTACTTTACTGGTTATTTACCTCAAAGGGCAAGGCTATCTCGAGGTAGTGAACCACAGCCACCTGCAGGATCTGGCCAAGTTTATGTTTGCCTTCTCCGTTTTCTGGACGTATTTGTGGTTTTCCCAGTTTATGCTGATCTGGTATTCCAATATACCGGAAGAAGTAACTTATTATATGGCGCGTTTTGGAGAGTACAAAGGCTTGTTCTTTACTATGCTGGTAATGAATTTCCTATTCCCGGTATTGGTAATGATGAGTCGCGATTCCAAGCGTAACCAGGGTTTTGTAATTACCGCAGGGATTATCATGATCATTGGCCACTGGCTGGATGTATTCATTATGATAAGTCCGGGAACCGTTGGGGCACAATGGAGCATAGGGCTTGTTCAGATCGGTACTTTCCTCGGTTTTGCAGGCTTGTTTTTGTTCGTGGTGTTCAGAACACTGGCCAAGGCGCCCCTGGTACCTGAGAAACACCCGATGTTCCTGGAGAGTAAATATTTTCACATTTAAAATAGCATAAGAGAAGCATGGAAACTTTTCTGATCATAATAGTTGCCCTTTTAGCCCTGATCGCCCTTGCACAGGCAATGCGCGTATTTGAGCTTTCCGGGCAATTAAAGGGAGATGATAACAGCGAAGACGTAACGGATAAGGACAATAGGAACCAGGGGCTTTTGCTTTTAGGTGCGCTTATTTTCCTGATGGGCGGTTTTTTATGGACGATCCTGGAGTGGAGCGATGTGTTTTTGCCGAAATCCGCTTCTGAGCACGGTGTTGAGATCGATAACCTTTGGGCGATCTCCATGGGGCTGATCATCGTGGTATTTTTGATCACACAACCTTTATTGTTTGGCTTTGGATACCGCTTTCGCGGAAGCAAAACCAGGAAGGCGGCCTATATGGAACACAACAACCGCCTTGAGTTTCTTTGGACCATCGTTCCAGCTGTGGTGCTGGCCGGCCTTATCATATATGGCCTTACTACCTGGAGTGATATTATGAACCCTTCTCAGGAGGAAGAACCTATGGTGGTAGAGATCTATGCCAAGCAGTTTGGATGGACGGTCCGTTATGCCGGTACAGATAATACCCTGGGCTATGCCCACGTACGTATGAGCGAAGGGGTAAATGCCTTAGGCGTGGATGTAAATGATGCGAATTCTTTTGACGACATCATCGTAAACGAGTTGCATTTACCCGTAGGCAAGCCGGTGGAACTTAAATTCAGAAGCCAGGATGTAATTCACTCGGCCTATTTGCCTCACTTCAGGGTGCAAATGAACTGCGTACCCGGTACAAAAACCCAATTCAGGTTTACCCCCACGGTTACTACCGCCGAAATGCGCCAGGATCCGGAAGTAATTGAAAAAGTAAAAGGGATTAACGAACTTCGCATGGAGAAGGGCGAAGATCCCTGGGAGTTTGATTATATATTGTTGTGTAACAAGATATGTGGTTCTGCGCACTACAACATGCAAATGAAAGTAGTAGTGGAAACGCAGGAGGAGTATGAGAAATGGCTTAGCGAGCAAAAAACGTTTGCTGACAATTTGTAAAAGAATAAAAAAGAGCTAAAAAGAAGTTAGGATTATGTCTACACACGAAGCACACGCACACGAAGAGCACCACCATCACGAGCAGTCTTTTATAGAGAAGTACGTGTTCAGCATGGACCACAAAATGATTGCCAAGCAATTCCTGATCACCGGTATGATCATGGGCATCATTGGAGTGGCCATGTCTCTGATCTTTCGCCTGCAGCTGGCCTGGCCGGATAAGGAATGGCCTATTTTCGAGAGTCTATTGGGTAAATGGGGGGCCGATGGGGTAATGGACCCCAATATCTACCTGGCCCTCGTAACCATACACGGTACCATCATGGTGTTCTTTGTATTAACCGCAGGGCTTAGCGGTACGTTCTCCAACCTTTTGATCCCCTTACAGATTGGCGCTCGTGATATGGCTTCCGGCTTCATCAACATGCTCTCTTATTGGTTCTTTTTTGCCTCTTCCGTGGTTATGGTAATCTCTCTTTTTGTAGAGAGTGGCCCGGCTGCATCGGGTTGGACGGTATATCCTCCTTTAAGTGCCCTTCCACAGGCAATGCCTGGTTCCGGAATGGGGATGACCCTTTGGCTGGTGAGTATGAGCCTGTTTATTGTGTCTTCACTTTTGGGAGCATTGAACTACATTGTAACCGTATTGAACCTGCGTACCAAAGGCATGAGCATGACCCGCTTGCCTCTCACCATCTGGGCTTTCTTTGTTACGGCCATCCTTGGGGTGCTTTCTTTCCCGGTATTGTTTTCGGCAGCGCTGCTCTTGATCTTCGACAGAAGTATGGGGACCAGTTTTTACTTGTCAGACATTATGGTAGCGGGCGAATTGTTAACCAACCAGGGCGGTAGCCCCGTGTTGTACCAACACTTGTTTTGGTTCCTCGGTCACCCCGAAGTATACATTATCTTATTGCCTGCCTTGGGGATCACTTCCGAAGTAATTTCTACGAATGCGCGGAAGCCGATCTTCGGATACCGTGCCATGGTGGGGTCTATCTTAGCGATTGCCTTCCTTTCCTTTATTGTGTGGGGGCACCATATGTTTGTAACGGGGATGAACCCCTTTCTGGGGTCGGTATTTACCTTCACCACCCTATTGATCGCGATCCCTTCAGCGGTAAAAGCATTTAACTACATCACTACCTTGTGGAAAGGCAACTTGCGTCTCACCCCGGCTATGCTCTTTTCCATTGGTTTGGTATCCACTTTTATCACCGGTGGGCTTACCGGGCTTATTCTTGGAGACTCCGCGCTTGACATCAACGTACACGACACCTATTTTGTGGTAGCGCACTTCCATATCGTGATGGGCTTGTCGGCCATTTTCGGTTTGTTTGCCGGGGTATACCATTGGTTCCCCAAGCTCTTCGGGCGCAGGATGAACAAAGGCCTCGGCTACATCCACTTCTGGGTTACGTTTGTATCGGCCTATGGCGTTTTCTTCCCCATGCACTTCCTGGGCATGGCGGGCTTGCCCAGGCGTTACTATACAAACACCGCCTTTCCTATGTTTGACGACCTGGCGGATATTAATGTGTTGATCTCTGTATTCGCTATTGTAGGAGGCATCGCCCAGGTGGTATTTATCTTCAACTTTTTCTATAGCGCCCTGCGCGGAAAGGTAAGCTCTAAAAACCCCTGGAAGTCCAACACACTGGAATGGACTACTCCTGTAGAACATATGCACGGCAACTGGCCGGGCGAGATCCCGGAAGTGCACCGTTGGGCATATGACTACAGCAAGCCTGGAATGGAGGATGATTTTGTGCCGCAAACGGTTCCCTTAAGGCCCGATGAAATGGAAACGGGGCATTGATAAAATTGTGATTTATTTTCCCAAAAGCCCAAGGCATTTGCCTTGGGCTTTTTTTTTCTAAGTAATTGTTGTTGGGACAATTGCCGAGATACCCGGATATTCGTGATTTCAAAACAGTTTTATGAACATGTTTGTAAATCCCTTAATCCAATTTGGACGCGCATCCTGGGCATTGCTGTTATGTTTTGTACCCTTTTTTATATCAGCGCAAAAAGAGGTTTTTGTCGAGGAAGTAATCGACATGGAAAAAGGGCTTCCGAGCAATGAGACTTATTCTTCTTTTTTTGATGATAAGGGCGATTTGTGGGTACTTACTGATAGGGGACTGGCCCGCTATGATGGGCTTAAAATCGACTTATTCCGGGAAGAAGACGGCTTACCCGCCAATGCAGTTTTCAAACACTTTAAAGATTATAAAGGAAGGGTATGGCTTACGGGTTTTAAAGGGGTTTGCTACATAGAGAATGATTCCATCATTATTCCTTCATTCAACAAGACACTGGTTAAAAGCCCCTATTTCGACCTAGCAAGCCGGATACATGTAACCAATAACGATCAGGTGTATATAGCATTGGAAAGAGGGGTGTGTGGGTATTTCGAATGCAACTTAGAAGGAGAAGCCGTAATTCATACCTTTTCGGAAACCTGCCTGCCTTTTGGCGTAACAAAAAAAAGTAATAAAAACTACGGCAGAGGAATCTACCTATATGCACTTAAAAGCGGGAAACAGGCCGTTCTTTATGGGAAGCTATGTTTAGATGCAAAACCCCTTCGCTTACCTGACTCGGTACTGGTCTTTACTCCGAGAGCTAATGCAGATAGCACAGGTAGAGTGAAACTAAGCCTTGTAACTGATAGGGAAAACAAGCTGTTGTTTTTGGGGATGGGTGATTCATTATACCGGGTCGATTACGACAATAACGTGTTTCAGCCCCTCTTAGGTTTTAATAAAGATGTTATTTGCCTGGCTAAAAGAAATAACTATTTGTACACAGGCCTCCGCATGGGTGGAGTTGTAAGGTACAATATAGAAACGGGCGATACTACCCGTTTTCTTAATGGGGTATCTGTTTCCCATATCAACTTTGTTTCGGACCATGTTCTTTGGGCGGCAACTTTAGAACAGGGATGCCTGAAAATAAATACATTACTTAAGAAAGCATTTTCCTTGCCCCCACAAATAAACCTGGCACATATTGCCCGCCCCATTTTTTTTGATAGTAAAGTTTTGCGCGTTTGCGAGGGGAGAAGTATTAAAGTTTTCCAGGCCGGTCAAAGCCTGCAATTAAAACACGATTACCCGGTAAAGCTCCCGCTTGGCAGGAAATACGCCAAAAGCGTACACTGGCTGTCTACCGATAGCCTGCTCATAGCCAATTATGGTGTGAATTATAAACGAGGCTCTTTGGATACCACCTTTGAGCCTCTCCGGGGAGTGTATAAAAACCAACCCTCCTCATTTCGGGATAGTTTGTTTTCCCTGGGTCATAAAGGGGTATTGGTTGTTCAAAACGGTGAGGTCTCGTACGACTCCTATGACCATGGGTTTGAAAGCTATGTATCCTGCTTACTTGAACTGAATCCGGACTCTGTCTTGTTGGGTACGCATTCCGGCCTTTACAGGTTTTATAAGGAGAAGATCACACCTATTTTAAGAGCGCATATTTCTTCCCGTGACCGGGTTGATCACTTAACATTTTTAAAGAGCTTTCTTCTTGTAGGCATTAGCGGTAAAGGGCTTTTAGCTATAGGTAAAGACACGGCTCAATGGTTTTCTACGGACAATGGCCTTTCGGATAACTTCGTACAAAGCATACTGGTCAAAAGGGATACAGCCTGGATAGGAACGGCCAATGGAATGAATATACTCTATAACAAAGCCGAAAAAACTTTTGACCGACTTTACCTTTCACAGAGCATATCTTCTATACGCGTAGATGATTTTTTTGATACCCCAAAGGGCACATTCGTTCAAAGCGGGTTGGACTTTTATAAGCTAACGCCTCTCGAGAAAGGAGTCCGGGAGATACACACGCTTTGGCTCAGTAAGGTAAAAGTAGCCGATGAAGTAGGGAAGTACGGCTGGGGAGATACCTTGTTGATGAAGAACGGAGCACGCTCTGTACAGGTTTCATACAGGTTAAATGAGCTCCTGGATAACCAAAAACAAGTATACCAGTACCGGATCAGTGGTTTATACCCCGATTGGCAAACCAGCCGCGAGCGTGTACTCTCTATGGAAGCACTTCCCTTTGGGAAGTATACATTAGAAATAAGGGGAAAAAGCGCTGCGGGTAGTTGGAGTGAAGCTAGACAATTGCATTTAAGCGTAATTCCACGATTTTATGAAACGGTATGGTTCCAACCATTGCTTTTCTCTTTTCTTGGCTTAAGTATAGGGTTGGTTGTCTTGCTTATCCAGAAACAGTATGCCAGAAGTTTAAAAAGAGAGAACCTCCTTCTGCAAACGTCCATGAATTCTTTAAAGTTGCAAATTAACCCGCACTTTATTTTTAATGCCCTGAACTCATTAAACTACTTTTTGACTAAAAATGACCTGAAGCGTTCAAAGGGTTTTCTTTCCCGTTTTGCTTTTTTGATGAGGGACATGCTCGATGCTAGTTTAGAAGACAACAGCAAGCTGGAAGATGAATTGATCCGTATAAGAACGTATGTGGAGTTAGAAAACCTCCGCTATGAACACGAGCACATTGAACTAAAAATAGAAACAGAACTCTTACATAGAAAAACACAGATCTATATTCCTAACATGATGCTCCAGCCCTTAGTGGAAAATGCCATTTTTCATGGGTTTTCGGAGCACCCTGAACACCCTGAAATAAAACTCCGGTTTGCTGAACGTGATTCCAGCATGCACATCGAAGTGGTAGATAATGGCAAAGGGATAGATATGGAGCTTTTCAGGATCAAACAAAACAAAGGTTCTTTAGCCATAAAAAACATAGAAGAGCGACTGTACTTACTTTCCAGGATGGACAAACGAGCATATAAGATCAGCTTCACTCCTCTTGTGGAAAACGGAAGCACAAAAGGAACCAGGGTAAGCCTGGTGGTGCCCTATAAGGTAGGTCAATAAAGCAGCACTGTGGCTGTCAATTATTCCTATGGTTTACCTTTGTCTTAAACCCTCTTTTGCATGAGCAGATTTTTAGATGGAGAGTCGGATGACCTTTCTTTTGAAGAGCAGGACTTTGAAAAAAAACTGCGGCCCGTAAGCTTTGACGATTTTGCGGGACAGGAAAAGGTGCTGGAAAACCTGCAGGTATTTGTAAAAGCTGCCAACCAAAGAGGAGAGTCGCTGGACCATGTGTTGTTACATGGCCCCCCCGGTTTGGGAAAGACCACCTTAGCACACGTGCTGGCCAATGAGTTGGGCAGCGGTATAAAGATCACCAGCGGCCCGGTAATTGACAAACCCGGAGACCTGGCGGGCCTGCTGACCAACCTGGAAGAACGCGATGTATTGTTTATTGACGAAATACACCGCCTTAGCCCCATTGTAGAAGAGTATCTCTATTCCGCCATGGAAGATTACCGGATCGACATCATGATCGAAACAGGACCTGCCGCCCGTAGTGTACAGATCAACCTCAACCCCTTTACGCTAATAGGGGCCACTACCCGTTCAGGCTTGCTTACGGCCCCGCTAAGGGCACGTTTCGGTATCAATAGTCGCCTGCATTATTACAGTACGGAGCTGCTTTCTACCATTATTGAGCGCTCGGCAGAAATACTGGATGTGCCGGTAAAAGAAGATGCGGCCATAGAAATAGCCCGGAGAAGCCGGGGCACTCCCCGTATTGCCAATGCACTCTTACGCAGAATGCGCGACTTTGCCCAGGTGAAGGGCGATGGGGTCATTACCAAAGAAATTGCCCGGTATGGTTTGGAAGCATTGCATGTAGATGAATATGGCCTGGATGAAATGGACAATAAAATACTAACGACCATTATCGATAAATTTAAAGGGGGGCCGGTAGGCGTAGGAACTATTGCTACGGCAGTAGGAGAACAGGCGGGTACCATTGAAGAGGTATACGAGCCTTTTTTGATCCAGGAAGGATTTATGGCCCGAACACAAAGGGGGCGCGTGGTGACTGACAAGGCTTATGAACACCTGAACAGGAATCGCCCTCAAGGGCAGGGAGGACTTTTCGATCAATAAGCGTGGCGTTTTCGAAAACACAGCTGAGCCAGCAAATCAAGCAAGAAGCCTCCCGCCTGGGTTTTATGGGGTGCGGCATTTCCAAAGCCGGCTTTTTAGAAGAGGAAGCTCCTTTGCTGGAAGCATGGCTTAAGCAGGGATACCATGGCGAAATGAAATGGATGGAGAACCATTTTGATAAGCGCCTGGACCCTACGAAGTTGGTCCCGGGCGCCAAATCAGTCATTTCGGTTTTGTTAAACTACCTACCGGAAAAAACGCAACCGGATAAGGCTCCGAAAATCTCGAAATACGCATACGGTGAAGACTATCACTTTGTGCTCAAACGCAAGTTAAAAGCATTGATGCAATTTATCCGGGAGCAAATAGGGGAGGTAGAGGGGCGTGCTTTTGTTGATTCGGCTCCGGTAATGGACCGGGCATGGGCCAGGCGATCCGGTTTGGGCTGGGTAGGGAAACACAGCCTGCTGCTTACAAAAGGGGCAGGGAGCTATTACTTTGTTGGTGAGTTGATCCTTGACCTGGATTTGGCATACGACCGGGAAGTTGCAGCTCATTGCGGCTCTTGTACCAAATGCATAGATGCCTGCCCTACCGAAGCCATTGTTGCGCCGGAAGTAGTAGATGGCAGCAAGTGCATCTCCTACCTTACCATAGAATTAAAAGAAGCGATTCCCAACCATTTTAAAGAACAGATGGAGGGCTGGGCCTTTGGTTGTGATATATGCCAGGACGTATGTCCATGGAACCGTTTTGCTGCACCCACAACCGAAGAAGCTTTTGCTCCGCACCCGGAACTGCTGGAAATGGAAGAAAGCGATTGGCGGGAAATTACCGAAGAAGTATTCAAGAAGGTATTTAAAAAATCCGCAGTGAAGCGCACGGGCTATAAAGGCTTGGGTAGAAACCTTGCCTTTCTGGGAAACCGGGATCAGTCTGAAAATGAGTAGTAAAGCGCAGTGCTTAACAACAGGTTGCGCTGCCCGTTGCCTCCGGCCTGTAAAAGATAAGGGCGGCCTACATCCGCAAACCCATCACGCATGGGGGTTACGGAAATAGTACTTCTGAAATTGATGTAAAATCGTTTACTAAAATAATAATTTACCCCTGCCACCCCTACCAGGCTAAAGGTGTTGAGCCGATAACGATCATCCGTGGGGCGCTCGCCACTTATGTCTTCCTCTTTGGCGTTTACCAGAATATCCAAGGCCGGGCCGGCTTCAAAAGAAAGCTGGCCAACCCGGTAGCTTATAAGCAGGGGGACATTTATATAATTTGCCCGTAAACGGTAGAAAGTACTGGTATCGCTTTCAGGTTCCCGGGCGCCTTTCTGCGTAAACGCTACTTCCAGTTGAAGTAAGCTTTTACTCCCGATGCGGTACTGTGTGAAAAAACCGGATTGGAACCCCGCCATGTCAAACCCGGCCAAACCATCTCCGTTCACCTGTGTAGTGGTAGCTCCCGCAAAGAGGCCTCCCTCGAATTTTTGCGCCACGGCAGGCATAACACCAATGAAGAATAAACCTATGAGAAAAGTGATCTTTTGCATGGGAAGTAAGCTATTTTAGGGCCACAGCCGCGCTTTGTATTACTTCCTGTGTATTGGCGTCATACACAAAAACAACGATCTTACAATTAGCGGCTACCCAATCATTGTTTAAGGTTAGACGGGCATTGGCAGCAGAGGAGTCATCGGGGCCAAAACCGTGATTTGCTAGGGGTGTCCCAAAGTTCCCGTTAAAGGAGGCGCGAAGCACATGGTTGTGCTCGTAATCGGGATCTTTTGAATTATCAGGCAATTTTTGAGCGGCTATGATCTTGCTTTCGGTAAGTACGGCCATCCAATACAGCTCGGGTGCATAGTCCAGCGTTTTTTGATTGGAAAAAGTAATATTGACTGAAGCTTGTTTTGTAGAGGAAGCATAGGAGGCCTCCAACTCAAGGGCAATATCTGCTGCTCCTGTTTCGATCAGTTCTTCTACCTCGCTCGCAAAACTCCTGAAAGGCTTGGCGAAGTGCGCGGTATTGTAATCTTTGCGGTTTATCAAGGCACTGGGTACGCCAAATGGCCTGGCAAAATTGTAGATCTCAGTGCCTGCATTTGTTCTGAAATCGGCCGGGTAGTCCGGTGGCTGGGGGATAGCAAAGTTGCTGACATGCATCCCTATGACATTTACCCGGCCGGGGAAAATCTCTTCAATGGTCTTTATCTCAGCTGCGGCTTTTGGGCACGTGTTACAGGTGATCCCGGTAAACTCTTCAATAAGCACAACCTTTTGTTGTAGGCCATTGGCAGGAACAGGCCCATTGTCGCCAGTAGGATTTTTTACACGCTCACCCACAAGAATTTTATCGCAGGAAACGGATAAAAGCGCAAGTGCGAAGAACGCGAGAAAAACATTTTTTTTCATTCTATTCAAGATTAGGAGTAAGGTTTAAGGGAAAACGGTTACCGGCCGATCAAACCTCATTAAACCACTTCTGTGCACCTTCTTAACACAGCAAATTACTCAGGCAAATCAATAGCTGCACTTTGTATTACCTCTTGGGTATTGGCGTCATATACAAAAACGATAACTTCACAGTTAGCAGCTACCCAGTCGTTATCCAAGGTTAGACTGGCATCGGCAGTAGAGGAGTTATCCGGGCCAAAACCATGATTTGTTAAGGGTAACCCAAAGTTTCCATTAAAAGAAGCGCGAAGTACATGGTTGTGCTCGTAATCGGGATCTTTTGAATTGTCAGGTAATTTTTGAGCAGCTATGATCTTATTTTCGGTAAGTACAGCCATCCAATACAGCTCGGGTGCATAGTCCAGCGTTTTTTGATTGGAGAAAGTAGCACTGATCGAGGCTCGTTTTGCAGAAGCATCATACGACACCTCCAGTGCAATGGCAATATCTGCTGCGCCCGTTTCGATCAGCTGTTGTACTTCACCATCAAAGCTTCCGTAAGGTTTAGAAAAGGTTGCTGTATTATAATCTGTACGATCGATCAACCCGCTGGGTACGCCAAAAGGATTGGCAAAATTGTAGATATCGGTGCCTACGCCCGTTCTGAAATCGGCCGGGTAGTCCGGTGGCTGAGGGATAGCAAAGTTGCTGGCGTGGATTCCTATGGTATGTACACGACCTGGGAAAGCTCCCTCGATCTTTTTAATTTCATCGGCAGCTTTTGGGCAGTTGTTGCAGGTGATCCCGGTAAATTCTTCAATAAGCACAGCGCGTTGCTGGGGGCCGTCAACAGGCCCGTTATTCCCGGTAGGATCCTTTACGCGTTCATCCACGGGTACCTTATCACAAGAAATAGATAAAAGGATAAGCGTGGAGAGCGCGAAAAAAATATGTCTTTTCATATCGTTAAAAATTAGTAGTAAGGCTTAAAGTAAAGCCGTTGCTTGCCGGCACTACCCGGCAGATGCCGCCTACACAAAACACTCCTTCTTGCTGACGGCCGTAACCTACCTGCAAACGTGTAGTACCCAGGGTGTAACCGGCATTCACGCTAAGGTAATGAATTTGAAGCTCTTCTAGCCCGTTGCCATAGTTATATGCGTCCTGAACCGCAAGAAACCAATGGGGCGCAATGCTGTACTCGAGCAAGAGCAAGGCCCAGTCTCCCCCAAAGCGGTCGTCTTGCCCATCCGTCCATAAACCTTGTATCTCTGTTCGTAGAGAATGCCCGGGCTTAAGCTTCCAAAGGATGTCCAATACAATTGCATTGACCGGAAAGGCATTGGGCTCTAATCCATTGGGATTATCGGCATTGGGGTACAGCTGGTAGTCAGCAACACCTGCGGTGCCTTTACGGATGGCGTCGCTATTGAAATAAAAATTGTAATAAGTACCGGTAATGCTTACTTTTTTGCTGAGTTTCTTTTTCACCTGGATGTGAAAATCCTGGAAATACTTGATCGGCCCTAACCCAAAGTTAGTGGTGTACCCATCTGTACCACTTACTGTACTGTCGGTTGGTAAATTGGTTACAGAGTCAATAGCGGTAACACGGTATTCATAATCCTTATTCAGGCTATAGCTTTGTGCCAGGCTGGCTTCTACTTTTAAGCCGTATTTCCCCCCTAAGGGTGTTCCCCGTTTAAAATAATAGGAAGCACCGAGTTGGAAACCTTGCTCACCTGTAAGTGAAGTATTGTAAGAGTAAAGGGCCGGTAACGCATATGTGTGGAGTGTTGTAGCAGAAGGCAAGTAGCCGATCAGCAATTGTTGTGGCTGGGTGTTCGGCTCAGAGCGAAAAGAAAAGTTGTCGTAATACTTTATCTCTCCGGTAAGGCCCAGGCTGCCCCGGGTATAAGAGGAACTTATGTACAAAGCATGGCCGGGTTTGTAGATAATTTCGTTATCGGTGCTTGGGTCGTTGGCTTTATACGCGTATTCCGCTGAAAAGTTAAGGGTAGGGGTAATCACGGTTCCCCGGAACGCCCCGGCAGCTACGTTTTGAGGGTAGGTGTAAAAAGGACTGGTAACCTCCTGGAATTTACTTACCAGCCCGGCACCCAAAATCACGTTCGTGGTGCTTTCCCATTGCAAGGTATTGCGCAGGCTCCATTCAGTGTCAAAGCCCCGTACAATGGTGTTGCTTTTTTCGAAGAAGTTACGCTGTCGACCAATTACCCCTTTAAACGTAAGTCCTTCCATTGGGGTGTAAATGGTGCGGACACCATCCAGGTTGTTATCGAGCCCTAATCCACGCTCTTCGTATGCCCGCAGAATAATCCCCGATCCGAATTGCTCATAGAAATTTCCGGCGGTGATATCCCACTTGTCTTTAATAAAGCGGGCATATCGATAGGTTATGCCTTCTCCTTTATAATCCTGGGGCAAACCTACCCGGTTGTTCTGGTAGTTTTCATAGCGAATGCCTGCAATAAAGTTGTCTCTTTGATAAGTAAGGTTTAAGAAGCCCGTACCTAGTAAACGCTCATCGGGATAAGCCTCTCCAAGCGGGTCGATAAGGGTATCTCTGAGGTAGTATTGAAAATCGGTTTGAAAATTACCGCTGATGCGGCCAAAGTTTTGGGCAAAAAGAAAAGTACTGCCGGTGAAGACCAACAGTACTGTCAATAGCTTTTTCATACGCTAAAGGTGGAGTGGTTTGTTTGGTGATCAAAAAAGGCGTTTGCTAAGAGGTCTATTTGTGTTCGATGGTTTCTCCCTTTGCCAATTTCTGTACAAGTTCATACAGGTGGTCTTCATCTCCGGGAAAGTAACCGTTATGCTGCCAAACAATTTCCCCTGCTCCATTCAATAAAAAAGTGTGGGGAATGTTGTTTACATTCAACGCCCTGCGCAGTTCGCTGTTTTCATCCAGGTATACTTCGTACTCCCAGCCCTGGCTGGCTACAAACGGGCGCACACGTGCACTTTGGCGGCTGTCGTCAATGCTGATGGCCACGAGTTTTACTCCGGTTTCATCTTCCCAGTCTACGATCTGTTCGTTAATGGCGTTTAATTCTCTTACGCAAGGTTTGCACCAGGTAGCCCAAAAACTTACCACCATCGGCTTTCCATTATTGGTAAGGCTGGATGCACTGATCAGGGAACCATTCAGGTCCTTGATCTTTATATCAGGCATTTTACCGTTGCTGTTTGTGTTGCCCAGGCTTACGGCCAATAAGGCGAAAAGGGCGATCCATTTTTTCATATTCCTGTTTTTGTTGTAGTTTTTTAGCAAAGAGAGTAGCCACGACAAGCGTGGCTACTCCGTTTTCTCAAAAATAAAGCCAGTTTTAGTGGCTGATCGCTACACGTTGTGTATAAGACCTATTTCCTGCCGTAACAGTAATGACATACATGCCCATTTCAAGGTTCTGGGTATCAAGGATGATATTTTCATTAGGGCTAAAAGTACTTTTGCGAACCGTTTGACCAATGGTGTTGGTCAGTTGTACAGATACCTCATTGTTGTTGTTCTCAATAACAATACCCATTCTATTATTCGCGGGATTAGGGAAAATACTAACGCCGGCCAAAGTCTGATTTTCACCCAGGCCAATAATATTCAGATGAGCTTGTGAAGCATTGGAAATACTCATATCATCTATATCTTCCACAAAGACAATAACTTCAATATTGTTATTCCACAGGTTATAATTGCCCTCGGCAACGCCCCCAACAGGAAATTGAAAAGAACCGGTAACTGCCTGACTTCCGCCGGCTGCCGTATTAAGTGCGGTTCCATTTGGGTCTGGGAGCATTTTACGCATTACATGCTTATAATTAAAGTCCCCATTTGTAGCACCATTAAAAGTGTATGCTTTTTGTGATACAACCATTTGTACACGATAATTTCCATTATTCATATCTATTATAGGATTAATGGTAGCGTTTACGGTAATAGTGGTATTATTTCCTTGGCCGTCAACATCTGCAGAAGCAACAATTTCGGCTAAAGCCGGAGCAGCAAGGCCATCTGCTTCTGCCTCTGTATAAGCATTGGTAGCATCGGCCCAGGTGGTAATGGTTGCATAACCTTCAGGCTCCCGGCCATTAACCAGCATGGTAGGGGCTGAGTTTACGCCATAATAAGCTCTTCTTGCATCTGAATCCGGGTTTCGGCTGGGGTCTCCGGCTACAGGAATAGGCACCTGGTACTTCACTACCAGCTTATCTCCGAAATTATTATAACCGGCGAGTGCAGCGTTGTATACATTATCGTTCCATGTTTTACAGGGAGGGCATGTAGAACTTGAAAATTCCTCAGCCAGAACATTACGCTGAGGTGGGTTGGATAATACCGTTACATCAGCATATGCCGTATCATTTGTATTGTTTGCATCAGCTGTTCCACCATTTATATTGCTCAGCCAGGCTTTGATTTTGTATTGCCCGGCAGCAGTTGGTGTCCATGTTGTTCCACTAACAAAAGTTTCGGTTGCTGTTGGATTGAAGGTGAACCCCGAGAGAGCTGTACTTACAGGAGTTCCGCCGTTTACGCTATAGTTTAACGTAGCACTGCTAACACCTTTACCATTGTTGGTAAAGGTAGCTTCTATGTCAACGGCTGTATTAGTAGCGTAGAACTTGTCTACAATAACGTCTAAACCAGCTACATCCACATCAGGAAATTCATTAACTACGATATCGTCAACAAGAAGTAAAAACATATCGTTAGAGTTATTTCTGAATGCGACATGAATAGTGCTTCCCACATAAGAAGAAAGGTCAAGCGCACGAGAAACAAATGGTGCGCCTTCACCCGGGTTGCTGTATGCTACCGAGAAGTCAGCAATTGCTGTACCGGTAGTTGAGATCAATACTTCGTATCCGTCTGGAAAGCTCTGATCCTGCGCACCTGCCTTCCAAAGCAAATACGTATCGCTATTGGTAATGGTAATTGCCGGGGTGATCAACCAATCGTCTGCTGTCCCAGGGGGGGCGTACCACGAAGTGCTGGCCGCATATCCGTTTCCGTCTGTCGAAGTCCTGGCAACCCAGGCATCGGTTATAAAGCTTACTTGCGCAGCGGGTGTATTTCCGTCATTATCGATTAGGGTGAATGACGAGGGGATGCCATTGCTGAAATCTTCTGAAAAAATTTGAGCCTGTGCCCCTAAAAAACTCAAGGCTAAGCCAAAGAATAAAAGTTTTTTCATGGTAAAGGGATTTTAATGGGCGCCTAATTTAGTATTAACTTTTGGTTAATTCGATCATTTTTGAACAAAATTAGGGTGTTTTGGGTTTCTCTCCGGTCTCAGAATCAGAAGCATGCTACAGGTGTAAGGGCTTTCCGTAGCAGTTGAAGAAAGCAGGTTTTGGCCTGATAGTTGTATCTTTGTGAATCTTGCAAAGAATACAGCTTATGTTCAAAAAAATACTCTTTCTGTCTTTTATAGCGGCCTGTTTAGGATGGAGCCCCGTCAAAGGGCAGAGCTTTGAAATTGTAGAGGCAGATTCCATCGTTTATGGCAATGCCAGCAATACTGTCGACATCAGCGGACATATTAAATTGAAAAATGTTTCCCGCGTGAATGTGGATGTAATGGTAAAGCGCATGGATAGCAAAGGCTATAATGCACTTACAGACAGCAACGCCATCTGCTGGGGGATCTGCTTCCCCCCTTCCACTTCACAAACCCCTTTTTCATCCGTGATGATCCCGGATAGTGTGTATAATGATTTTAGCGGTCATGTGTACCCAGACCTGGACGGAGTTGTGCAAAGCGGGCCTATTACGTATGTGTTTTTCAACGAGAACAACCCAATGGATTCTATAGCGCATACAATTTATTATGCGGTATCCGCTAACTTTAGTTTAGAGGAATCTCAATTGGAATACGTAAAAGTGTATCCAAATCCTGCTTCGCAAGTACTTTCTTTCTCTGCCGGTACCCTTGGCAAAGGAGGGGATATCCTCAAAATATTTGACGTAACGGGTAGTTTAAAGAAAAGCATGCCGCTGGGTACGGGGGGAAGAAAACAGACCTTGACCATTTCTGAATGGCCGAGGGGTTTATACTTTTATGCAGTTGAGCGGGCAGGAAAAACCCTGAGCACCAAAAAGCTTTTAGTCCAATAGACCGACCGTTTTGCCAACTACTGAAAAGTGATTACAACACCGCCTACAGGCGGTGTTTTTTTTTGCACCTCGGGAGATCCCTCCTTTGATTAAGACTGGGAGATCTGAGGTAAGTAGCCCCTTAATTACAGGATAAAGGTATGCCGGTGCATGTATAAAGGATGTGCCGGGTAAAAGCCTTCGGAAGAGACCGTTAAAAATAAAAACCCCCGATATGGAAAACCATGTCGGGGGTTTTATATTGCTTCCTTCAATTGAGGAAGAAACTATTTTAGTCTGTAATCACCAGGCGTTGAGTAGCTACTTTATTGCCACCCTTAAGGTTAATGATATACACACCAGCGTCATACTTATCTGTAGGAATGCTGATCAAACGCTGTCCTTCGGTATAAGAACCTGAGAACACCTGTTGTCCGATAGCATTTACAATGCTTACATCCATCTTCTGAACATCTTCATTTTCTATAGAAACATGAACCACTCCTGAAGCGGGATTAGGGAAAACCTTGACACCTGTAAGTACCTCACTCTCATTCAGGCCAATGGTAGTAACGCTTGCCTGCTTGGCATTAGAGATGGTCTGCGTATTGGTGTTTTCTACGAAAACGATTACTTCGATGTCGTTGTTCCAAAGGTTAAAGTTCCCCATGGCTACGTTACCTACATCAAAAGTGAAGGATTCTGTGATAGACTGGCTTGCTCCGGCCGCAACCGTCAAGGTAGTACCATCTGCATCGGGCAGCATTTTACGCATTACATGCTTGTAGTTAAAATCACCATTGGTAGCTCCGTTAAAGGTGTAAGCCTTTTGCAACACTACTACCTGGGCACGGTAGTCTCCTCCACTCATATCAATGTTAGGAGTAATGGTTGCGTTTATGGTAACGGTAGATACAGGGCCTTGGCCATTTAGCTCGGCAGTAGTGGTAATGTCTACAAAAGCCGCCTTTGCCAAACCGGCGGCTTCTGCAGCAGCATAAGCGTTAGCCGCATCCGTCCAGGTGGCAATCCCATCGTAGTTTGGTTCAATACCGTTCACCAGCATGGTAGGGGCTGCATTTACCCCATAGTAACTTCTGCGGTCGTCAGAATCAGCGTTGCGGCTAGGGTCGCCGGGAGTGGGGATAGGAACCTGGTACTTGATCACAAGCTCATTGCCCATCTGGTTGTAATTGGCCAGGGCAGCATTATACACATTGTCGTTCCAGGTTTTACAGGGGGGACAGGTAGAGCTTGAGAATTCTTCGGCCAGTACATTACGTGCAACAGTGGCTGCAGCGAAAAAGGTGAGGTCAAGGGTGTCGTTAGAGCTAACCTCGTCCGGGTTACCATTGATGTTAGATACCCATATTTTCATGTTGTAGTTGCCTGCTGCAGTGGGCGTATAGGTAGATTCCGAGGCGGTGTTGAAATCCCCGGTAGAAACGGACCTGTTAACCGTTGAAGTTACCGTAGCGCCCCCGTTTATAGAATAATTGATGTCGAATGAGCTTACGGCCATAGTACCCCGGTTCTGTACGGTGAGGTCTCCGGAAATAAGCTGGTTCAAGCCATAGCCGTTGTCGATGTCATAACTTTCGAGGGAAAGATCATAATCGGGTTGTGTGCCATAGATAAACTCGTAAAAAGTATTGTCAGAGGCATCGGAAGCTCCAGTCGTCTGGCTGACCAGACTTGGCGTGCCGCTTACCGCAATGGCAGTAGCCCCGTCAATTTGGATGCCGGCAGTAAGAGATACATTTCCTCCAGCAGGATTAGAAGCTGTTCTTTGATCTACTATATAGATGCTGTTGGAGCCTTCTTCCAACACAATAGACCAATAAGTAAAGCCTGTGCCAATACTTGTAGCACTAGCCGATGCAAAGATCACCCAATGCTGGCGGTTGGGAGCTGTACCAAAGGTTTTGCTCAAAATGGCATCGTTTGCCCCGGATATATTCAGCCCCCATACCAAAACCGACTTGTTGGGAATTACGGAATTGGGAATGCCTCCGTTTGGGTTAGCGGGTACTGTAGTGGCACCTACATCAAAGGTCAGTACACCTGTATTGGAAACCTTATAAGCGGTTTCTGGGGTGCCGTTGAAGTCAAAGCTGAAAGGAATGGTCTGATCCGGGCTCCAGGCATCCGTTGCCGTAGAGGCTAAAATCACGGTCCATCCTAAAGGGGTGAGCGCTCCTGAGGGCTCCTCAATGTCGGTGTTCAGCCCTTTTGGGTTGACTCCTGCATTTATTGCGGGAAGCTGGTAATACTGCTGCGCAGCAACACCAAAGCCCATAAGCAATAGAAAGAGGGTTTGTAACTGTTTTTTCATGTTTGATAGGGTATTTAAATGAATGAAGCTGTAAATTAAAGAAAATTTTACATTAAAAACACAAAGGCTTATATTTACCGCTTTAAATACGTTCACATGAAAAAAACCCTATCCCTACTTTTTTTCGCCCTTATCGGGGGAGGCTCTTTTGCTCAAACCCTCAGTATTATTGAGGC
Source organism: Owenweeksia sp. (assembly GCA_028285465.1). Lineage (GTDB taxonomy): Bacteria > Bacteroidota > Bacteroidia > Flavobacteriales > Schleiferiaceae > JANQPD01. The sequence goes on along the minus strand of JANQPD010000092.1, from coordinate 3,690 downwards.
AGACAGCGTGGTTTATGGCAACGCCAGCAATTCCGTAGACATCTTTGGTTATGTAACGGTTAAAAATGTTTCAAACCTGGATGGGAATTATTTAGTGAAGCGTATTGACGCAAACTACAATGAGTTAACGGACAGTAATGCGATATGCTGGCAAACGTGCTTTAATCCCGAGGTGTCTGTCGCCTTGTTTCCCCTAACGATCAGGGCCGGCCAGGAAAACCGTGAATTTGTAGGGCACGTGTATCCGGATGGAGACGGTGTTCCACGGTCAGGTGCCATTACCTATGTTTTTTACAAGCAATTTGATGAAACGGACAGCATTGCGTTTACCATGCAGTTTGAAGTCACCACTAATTTTTCGCTGGATGAAACCAAGCTCCCTGAGGTGACGGTGTTTCCCAACCCGGCAAGTGATAGGATCAGCGTGAAGCTGGAAAACATCAATGGGGAAAAAACAGACTTTCAATTGTACAACATGGTGGGAGGAAGAATCTTTACCAAAACAATTTCTTCTGATGAACACTTTGATATTGACTTAAAAAAACTTTCCAGGGGAATTTACTTTTATACGTTAAGGCAAGGCAACAAAGCCTTGATTACCAAAAAATTGGTAGTGCAGTAGACGCTGCTATTCCGATTATTACAGCAAGCTTGGGTTTTTCACCCAAGCTTTTTTTTATCTCCATATATGAAATGGCTACTTTTGGCGTTCTTTTCACTGCTGAGTAAAAATAGAAAGTAACCAGGCCTATTTCTCAATGATCGATCACCTTAATGGAAAGCTTGTAGAAGTAAGTCCCACTCAAGCTGTTATAGAATGTAACGGGGTGGGTTATGCGGTAAGCATTAGTTTGCAAACCTACTCCGCTATTGCTCAAAATGCACATATCAAGCTATACACCTTACCTATATATAAGGAAGATGCACAAACCCTCTTTGGATTTTACCAAAAAGCAGAGAGAGCGCTCTTTTCCCTGCTTATTTCCGTATCTGGCGTAGGCGGCAATACAGCCCGGGTTATTTTGAGTAGCCTGAGTATTGAAGAAGTACAGCAGGCCATTGCCGGGGAGCATGTACAATTGCTCAAGTCCGTTAAAGGCATCGGTGCCAAAACAGCTGAACGCATCATTGTAGACCTTAAGGACAAGGTAGGTGCCTTAAACGCTGTTGAAACAGTAGTTGCAGGACCTTCTAGCAATGCTTCAGAAGCAGTTGCAGCGCTCGAGGTATTGGGTTACGCATCCCGTCAAACGGAAAAAATCATTCTGGGCCTTCAACGCGAAAAGGCGGATATGCCGGTGGAAGACCTGATCAAAGCGGCTTTGAAAAAACTGTAGATGGGGAAAGAGTCGATACGTACTTTAGGGTTTATTGCCTTTGTTGCCGCTGTGTTTACCCTTTCGGGCTTTACAAGTACCACCCCCTTGTTTGAGGAAAACCCTTTGCTGGACCCTCAGCTACGCATAAGTCCGGCCGATACCAATGAACGCGATTCGCTGCAATATCCTTTTGATCAGGAGACCGGGGGGCTTTACCTGGACAATCCCGACAATTATTCGGAAGAAGTAGAGTATGACCCGGTAACTGATCAATATATCGTTACCCAAAAGATTGGAGGTTTGATTGCCAGACCCCCGATGTTTATGACGCCCGAAGAATACAGCGCCTACATAGAGCAGAAGCAAAGCGAAGAATATTGGCGTACCAAAACACAAAGTGATGAGGCCGCAGCTGCAGAAGGACGTGACCCGGGCAGTTCTCTCATCCCGCAGATCCAGGTCAACAACCAGCTTTTTGAAAGACTATTCGGGAGCAACACCATAGACATCAGGCCGCAGGGCTATGCAGAGTTGCGCTTTGGCGGGAGGATACAGAACATCGACAACCCCATAATCCCTGAGCGGAACCGGACCACGTTCAACTTTGATTTCGATCAGCGTATCCAGATGAATGTTACGGGCAACATTGGAACCAAGTTGAAGTTGAGCACCAATTACGATACAGAAGCCACCTTTAACTTTGAGAACCAGATGAAGCTCGAGTTTACGGGGGATGAGGACGACATTGTAAAAAAGATTGAAATAGGCAATGTTAGCCTGCCTTTAAACAGTAGCCTTATTACCGGGGCACAGAGCTTGTTTGGTGTAAAGGGGCAGTTTCAGTTTGGTAAACTTACAGTTACCACCGTGCTTTCGGAGCAGCGCAGCCAGTCTAGTTCCATAAATATACAAGGAGGCGCCACTACCACAGATTTTGAAATATGGGGCGATCAATATGAAGCCAACCGGCACTTTTTCTTAGCGCACTATTTCAGGGACAACTACGAACGATTCGTGGCAGACGTGCCTTTGATCACTTCTCCGGTACAAATTACCAAAGTAGAAGTATGGGTAACCAACACACGGCAGGAAACGGAAAATACCCGCAACATCGTGGCTTTTATGGACCTTGGTGAAGGAGACGGGGAAGGTGCTTACCGCAGTACGGCTGCGAATCGTCCCGGCCCGGTTATTTTTACCCGTTTTTTTCAAAATCAGGGTTTTCCGGATAATGAAAACAACGCACTATCCCCTGATGCATTGGAGCAGAATTTTCCCGGAGTAAGGGATATAGGACAGGTAAACAATGCCTTGAACAGTGCCGGATTTGAAGAAGCCATAGAATATGTGGAACTGGCCAATGCACGTTTGTTGCGCCCTTCGGAATATAGCTTCAACCCCCAACTCGGTTATGTTTCCCTGAGTACATCTCTTAACCAGGATGAGGTTCTGGCTGTGGCCTTCCAATTTACCGCAGGCGGTAAAACCTACCAGGTAGGTGAGTTTTCCAATGATGGGGTAACCCCTCCCAAAAACCTGGTGCTCAAGATGCTTAAGAGCATCATACTCGATGTACGTACACCCATGTGGGACCTGATGATGAAAAACATCTATTCCTTAGGAGCATACCAGGTAAACCGGGAAGATTTTAAACTGGATGTGCTTTACCAGAACGATGAAACCGGTGTACCTATTCCCTTCCTGCCGGAGGGAAACCTCTCCGATCAACTGCTCGTACGGGTAATGGAACTGGATCGCTTAAACGTAAACAACGATGCACAGCCCGATGGCTTCTTTGATTTTGTACAGGGGGTTACCATAAATGCACAAACGGGCCGGGTAATCTTTCCGGTACTGGAACCTTTTGGGAGCAACCTTTCCCGAAAGTTGAATACAGAAGAAGTACGCGATCAGTATGTATTCCAGGAGTTGTATGACAGTACCCGTTTCATAGCCCAAAACGAAACCCGCCTCAATAAATTCCTGTTAAGGGGGCAGTTTAAGTCTGCCTCCGGCAGCCGTATACAGTTAAACGCATTTAATATACCGCGGGGTTCGGTAACCGTTACCGCAGGGGGAGCCAAATTGATAGAAGATGTGGATTACCGCGTGGATTATAATGCGGGAAGCATTCAGATACTCAACGAAGGCTTGTTGGAGTCGGGAACACCGATAAAAGTAGATTTTGAAAACAATGCCCTTTTTAACGTACAAACCCGGATCTTTACAGGGATCAATGCCGATTACCGCTTTAGTGAGAACCTGAACCTGGGCGCCACTATGGTACGTCTTTCCGAGCGCCCGCTTACACCCAAGGTAAACATTGGAGACGAGCCCATTGCCAATACCATTATCGGGGTAAATGGAAACT
>JANQPD010000070.1 GCA_028285465.1 Owenweeksia sp. | reverse complement strand
CACCAATTTTACAATAGACAGCATATCAGGAGAAGCGGCCACGGTACGTTGGGTGCCCGGTATAGCCAATACTTCTTTCTCTCTTGAATATGGTCCGGCCGGTTTTAGCAAAGGTTCAGGAACTACCGTAAGCGGTACTTATCCTTCCAGTCAACCGGTAGTATATTTAAATAATCTTACGGCAGACTCAGAGTATGATGTATATTTCCGGGAATATTGCAATTCAAGCCCTGATTCGGTATACAACCCCAAACCTTTAACCTTTAAGACTACCCCCTTATGCCCTACACCAAAGGGTATAGAAATTCTTTCCATCAATGCAGACTCTATCCTTGTAAACTGGAGTCACCCGGGCCCGGTGCAGGAGTTTTACATTACATACGGCCTTTCCGGCTTTGACCCTTTAACTTCAGGAACGACAGATACAGTAAGCTCTTTACCGCACAAAATTGGCGGTGTGAATTCGGGAACGTATTATGATTTTTACGTGATGACCGGCTGTGGGGGAACATTTGGGAACAGTATACAGGTACAGCGAGAGATTGCCACGGAATGTCAGGTAATAGCAGCACCTTATTTTGAAGACTTTGAGGGTTCCACCTGGCTTCCAGAGATAAATATTTGCTGGAGCATGGATGAAAAAAGGCTGAATAATGTATGGCGTGTGTATAATGGAAATAGCTCGGGTCGTGGGGCAATTACCGGACACAATGGTTCGGTTAAATATCTGGGTAGTCCCGAGCTTAGCCGTGCCGGCCAGGTATCCGACATTTACAGCCCGCACATCGATATTTCGGGCTTAAGCGCGCCTTACTTAAGCTTTTATTACCACCGGTATCATGCAGATGGCAATAATCATGGATACAACATAAAAATAGTGGCTCCGCAGCCTGACTTTTGGCTCGAGGTAAATGATGGAACAGGTTGGGTAAGGGTGCTTACCCTCCGGGGAGGAGAACAACTGAGTGCCTCTGATCCCTATAAAAAAGCGGGGGTTAACCTTTCGGGTTTTGGAGATACCATACAAGTGCGCATTACCACGCAAAGTGTTACCAATGGATTCTCTTCGGTTATGTCCTTGGATGATTTTTCTGTAGATGAAGCCCCTGCTTGCCCGGACTTTTTCGATATTTCTTCCTTCATTTTTGGGGCAGATACCAGTATTGTAGCCCATGTCAATACTTATGCCAGCAGCTGGGAGTTGGAATGGGGCCCAACCGGTTTTTTGCAAGGCACGGGCTCCTGTATAAATACATTTTCCGGTACTTATTTATTGGATGACTGTATCTTAATCAATCAGAATGTAGATATATATGTAAAAGATTGTCAAAGTGCCACCTTTAGTGGGCCTTATGAAATATGCGGGCCTTATACAGCCCCTTACTTTACCGATTTTTCCGATCATGATCCTACTATGACCAGGGCTGCTTGTTGGGATATTTATTCCTCGGGAAACGCAGCTTCGGGAGACCTGGTGCACATTGACAACCTCGGCGTAAACCCCTATTCGGGTACAAATGCTTTGCGCCTTTTTAATGTTGTGGAAGAAAATGAGGATAGCCTTATGGCCATAAGCCCGGCTTTTATTGACTTGCCTCAAGGGAATAAACAGGTCCGATTTATGGCTAATGTGGCTTTGGGAAATGCACAGGGTCCTAACCTCCTCATTATAGGCACAATGGCCAGCCCACAGGCAGGGAATACGTTCAGCCCTATTGATACCGTAAATCTCACCACGCAATGGAAAGAATACGTAGTACATTTTGACGTAGGCAGCGGCTCGCAGTATAATGGAACAGATAACCGGATAGCATTAAAGTTAGGGGCCGGAATCAGTCAGGTGTATGTGGACGATTTCAATTACGAGGAAATACCAACCTGCCCGGCCCCTTTGCGCGAAAGCCTGGGCATAGAAAACGAATGGTATGATGCGGTTACCGGAACATGGGAGAAATATTCCCATGGGCATTCTATCATTACATGGGGATCACCTGGTTTTGTTCCGGGCGATGTCAATACCTTGGGAAAATCGGCTACCCTCAATACGCGTTACCGCATGTCAGGCCTCACGCCTAATACCACGTATGAGTTTTATGTACGTGATAGCTGTACTGCCACGGATAAGAGCGATTGGATAGGCCCTTATGCCTTTACCACTTTGTGCACGCCTTTTGCAGCTCCGTTTTTGGAGAATTTTGACGGAGGCAATTGGAGGTCGGCCCCTTTAACGATAATGACGTTTCTGGGGCCGCAACCCAATAGAGTGAATCTATTCGATACTATAGATGGCTGCTGGAAACGGAATGCTGAAACAGGCGCTCCTACGAACTCAGGGCTTTCCGGGGATACCTATCATACCTGGGGGGTAATATCTGAATCTGTATATAAGCGTTTTACAGTAACGGAAACGGGCCCTTTGCAAGATCATAGCGGCTCCGGAAATTTTGTTTTTCCGGTTCCCTACGCCCGTAAGAGCATAGGGAATAACATTCCAGATACCGCAGACTTGTACCTTCCTTTGATAGATATATCTTCGCTCAGCCGCCCTTATTTATCTTATTACTACCATCGTTTTACGGTTGAGAATTATATGCCTAAACTATTTGTGCAGGTAAGCAACGGCACGGAATGGATCACAATTGATTCGCTCAAGGGAATTTCCCATACCGCTGCCAGTGACCCTTTTTTCCAGAGAGGGGTTTCCCTCAGTGGTTTACCTGATACCCTCCACCTGCGTTTTCGATCCTTATATGTGGGAGCTCCAGCCACTCCCCAAGGCCACATTATTAACCTGGAGAGAAGCATTTCCGCTCTGGATGAAATAGAGATAAAAGAAGCCCCCCCGTGTACCGTGCCTGTACCTTATAACGCATACCATGAATTTGATACAATACTCAATAGCTGGCATACTTATTTGACCTGGGAAAACCTGAATGCTTCAATAAGCGGATACGAGCTAGCTATAGGTGCTCCCGGTGCAAACCCCGACAGCCTCGTTTCCATCGGAAGCGCTTTTCAACTCACCGGTGATAGCCTCCTGTTAGATACGCTACAACCAGGATGCTACGAGTTTTTTGTCCGAACCATTTGCGATTCGGGAGATACCAGTAGCTTTAGCAATCCCACCAGGTTTTGCATCCCCTGTACCCCTTTGCCCGCACCTTTATTGGAGACGTTTGACTATACCGGTCCTCTGGCCATGCCTTCTTGCTGGAACCGAAGATTTAAAGGCAATAGTCCTACTTTGTCGTACAACTGGCTTTTGGATACTGCTTCGAACTTAGGTTTTACCGGACCTGCACAGGATTTCTATGGTTTTGGGCAATATACCTACCTGGAATGTCGCGGATCAAATGGAGATACCGCTGAATTGTATTCCCCCTTAATAGACATTTCCCAGCTTTCAAAACCTGAAGTATCTTTTGCATACCACATGTTTGGTGCAGATATAGGGACTTTACATATGGATATCTCTGATGGTTTTACCTGGTATGCAGATGTGTGTACGTTAACAGGACAAAAGCAGCTTGCCCAAGCGGATAGCTGGCTGGATACCATTATCAAGCTCGACCCCTATCGCAGCACGGGATTTATCCAGGTCCGTTTCTGGTCGGAGCGTATTGGTGCTTCCGGCAGAATAGCTGTAGATAACTTTCGTATTAGTGATACTTTAAGCTGCCCGTTCCCCGAAAATTTCAGGATGACCCAAAATACGGATAGCACAGCTACCCTGGCGTGGGATGGAGGGGTGAATACCACCGATTTTGTGCTTGAGTATGGCCTTAGAGGCTATGTATATGGAACGGGTACCCGCCTGGTTACATCCAGTGGGAGCATCACGATCCCGGTGGCAGACAACCGCTTGTATGCGGCTTACTTAAAAAGCAACTGTGGAGGGGGTGACAGCAGTTTAATAATTGGCCCGGTGTACTTCCAGTCCAGAGTAGTGCCCTGTGACGATTTCGAAGCGTATGCGCTTGGCTCTATAGTAGGTAAATCAAGCCTGATCAAATCCTGGGATGCTTTTCCCGGAACTTATTTTACTTATCGCGGCAACGCTGAATATTCAGATGTACAGGCGTTAAGCGGAACTCAATCCCTTCATTTGTTTGAGACCCCTACCTCCGGATCGGGCCTTCTGGCACACTTTGATCAAATATCTTCCGGGATGTATGCTGTAAACTTCTCTTACCGTATAGAAGATCTTGGAGGAGGGTTTTATTCGTTTGTCACGTCCTTAGGACCAAACGGGGCTCCGCTAGGCGCTACTCCTGTGCTTTTTCACCTAAATCAAGTTAACATGCAGTTAGATCTAAGGAACAGGCAAGGAAGTGTGTTGGGCAGTACATCATACAATACTGGTTGGAACGACTTGAGTCATATCATTGATTTTGTAAATGATACGGCATGGATCATCTCGAATGGCCAAAATGCCGGGCTGGGCTGGAGATATACAGACCCTCTTCGACCTCAACTCAGCCTGGAGGGCATACAATTTCTAACCACCCCGGTTAACATCAATTTCACTGGCCAGGGAAGCGAATTCTTCGTGGATGATTTTTGTATAGAGCCTTATCAGTGCCCGGCCCCTACGGCTTTGGTGCTTGATAAGGCAGGTTGTACTCAAGCAGCCATAAGCTGGGATGAAGGACAGTCCGGATCAAGGGTGATCATAGAGTATGGTCCCCCCGGTTTTACGCTTGGAACCGGCACGCAAAAGAACACCTTGCTATCTGCAGATACCCTAACAGGGCTTAGTCCCGCTACTACCTACGAAGTGTATGTAGGAGAATCATGTGGTCACGACACTTTGTACACAGGCCCGCTCAGTTTAAGCACACTGAGCAGCGCCATTGCTGATTTCAGCTTTGTGCTGGGTGCTCCCGGCGTGCAGTCGCTCACTGTAAGTTTTGATGGCAGCCCTTCTACCGGGGCGCAGGCTTATAACTGGCTTTTTGATAACACCGATACGGCTACCGGGCAAATGGCTACGTATACCTTTACCGCTAACGGAAGCTACCTCGTTCAATTGGTCATTACCAGCGATTGTGGGAATGATACGGTCACCAAAACCATTACTATAACGGGTATCGGGCTTGAAGAAAATGTGCTGGACCGGAGCCTGGAAATGCGCCCGAACCCTTTTCAGGATGAGGTACAAATCAGCTTTACCACGGCAAGTTCTGAACAGGTTACCCTGCACATAAACGACCTTTCAGGCCGGCTTGTAATGCAAAAGGTGCTTTTAAACACTAACGGAAAATACGAAGGAACGTTAGATTTAACCCACCTCGCCAGGGGAACGTACCTAGTCAAAGTGGAGAGTGGAGCGTTAAGCACTGTACGCAGTTTGATCAAAAACTAAAGGGCTTAGGTTTTTGATGTGAACCTGTATATCTGTAAAACCCTGCAAAAGCGTTCATGGATACCGCCCCCAGATATATACCCGGCTGACTTGTATACAATGTAACACGCGTTGGGTATATGTGTGCCCAACATTTTATGTAAAGAGTGTTTAATCTCCTTCCTTAGCTTCTTCTTCTGTATCCGTATCTTCTGCTTTAGCCGCAGCCGCTGCGTTTACTTCGCGGATCTTTACGTTCAGCATTTTGATCTTCTCCTCTATGGAAGCTATGTGGTTGCGCTGGCTATCTATTTTTTTCTGTGCCTCTTTAAGCAAGGGGTTGTTTTTGTTACTGGAGCTGAAAAAGCCCATGTTGTTTTCCAACTGGTTCAGCTCTTTTTCAGCTTCTTCTTTTTGTTGATACAGTTTGCTGCGCTCACGCCTCAATCCCATATCATCCTGGTCATCTCCACTCAGTACTTCCATACGGTTTTCAAAACGTATGCGCTGGCTTTCTTTGCGATCCAGGTCTATGGCCTTAAATTTTTGATCCAGCTCCTGGTTAAAAGTACGGTCTATGCCCATTGCTTCACGCGGTACCTTGCCGATGCCTTTCCACTGCTTTATGAGTGCTTTCAACCGGCCTATTACTTCCTTTTTATCTCCTGAGGTAGCGCAAAGCTTAAGCTCTTCCAACAAGGCCTGCTTAGCCTTCAGGTTATCTTCAAAGGCAGCATCCGCTTCTTTATTGTGTTCGGTGAGGCGGTTGAAAAAATGATTACAAGCCGCCCGGAATTTCTTCCAGATCTTATCGCTTTCAGAGCGGGGCACATGACCTATGCGTTTCCATTCGGCTTGTATACGCTTCAGCTCATTGGTAGTTTCTTTCCAGTTCTCACTATCGCGGAGGGCTTCAGCCCGTTCCAGTAGTGCTCTTTTCTTGTTTAAATTCTCCTGGAAAACCTTTTTTTGCTCCTTGTAAAAGTTGTTCTTGTGGTGGTTAAAGGTGCGCAATACCTCTCTGAAGTCATCCCATACTTTGTCGTTATCCGGGTGGTGTACCCGGCCAATTTTCACAAATGCCTGCCGTATGGCTTCTACGCCTTTTATGGCCTCTTGCCACTGTTGGTGCGTTTTCACTTTTTCAAGGGGGAACTCCTTTATTTTATTTACCAACTGTTGCTTTTCTTCCACAAGCTCTGCGGCCCGGTTGCGCATCTCTGTAAAAAAGGCATCGCGTTTTGCGTGCATTTTTTTGGTCACTTCCCCAAAGCGCTCCCAAAGCGTTTCGCGGTGTTCACGTTCTACCGGTCCTACGTGCTTCCACTTTTTGTGCAGGCTTTGCAAGCGCTTAAAGGCCTCGCGCATGTCGTCCATTTCCAGTAGCTCTTCGGCTTCTGTAATCAGCCTCTCCTTTACCTCGTGATTCTTCTTAAAATCAAGATCACGCAGTTCTTTATTTATTTTTATGTATTCATAAAAATTCTCCACATGGTGGTGGTAGGTGCGCCACAGGTCTCCGGATTCAGCACGCGGTACAGGGCCTGTGTTCCGCCATTGCTGCTGAATTTCATTAAACTCTTTAAAGGTTTCTCCGATGGATTCGTCTTTAGTAACCAACTCCTTGATCTTCTCAATGAGGCTTTGCTTCACTTCGAAGTTGTGTGCTAACTGCGCACTCAGTTCATCGTAATGCTTCTTGCGCTGGCTTCGGTAGCTCCCGTAAATGCTGCGAAACCGCTCCCGTAAGGGTTGTACATATTCGAAATCTATTTGGTTGCCTCCACCTTCAAGAAATGCTTCAAGCTTGGCCTGGCGCTCTTCGTTAAGGTCTTTGATCACGTGCTTTCGAATGCTGTCAAAGTGCTCCTTTAACTTTTGAACCGGTTCGTTCTTAAGCAGCTTTTCTGCTTCGTTTACCAGGTCTTCCGTGCGGTATGTACTGTAATCCGGAAGCTCGAGCACATGATCTTCATACACATGCTCATCTTCTTCTTCGTCCGCGCTAACGGCATCGTCATGTGTGTCTTCTGCTTCCAGCTCTTCATCGCTGGGCTGGTTTTCATGTTCGGCAATTAGTGCTTCAGCTGTAAGGTCTTCTTTGGCAGTCTGAGCTGGGTCCTCTTTTGCTTCGCTGGTGTCGGCTTCATTTACTTCCTCTTCTAGCGCTGGCGTGGAAGGGTGTTCTGCCTTTTCCTTTGTTTCTTCTCCCATGGGTTGTTGCGCGCTTCCCTTCTTTTCGTTCTCCAACTCACTCATAACATACAGTTTTTATACATTCTGTTCACTGGTCCAAATTTCCCAAGCACGTTCGGCCTGGAATTTCAACATGTCTAACCCATTTTTATACACTCCGTTACGGGCTTTCGCCTCTTTTAAAAGAACGGTATAGGCTGGATTGTAAATCAAATCATAAATTAAGTGATTTTCAGTCATTCGTTCAAGCGAAAGAGGCGGCTTTTCATCTACATTCGGGTACATGCCCAGGGGAGTGGCATTCACAACCACCTGGAAAGCCTCCAACCACTCGGACGCCTCTTCATAGGAAAGGGCGCCGTTTTTTGGGGTACGGCTTACAAAGCGGTGGGTTAAGCCCAAATGGGTAAGTCCGGCCGCCACTGCTTTAGAAGCGCCTCCGGTGCCTAAGATCAAAGCCTGCTTTCGCTTGTTAAGCAAATGCCGGATGCTGTGCACAAAACCGTAAAAATCCGTATTGTATCCATATAGTTTACCCTTAGTGAGTTTTACTGTATTCACCGCGCCTACCTTTTGGGCATCTGGATCGAGGTAATCTAAAAAAGGAAGTATTTCTTCTTTGTAGGGGGTAGTTACATTAAATCCTTTCAGATCCGGGTAGTTGTCCAGTACTTCCCCCAGTTCTTCGATCGAAGAAAGCTCAAAATTCTCATAGCTATGAGGGAGCCCTTCCTCCGTAAATTTTTTGGTGAAATAGCTTTTGCTGAAGGAGTGCTTCAGGGATCTTCCTATGAGACCAAATTGTGCCACGTGTTTATTTTTTTCCAAAATAGGCCATGCCCAGCACTAAAATAAAGCCACCTGCCATGCAGGCTATAGCCATGCCAAGTTGAGGGTCCGTTCCGTACAGAAAATTGCTTTCAAGACCGGCCAATGTGCCGGGCAGCACACTTTTGGTAAAAGCGATCGTTTCCTCTCCCTTGGTATTTATACGTGTACTGAGCACCTCCTGCCAGGGCCATACCTTATTCAGGGAACCGATCATAAGGCCGGTGAGAAAGGCTAAGGTGATCTTTTCAAAGTTTTTGAACGCCCAACTCAGCAGGCGGGAAAAACTCAACAATCCGGTAAGGCAACCTATGCCAAATGTGATCAATACCGACAGGCCACTCAGATCTCCACTTAATACATCTTTTACTTTGGGCAATATGTAGGTGTACATGCCCAGCAGCAATAAGATAAAACTTCCTGATAGGCCAGGCAATAAAAGGGCGGATATGGCTACCATTCCGCAAATGAAAACAAACCACAAGGCAGTATTGCCGGTACTGGGTACGGCTACCGTAACGTAATATACCAAAACAGCACCTAGCAGCAGCGCAACTACAGTACCTGTATTCCATACTTTTATGTCTTTGCCAATCACAAAACAGGAAGCGAGAATAAGCCCAAAGAAAAAGGCCCAGATGGCAATGGGTTTATTTTCCAGCAACCAACTGATCACAAATACCCCAATGGCAATCCCCAGGAACATACCTCCGAGCAATAAGGCCAGGAAGTTGCCGTCAATTTTGGCCCAGACCTTTTTGATCTGCCCTTTTCCGAGCAGTTTAAATAACTCCAGGTCAACGGATTTGATCGCAAAAATGAGACGCTCATAAATGCCGGTTATGAAAGCGATGGTTCCCCCGGAAACACCGGGTACTACTTCGGCCATACCCATGGCCATACCTTTAAATACAGTTGAAATTTGCGACATTGAGTTTGCTAATTTGCCGCAAAGAAAACTAAAACGCGCCTATTTTTGGCTTTTGGCCACCAGGGCCGCTCTTACGATATCGTTATTTTTGAGCTTTGGGAAGAGCTCAAAGAAAAAATGCAAACCTTCATAGTTCATTTTTAATGCCTTTCGAAAGTAGATGTTGGCTTCGTCATTTTCTCTAAGGGTAAATAAATACCCCGCCAGGCGGTAATGAAGATCAGCCGATTTGGGGTTAAGGTGCAAGCCGCGGTACAGCATGGTCATACCCTCCTCAAATTGGCACAGGTCGAAAAGCAACTCTGCATAATCGATAAAAATGTGCACTTCTGTGGTACCGGAGCGTACCAGGCTTTCAAAGTATTGCTCCGCTTCATCCAGCAAACCTGCCCTGCGGTGGATGCAAGCGCTGGTATACAGGTATTCCAGGTTGTCCTCGTCCAACTCAAGCGCCTTGTTGATGTGGAACACGGCATCCTGGTATTGTTTGCGTTCATCATACAAAAAGGCCAATTCATAAAATGCCTCATCCAGGTCTGCATCTTCATGTATGGCCTTGGTAAAGTAGCTGATCGCCTTATTTTCTTTGTGCATGTTCAGGTAACACATGCCTATCTTGTAGTATGAAAAACCCGTAGGGCCTTCATATTCAAAACTGAGCAGGTAGGTATCAGCAGCTTCCTGGTAGCGGAAAGTGCGCTCCAGGATACGGGCTTTTTCATAATAGGCAGCGGTAAAAAACTCATCGATCAGAATTGCGTAGTCGATGGCCCTGAGGGCCGCTTCATACTCGGCTAACTTGGCATTGAGTAAACCCAGGTGATACCAGGCCACCTCATTGTAAGGGTCGTTGTCTACAAATTGGGAGAAAAAACGAACGCCTTCTTCACTTTTGCCCAGCAGGTCATAGCAAAGTGCCAGGTTGTAAATGGCAATTTCATCTTCCGCATTTTCTTCCAGGGTCAGCTTGAGGTATTTGATGGCCATCTCGTAGTTGCCCATCAACTGGTATTCTACGGCTATCATGGGCCAAACGTCTTCCTTGTATTCTGCATAAGGCAGCGCCTTTTTATAAAAGCTTATCGCCTTGAGAAACTGTTCCTGTTTACTGGCCAGAGCAGCCCGCGCCATAAAGAGATCGTAGCTTTCAGGTTCAATAGACTCTACCTGTTCCAGTTCGCGGTATGCTTCTTTAATGCGGTTTGTGGCAGTGAAGATCTGTGCCCTACGCATTAAGAAAACAGGGTTATGCGGATGCTGATTCAAAGCCACGTCTACCGCCTGTAAAGCCTTTTTTACTTTTCCCGAAGCATAGTAATGCTCCGATATGGCTTCAAATTCATCTACGTCAAAGAAGTACTCGGTTTCTTTCTGTAGCATATCCTCGAACCTTCCTAAAAGAGGAGACAGGTCTATGTGGTCGTCATTTTCTTCAAACATAAGGGCGAGCTTGTTTTTCTAAAATTAGAAATACCAGCGGGGCAAAGGTACAGGTACCTTCAGCATTTTTCACAAATTAATTAACAAAACCCCAGCATACTTATTGCGTGGTGTGTTTTCTATCTTCGCAGGATTATTACATTTCAAAACAACGCATTTAACAACACATGACCTTAATAAAGTCGATATCAGGTATCAGAGGAACGATAGGTGGTAAGGTGGGGGAGAACCTCACCCCGCTTGATGCGGTAAAATTTGCAGCGGCATATGGCCAGTGGTTACGTACAAACAGCGAAAAAGAGCAGCTAAAAGTGGTAATAGGGCGGGATGCGCGCCCTTCGGGAGCTATGATACAGGCTTTGGTGCAAAATACGCTTACCGGCCTGGGCGTAAACGTGGTGGATGCGGGCCTGAGCACTACACCTACCGTTGAAATGGCCGTTGTCTTTGAAAAAGCCGATGGGGGGATCATCTTGACCGCTTCACATAATCCCGTACAATGGAATGCCTTAAAGTTACTCAATAACAAAGGGGAGTTTTTGAGTGGAGCGGATGGCGCGCGTATCTTAGAGATAGCCGAACAAGAAGCGTACAGCTTTGCCTCCGTAGGTGAACTTGGAAAAGTAGAAACCAGAACAGGCCTGATCGAGAAGCATATTGAAGCGGTTTTGGCGTTGCCCTATGTAAACCGGGAAGCCATTGCAAAGGCCGACTTGCGGGTGGCGGTAGATGCCGTAAACTCTACCGGAGGTATTGCCATTCCTTTATTGCTGGAGGCCCTGGGGGTACAACAAACCGAACTCCTGTATTGCGAACCTAACGGACAGTTTCCGCACAACCCGGAGCCGTTAAAAGAACATTTGGGAGATATTATGGCGTTGGTACGCGACAAGCAATGCGACATAGGATTGGTGGTGGATCCTGATGTAGACCGCCTGGCCCTGATTTCGGAAAATGGAGAAATGTTTGGCGAGGAGTATACGCTTGTAGCCTGTGCAGATTACCTGCTCCATCATAAAAAGGGAGCTTTGGTAAGCAACCTGAGCAGCAGCCGGGCACTCCGAGACCTGGCCCATGATCGGGGGGTCGAGTATAGTGCGGCAGCCGTGGGTGAAGTAAACGTGGTAGCCGAAATGAAAGAGAGAAATGCCGTACTTGGAGGCGAAGGCAACGGAGGGGTTATCCTGCCTGATTTGCATTACGGCAGGGATTCGCTGGTAGGTATAGCCTTGATCTTATCGCATTTGGCTACATCGGGAAAAAAAATGAGCGCCTTGCGGGCGGGCTACCCGGCCTACTATATGGCTAAAAATAAAATACAATTAGAAGCAGGCATGGATGTAGATGGATTGCTGAAAGCGGTAGAAACAAAGTATGCGCATGAAAAGGTAAGTACCATTGACGGGGTGAAAATAGATTTCCCTGAGGAATGGGTGCATTTGCGCAAGTCTAATACAGAACCCATTATCCGGGTATACACAGAAGCTAAATCTCCTGAAAGGGCCAAGGCGTTAGGTGAAGCTTTTGTGTCGGAAATGGTCGATATGGCCGGTTGTTAAATGAGTTTAGAGCAAATGGAAAGATCAGTAGCAGTGGAAAGTCTGGAAACGTATTTCAATCAATTCAGAAAAAATATAATAGGCTTGGATGCCCGCTTTACAAGCAGAGGAGGAGAAAAGGAGTTGATTTATGCCGATTGGATGGCCGGGGGAAGACTTTACCGCCCCATTGAAAAAAAGATGGGAGAAGAGATAGGAGCGGTTGTTTCCAACCCGCATTCCTACGCCAG
This sequence comes from Owenweeksia sp., assembly GCA_028285465.1. Lineage (GTDB taxonomy): Bacteria > Bacteroidota > Bacteroidia > Flavobacteriales > Schleiferiaceae > JANQPD01. Next base: position 10,818 of record JANQPD010000070.1, on the reverse strand, counting down.
CTATACCGGGCAGCAGATCACCAAAATGTACCAGGAAGCCAGGCAGATCATTCGTGCGCATGTAAATGCTAATGAACAAGATGTACTGGTAACTACGGGTGCCGGCATGACGGGTGCCCTAATGCGTTTACAGGAGGCCATAGGCATCAAAAACAAGGATAAAGAGTACACGCGCGAAGAAGACCGTCCGGTGGTATTTGTTACCCATATGGAGCACCATTCCAACCAGGTGTCCTGGCAGGAGACTTCGGCCGAAGTAGTGATCCTGCCTCCTGGCAAAGACAAGCTTATAGACCTGAAAGCACTGGAAAGCACCGTGCAGCAATATGCCGATCGCAGGATTAAGATCGGGGCATTTACAGCTTGTGCCAACGTAAACGGCATTATTACGCCTTACGCCCGGATGGCGGAGATCATGCATGCGCATGGAGGGTACTGTTTCGTGGATTTTGCGGCTTCCGCGCCCTATGTGTCCATTGATATGCACCCGGAAAATGAGGCACAAAGACTGGATGCTATTACTTTTTCTCCACATAAGTTTTTAGGAGGGCCCGGGGCTTGCGGCATTCTGGTATTCAATGAAGCGTTGCACAACGGTACGCCTTGCGTACCCGGTGGAGGAAATGTAAAATGGACCAACCCCTGGGGGCAGTTTGGGTATACTTCAGATGTGGAGGCCATGGAAGATGGAGGAACACCCGGTTTTATGCAGGCCATGAGGGCCGCACTGGCCATACGCCTGAAGGAGAAAATGGGTGTGCAAAACATACTGAAAAGAGAGCATGAACTATTGCCCAGGGCTTTTGAAGCCCTGTCTGCTATGCCGGGTGTAGAGATTGTGGGAGGTACCGACCTCAACATTCCGAGAATTGGGGTAGTAGCTTTTAACATTGAGGGTTTACATTACAACCTCGTAGTGCGTTTGCTCAACGATTATTTTGGTATACAGGTACGCGGAGGTTGGTCTTGTGCCAGCACGTATTGCCATTACCTGTTTGATATGGACAAGGAAAGCTCCCACAAACTTACGGATGGGATCAGTCACAGCAATATGACCGGAAAACCGGGTTGGGTGCGTATTTCGCTTCACCCAACGATGACCGATGCTGAACTGGATCAGATCATGGAGGCGATCAGGCAAATTACCGAAAAGGGCAAAGCGTGGAGTTCAGATTATCGCTATGAACCCAGCAACAACGAATATGTGTTGTGTGAGGATTCCATGGAACCTGCAGCGGCAAATGCAGCTTTCTTTGATATAGCTTGATACCATGGGGACATCCGCTTTTTCAGGAAAGGGTCAAAGGCCGATCTATCTCGACCATGCCGCTACCACTCCTTTGCGCAAAGAAGTAAAGGAGTACATGCTGGAGGTGATGGAAGGTCCTTTTGGCAACCCTTCTTCTACACATAGTTTCGGACGCAAGTCCAGGATAGTGGTGGAGCAGGCACGTAAATTTGTGGCTGCGGCATTAAACTGCAGTGCCGGGGAGATCATTTTCACTTCCGGGGGCACCGAGGCAGATAACGCAGCCCTGCTCCTTTCGGTCAGAGACCTGGGCGTAACGCGCATTATTACTTCCCGGATCGAGCACCATGCGGTGCTGCATACAGCTGAATCCCTGAAGCGTCACCACAGGGTAACCCTGGAATTTGTGGAGCTCGAAGAGAATGGAGCTGTAAAACTCAGCCACTTGGAACGCCTGCTGGCAGATAGGCAACCTACCCTGGTGAGTTTAATGCACGGCAATAACGAGATCGGCAACTTGCTCGACCTGCAGGCCACCGGTGAGCTCTGTCACAAATACGGGGCTTATTTTCATTCTGATACGGTGCAAACCGTAGGGCATTTTAACATCGACCTGGAAAAACTGCCGGTAGATTTTATCGCGGCCTCGGCCCATAAGTTTTACGGCCCCAAGGGAGTGGGGTTTTTATATGCCAGCAGCCGGCTAAAGATCGGCTCGTTTATTACAGGGGGTGCCCAGGAACGAAATATGCGTGGGGGCACGGAGAATACCATTGGCCTGGCCGGACTGCACAAATCTTTAGAATTGTCGTTGCAAAACCTGGAAACTGAACGCGCCCATATTTTAAGCTTGAAGCAATACTTTAAGGAAAGCCTGACGCGTTTAACTGATGTGCGCTTTAACGGGCAAAGCGCTGACCCAAAGCACAGCTTGTATACCGTGCTCAGTGCAGGTTTTCCTGCGTTGGCAGATGACGGTATGTTCCTTTTTAACCTCGACCTCAAAGGCATAGCCGTAAGCGGGGGAAGTGCCTGCGCTTCCGGCAGTGTACAAGGTTCTCATGTTATCGAGGCCATTTTGCCGGGGACCACTTATCCCGTAGTGCGTTTTTCTTTCGGCAAGAATACCACAACAGAACAGTTGAACCGTACCACAGAGGTGCTCAAAGAGCTTGTGTCACTATAATATGGTTTTTGCCTCATCAGCTTGAAGAAAGGGCAGTTGGTTTTTCTTCTTCATGAACCTGCCAGCGGTTAAAGATCAGGCAAGCGGTCAGGTCGCCTGTTACGTTTACCGCCGTTCGGAACATACCCAGGATACGGTCTACCCCGATAATAATCACGAGGCCTTCGGTAGGGATACCGGCACTTTGCAGTACTGAGGCCAATACCACTACACCTCCTCCAGGGATGGCAGGAGTCCCAATAGAAGCGGCTACTATGGTAACCGTGATCAACAATAAGTTGATCACGGTTAATTCGATGCCATACGCCTGGGCAATGAACAAGGCGGAAATGCATTGAAAAATGGCGGTTCCATCCATATTAATAGTAGCCCCTATGGGAATTACAAAATCGCTCACTTTGGAGGAAACGCCAAGTTTCTCATCGGCCGTTTTCATAGACAAGGGCATTACGGCAGCCGAGCTGGTAGTGGAGAAGGCGAGCAACTGCACTTCCCTGATCTTGCGCATAAAGGCAAAAGGGTTGGTACGGCCCAGTACGGCCACGAGCAACAGGTAAAAAAGTAGCAACAACGCCAACCCCAGCAAAACGACCAGGGTATAATACCCGATGCCGGCCAGGCCGTCAATCCCCACACTGGAGGTCAACTCCGCGATGAGTCCAAAAACAGCATAAGGCACCAAAAGCATGGCCCAGGAAACCACGGTCATACTGATTTCCTGTATGGCTTCCATAAATCGGGCGATGGGCGTTACCGTTTTATCCGAAAGCTGGGTAATGGCAATCCCTACAATTACTGTAAATACAACGATGCTTAACATCTCTCCGGTAACCATAGAAGCCAATGGGTTATCGGGGATCAGGTTTGAAATGGACTCGGGGATATTCTCGAAAAGCGGTTTATTGCTGACGGGGTCCGTAGAGGAAGCTTCCGGTAAGGCAAAAGCTTTTTTTTGGTAGACGTAAAGTCCCGGTTTCAGGAGAACGGTCAATACAACACCAATTACTATAGAAACGGCCGTAGTGGCTATGAAGTAAAGCAAAAGACGGAGCCCCATTTTTTTAAGCTGGTCATTGCTGTTGCTTACAATACCGGAAATAATGGAAGTAAAGATCAGGGGGATCATGATCATTTGTACCAGCCGGAGAAAGAGACGTCCCGGCAGCGACAGCCAATTGCCTATGGATTGACTGAGTTCTTCCGAAAAGATCCCGGCCGCAGGGTTTAATAAGACACCGGCAAGCGCCCCTAAAGCCAGGGCTACGATAACTTTGAGCCAGAGCTTGCTCTCTATAAGCTTACGGAGATAAACAACCAGGTCGTTTAGTGGAGTAATATCGATCACGTGCGCTCAGTAATAGTTATTGAAGGGCGTTTATGCGTCCTGGCGTTCATCTTTCGGAACAAAGCCAAAGAGTTGCTTGTCGCGGATGATGTTGTCTACATAAGCGGGTAGGGAATCCTCCCATCCCGTTTCACCTTTTTTGATACGCTTCAGCACATCCCTTGAAAAGATCTGCAGGATGTCGGGATCGTAGTTTTCTATATCTATGACCCTGCGGTTAAAGGCCAGATACTCGTAAAGGGCACGCAGCCTGGGGTGTATACGAATGCTGCTGCTGGTTTCCAGTTTGGCGTCTTTTGTGGGCTTGCTGGGGTATACATATATCTTCAGGTCGCTGGAATAGAGTATGCCAAAGGCCTCCAGAATACCGCCTTTTAGTTCGCGGTAGTATTTTTCATCGAAAAGTTCAGACAGGTTGGTAACGCCCATGATGAGCCCCATGCGCTCTTCGGTATAGCGCGTAAAGTATTCTACCAGTTTGTAATACTGCTGGTAATTGCTGATGAGTACCGTTTGCCCAAGGGAACAAAGTATTTCCGCGCGATCCAGAAAGTCCTGCTCGTCAATTTCTCCTTCTGCCTTCAGGTTGTTGAGGGTAATTTCAAAGAGCACTACCATATTTTCACGGTCTACCTTACGTTCCTCGGCAAAGTAGCTGTACCCCTTCTTCAGCATATCGATGTTTACCTTGGTAACGGGTCTGAAACTGCCGCGCATGGCCAGGATATTCTTTTTGTAAAGCAATGCGGCAGGTAAGATGTTTTTCCCTTCCGGCCCGAAGATCACCGCATCGGTCATGCCGTTCTTGATCAATTGCAAAGACATCAGGCGATTGTCTACGTTTTCGAACTCCGGGCCCTCAAAATGGATCATGTCTATCTCGATCTTGTACTTGGCAATGTTGTCGTACAAAGATTTGAGTAACTCTACCGGGTTATTGCGGATGTGAAAGGCCCCGTAGATGAGGTTAACCCCCATCACGCCTATGGTTTCCTGCTGTAGGGAGGCTTCTTCTTCCTTCATGCGAATGTGGAAGATGATGTCGTTGGTGTCTTGCCCGGGGCTGAGTTGAAAACGCAAGCCCATCCAGCCGTGCCCTTTAAACTTACGGGTAAAGTTGATGGTGGCTACCGTATTGGAAAAAGCAAAGTAGCATTTATCGGGAAATTTATCACGGCTCAAGCGTTGCTCTATGAGGCTGTACTCATGTTCCAGCATTTTACGCAAGCGTGCTTCGGTTACGTAACGTCCGTCTACCTCTTTGCCGTAAATGGCATCGGAAAAATCTTTGTCGTAGGCGCTCATGGTTTTGGCCACAGTGCCACTGGCCCCTCCGGCTCTGAAAAAGTGCCTTACCACTTCTTGTCCGGCACCAATTTCGGCAAAGGTTCCATAAATATTGGGGTTTAAATTACATTTTAGTGCCTTCTGGGTGGTGGTGAGCACAATGCGTTCCATGAAAGGGATTCTATATAATGTTATGCAACAAAAATAACAACTATCAAATCTCCGCTGCTTAAAAGCACAAGTATTTTATTGGCTTTTTCCCCTTGCTTAACCATAGTTTTGCGGTATGGGGAAAAACATTCGCTATACCTTTTTGGGCACGGGCACTTCGCAGGGCATCCCACTCATTGGTTGCCAGTGTGCAGTGTGTATTTCCAAAGATGAACGGGATAAACGCTTGCGTTGTGCGCTGCTGGTGGAAGGAGTAAAAACAACCTTATGTATAGATATAGGGCCCGATTTCAGGCAGCAAATGCTGAGAGCAGGTGTACGACAACTGGATGCGATCCTGATTACCCATGAGCATATGGACCACACAGCCGGGTTGGATGAGGTAAGGGCCTTTAATTTTATCCAGCAGCGCCCCATGAAAATTTATTGTACCCTGCGCGTACAAAAACGCCTGCGTGAACAGTATGCCTATATATTCGGCAAGCGGGATTACCCGGGTATTCCCCAGGTTGAGCTGGTAACTATTGACAAAACTCCTTTTCAAGTGGGGGAATTCAAGGTTGAGCCCATTCAGCTATACCACGCAAAAATGCCGGTGCTGGGATTTAAAATAGGCGCACTTACCTATATAACAGATGCAAACGAAATACCGCCCGGCGAGAAAGCAAAGTTTCAGGACGCTTCGCACCTGGTATTGAATGCCCTGCGAAAAGAAAAACATCATTCTCATTTTACGTTAGAGGAAGCGGTTGCGTTGGGAAAAAGCCAGGGGGCAAAAAAACTTTACCTCACCCATATCAGCCACCAAATGGGCAGGTATGCAGAGGTAAGCCGGGAGCTTCCCGAAGGGGTACAGTTGGCGTATGATGGCTTGGTAGTAGAATAATATACGGGTGTATCGGCTTACTCTTCCCTGAAAGCCGCGCGCTGTAAACGGTCGTTGATCGCTTTTCCCAGGCCTTCTTCCGGGAATTTTTCCGCTAAAATGAGTTCCACCCCGCTTTGATCCAAAAGGCGCATGCTGGCAAAGAGCTTCGCGGCTGCTTCGCGCAGGTCGCCCGATGGAGAAAGAACGTGTTGTTGTGCTTCGGGGGCACTTCCTACCCTTTTACAAAAGCTTATGATCCCGATCTTTTTGCCTTTAGCCACTTTTAGGTGCCGTTCCATATGCCCGAAAAGTAAAGGAGTACGGGGGGCGTAGTGGGCGCTTAACATGCCCGGGGCCTGTGGCTTGCTGCTGCTGACCTGCACTTTTTGTATGGGGGCACCCAGCGTTTCTTCAATCTCGCTTAAAGCCATACCCCCCAGGCGTAGTATGGCGGGTTCCTTTTTGCTGAGGTCGATGATTGTGCTTTCCAGGCCAACGCTACAGGGGCCGCCATCCAGGATGTAAGGTATGTGGTCTCCCAATTGGTCTTCTACATGTTGAGCGGAGGTGGGAGAGATGTACCCAAAAGGGTTGGCACTGGGTGCCGCCAGGGCCAGTTTTGCATGCAGGAGCAGATCGCGGGTAAGGGGGTGGCGGGGAAAACGAACCCCAACGGTAGCGTTTCCGGCTGTTACCAGGTCGGGCACTTTTGGGTGCTTCGGCAATATATAGGTAATGGGACCCGGGCTTAGCTTTTCGTAAAGCCTGTAAAAAGCATCCGGTATAGGCTCCGCTATTTCTTTCAGGTGTTCGGCATCTGCCAGGTGTACGATCAGCGGGTCGAAACCCGGGCGCTTTTTTACCTCGAATACCCTGGCTACGGCCTCCGCATTAAAGGCGTTAGCTGCGAGCCCGTACACCGTTTCAGTAGGAATAGCCACCAAGGCTCCCGCATGCAACAATTGCGAAGCCCTGGAAATATCCGTGCCTGTTTCTGCCATAATTTAAAACAATGCGTAGCTGATAAGAATGTAAGACAAAAATACGGCAACGAACATGACGAGATACCCCAGGTTAATCAAGATGTATTTCAAAACCGTTTTCCAAAAAGACTGGCCGTAAAACCTGCGCAAGGCGAAGAAAAGGTAAAAGGCGAAGTAAGCAAAGGCCAAAAGAATGGGAATGACGTGGGCCAGCTTGAAAAGAAGCAAGCCCAGAACGAGCAAAAGCAAAATAACAGATTGGGTGTAAAAGCTAAAGAAGAGGTGCTCCAGGTAATGCGTTTTTCTGCGGATGTACAGTAATTTCAACCACAAAGCCAGTATAGGGACAAACAAAAAAAGCATCCAGATAAGCTTTGAGGTGTAAAACTTGGAAAAGCTGTCTTCGTCCATTTTATAATGCTTTGTGCTTATATCAAACAAAAAGCCATTGATAAAGGTATCGGGCAATTGTAGGGAATCCAGCGCCTTCTCCTTTTCAAGGTCGGGATACACTCTGCCAAAAGCGGTCATGCGGCTTACGCGCCCTTCCTTATTGGTGTCGCTGGGTGCCCATACTTTTTTAAAGTCGTACTTTTCTTCCGGCAGTAGCTCTTCACCTATGCGTATTTCATTCATCCTTACCACATTGCGGCTAGAGTCGGTAGGGTTAAAGGAAATGACAAAGAGCAACACAAAAGCACTGAGCAGGTAAATGCGCATGGGGTGCATATAGCGCACCCGCTTGCCGAGTACAAAGTGGCGGGCCACCAGGCCGGGCCTCCTGAACAAGCCGGTTAAGGTGTTGAAGAACCTGCTGTCGAAAGCAAAAAAGTTACTGAGGCTTTCAGAAACGAAATGGCCAAAATGCAGGTCGGGCCGGGTGTTCTTTTGTCCGCAATTTGGGCAAAAATTTTCCCTGCCTAAAGGCTGTTCACAATTGGCGCAAGCGTCTAATTTGTGTTCTCTTTTTCTCCCCATGCATTAATATAAGTCCTGGGACGAGAGTGTTCCATAGCCTACTAAGCGGTCATAGCGGATGCCTACTTCACGGTTATACACCAGGAGTTGGTAATCGTTCTCTGTTTCCCAATGGCTGCCTTCTATAAGGCTCAGGTCGGCACTGTAACTTCCGTCTTTGCTTAATGCATAGGCATAGTTGTAATACCCTTGCTTGAGCAATACCCTGATGCGGTAGGCATTGCGTACGTAATCGTATTGCATTTTATACTCAGGCAGCAGCTTCCAATCGGTAAACTTACCAAAAAGGTAAAGGTCTCCTTCTTCACTGGGAGCGGGGTAGGAGAGCAGAAAATCAACATAGCAATAATCCGCTTCCGAGCTGCTGTTTGCCGCATCCAACCTGCGGACCACGTAATTCCCGTTTATGTCTTCCCATACGGCATAGCGTGAGATCGCCTTGGAAAGATCGGGTTTAAGAAATATGGTAAATACACTGTCCCGGTCAATGCGGCTTACGTTTTGGGTAAGGGTTTGGGTGTTTTTAAAGTCGAAAAAGCGGAATTCATTATTTCCCGGAAAATTGTTCTCCCGGTCGTAGTTATATACCAGTTGGTTGTTCTGCACAAATTGTGGCTTCAGGTTGCGAATGGCGTTATCCCAGCGTTGGTTTTGCATCAGCACTACTTTTAGGTCGCGAAAGGGATTTTGGATGTGATAATTAGGGTGGCTAAGGGTAAAATCTACTTCCTGGTGGGTGTCAATATCGTCTACAAGACTGCTGCGCCTGATCTGCCCGCCTACCGCCACAAAATCTTCATATACCATAAACCTGCGGCTAAGCACCAGGTCTTCCTTATCGCCATCTGCAAAAATGACCAATAAGTAATTCCCTGATTTGGTAAAGTTTACCTGGTTGTTGGGAAGGCTAAGCTGGTAATTGGTATAGGGGATAAGCGCATTGGTGGAATATTCAAACGTATTGATGATAAAGTCCTGGAAATTGCTGAGGTACTGTGCAGGCATGAGCGAAGAGGGCTGCCAATTGGCATCGCAGTGGATCACCCGGTAATGGTAGTTCACAAAGTCTTCGTACAGGTCATCAAATTCGAGAAAGAGCCGTTCTCCGCCCCCCAGTTTGATGATGGGCATTTCCATTTCACGGCCCACCGGGTGAAACTGTATACTTCGGATGCCCGCTTTGTAAATGTGGTCTTCATATACCAGGTCTCCCTCCAGGTAATACTCATCGAGGGCGTTTTGAGCAAGCATGAACCATGGAGCAAGTACAGAAAAAAGGAAAAAAATGGGTTTCAAGAAGCTGATGTTTAGGGGATAAAATTAGTAAAGCAAAGCAATTGCAAAAGAGGCTTTATTGAGTACCTTTGCAGCCGTTTAGAACGTTTCTAAATATTGTTGCAATACGGCTTAAGGCGGGCATCTGATTAATTTTGCCAGCCAATTTAAGTTAGAATTTTTTGATTCTATCCATAATGTCAAACATTATCAAAATTAAACGCGGTGTAGACATAAAGCTTGTAGGCAAAGCCGAACAAGTCTATGATAACGCGGATGCTCCAAAAACGTATGCCCTTAAACCCACCGATTTTTTTGGTGTCAAAGCAAAGCTTTCCGTCAGGGAAGGCGATGAGGTAAAGGCAGGTACCCCCTTATTTTATTCAAAGGAGCGTGAGGCCATCAAGTTCTGTTCGCCTGTAAGTGGTGAAGTAGTGGAAATAGTACGGGGTGAAAAACGCAAATTGCTTGAGATCAAAGTGCTGGCAGACAGCGTTACTCAATACGAAGATTTTGGTGCTGCCAACCCGGGAAGCCTTTCACGGGAAGACATCATTGAAAAGATGCAAACGGCCGGCTGCTGGCCTATGGTGTTGCAACGCCCGTATAATATTGTGGCCAACCCTGAGCGCACGCCAAAAGGTATTTTTATTTCTGCTTTCAACACAGCTCCTCTATCTGCGGATGTGGATTTTGTGGTGCATGGTATGGAAAAGGAATTCCAAACGGGAATCAATGCGCTGGCTAAACTCACCAGTGGCAAGGTGCATTTGGGCCTGGATGGAAAAACCAATCAAAGCAATGTCTTTACCGCTTGTCAAAACGTAGAGAAACACCATTTTTCAGGGCCACACCCGGCTGGTAATGTCGGCACACAGATCCACCAGGTAGATCCGATCAACAAAGGAGAAGTAGTATGGACCGTAGATCCCCAGCACGTGATCGTTATCGGCCGTCTTTTCCTGAGTGGAAAGTTTGATGCAGCGAAAAACATAGCCGTTTGCGGTTCCGAAATAGAAAAGCCCCGCTATGTAAAATCCGTGACCGGGGCTAATGTAGAACCTTTCCTTGCCGATAATATAAAGGCGGGTAAAGTGCGCTACATCAGTGGCGATGTGCTCACCGGAACCCGGATAAACGCCAATGGATATCTTGGTTTTTATTCCAACGAGATTACCGTACTGCCCGAAGGAGATGAAGAAGAGTTTTTTGGATGGATAGCTCCCGGGCTGAATAAATTCAGTATATCCCGCACCATGTTCAGCTGGATGCTGCCCAATAAGAAGTTTGCTTTAGACACGGGAATGCACGGAGAAGAGCGTGCGTTTGTAGTAACGGGCGAGTATGAAAAGGTATTCCCTTTTGACATTTTCCCCGTGCAATTGCTGAAATCCATTATGGTAAAAGATATCGAAGCCATGGAAAACCTGGGCATTTACGAAGTGGTACCGGAAGACTTTGCGCTTTGCGAGGTGG
>JANQPD010000067.1 GCA_028285465.1 Owenweeksia sp. | reverse complement strand
TCTACCCTATCCCGTTTGTGGTTGTGCCGCTTCACTACGTTTATCATGTAGCTCTTATCTCTGCGTGAGGCATTGTTGAGCGCATAAATAAGGGGCAGTGTCATTTTTTGTTCTTTGATGTCGATCCCGGTAGGTTTACCGCTGGCGTTGCTGAGTTCAAAGTCAAACAGGTCGTCTTTGATCTGGAAGGCAATGCCGAGTTTTTCCCCGAATTGCCTCATGCGTTGCACCTCTTGTGGCGCAACGTTTACACTTTGCGCACCTACGCCACAACAAGAGGCAATGAGAGAAGCTGTTTTTTGGCGGATGATCTCGAAATAAACTGCTTCGTCAATATCCAGCCTGCGTGCCTTTTCTATCTGCAATAGCTCTCCTTCGCTCATTTCACGCACGGCCGTGCTCACGATCTTCAGCAGTTCAAACTCTTCGTTTTCCACGGATAGCAAAAGCACTTTTGACAAGAGGTAATCGCCTACCAATACGGCAATCTTGTTTTTCCATAGGGCATTGATGCTAAAAAAGCCCCTACGCTTATCAGCATCGTCTACCACATCGTCATGCACCAGGGTGGCGGTATGCATCAATTCTACCAGCGCTGCTGCACGATACGTACTCTCATTAATCTCACCTAGCATCTTGGCGGTTAAAAACACCAACATAGGGCGTAACTGCTTTCCTTTGCGTTTTATGATGTAGTACGTGATGCGGTCGAGCAGAGCCACCTTACTGGCCATGTACTTGCGAAACTTGGGCTCAAAAGCCTCCATTTCGGATGCTACAGGACGCTTTATTTGGTCGATGCTGCTCATTGGTGGAGGTCAAAGGTAAGTGGTGAAAAGCTAAGGTGTTCATGTTTAAGGAGGAAAGTTTGCCGCTCTACACTCCGGCTTAACAGGTGTGCTCCTCCTACGTAGCCAAAAGCTCATTCTTATTGGCAAGCTGGCCGCAGGCGGCATCTATGTCTTTTCCCCGGCTATGCCTTACGCGGGCCACCACACCTATTTCATCAAGGGCGGTGATATACGCATCCAAGGCTTCCGGGCGGGCTTGTTGAAACTCACCTTCGTCTATAGGGTTATATTCTATAAGGTTTACCTTGCTGGGCACGCGTTTACAAAACGCTACCAATGCCTGAATGTCTTCGGCCTTGTCGTTGATGTTGTGCCATACCACGTATTCGAAAGTTACCTTTCTCCGGGTTTTGTCGTACCAGTATTGCAGGGCTTCCAACAGGTCTTTCAGCGGGTTTTTCAGATTGATGGGCATAATGCGGTCGCGCACCTCATCACGTGCCGAATGCAGGGATACCGCCAGGTTGAATTTCACCGCATCGTCTGCCAGTTTTTTTATGAGTTTGGCGAGGCCTACCGTACTCAGCGTAATGCGTTTGGGCGACATGCCAAGGCCTTCGGGAGAAGTGATCTTTTCTATGGCTTCCAGCACATTTTTGTAGTTCATCAGGGGTTCTCCCATGCCCATGAATACAATATTCGTAAGCGGCCGGTTGTAAATGCTTTCCGCCTCGTTCTTTATGGCCACTACCTGGTCGTAGATCTCATCGGCATTGAGGTTGCGCATGCGCTTCAGGCGCGCGGTGGCGCAAAAGGTGCAATCCAGGCTACAACCTACCTGTGAAGACACACAGGCCGTTATGCGTTTTTCGGTGGGGATAAGCACCGACTCTACCACCTTACCATCATGCAGGCGCACGGCATTTTTTATGGTACCATCACTGCTGCGCTGCATTTCATCCACCCGAATGTGGTTGATCACGAATACCGCCGCGAGTTTTTCCCTGAGCGACAGGGAAATATTGGTCATGTCGTCAAAGCGTTGTGCTCCTTTTTTCCAGAGCCATTCATATACTTGCTGTGCACGAAAAGGCTTTTCCCCTATTTCGATAAAATAGGCCCGGATCTCTTCCTTGGTGAGCGCGCGGATATCGCGTTTTTCTGTCATGCCGCAAAGGTACAGATTAGGAAAAGGTGCATAAGTACATACAGCATGTCGGCTGTTTGAAAAAGCAGTACATCTCCCGGATCAATCGAGTCTCAGGCGGCCAAAGCGGCTGTTTCTTTTTTTAATCCCATACAGCAGGGCCTCGTTGGTCTCCGTTTGCTTAGACAATTTGGGTATCAAAATGGCGCTTACCTCTTTGCTGTTAAAGAGCTTATCCCGAACTACTTCGCCATTTCCATCTACGGTAGCCACTATGGCCATAGACTTAGACGGACTTCCCATGCTACGCTGGCGCTTTCCTTCTGCCAGGCGCTTCAGGTTTTTGGGGTTGTCGTTAAAAATGAAGTGCAGCTTATCTCCGTTTACCACTAAGAGGTACGAAAGAAAAAAACCTCCATCATCGGTAGAGGTCTGGTATTTGGGTATATGTGCCGTCCAGTCGATTTCCCCATCAGGGTTGATGTTTATCACAATGATGTCATTATAGAGATAGTACACAGTAGTTGTTATGGGGCCATTGGGAATTTGGTTCGTAACTACTTTTCTCTGGTATTGCTCTGCTACGGCTACCGTGCCCCCATCGCTTCTCCGGATAAAATCACGGAAACGGAAGGAAATTAGCTCTCTGCCCTTTTCCACTTTGCGCTCAGACATAAAGTTGGCCATAAACGCCTTACTAAACGCTTCGCTATTGGCCGTAACGGCTTCCAGCTTTTTTTGATCTATGGTGATGTAAAAGCTTCCGGCTATGTCGCCCACTTCTTTTTCGGAGTAAAAACCGGCCACTGCCATTAAGCCATCCCCAAAATCGGCACGTATGTTTGCACCGGTGATGTACTTGTCATCCAAATCCAGGTCAAACTCCAGGATATCTTCGCTGTCTTTGGATATCCTGAACAACTTATAATCCTGGTTAGAGCTGTTCCTGTTTCTTTTTTGCCCTTTGTTGCGGTCGGGCGAAGCATAGCCCAGCATAAACACATCTCCCTCATTGGTCACGCATTGGTCGATAACACTGAAATACTTATCTGCATAGGGCAAGGCCACCGTTTCGTCCCAAAGCTCCAAAAAAGTAGTGTCCAATACCAGTATGCCAAAACGTTCCACTTCCTTCTTTTCATAGGGGTAACCGGAAAACACGAGCACTTTGGTGGAATCTTCGGAATAATGAAATGAAAATGAACCCCCTGATCTTTTTGTAGCGGGTATTTTAGTGACCAACTCTACTTTGGAGAGCTTACCTCTTTTGTCTACTACTCTTCGAAGCAGGTATTTTTTATCTTCCTTACCCTGGAATACTCTGAAAAAGAGATGTACTTCTTCATTGATCAGGCGAAAGTCTATGAGTTCGGCATCCCGTTCCCTGTACTTAAAATCATCTACAAATAGTTCGTAAACTAATTTGTACGTGCCTAGCTCGTATTTCCTCACGTAAAACTTATCTGCAGTGGAGAATATTCCCCTCATTTTTGAATTGCCCACCGTATAGAAATGGGTCTCGTTAACCCCTGCAACCTGGTTAAAGTGTATATCGCGTGTTTTCAGCAAGGGGCCCCATTCCACTTCGGTATCAGACGCCTGGGCCAAGGTGTACAGACAGAACAATGAAAAAAAGGATGAAACAAGCAGCTTATACATCGTTAAGGATTTTAAGAATTACATTTGTGCGAATATAAACCTTAACGAAAAACAAATGCGTGGCGTTATACCTTCCGGCTTTTTCCTGATCGTACTTCTTTTTTCTTTTCCCTGTAAGGCCCAGGATGGCATTACCAGGAAGTCCGTGAAAATGAATTCCAGCCAACCCGATGCGCCTACCGGCGCCCAACATTCCAAAAAGCAAAAGGCACAGAGTACTCAGACCCTCTCTTATTACGCTGTAAAAGCGGATATAGGCCAGGTTTTTTTTGGTCACCTGCCCCTGGGTGTGGAATATGCTCCCCTGGAATGGCTATCGGTAGAAGCAGGCGTTGGCCCCACTTTCAGAAACTACTTTGGGTCTGTACTCAGCGATAGAGAGTACCAGGAGATCAATGGTGTACAACCGGAAATACCCTGGGGCTTCGGATATAATATCCTGGCCAAAGCTTTTTATGACGGGTATGCCCTTGAAGGAGATGGGTACATCGGGTTGCTCTACGGACAACGTTTGTACCGCAGTTCCTACAGGCTAAACGGCAGGGAACTGGAAGAGCGAGACAGGATCTCCGAGTTTGGAGCAGTATATGGCTCGCAGCTTTTTCTAAGCGATAACTTCTTTTTAGACGCCTATTTTGGACTGACCATTCGGAACCTTTCCGGCACTTATGTAGAGGAATTTTACGACCTGAACGGCAATACTACCTACGAGGAGACTGAAAAACAAGCTGAATCATCGTTTGGATTTCTTCTAAGCCTTAAGCTCGGCTACCTTTTTGATTAAAAAAAGCCCTTTGGATTTTATCCAAAGGGCTTTTCACTTTCATATTATCGGCTAAAGACCTGCTAACGGTTACAAAATCAGCATGGCATCGCCATAGCTCATAAAGCGGTATTTTTCTTTAATCGCTTCTTTGTATGCCTTCATGGTAAGGTCGTAACCTGCAAAGGCAGCCGTCATCATAAGCAAGGTACTTTGCGGGGCGTGCAGGTTGGTGATCATACAATTCGGGATGGTAAACTCGTAAGGGGGAAAAATGAATTTATTCGTCCAGCCCTTTTGGGGGTTCAAATGGCCATCTGTACTCACGGAGCTTTCCAGGGTCCTAAGGCAAGTGGTACCTACCGCACATACTTTCTTACGGGCATCAATGGCCTTGTTTACGTACTTGGCTGTATCTTCATAAATGAAGAATTGCTCGCTATCCATTTTATGCTTGCTCAGGTCTTCTACCTCAACCGGCCGGAAGGTACCTAGTCCTACATGCATGGTAAGCTCGGCAAAGTCCACGCCTTTTATCTCCAGGCGCTTCATGAGTTGCTTGCTAAAATGGAGGCTGGCCACGGGGGCTGCTACTGCTCCTTCGTGCTTGGCGAAGATAGACTGGTAGCGCTCTTCGTCTTCCTCGTCCGGGTTGCGGGAGATATACTTGGGAAGCGGGGTCTCTCCCAGTTCCTTCAATTTGGCGCGAAATTCTTCGTAACTGCCATCATACAGAAAGCGCAACGTACGACCGCGGGAGGTGGTATTGTCAATTACCTCAGCCACCAGGCTATCGTCATCTCCAAAATAAAGTTTATTGCCAATGCGGATCTTGCGGGCAGGATCTACCAGTACGTCCCACAAACGGCTTTCAGCGTTTAACTCACGCAATAAAAACACTTCGATCTTTGCCCCGGTCTTTTCTTTGTTGCCGTACATACGTGCAGGAAACACTTTGGTATTGTTAAGCACGAGGCAATCCCCGTCATCAAAATAGTCTCCAATTTCGTGAAACATCTTGTGTTCAAATTCACCTGTTTCACGGTGTACGATCATAAGACGGCTATCGTCCCGGTGCGTGGTGGGGCGGTCGGCCACCAATTCTTTAGGCAGGTTGTAGGTAAAGTGGGAAAGTTTCATTTTCATAGCTTACGGGCTTTGAATTAAAAAATTAAAGGCGGCAAAAATACGGTAAATCCGGATGCCGCCACATAAGGAATACATTTCCCGCCAGGCAAGGTTCTCCTTTTTTAAATTATATTCCCTAAAATTTTTTTTCCGTTCCACCGGCTCCTTGTATATGTTCCAAACCAAATTACCGCACGTAGGACAAACCATCTTCAGCCATATGACTGCCCTGGCACAAAAGCATGGCGCGCTTAACCTTTCGCAGGGGTTTCCCGATTTTGCTATAGCGCCCCGCCTCATTGCGTTAGCCGGGTTTTATATGCAAAAGGGATACAATCAATATGCCCCTATGCCGGGTGTTGCCGCTTTACGTGAAGCCATTAGTAGGTTTTACACACAGGCTTACGATCCTCAACAAGAGGTATGCATTACACACGGGGCTACACAGGCTATTGCCACCGCAATAAGTTGCAGTGTTTCGGCCGGGGATGAAGTACTGCTGTTTGCACCGGCATACGATTGCTATGCGCCCATGGTACAGTTGAACGGGGGCAAACCGGTTTTTGTAAACCTCTCCTTTCCGGGCTACCGCATAGATTGGGAGCTGGTCCGCAGCAAGCTCAGCCCAAAAACCAGGATGCTCATCATAAATACCCCGCACAACCCGAGTGGCACTTTGTTAACGGAGGAGGACTTCCTGCAGCTTCAGGAGATCACGCGTGGAACGAATCTGCTTGTGCTGAGTGACGAAGTGTACCAACACATTGTGTTTGATGGAATGACCCATCGATCTGCTGCTGACTTTGCAGAATTGCGCAAGCGTAGTTTCGTGATCGGTTCTTTTGGCAAAAGCTTAAATATAACCGGCTGGAAAATAGGGTATTGTGCAGCTCCCGAACGCTTGATGCGCGAATTTAAAAAAGCACACCAGTTTATGGTGTTCAGCGTAAACCATGCTCTGCAGTATGCGCTTGCTGATTACCTCAAGGAAGCAGACCTTGCACAATTGAGCATGAGCTACCAGCGTAAGCGGGATATTTTTTTAAGCGCACTGGCAAACAGTCGCTTTAGCCCTCTTCCCACCAAGGGCAGCTATTTCCAGTTGCTCGATTATAGCGCTATTACACAGGAAGAGGATACGCTTTTTGCGGAGAGGCTTACCCAAACGAAAGGCGTTGCCTCTATTCCGCTGAGTGTATTTTACGAAGTTCCGCAACACAACAAAGTACTGCGCTTTTGCTTCGCTAAAAACGAAGAAACGCTAAAAGTGGCGGGCGACAGGCTCAGTGTGCTATAAAAACCTGTCCTGTCAACAAGATGCTGGCTCATTAAATGCATCTTATTAGTACCGTGCCTCTTTTAATCTTTATAAAAAACCCCCAATTTTAACGTCCAGTCATAATCTTTATACTCGATATCCGGGTCTTTATCCTTAGGTACCTGCTTGTACTCGTGCAGAATGTCCATTACTCCACTGCTACCGCCAAAATCACCGCTAAACCAATTCATAAGGGCAGGTACATGTACTTCATCTTCGGCTTTGTCATACTTTACCTGGGCATCCATGTATTGCTGTGCGCTATTGTTTAGCTGCACATACACCTTTTCATCGTCATAAATGCGAATGGGCGGACAGTCGGCTGCACCACAGTTAAGCGCGAAGTGAATGCGCCAATCTGTTTCATCCACTTCATAAGCTTCGTGCCAATCGCTGCCAAACGGATTTTCAAAATAGCCTTTGGAATACTTGGAAACTCCCCTGCGCAGCACACCGTGCTCCGCCATGTCGAAACTGATCATAGTACCTCCGAAGTTGATCTGTTTTTCGGTAAAAAAGTCTCCCCGGTCTTCGTAGAGTTCCGGGTCTTTGGTGAGGAGATATTGGATCATACCGTTGTAGAAATTTATCCAGAACGCCAGTTTTTCCCGGTCGGTATTTACCTCTTTTTTAAACGCTTCTATATTGATGTTGGCAAATTGCTTTACAAAAGCATCTGCGTTCTTTTTGTTTTGCAATGCCTCCAGAAAGTCTTTTGAAAGCTGCACATAGTCCTGTTGTGCCTGTGCCGAAAGTAAAGTGAGCCCAAGCAGGGCCGAAAGAAAGATCCTGTACATAAGATGCCTTTTAAAGGTTACGTTTAGAACATACGTAAACGGACGTACAAGGGTATTAACTTAAAAACGGCAAAATTGTGCACCAGCCGACATTGGCTAGTTTAACGTGAATAATGGATAAGCAAAATGCTGTCAGTTTGAGTGAAATCTTGAAAAGATTTTGTATCGAAAACAAGTCATTTTGCCTGTCTCGATACAAATTTTCTTCGAAAATTCACTCGACATGACAAAATTCTACTACTTCATACTTAAACATTATTCACGTTAGTTTAACTTCACCTGCATATGCAGGTTCAGACCCACAGAATAAGGGATTACGTAAAAAGGAACTTCCTGGGTGTAAATGGTATTGGTGAAATACATCAGGGTGGGTTCAAACCCAAAGTTTATACTTTCGGAAACGTAATAATTGGCGCCTACTTTTACGGAAAAAGAACCTAATGTGTTGCGGTATTCGCGGCTACTGAGGTCTATTTCTTCCAGCGTAGTATAGTCAATAGTGCGGCCCTTAGCCCCCACAAAATACATAAAGCTCCCTCCGGCTTCCAGGTTAAGCCGTATATGCGAAGTGGCCCAGGGTTTGTACGACAGGGTTAAGGGAAAGTTTATGTAATGGTAACTATTCCTGTCTGCAAACACAATGTTCTCCGGGGATTCTTTGAGGTTGTAATGCGTGATCTCCCCGGTAACTTCATTGACGTGGGCATCCCTAAAGTTTTTAAAGTTAAAGGAGGCTTCTGTATTGTACGTAATGTATTCTACGCCCCCTGTAAGGTAGGTAATAGCACCTATCCTACGGCTGATGCCTAAACCTACATTAAGGCTAAAGCCTCCGCTTTCGGAGGCTTCAATAGCGTCTATGAAATCACGGTGCAGGAAGTTTATTTTCTTTCGATCTACCTTAAACTTTCTGAAGGTGAAATTGGGGTATACATTTATGGCATAACTCCAGGGGTTTTTATCCTGTAAGTGGCTGATGTAGCGTACCCGTTCTGCTCTGGAGAGCTCCTTGAGTGAAATAGGAGGCCGTAAACTCCTGGGGTCTCCACTGGCAAAAGCCGGATTGCGTGCAATACTAAGGTTCACAAGGTGGTAGTAGGGCAGCTCCTCCGCAGGGGTGAGCACACCTTCCGTATCTTCAGACTGATCAGCGGAAGAAAGGTCAAAGGCAAGTAATCTTGGCTTTAAGGCAGCAATGGAAGGCTCCTCACCAGGCTGCACGGGAGTCGTGTTGGTTTGCTCATTTTTTTCTGCCCGGCTATCTTGTGCCGCTACTACGGGGTTTGCTTCGCTTCCTTTCAGCTTGCTTATCTCCGTTGCCGCCATCGCCACAGGAGTGCTTTTCTTAAGACCCGCCGCTGTTTCCAGACTGGTCTTCGCTGTCGCCTTATTGTCCGAGGTTTTACTTATCTCTTGAGATTCTGAGGAATTGCTTACAATAGTCACTTGCCCCAGGTCTTCGACTTCATAGGAAGGGAGGGAGATCATTTCATAATCAATACCCTTCACAAAGTCGTGATCAGTTGTAGATACGCCCAGGCTCTGAATGCTGTTATATCCCGCTAATAAGGCAAAAACAAATAAAGCCAGGGAGGCAAAACTGCGGGCGCGCCTGGTCCACAAAGCCTGGTCAAGTTTTTTCTCAAACGTACTCCAGTCGCCCATAGCGGGCGTTTCAAGCTCATCAAACTTGCTGCGTAAAAAATCTTCTATGTTGCCTTTTCCGCTCATTTTAAATAGGCCTCTCTTAACATTTGCGCCAGCATTCTTTTTCCTTTGGCTAACTGGCTTTTAGAAGTTCCTTCTTTTATTCCCAAATGATCTGCTATTTCTTTATGGGTAAATCCATCTAAAATATACATGCTCAGCACAGTCCGGTACCCTATAGGAAGTTCCTGCATCATATCAATGACCTGAGCTGCCGAGATGGGAGAACGCTCCAACACATCGTAATCCAATGTTTCTGCTTCATCTTTCAACTTTGCGTCATCCAGGTTTACTTTGATCCCCCTACGCACTTCCTTTTTTATTGCGCTTATGCTGTTGTTGATCATTATGCGGGTAATCCAGGTTTCCAGGGATGATTCTTCCCTGAATTTATCCATGTTCAAGAACACCTTTATAAAACCATCGTGCATAAAATCGCGCGCCTGTTCTATGTCTTTGGCGTACCTGCGGCAAATGTTTACCATCTTACCTGCAAACAGCTCATAAATGCGTTTTTGGGCCACCCGTTTTCCTGCTTTACAAGCCGCCACCAGTTCCTGCTCACTATTGCCCAACAACACTTCGCGTGGTTGCACAAAGGCTCCCAAATCTTCTACGCGTATGATATGTTCTGGTTTTGAGCTCAAACTGATGTCTGGGGTTGTATGATTATTGACCCATTTGTTGTAAAAGGTTGCCTTACCGCATAAAAATAAAAAAACCCCTGGCAATAAACCAGGGGCAACTATTTAAGGCTATAAAGTGCCGGAAATTATTTACACCTGCATCAGTCGCTTTTTACATTCGCCATGATCTTGTTTACTTCGGCTGCTAAGTGGGCAATCTTTTCGTTAATGGTTTCTATGGAAGCGGCCCAGTTTTCTTTAGGCAGGGCTTCTAGCTCCGCTATGCTTTGCCGCAGCTTTTCTTCTTCTTTTTCCAGGGCTGTTATTGCTTGTTTTACAGATCCTTGTACGGCATTATTGTCGCTGCTTTTCACCTTATTCAGGTTATTCAGTTCTTCATCTACTTCTGCCAGGCGATTGCGCATTTTCCGCAGCTGCGTTTGTTTGCTCTGCACAGCATACTCCTCTTTCATATTAGCCAGGGTGATCAATTCTTCCTGCACTTCCTGAAGTTCTTCGCGTGCCTCTGCTTCCTGCTTTTGCAACTTTGTTAAGGTTACCCCTTGTTTACAAGAAGCCAGTACAAGAAAAGCAAAGGCGACAAGGGCTACAGTTCTCCAATTTTTCATAAAACGTAGTTTGTAACGCTGAGAACCGTTGGTGCGGATAAAAGTTCGCTTACTCAACCAGCATCCATTGCTTGGAAGCTAACATCGGCTGGGCCTTTTTGTATTTGATCTCTTGTTTTTCTCCCGTGGTCATGTTTTGGATGGTGACCATATCGTTACGGCCATAGCTCTTGCCTTGTTTTACAACCGGGCGTGGTTTGGGCCTTTCTCTTTCCTGTTGGGGTTCGCTGCCTCCACCCCCTGTAGAAAGCTGTTGATGGGAAGTTTGCAGGTTATCCATTTCATTTCGTTGAGGCCTGCGTGCCTGTTGCACCTGTTGGGGGTCCTGCGAGGGGAGTTGGCCTTTAAAGAGAAACGACACGATCTCTTTGTTGCTCTTATCAATCATTCCCTTAAAGAGCTCAAAGGCCTCAAATTTGTAAATGAGCAAGGGGTCTTTTTGCTCATAAACCGCGCCCTGCACACTTTGGCGCAGGTCGTCCATATCGCGCAGGTGCTCTTTCCAGCTGTCGTCAATAATAGCCAGGCTAATGTTCTTTTCAAAATCCCGGATCAGTTGACGGCCTTCGGTCTCATTTGCCTTTTTGAGATTGGTGACTACCTGTATGCCCTTGCTGCCATCTGTAAACGGAATAACAATGTTCTCAAACTTATCGCCTTGGTTCTGGAATACATTTTTAACCACGGGCATAGCCATTTCAGCAATGCGCTGGTTTTTGGAAGTGTATTCCTTTAATACCTGCTCATACAAAGTATTGATGAGTTCTGCCGGATTCCCCTTGGTAAACTCTTCTTCTGTAAAAGGAGTATCCATGGTGAACACGCGGGCCAGTTCCAACTGAAAAGCCCCAAAATCTTTAGCCGGGTGGTGCTCGCCAATAACGCTTTCGCAGGTTTCATAGAAGCTATTGGCAATATCTACCTGCATGCGTTCTCCATACAGCGCGTGGCGCCTACGTTTGTAGATCACCTCACGTTGAGAATTCATTACATCATCATATTCCAGAAGGCGTTTACGCACCCCAAAGTTGTTTTCCTCTACTTTTTTCTGGGCGCGCTCGATAGATTTAGACACCATGCTGTGCTGGATCACTTCTCCTTCTTTCAGCCCCATGCGGTCCATCAACTTGGCCACGCGCTCTGAGTTGAAAAGACGCATCAGGTTGTCTTCCAACGACACAAAAAACTGGGAGCTACCGGGATCTCCCTGACGTCCGGCCCGCCCACGCAACTGGCGGTCTACCCTACGGGAATCATGTCGTTCCGTACCAATAATGGCCAAACCGCCTGCTTCTTTCGCTTCATCGCTTAGCTTGATGTCTGTACCCCTACCCGCCATATTGGTGGCGATGGTCACGTTGCCCGGCACGCCTGCTTCGGCCACAATCTCAGCTTCTTTCTGGTGTAGCTTGGCGTTAAGCACATTGTGCTTGATCTTGCGCAGCTTCAGGGCTCGGCTCAGCAATTCGGATATCTCTACTGAAGTGGTACCTACCAATACGGGGCGTTTTGCTTCCACTAAGGTGTTGATCTCCTCAATAATCGCCTGGTATTTTTCACGTTTGGTTTTATACACCAGGTCTTCGCGGTCATCGCGGGCAATGGGCCTGTTGGTAGGAATTACGGTAACTTCCAGCTTATAAATGTCAAAGAATTCACCCGCTTCTGTTTCCGCTGTACCGGTCATCCCGCTCAACTTGTTGTACATACGGAAATAGTTCTGCAGGGTTACCGTAGCATAGGTTTGGGTGGCAGCTTCAATCTTCACGTTCTCTTTGGCTTCTATGGCCTGGTGTAAACCGTCTGAGTATCTCCGGCCTTCCATAATACGGCCGGTTTGCTCATCCACGATCTTCACTTTGTTTTCCATCACCACATACTCCACGTCTTTTTCAAAAAGTGCATAGGCCTTCAAAAGCTGGTTCATGGTGTGGATGCGCTCACTTTGCACACTGAAATTGCGCATCAGTTCCTCTTTGGCTTTGGCTCTTTCCATGCCTTCCAGCCCGCTGCGGTCGAGTTCCGCCAGCTCGGCTCCAATGTCGGGCATTAAAAAGAATTCGCGGTTTTGCGCGCCTTCAGACAGGAGATCAATTCCCTTATCCGTAAGGTCTATCTGGTTGTTTTTTTCATCGATGGTGAAGTAGAGTGCATCATCTACCTGGTGCATGTTCTTGCTTTGCTCCTGCATGTAGAAATTCTCTGTCTTCTGCAAAAGCACGCGCATGCCGTCTTCACTCAAAAACTTGATCAGCGCTTTGTTTTTAGGTAAGCCCCGGTGTGCCCGCAAGAGCTTTTTGCCTCCTTCTTTTGTGTCTCCGGCAGCGATCAGTTCTTTGGCTTCTTTCAGCTCCTTTTGCGCCAATGTTTTTTGTGCGTTCACCAGTTTCATTACATGAGGTTTCAATTCATTGAACTCATGCAGATCCCCCTTTGGTGTAGGGCCCGAGATAATAAGTGGCGTACGCGCATCATCGATCAATACGGAATCTACCTCATCTACAATGGCATAGTTATGCGCACGCTGCACCAGATCTTCGGGGCTGCGCGCCATATTGTCCCGCAGGTAATCAAAGCCAAACTCGTTATTTGTACCATAAGTGATGTCGCACAAGTATGCTTTTTTCCGCTCTTCAGAATTGGGACGGTGCTTGTCGATGCAATCTACGGTTAGGCCATGGAACTGAAAAAGAGGCCCCATCCACTCAGAGTCCCTACGGGCCAGGTAATCGTTTACGGTTACCAGGTGAACCCCGTTCCCGGTAAGGGCGTTGAGGTAAACCGGCAGGGTGGCGACCAGTGTTTTTCCTTCTCCGGTAGCCATCTCAGCTATAGATCCCTTATGTAGCACCACTCCACCTATGAGCTGCACATCGTAATGCACCATATTCCAGGTAATGGTACTTCCGGCTGCTGTCCAGCTGTTTTTCCATATTGCCTTATCGCCATCCACATGCATGGCGTCAAGCTTCCCGTTCAGCTCGCGGTCGTATTCAGTTGCGCTTACTTCTATGGTTTCATTCTCTGTAAAGCGCCTGGCGGTTTCTTTTACCACAGCAAACGCTTCCGGTAAAATTTCCATAAGCACCTCCTCGCTCTTCTCGAAAATGTCCTTTTTCAACCCATCGATCCGGTCGTAAAACACTTCTTTTTGTTCTACATTTTCCTCGGTTTCTATCTGCTCCTCCAGTTTACGTATTTCTTCGCGCTGGCTCTTTATGCCCTCGGCAATGCGCTGCTTGAATTCATTTGTTTTGGCGCGAAGCGCATCGTGTGAAAGCTTTTCTATTTCGGGGTATACTTCCTTCACCTTACCCACAAAGGGCTTAATGTCTTTTATGTCTTTATCGCTCTTGGAGCCAAACATTTTCTGAAAAAGGTCAGCAATCATATAAAAGAAGAATCTGTAGTCAAATTATAAAAAGGTGCACAAAGGTACACATCCTGTTGACCTTTGTCAGGCCAAAAACGTTCCACAATTGTTTTTTGACCTTTTGTCAGGGCCTCTGCTTTCAGTAAGGGGCCGGTTGCCTGTGCAGGGCTTGTATTTACCGGGGTTCTGTAAAAAAGAAAGCCCCTGTATCAGGGGCTTTCTTTTCAGGTGCATTACAACCTTATATCGTCAGTATTCATCTTCATTCCATAGAAAATCTTCCTCGCTGGGATAATCCGGCCAGATGTCTTCAATAGATTCATAGATCTCTTCTTCCTCTTCTTCCATGGCCTGAAGGTTCTCTACCACTTCCAAAGGTGCACCAGTACGAATGGAATAATCAATGAGCTCATCTTTAGTGGCGGGCCACGGAGCATCACTTAAATAACTTGCCAATTCTAGTGTCCAGTACATATTAAATCCTCCTTAAAAATTTTTGCAAATGTAATTTTTTCAAGCGCTTATAAAAGCACAACTTCAAATTTCTCCCACGCAATCCTACCCTCTTGTTTTCCAGGGAGTTTCAAAACCCTTGTTAATTTTAGTAAAAAAGCGGGCCAGTGTAAACAGGTAATCGCTCAAACGGTTCAGGTATTCGATTATTTTAGAGGGTATGCCCTGCTGTTGTTCTTCCAGCTCTATTACCCGCCTTTCAGCCCTCCGGCAAATGGTGCGGGCTACCTGGCAGTGTGAAGCAGTGAGATCGCCTCCCGGCAGTATAAAGAATTTCATAGGGGGCAACTGTTCTGTCATCCGGTCAATTTCCTCTTCCAGGAACTGTATGTCCTCTTCGCGGATGTGTGGGATCTCCATCCTGTTTTTTTCAGGATCAGCAGCCAGCTCGGAGCCTATTGTAAACAGGCAGTGTTGCACGGCAACCAATGCCTCTTCCGTTTTTTGATCTTTTCCGTGGTCGCGGATCACCCCCAAATACGCGTTTAGTTCATCTACCGTCCCGTACGCTTCTATGCGTAGGTTCGATTTTTTTACTCGGGTACCCCCTAGCAAGGAGGTTTCGCCCTTATCGCCCTTTTTTGTATATACTTTCATCCTTCCTAAAATAATAGCTAAATAAAGCCATGAAAGCAAATAACACACACAAAGGTTCACGGATATCCTATTTTAATGCAACAGAAAGACGTACACAGGCCACTTCGGCAACCGGGATTCAAAACAAATGGGGCCACTTGCCCATGAACAATTTCCCCACTGAAGCGCTGTAAGCTTTCGTAAGAAAGTGCTTGTACTTTCTTTTTATCTTTTTGGCCCGAAAACATTCACATGATTGAATTAGCTAGTATTCTCATCCTTAGTGTTATCGCACAATGGCTTGCCTGGAAGATAAAGGTGCCTGCCATTCTGCCGCTCATTATCATCGGCCTGGCCGTGGGGCCTCTGTCTACCTTTTTTACCCCTTACGGAGATAAACTGTTGGACGGAGATGAGATTTTTTCGGGCGACTTCCTCTTTTCCTTCGTGTCCATTTCTGTGGGTGTGATCCTGTTTGAAGGGGGGCTTACTCTAAAGCTTTCCGAAATTCGGCACCAGGCACGTGTAGTTCGTAACCTCCTTATTATAGGCCCTATGGTAACCCTGGTGGGCGGTGGGTTTGCTGCGCATTATTTGTTAGGGCTTGATTACCGTTTGGCTTTCCTTTTCGGGGCACTGGTAATCGTTTCCGGGCCCACCGTTGTATTACCCATTTTGCGTAACACAAGACCTAACGAACGCATTAACAACGTTTTAAAGTGGGAAGGCATTCTCATTGATCCTTTGGGCGCCTTGATTGCGGTATTGGTATACGAATTCATCCAGACCAGCCATTATGAGAATTCAGTTACCCTGGAAGTATTTAAAGAGTTTTTTATCACCATTGCCAGTGGCGTATTTGTTGGGGGGCTGGCTGCCTTTTTCCTGCGCTGGACCATGCGAAAGAACCGCTTGCCTTCCTACTTGCGCAATGTGTTTGCCCTGGGGCTTGTCATTTTTGCCTTTACTTTTTCAGAACTCATACATCCCGAAGCCGGCTTAATGGCTGCTACTTTTATGGGGATCGTACTGGCCAACATCAAGGTAGAGTCTTTTCATAAGATCCTTTCCTTCAAAGAAGATGTCAGCATTATTCTCATCTCCGTGCTTTTCATTTTGCTCAGTAGCCGTATAGAAATGGCCTTGATCACCAAACTGGGGTGGGAAGCCATAGCGCTTTTTGCTGTGGTAATGCTGGTAATACGCCCACTCTATGTTTGGCTCAGCACTATGGGGAGCAAGTTCAACTGGCGCGAAATTGTTTTTATAAGCTGGGTAGGCCCTAAGGGGATCGTGGCCGCAGCGGTTGCCTCGCTTTTCTCCCTCCAATTGCTTAGCGGGGAATCTTCCCAGATCGATATCCAGCAGGCCGAGCTCATTCTACCCCTCACTTTCCTCGTGATCGTAGGTACGGTGGTGATACAGGGTGCTACCGCCAAGCCCTTTGCCAAATTTTTGAAAGTAGAACGCGAAGAACCCCGGGGCGTGCTCTTTGCCGGGGCCAATGAAAATTCCAGGTTTCTGGCGCAATTTCTCAAGGAGCAAAAAGTACCGGTAATGCTGGCCGATACTTCGCGGGTAAACATCCGGGAAGCGCAGCGCATGGGTTTCGATGTATACGAAGGCAACATTGTAGCCGATAATGTTTTTGACGACCTGGACCTGACCAGCATTGGCAAGTTGATGGCCATGACCAGTAGTTCTGAGATCAACAACCTGGCCTGCAAGTGGTTTGAAAGCGAGTTTGGCGAAGAAAATGTGTATCGCCTGGCCAGCAAGAAGGAGCTGGAGCTCAAAGAATTGGAAATGCCAAAAGGCATTTTGTTTGAAGGAAAGGTGGATTACCTCAACCTGGCACAGGCCATACGGGCACAAAAAGAGATCCTTGTGGAACCATGTCCCGATAGTGAGGCCTACGAAAGCATTTTAAAGAAACACCGCAACCGTATCATTCCGCTTTTCATACTCGACAGCTCCGGGGAGCCAGAGATTGTATTGCGTGAACTTCCGGCCTTCAGCAAAGGCGACCGGCTGGCTTTTATTCCCACCGTAGAATCAAGTGTAATTCCGCTGGCTGAAGCGGCAGAAATAATGACTTAAGTTATGGAGTATAGAAATCTAGGAAAATCAGGCTTAAAGGTTAGTGAAATGAGCTTTGGCTCGTGGATCACCTTTGGCAATCAAATAGAAAGCAATACCTCCCGCGAGCTCATGGTAACGGCTTATGAAGCCGGGGTCAATTTCTTTGACAATGCCGAAGTATATGCCGAAGGGCGCAGCGAAGAGGTGATGGGTAAGATCCTGAAAGAGCTGGGCTGGCGCAGAGACTCTTACATCCTTTCCTCGAAAGCTTATTTTGGCATTTGGGGCCTTAAAGACAGCAAGCCCACGCAAAAGGGGAATACCCGTAAACATCTGACAGAGGCCTGCCACCAGGCCCTGAAAAGACTACAGGTAGAATACCTCGACTTGTTTTTTTGTCACCGCCCGGATAAAGAAACCCCGATCGAGGAAACCGTGCGTACCATGAATACCCTTATAGAACAAGGCAAGATCTTTTACTGGGGCACCAGCGAGTGGAGCGCACAGGAAATTATGGAGGCGCATATGGTAGCAAAAGAGTTGGGGTTAATAGGCCCTACGATGGAACAGCCCCAGTACAATATGCTGTGGCGCGAGAAAGTGGAGGCAGAGTACAGTCAGATCTACAAAACCGTGGGCCTTGGTACCACCGTGTGGAGCCCGCTGGCCAGCGGTATTCTTACCGGGAAATACAATGAGGGCATTCCGGAAGACGCCCGCCTGAACCGCGAAGAATTGAGCTGGTTGAAAGACCGTAGTGTGCGTGAGGAAAACCTGAAAAAGGTGAAACAGTTGGGGAGTCTGGCAAAAGAGCTCGGCACCAGCTTGCCTCAAATGGCTTTAGCCTGGTGTTTGAAAAACCCGCACGTAAGCACGGTGATCCTGGGTGCCTCTAAAGTATACCAGTTGGAAGAAAACCTCAAAGCCGATGGCGTAAAGGCCTTGCTTACTGAAGAAGTAATGACCCGGATCGAATCTATTCTAGACAATAAGCCAGAAATGCCTCCATTCTAGCAGGGATATTACCTCTTTCTAAAGGCTTATCCGCGATTAGTGCACAACAGCCGTTTTACCTGGCTCACTATAGCTGGAGGCTTAAATTTCCGGAAATTTGGTACTTAAGGTGCTAAAGGTTTAATTGAAACGCATTGCATATTAAGCAATTATCTGCCTTTTAAGTAAAAGGTATACCCCTCCGATCCGGTTGCCCACAGAAGGAAAAAGATTACACCAGGCCCTTAAACTTCAAATACGTAAGCTTATCGTAAAAAACCTCCGCTTCGGTGCGTGAGTTAAAACAGTACTGTTTTTTGATAATGGGAATGCGTAACAGGTAAGTGCTAAAGCAGACGAGGTATTTTTGCTCACCGGCCTCAATGACTTTTAGGGACCGGTTGCCGACTCTTCTGCCCATCAATACAGTTTGCTTTTTAGAAAGTACCTGCTCCCCCACAGTGTTTTCTTGCTTTTAAACAAAGCTAGGCAATTAAAATAGTAATCCAATTCAGACGACTTTAAGTTCTCTTTAATCTGACATTAAGAATTATTATTCGATCGACTGAACGCTCAATCATTTCTGCATCAAATGCATAACCACACCTTAATTAAACACAGGGTTATTCTGTTTGTAAGGATTCTACTCCTATAAACAAACTTCTGTAAGCAAGGTGCTTAATCTTCCAATTGCTCTTCATACAATGTATCTACCGGCCAGGCATCGAGGCCTTTTTCTTCGCTCAGGTAACGCGCAAAAATATCTTTGTAACCGTGGGTAGTGTATATGTGCTGAGCCCCGCTTTCTTCTACTGCCGTGAGCAAACCCTGCCAATCAGCATGATCCGAAAGTACAAAACCCCTGTCTGCCGCCCTTCTCCTGCGTGCACCCCGTAACGCCATCCACCCGCTGCAAAAGGCCGTACTGGCCGGCCCCATTTTCTTCATCCAGGGTGTATTCACGGCACTTGGCGGACAAACCACCACAGCACCTTTGAAATCCGCTTTCTTGTGCCCGGCCGTAACTAAAGTAGTATCAGGAAGTTTTACCCCCTGCTTCCGCAACACCTCGTTCGTGTTTTCTACGGCTCCATGTGTAAAAATGGGGCCTGCCCCTACATTTAATCCTTGCAGGATGCGTTGTGCCTTGCCCAGCGAGTAACCCGCTATGATGCTTACTTTTCCTTCGCCTTGATTTTTTTGCCACCAGGTGTTCACTTCCCCGAATACCTCCTTTTGCGGCTTCCAGGTGTATACAGGCAATCCAAACGTACATTCTGTTATAAAGTGGTGGCACGGAACCGGCTGAAAGGCTTCGGATAAGCCATCAGCTTCCAGCTTGTAATCGCCGCTGACCACCCAAATTTCCCCCTTATGCTCCACTCTTATTTGTGCAGAGCCGGGAATGTGGCCGGCCGGGTGAAAGCTGAAGCGAACGCCATTGATCCGTATTTCTTCTGCATACGCCACGCCCTGCACGTTTATATCTGCACCCAGGCGATGTTTCATTATTGGGATAGAATCGTGCTGGGTCAGGTAATGCTGCATCCCCCAACGGCTATGGTCGGCATGTGCATGTGTGATCAGCGCTTTCTTAACCGGCTTCCAGGGGTCGATGTATACATCGGCAGCTGCGCAGTATATCCCCTTATAATCAAATTGAAGTAAGGACATGTATAAAGTACAGCCTGCTTTCCAATAAGTTTACACCTTTTCCGGCAAACAAAGGTTTCCGGGCAATTTGCCAAGACTTTTACAGGGGTCGTTCAACAGAATATTTCTCCGGTGTCTACGCTTACCTCCATGCTCAATAGCCTAAAGCATGATTTACCCTTTGTCTACAACATGTCGCGAGCTATATATACGCCTCACGACCTCCTTTTCATTCCTTTGGGCCGTTTTTGCATAACTTAGTTCTAAGTTAAACTCGTAAAGTAAATTGAAATGGCTTCTATAAAACATTTTACACGGCTTAGTTTACTGCTCGGAACCCTTATTTGCCTCTTGAGCGCCTGCGGTGATGAAGCGGTGAGTGGTTGTATGGATGCAGAAGCTTGCAATTACAACGCGGAAGCTACGGAAAGCAACGGAAGCTGCACGTATATCTGCCTTACAACGGCGGAAAAAACGCGGGTAATAGACTTCGTGAATACTGCGGTTGATTACCTTGAGGCCAAAGGGCCGGATACGGCCTTTGCCGCTTTTAATGATCAAAACGGGGCTTTTGTAGACCAGGAACTATACATCTTTGTATGGGATGAGTCAGCCAAAGTACTGGCTCACGGTTTTCAACCCGATCTCATTGGCACTGTGGTAATGGACCTTCAAGACATTAAAGACAAATACTTTGTGCAGGAATTGGTAGATATTGCCAATCGTGAAGGAGCCGGTTGGGGTTGGTACTATTGGGATGACCCGCAGACCAATTCCATCCGCAAAAAGTTCACGTATATACGAAAGGTAGGTGACCTGATGGTAGCTTCCGGCACGTATAAATAAACCTCTTAATTTCTCGGATACTATAAAAAGGCCTGGTTGCAGGTCTTTTTTATTTTGTGCCCTACCGCATGCTTATCGCTATTTTTGTAGCATGATTGCCATAGAGGATACCCTGATTTCTGAAGACCTGCTCGAGAAGCAGTTTGTGTGCGACCTGAGCAAATGCAAAGGAGCATGTTGTGTGGAAGGGGATGCGGGTGCACCCCTCGAAGCGCATGAAGTAGCCACCTTGGAGGAGATCTTTCCAGAGGTACAAGCCTTTCTTCAGCCGGAAGGCATTGAGGCGATAAAAGAACAGGGCGCAGCGGTAACAGATCCTGCCGATGGAGAATGGGTGACCCCGCTCGTGAACGGGGCAGAATGTGCCTACGTGATCTTTGATAAAAACGGCACTACAAAGTGCGGCATTGAAAAAGCCTGGGAAGCCGGAGCCGTGCCCTTTCGCAAACCCATTAGCTGCCACCTGTACCCGGTACGCATCCAAAAATACCCGGCTTATGATGCGGTAAATTACCACAAATGGCAGATCTGTGCCCCGGCCTGTGATCTGGGGGAATCCTTACAAGTACCTGTATACAAGTTTCTTAAAGATGCCTTAATCCGTAAATACGGCCCTGATTGGTACCGGGAACTGGAAACCCTGGCCAATCAGTGGGAGGCACGCTAGTCCCTATCAGTTTTTAACAATTGGTGTGGATTACTATTCGGCAAATCAGTACAATTTTGCTTGGAATTTTTGTAGCCTAAGTAAACACTGCTGTTAAGCTAATGTCATTTTTCCTCCCTTGTTGATAAATGCCTGCAAATGTGAATAAGTAGGGTTTGGATGCGTTTCTTTTATTGTTAAAATTTGAGGAGCAAGTTTAGGAAACTTTACTCCTTTCTTAAGATCATCATCTTGAAACTTACTGTTTTTCAATTGATTACGTGATTTTACGAGGGTTTACTGGCTTCTAAACCAAAGTACTAGACTAAAGAATATTCTAAACCAAAACGAAGATGCAGATGAACAACGCAGAACCGATCCTTACCGAAAACAAAAATCGTTTTGTGCTTTTTCCTATTGAGCACCATGACATCTGGCAATGGTATAAAAAAGCCGAAGCCAGTTTCTGGACCGCCGAGGAAATAGATCTTCATCAAGACATTACCGACTGGGAAAGTAAGCTGAATGATGACGAACGCTACTTCATCAAACATATCCTGGCCTTTTTTGCCGCCAGCGATGGCATTGTAAATGAAAACCTGGCCGAAAACTTTGTGAACGAGGTACAGTATACCGAGGCCAAGTTTTTCTATGGTTTCCAGATCATGATGGAAAACATCCACAGCGAGACGTATTCCTTATTGATCGACACCTATGTAAAGAACAAAGAAGAGAGCAACAGCCTTTTTAACGCCATTGAAAACTTTCCGGCCATTAAGAAAAAAGCAGACTGGGCACTGAGATGGATCGAGTCCGATTCTTTTGCGGAGCGCCTCATTGCCTTTGCGGCCGTAGAAGGTATTTTCTTTAGCGGGGCTTTTTGTTCTATCTTTTGGTTAAAAAAGCGGGGCATCATGCCCGGCCTTACTTTTTCCAATGAGCTGATAAGCCGGGATGAAGGCCTGCACTGTGATTTTGCCGTGCACCTGCACAACAACCACTTGAAAAACAAGGTACCCGAAGCACGCATCCGGGAAATCATCCTGGACGCGCTGAACATTGAACGCGAATTCATCACCGAGTCACTTCCTGTAAAGCTCATTGGGATGAACGCTGACCTGATGACCCAATACCTGGAGTTTGTAACCGATCGCCTCTTAGTAGAGTTAGGGTGCAGCAAAGAATACAATGTGGAAAATCCTTTTGATTTCATGGATATGATCAGCCTGCAGGGCAAAACCAACTTTTTTGAAAAGCGCGTAGGCGAGTACCAGAAAAGTGGGGTAATGCAAGGCCAGCAAAGCAATACCATTTCTTTTGATTCAGACTTTTAACCCCGACCATCCTAAACAAATCACCCACCATATAAAAATTTAGAGCGCATGTATGTAATAAAAAGAGACGGCAGAAAAGAGAGTGTGAAATTTGATAAGATCACCGCGCGCATCCAAAAATTGTGCTACGGCCTCAGTGAATTGGTAAACCCTACGAATGTGGCCATGAAGGTAATTGAAGGCATCTACGAAGGAGTAACCACTTCCGAACTCGATAGCCTTGCTGCCGAGGTAGCGGCCAGCATGACCACCCGTCACCCGGACTACGCACAGCTTGCCGCGCGTATAGCCGTATCGAACCTGCATAAAAATACGGAGAAGAGCTTTTCTGAAACCATGAAGAGCCTGCACGAATACGTAAATCCCAAAACCGGTTTGCACTCTCCGCTTATCGCAGATGACGTAGCTGAGATCATTGAGAAAAATGCGCTCCTGCTCGACTCTACCCTGATCTACGACCGCGATTTCGGGTACGATTACTTTGGATTTAAAACGCTGGAGCGCTCTTACCTGCTACGGGTAAACGGGAAAATTGCAGAACGTCCGCAACATATGCTCATGCGTGTAGCTATAGGGATACACAAAGAAAACCTGGAAGCAGCTATTGAAACGTACGACCTGATGAGCAAGAAGTACTTCACCCACGCTACTCCCACGCTGTTTAACTCAGGCACACCCAAACCGCAAATGTCTTCCTGTTTTCTGCTTACCATGAAAGACGACAGCATTGACGGCATTTACGATACATTGAAGCAATGCTCTAAAATTTCCCAAAGTGCCGGAGGGATAGGCCTTTCTATCCACAACGTGCGCGCTACCGGTTCTTACATCCGCGGTACAAACGGCACCTCAAACGGCATTGTACCCATGTTGCGCGTGTTTAACGACACCGCCCGTTATGTAGACCAGGGAGGCGGCAAACGCAAGGGATCCTTTGCCATATACCTCGAGCCCTGGCATGCCGACATCTTCGACTTCCTGGACCTGAAGAAAAACCACGGCAAGGAAGAGATGCGTGCCCGCGATCTCTTTTATGCACTCTGGACACCTGATCTCTTTATGAAGCGGGTAAAAGAAGACGGGGACTGGACCCTGATGGACCCCAACGAATGCCCCGGCTTGTGTGACGTGCACAGTGAGGCCTTTGAAAAACTGTATACCAAATACGAAAAAGAAGGAAAAGGACGCAAGACCATCAAAGCACGTGAGCTTTGGGCCAAAATACTGGAAAGCCAGATAGAAACAGGCACCCCTTATATGTTGTATAAGGATGCCGCCAACAGCAAGAGCAACCAGCAAAACCTGGGTACCATACGCTCTTCAAACCTCTGTACCGAGATCATCGAGTACACCGCTCCCGATGAGGTGGCTGTATGCAACCTGGCTTCCCTGGCGTTGCCTATGTATGTAGAAGACAATGCCTTTAACCACCAACGGCTGTTTGACGTTACGTATAAGGTAACCAAAAACCTGAACCGCATCATTGACCGGAACTACTACCCTGTAGCCGAAGCCCGCAACAGCAATATGCGGCATCGCCCGGTTGGTTTAGGTGTACAGGGCCTGGCCGATACGTTTATAAAACTCCGCCTGCCCTTTACTTCCGATGAAGCAAAGCAGCTCAACAAAGACATTTTTGAAACCATTTATTACGCAGCACTTTGCGCATCGAAAGATGAGGCTAAGGTAGATGGCGCCTACGAGAGCTACAAAGGTTCACCCATAAGTAAGGGCGAATTCCAATTTAATATGTGGGGCGTGCAGGAAGACAGCCTAAGCGGAAATTGGGACTGGAACGCATTGCGTGAAGACATTAAAGAATCCGGGGTGCGTAATTCCTTGTTGCTCGCACCAATGCCTACCGCCTCCACTTCCCAGATCCTGGGAAACAACGAGTGCTTTGAGCCCTACACCAGCAACATTTACACCCGCAGGGTATTGAGTGGAGAGTTTATCGTGGTAAACAAACACCTGCTGGTAGACCTCGTAGACCTCGGCTTGTGGAATGAAGACCTGAAGAACGAGATCATCCGCGCCAACGGCAGCATTCAACACATCGACATTATCCCCGATAACATCAAAGAGATGTATAAAACGGTGTGGGAAATGAGCATGAAAGACATCATCGACATGAGTGCCGACCGCGGCCTGTTCATCGACCAGTCTCAATCCCTGAACTTATTCGTAGAAAGCCCCAATATGGGCAAACTCACCTCTATGCACTTCTACGCCTGGGAAAAAGGCCTCAAAACCGGCATGTACTACCTGCGTACCAAAGCCGCAACAGATGCCATTAAGTTTACCGTGCAAAAGCAGGTAAAAAGTGAAGTAGAGCCTGTGGTGGAGGCAAAACAAACCGAGAAAATACAGGAAAGCGAAAGCTTGCAGCAAGCCAATGAAGTAGGTAAAAAGCGTATTACCGAAATGGCTAAGGCCGTAGCCGACTTTCAAGACGAAGAAATTATTGCTTGTTCTATTGACAATCCCGATGATTGCGAGGCCTGCGGGTCTTAAAACAGACGGTACAATTATCCTTTAGTTTTTTAGTCAAACCAAATCCGCCCGTACCTGAAGGTACGGGCGGATTTTTTATAGGCGTATCTTCGCAAGATGAAAAGATTCATTCCCCTGCTGTTCTCCAGTTGTGTTTTTGTACAGGCACAAGCCCAGTTAAAAGCAGAAGAAGCTTTGCAAAAGGTATTTACCACCCTGAGCCTGCAATCGCCCGAAATAGATGGAGATACCCTGACGCTTCTGCAAAACGGGGCCTGGGAAGCCCTCTCTTACCTGGAAAGTACGGGTGGAAGCAGAGAAGACCTGCAAGAGGCCGTGCCCGATTATTACCGCTTCTTTAAAGAAAAAGCGACTATAAAGCTGATCAACCCGAAAAACACCAACGAATACGGGATGGAGATAGAGGTAGCGTACCGCGTGAATAAGGCCGCTGAAATAGAACTATTAAAGAACGGGGCTGTGCAACAACGTTGGCAGATCCTGTACCTGGACCAGAACTATATGGCCCTTGACATGGGAGCATTGCGTGTGTTTTTTACCCATACACCACCTCAAGAATGAGTAGTACCTTTACTGCCTTGTTTTAACTAAAGAAGTAGCGCCATGTCGGCTGATAAGCAAAACCTGGAAATAGCAAAGATCCAGAAAGAAATAGAATCCTACCTCAGCTTGGAAAGTACCCAGATGATCTTTGACTATCAGGAAAGCAGTTCGGGTATACGCCTGGATGTGATCACTGTAAACCCCCGCCACAACCAATCTTTTTTGTTTCACAGCGTAGCAGGTTACGATAAAATAGATGCGCTAAAACAAATGCTGGACTATGTAAAAGTGCAGCGCGATAAAAAAAACTCCTATACCATACAGTGGTGCGTAAAAGGGCAAAATGAATTACACACCTCATATTTCAGGGCAAAGGACATTACAGAAGCCATTGATAAACTGCACTATGGAAGAGACCCTAACGGAATCACCATTTTCAGCGTAGTTCTCAACCCGTTGGCTTAGTTGGATATGCATAGCTAAATATTTTTCTTACCTTTTGGGAAGTATTTGCGGATACTACCCACAATTAACGGTAAAAACTTAGCTTATGCATGAAGCGGACAAACGCCATATTAAGCAACGCGCCAGAAGGATCAGGAAAGCCAACAAACCAAAACCCAAAACGGAAGATTACCTGCAAATAGTTATTGTTGTGCTCCTTATTGTCCTCATTCTGGGAGTTGCCTTTTACTTTACTTCACGCTAGTATCCTTTACTTAACATTTATGTAAGCATTGTATTACCAGCAATTTACATAGAGTTTCGTAATTTGGCTATTGAACCAACAAACAAAACAAGATGGAAAATTTAGGCCGCTCCAACACCGAAAAATTTCAAATGGCAGCCGTGGTTTTGCTGATCATGTTGATTCTGCTCGGCTCACTTTATTTCGCAGGCATCATTTGATCTACATAAAAGGGTCTGTCTTCTTAATCTTCTCTCTCAACTGATCGATCTGGTTCCTGATCCGGATGAAAAAACGATTGCGGTCCTTTTCAGAAACATCGCTGATCAACGCAGATTTGCGTGCTTGTGCCTGTACAAAATCCCTCACCTCTGTCACTACTTTGGGATCTGTGGTGCTGATGTAATTCACCCCGGCATAGGGCAGGAAATACGCCAAACGCCCGTCTCCCAGATCGGCTAATACCGTATTGTCCATGATCAGTATCTCATGAAAGTACATGGCATAGCTGGCTGCTGAAAACACCTCGTGATTGCTGGCGTGCACTTTACTTCCCTGCAACGCCTGCTTGTATATATTCTTCATCATGGCGTGGAATTGTTCGCAGATTTCCAAAGCTTCCTCTTTGCTTTCTAATAAGCCTGCCTCATAATAATACTCCAGTTGCCTGATTAAACTGGTTACGGTTGTATCGTTCCAGATCTCTACGGCATTGATCTGCGAGTAGGCTGCCCACTGCTGGCGGGCCAGCTCAAGAATGCTGTCGGGGATCATGGCCATATTATAGTTTTGCCCGTCAATTTTCTGAACATCGTAAACCGACTTCATCCACACGTATAACTTAAAGGCTGCCAGCTTGGGAAAGGCAAAGTGGTAAAAAACAGGGATGTCTTTAGCCAGGTAGTAAAACGTGTGTCCCTTAATGGTTTTCAGGCGCTCCAGGGTTTCGAGGGAACGCTGCATATAACGGTAGCAATCGTCCCAGCTTTTGATGATAGGCCATTGTTCAAAAATAGCAGTAGTATCGGCCTGTCCGGCCACTTCATTAAGTGAGATAC
Organism: Owenweeksia sp.; assembly: GCA_028285465.1. GTDB lineage: Bacteria > Bacteroidota > Bacteroidia > Flavobacteriales > Schleiferiaceae > JANQPD01. Next base: position 20,090 of record JANQPD010000067.1, on the reverse strand, counting down.
GGGCGTATTGGGCAAGGGCCACCGCCTCGTCAAAAGAAATAAGGGTGGCCCCTCTTATTCTGCGGTAGCAGGCATCCTGGCTCAATTGCAACACATCTGCAACCACATCTACCAGACTTAACTTCGGGTCCAGCTGGCCTTTGATACGTTCAAATAGTATTAATTGAAAGTTCGTATTCATAGCGCAATAGGTTTAGTTCGGCTTCAAATATCGCCAAAATGAAGTGTAAAAAATGGCGATATTCAATAATGATCGTAATTAATGAATCAAAATTTAATAATTTAACTTCCCGAAACGCCCGTATCTTAGTATTCACAAAGACTATGCATGCTTAAAAAGATCCTTTTCTTAGGCTTAATTATTCTGGCAGGGCTCCTGCTTATACTCGCTTTTAACTATTTGCGCTTTGCAGCCCCGGAGCAAGCTTCGCCCTTTGCCACGGAGCACCTATACACTGCACCTGAAGCCCTTTCAGGTGCTCTTATGTTTGAAACCATCTCCCATAAAAAGGAAATGCTGGACGTTGATGCGTTTAAAGGAATGAAAGCATACCTGGACAGTGTTTTTCCTCTAGTAGATAGCCTGCTGTCATTGAAAGCAATTAATACACACTCCCTCCTCTACCACTGGCCGGGCAAAGCCCAAGACCGGGAAGCGGTCGTCTTAATGGCGCATATGGACGTGGTACCAGTAGAATACGCTACCCGTGGAGAGTGGGTAGAACCTCCTTTCTCAGGAAATCTACGCGATGGATATATATACGGCAGGGGTGCACTGGACGATAAGGGCAGCTATGTTTCCATACTAAACGCGGTACACCTGCTTCTTGAAAAAGGCCATCAACCTGAAAGCGATGTATACCTGTGCTTTGGGCACGATGAAGAAATAGGGGGCGATGAAGGGGCCGCAGAAGTAGTAGCTTACCTGAAAAAACAGGGCATAAGGGCTCGCCTGGTCCTGGACGAGGGAGGCCTGCTCACGCAAAATATTGTGCCCGGTATTTCCAGGCCGGTAGCCCTGGTAGGGATCAGTGAAAAGGGCTATGTTAGCCTGGACTTCACCGTAAATATAGAAGGTGGACATAGCAGTATGCCCGCTCAAAAAACGGCCGTGTCAACCCTGAACGAGGCAATACAAAAACTGGAAGAAAACCCCTTACCAAGCCGCCTGAGTGCTCCCTTAAAAGGCTTTATCGAACACGTAGGGCCGCACCTTCCCTTCACACAAAAACTGGCTTTCTCAAATCCATGGCTCTTTAAGCCCCTTATCTTTAATGTGTATGAGCAGAACCCCAGCAGTGCGGCTTTGGTAAAAACAACCCAGGTTACCACCATTTTACAGGCGGGGATCAAAGACAATGTAGTGCCCTCAAGAGCATGGGCTACCGTTAATTATCGCCTTTTGCCGGGTGATACGCCCGAAGAAATAATGGCGCGTGCCCGTGAACTGATAAATGATACCCTTGTACGTATTGAAATTCATGACGACTTTCGCATTCCGGCCTCACCCGTGAGCGATTATCGTGACCCCCGCTTTACTTACCTACAGCGCTGCATAAATACGGTCTTTCCCGAAGCCCTGGTAAGCCCCTACCTCGTACTTGGCGCCACAGACGGACGTCATTTCTATGAAATATCCGACCATGTATACCGCTTCTTACCCATACGCATGCTCCCGGAAGACATTCCCCGCCTGCATGGGGTAAATGAGCGGATAAGCCTGGAAGACTACAACGCCTCAGTACAATTTTACCATACCTTTTTAAAGAATTTAGAGCAGTTGAAACATCCATAAAATGGCTACGGAAAAGACATACAACAGTTTAAAAGCATTTTACCCCTTTTATCTAAGTGAGCACCAGGATTTCACCTGCCGGCTCCTGCACTTCATAGGCACTGGTCTTGTGAGCATTTCCTTTCTTACTTTTTTGATCACCCTAAACTGGTGGTATTTTGTTGCCATCCCTTTCCTGGGGTATGGTTTTGCCTGGGTAGGGCATTTCTTTTTTGAAAAAAACAAACCTGCCACTTTTCAATACCCGGGGTACAGCCTTGCCTCTGATTTCATTTTGTTCTGGGACCTGCTTAGGGGTAAGGAATCTTTTCACCCTGCTTCATCCCAAAATGGGAAAAACCTTCCTTAAAAGAGAGGAAGCTACCACCCTTATAATGTGTATTTTGCTGATTTTCAGTATATTTGCATTATGGGCATGTGGATTGACCTAATCTGTGCCAATCAAAAAGATTATAACCATGAGATCAAGCATTTACCAAATAGCTGTAGCCCTTGTACTTGGCTTAAGTATAAGCGCCTGCAAGAAAGACCAGCCCGTTACGGGAGGCACTTCCAACAATCCGACAAGTATGAGCGAGTTGAAGGTACCCGGAAGTTTTTCCTACGCTACTACCCATAGCGTAGATTATTCCTTTTCTTTAAGCAATGCTTCTGTACCTGGTAAATACAAAGTAGAGATCTATGACTTTACACCTACGGCCGGTGGAAGTTTAATCAAGTCTGCCTTCCTGGACCAGGCTTCTTCGGCTCAAGGAAAAGTTGAACTGCCTACCGCTACGAAAGAGGTCTTCGTAAAACTTACAGCGCCCACCGGCAGTTCCATCTTAAACAAGGTAAGCGTAAACGGTAAGCAAATAAACGAGACTTTCTCTGCCGGCAAAAAGGCACTGCGCAAAACAACCGTAGTAAGCCCTACCTGTACCAGCGGTTGTGACCATACGTATAACAACCGCTCTTCTAATCTGAACATCAACAGCAACGACCCGGGCGGTGTATATTGCATGCAAGGCAACCACACCGGTAATATTAACGTGAACCGTGGTGGCGTTATCATCCGCTTCTGCGGAAACGCCGTAGTGCAAAACCTGAATATAAACAGCGGTTCTTCATTGGAAATTGCCTCAGGCGGCAGTCTTAGGGTGAACAACCTGAATATAAACAGCTCAAACGGAACGCTTACGGTTTATCCTAATGCAGACCTGGTGCTTACCAACAACTTCAGCACTTCTGCGCAGATCACCAACTATGGAAACATAGAGGTGGCCAACAACTTTAACCTGAACTCTTCGGGCTCTATGCTCAATAATGGGTATGTAGAAGTAGGTGTTGACTACAACAATAACTCAACAAGTACCAATAACAACCACATTTATGTGAAGGATGATGTGTTTGTAAACGGAGGCTCTGATTTTACCAACAACTGTAAGCTTATTATTGACGATGACCTTCATAATAATGGAGATCTTACCAACCTTAGCTACATATTCGTGGGAGATGAATACAAAGTAAATGGAGGAGCAGGTGTACAATTCGAAAATGGCGCCATGCTGGAAGCCAACCGGATCACCGTGAATAACCAGATAAATGCGACCGGAAGCACCTCTATAATTAAGCTTGTGGATAACCCTTCTTTTGGAAACAGCCTCAAAACTACCATAAACGGTGGGGGTGGTTTTAACGGAAACATAGAGTTTTGTGACCCTGATGGAATAGAAACCAACAACGGTAGCTTTACAAACGGAGCAACATTGGGTTGTGATGTGTACATTCCAACCAGCAGCTGCAACCCTTCTGGTAACGGCACTCCCCAGGTAAGTGATGCCGACAATGACGGAGTAGCGGATGACCTGGATGCTTATCCAAATGATCCTGCACGTGCCAGCAACGACTTCTCACCTTCAGAAAACGACTTTGGTACTTTGGCATACGAAGATCTGTGGCCTGCAAAAGGTGACTTTGACTTCAACGACCTGGTCGTTGACTACAACTACAAACTGGTGAAGAACGCCAATAACGAGGTAGTTGACGTAATAGCCCGGTATGTGGTACGTGCGATCGGTGGCTCTTTTACCAACGGCTTCGGTATCCAGTTTGATGCCGCTCCGGGTAGTGTAGCTAGCGTAAGTGGCCAGGAACTTACGGAAAACATAATCACCAACGGAAGCAACGGCACTGAAAATGGCCAGACCAAAGCCACTGTAATTGTATTTGACAACGCCTTTGAGATACTGCCAAACCTGGGTACTCCCTTTGTAAATACGGTAGATGGAGAAGCGTATAGTACCCCGGATACTTTGGACCTCACGGTAAACTTCGGCACTCCGCAAACACTTGCAAATTTAGGCACTGTGCCCTTTAATCCTTTTATGATCATAAACAAGGAAAGAGGCAAAGAAGTACACCTCGCAGGTATGGCCCCTACCGACCTGGCCAATAGCAGTTTCTTTGGCACAGCTGATGACGATACCAATGTAGGCGCAGGCAAATTTTACCAAAGTACTACCAACCTGCCCTGGGCGTTGAACATTGCTACCGGGTTTGACTACCCCAAGGAAAAGGTGGATATCGTACCCACTTATACCAATTTTGCCAGCTGGGCGCAAAGCGGAGGCAGTCAGAACGAAGACTGGTATGTAGACCTGCCCGGCTATCGCAACAATACTAATGTGTACCAGGAGCCGTAAACCGGACCTGCGAAATCCACAACCTAAAAAGCCCGTTTCAAAATATTTTGAAACGGGCTTTTTCAAGTAGAATAATGAGCTTTGACTTACTTAATTTCCCATTGCGTTGAAGAAAGCAAGCACTAAGCCAGTATCATAAGGAATTCTTTTCACCTGTAATAGTGCACGTTAAGCACACTTATAGCAAAACCCCCAAGGCAAAAATCCCCAAAAAGGGGTGAAGTACCCCTAATAGGCAACCAGTTGCTTTACTCCTGCTATGGGGGTAAGGACATCAGCACCCGACAAAAAGAGCAGGCTTACCAAAAAATGAAACCCACATATCTCCGCCCCTGCCTTCTGAAGTAAGGAAGCGGCTGCTTTGGCTGTACCCCCGGTAGCAAGCAGGTCATCGTGTATGAGTACGCGCTGGCCCGGGGAGATGTCTTCCGCATGTAATTCTATGCTTGCCTCCCCGTATTCCAGGGCATACGTTTCGCGCAAAGTAGCACGAGGCAGTTTCCCGGCTTTTCTGAGCGGAATAAAGGGTACACCCAACTTTATCGCCAGAGGCAAACCAAACAAAAAACCCCTGGATTCAACCCCGGCCACAGCTTCTACCTGTTGCGGGTGCACCTGAACCATCATTTCTTCCAGGATTTCCTCTACAAGGGTAGGTTCCAGCAACAGAGGTGTAATGTCTTTAAAAGAAATACCCGGCTTGGGAAAGTCAGGTACTTCTTTAATAACAGATTTTATTTTCTGTTCTAACATTATTTAAAGGCATTGTGCCCCGTGATGTCCATTCCGGTAATCAGCAAGTGAATATCGTGCGTGCCTTCATAGGTCACTACCGATTCCAGGTTCATCATATGCCGCATAATGCTGTAATCTCCCGTAATCCCCATACCTCCGAGAATTTGACGTGCCTCACGCGCTATTTTAAGCGCCATATCCACGTTATTGCGCTTGGCCATGGATATTTGAGCAGAAGTAGCACGCTTTTCATTTTTAAGCGTCCCGAGGCGCCAGGTCAGGAGTTGTGCCTTGGTAATCTCAGTGATCATTTCGGCCAGTTTTTTCTGTTGCAACTGGTAAGCAGCAATAGGCTTGTCAAACTGTACGCGTTCCTTAGCATAACGCAGGGCTGTGTCGTAACAATCCATGGCAGCCCCTATCGCACCCCAGGCAATGCCGTAACGGGCGCTATCCAGGCAACCGAGGGGTGCTCCCAAACCGGATTTGTTAGGCAGGAGATTCTCCTTGGGTACTTTTACATTATCAAAGACCAGTTCCCCGGTGATAGACGCCCGTAAACTCCATTTGTTGTGTGTTTCGGGTGTGGTAAAACCTTCCATGCCCCGTTCCACGATAAGGCCGTGTATACGTCCTTCTTCATTTTTAGCCCAAACCACCGCAATTTGTGCCATAGGCGAATTGCTGATCCACATTTTCGCCCCGTTGAGGAGGTAATGATCCCCCATATCTTTATAATGCGTAACCATGCCCCCAGGGTTAGAGCCATAATTTGGTTCAGTCAGGCCAAAACAGCCGATCCACTCACCACTGGCCAGCTTGGGCAGGTATTTTTTCCGTTGCTCTTCATTGCCATAGGCATAGATGGGGTACATAACTAAAGAAGACTGTACCGAACAGGTAGAGCGAATACCCGAATCGCCCCGTTCAATCTCCTGCATCATAAGGCCATAAGAGATCTGATCCAGGCCCGCTCCGCCATACGTTTCCGGTATGTACGGACCAAAAGCACCCACCTCAGCCAGGCCTTTGGTCAGCTGGGTAGGGTATTCTGCTTTTTGAGCATATTCGTTTATGATGGGCGTAACCTCTTTCTTTACCCAATCGCGGGTAGCGTTGCGCACTAAAATATGCTCCTCACTTAAGAGTTCATCTACCTGATAATAATCAGGCGCCTGGAATAAATCGCTCGACATAGTCTGTTAAAATTTTTGGCAAATGTAGGTAATGATGAAAAGTATAACTTTACCATCAATATAAATTCCTTGTCAATGAAAAAATCTTACTCTTTACTTACGGCAATTTGTGTTTGCCTGTTTCTTTCTTTTGAAGCACTTACCAACGCCAGCGGAGCCCCTGCAGGTCGCTCAGGCTCTCCTGCGAGCGGAGGGAACACCTGTGCCAGTGCCGGATGCCACAACGGGCCTGCGGTGAGCACCCAGTCTATCTCGATAAGCTCCGACATACCGAGCAGCGGCTTCGTGGAAAATACCGATTATACGATCACCGTGCAGCTGGATGCGGGAGCCACAGGCGTTACCCGTACCGGTTTTCAGGCGAGTGTAGAAAGTGGGGCCGGGCATGAAGGCACTATAACCACAGGTGGAAATGCAGAGGTGAGGCTAAGCGGTTTGTATGTAACCCACAACTCATCAGGCACAGCTGCCGTAGGAAATATGAAAACCTACACTTTCCAGTGGAATAGTGGTACGGCGCCAGATCAAACCACAGTATATGTGGCCGCTAACTTTGCGAACAACAACGGAGGTACCGGTGGAGATGTGATCTTAACGGAAACAACCGTATTGTCTAAAGAAAGTGGCATATCGCTCAATGAGCCGCAGGACATTGCTGTAAAGATGTATCCCAATCCCGCTTCGGAAATGGTACACCTTGAAAATGTACCAACTGAAGTGAACGCGCTGTACCTGTTGAACCTGAAGGGACAACGGCTGAGTACTTTTACAGCGGATACTTACCTGAATGCCGGGGTGTGGACCTTGCCGCTCGAAACACTCCCTGCCGGACAGTACTTTATTAGGGCAGATACGCCCGGTTTATCCGTGCAAAAGCTGCAGGTAACTAAATAAAAACAGTTCGCCCCGATACTGTAAAGCGTGCTGCGCATATTATTTCCGCAGCACGCTTTTTTGTATCCTTTACCTTTGCACCTCTACCGGATACAATGAAAGAACTACCCGTTCTCACGCATCATACGGATTGGATCTATTTACTCTTATTGCTTTCTGCAGGGACCTTATTATGGGCAAAACTTACCGCCCCAAAGCGGTTTTTAAGTTTTTTGAATTTGCCCCTCCATACCAAGCGCAATGAACTGATCGGTGACTTCAGGCCTTTTCAGGGGCTTAAGCGGTTCGAAACGCTGCTTAGCGTACACTCCTATGCCATGTTTGCCCTGGCTATATTTGTGGTGCACCGCGCCCAGCAGCAAAACCCTGCGGCTTATTTCGGTCATTATCTTGACTTTATACGTATCCTTTTTTTCGTGCTGCTCTTCTTTTTGGGCAAGGCTTTGCTGAATGCCTTGCTCGAGTGGTTGTATGAACATGATGGAGAACTCAGCTTTGCCTCAAATGTAAATTTGAGCTACCGGGTATGGTCTGCCTTTTATCTACTGCCTTTAATCGCTTTGGTAGTTTATGTAAGAGAGCTCACTTTTTTATTCAGTATAATTTTGGGGATTTTTATTGGCTTATCCTATATCCTGGGGGTTATACAGAGCAACCTGATTCTGTGGAAAATGTCAGCTCCTTCTTACCTTAAATTTTTATACATTTGCGCGCTCGAAATGATGCCTATTTTCTTTTTGCTGAAATGGCTTTTTTGGTAAAAGCAAATAGATCATCATCAGTATACTAACCCTTAAGTGCGCGTAGTTTTGAAGGTAAAAACTATTCTCGTTTCACAGCCTGAACCCCAAACGGAAAATTCTCCATATCTGGATCTGGCGAACAAGCATAAGGTGAAAATCGATTTCATTCCCTTTATACATATCGCGGGAGTGGACGTGGCAGATGTACGTAAGCAAAAAGTAAATGTTGCACAACACTCTGCGGTTATCCTAACTAGCAGAAATGCCGTGGATCACTTTTTTAGGGTAGCTGAAGAAATGCGTTTTGCCGTTCCTAACGAGATGAAATATTTCTGTACATCGGAGGCTATCGCTTACTATCTTCAGAAGTATGTGGTATACCGCAAACGTAAGATCTATTTTGGCAACAATACGTTTCAGGACCTTATCCCACTCTTGAAAAAGCACAAGGCAGAAAAATATTTACTGCCTACTTCTGACGTATTAAAGCCTGAAATCCCCAGGCTTTTGAAAGACGCAAAGATCGACTATACCCGTGCCATTATGTACAATACCGTGAGCAGCGACCTTTCACATCTTTCTGACGTTTTTTACGACATCCTGGTTTTCTTCTCCCCAAGTGGCATCAAGTCCCTCCTTGAAAACTTTCCAGATTTTGAGCAAAACAACACGCGTATTGCGGCTTTCGGCAACACCACACAACAGGCAATAAAAGACGCCAACTTAAGGCTCGACATCAAAGCACCTACTCCTAAGTTCCCGTCTATGACCATGGCGCTGGAGGCCTATATCAAAGAGGTAAACAAAAAGTAAACGTAGCTTCACCCGGGCGCACAGCCTTTTGGCTTTGTAGCCTTTGCACCGAATAAACCAGAAATTCTACTCTTTCAACAGATCGGCTAATTCGCTGAGGTTGGGGGTAATGATGATCTCCGTGCGCCTGTTCATGGCTTTTCCCTCTTCCGTATCGTTGCTGGCCAGAGGGACAAATTCACTGCGCCCCGCAGCTGTGATCTTCTGGGGGTCTACCCCCTCGTTGGCCGTCAGTATTTTCACGATAGAGGTGGCACGCATCACGGAAAGGTCCCAGTTGTCTTTTACCGCCGTTTTTCCCTTAAAGGCATCTGCATCCGTATGGCCCTCAACTACCACAGCAAGGTCTGGGTTTTCGGCCAGCACTACCGCCAATTGTTCCAGTGCTTTCTTTCCTTTATTGTCTACCTCCCAACTAGCGCTTTTAAACAACAGGCTATTCTCCAGGGAAACATATACTTTACCGTTGCGCTGCTCTACGGTAAGCCCTTTCCCTTCAAAATTGAGCAAAGCGTCTGCGACCCGCTTACGTACATAATTTACGGTAGAATCTTTACGTGCGATCAACGACTCCAATTCATATACGCGGGATTCTCGTTTTTGTAGTTCTTTCGCCAGGTATTCCAACCGGTTTTGCTCGCTGTTGAGGCTATCTTCTTTTGCCTGTAGCTCTTCCTGAAGCCCGTTGAGCCTGGCCAACAACTTTTTATTTTCGGCCTGGTTGCTCGCCATCAGAGCATTGTTATTCTCCAATAAAAATTCGTAGCTCTTGTTTAATGCAATGTACTTTTCGTGCAATGCATTGTAGCGGTCACGCAACTGCATGGTATCTCCCTGCAAAGCAGCGTATTTCGCTTTCAATTCGTTCAGTTCATTGCTGCTGATCTCCAGCTGCCCTTTTAAAACGTCATTCTCTTTGCGCAAGACTGCATTTTCCTCTTCAAGCGTTTCAAAGCGCGTTTGCAGTTCCTTGTGTATTTTGCTCGATACACAGGAACTCATCATCCACGTACCCAAAACCAGAAGAAATATCCACTTTTTCATTTGCATGCTATATAGTCATTCAAAAATAAGCTGCCGCTACTCCCGCTGGTAAAAGGCAAGGGGAAGTTAGCAATAACAGACTGTTGATAACGTGCACTTGTTTTACATCACCTTTCCAGCATTGGACTCACTTGAACATGCACGGCAGGCCCTATTTCGAAAAAAACGCTTTTTTCACACCTGCGTTAATTCTACAAGTACAGGACAATGGTCTGAATGTTTGGCACCGGGCAGAATGGCCGCACGCTTCAGGTTTTCTCTCAGGTTTTCCGTGCACATATGGTAATCTATACGCCAGCCTTTATTATTGGCCCGTGCATTGGCGCGATAGCTCCACCAACTATAATTATGAGGTTCCTCGTTAAATACTCTGAAGGTATCTACCCAGCCGCTTTGTAAAAAGCCCGTTACCCATTGGCGTTCCTCGGGCAAAAAACCAGAAGAAGTGGCATTGCGAACGGGGTCGTGGATGTCGATAGGCTTATGGCAAATGTTGTAATCCCCGGATACCAGCAGTTTGGGTCTTTCCGCACGAAGTACATCCAGGTAGATCTGTATATCGTTTAAAAACTGCATTTTCACCGCTTGCCGGGCATCGCCACTGCTCCCGGAAGGGAAATAAGTACTTAAGACAGAAAGGGGGCCAAAGTCGGCCTGAAGCACACGCCCCTCCTTGTCGATGTACTCTATCCCGCAACCATATTTCACGCTATCCGCTTCCTTTTTGCTCAAAATGGCCACTCCGCTATAGCCTTTTTTCTCTGCACTATGCCAGTAATGGTGATAACCTGCTTTTTCAAATAGCGTGGTATCCAACTGCTCCGGTAAAGCTTTTGTTTCCTGCAGACAGACCACATCGGGGTTCGCCTGTTGCAGCCATTCAAGGAAGCCTTTATTTAAAGCAGCGCGTATTCCATTTACATTGTAAGACAGTACTAACATCTATGCGTATTTTGGGCTAAAATATACAGAACGTCCATGCAGGGCGTTATTACCTCAAATTTGTTGCCTCAAAAGCAAGTGCGCCATTTGAAAAAAAGGCTTTTCATACTTCTATTCTTATTTTTTTCCGGTTTGTGGAGTTTTGCACAAAATGCTACTGGGTTTTCCTGGGGTGGAGAAAAGCAAATCCGCATTCCTGCATACACGGATACGCTGCTGTTAGACAGTTTCTATGTGCGCCCTACTACGCTTGTTTTCCGGGACGCAGACAGCGCCTTGCAAAAACCGGTCTATGAACTTGTACAAGATAGCCTGGCACGTATCCTCTTTTCAACCCCTCCGGAGCAGCCCCTTATATTGAGCTATAAAACCCTGGGGGTGCGTTTAGGCGCCAAGGTATACCGCAAGCCCAGGAGCTTATTGCTTCCGGCAGGTACTACTCAAAAACCGGGAGTACTCTACCGGGCCGAGCGCAACAGCGCTTTTGCGCCCTTTGACGGATTGAATTCCCGGGGCAGCATAAGCCGCAGTATTTCGGTGGGCAACAACCAGGATGCCGTGCTCAACAGTTCTCTGAACCTTCAATTGAGTGGCAACCTCGGGAAGCAAACCCAGATACGTGCGAGTATTACCGATAACAGCATTCCCGTACAGGCCGATGGCTATACACAACAGCTTCGCGAGTTTGACCGGGTATATATCGAACTTGAAAATGCCGAGTTTGGCCTTATCCGTGCGGGAGATTACAATATGATCAACCCGAATTACCTCTTACATTTTGATAAGCGCATCAGCGGGGCCAGTGTGTTTAGCAACATAAACCTGAACAACAGCAAGGTTCCCCTACGTGTAGAAGGGGGGCTTGCGCGCGGACGCTTTGCCCGGAATCGTTTCCAGGGACAGGAAGGCAACCAGGGCCCCTATAAACTACGGGGTAACAACGATGAGCTTTTTATCATCATCATTAGCGGTAGCGAACGGGTGTACATAGACGGTAACCTGCTTACCCGCGGACAGCAATACGATTACGTGATCGACTACAATGCCGGGGAAATAACCTTTACTGCGCTGCGTCCTATAACAAAAGAAAGCCGCATTGTGGTTGAGTTCCAATATACTGAGCAGAACTACCTGCGCTCCGTAGTATTTGGTGCTACGGGTTTTGAAAACGAAAAACTGCAAACGCAAGTACAGTTTTACAGTGAGCAGGATAGCCCCAACCAACCTCTCACGGGAGAACTCAATACGGAGGAAAAACAGCTTCTCTCGGGTGTAGGTGATCAGTTGAACCAGGCAGTAGTAAGCACCATTCGCCCGGCCACGTTCGACCCCGGCCAGGTTTTTTACGAGCTACGCGATAGCCTGGGTTTTGATTCTGTACTTGTTTTTTCGGTAGACTCCACCCAGCCGTTGTACCAGGCAAGTTTTGCCTTCGTTGGGAACAACCAGGGCGATTATATACAGGCACAGAACAACGCCAACGGGCGGGTTTTTCGTTGGGTGCCTCCACAAAACGGGGTACCGCAAGGAAACTTTGCCCCACAGCGCCTCCTGGCCTCCCCTAACCTGTTACAGGTACTCAATACACAAACCGTATACACTTTCAATGCACAGCATACACTCTCTATAGACCTGGCAGCCAGCCGGAATGACATCAACCTATTTTCAGATATCGGTAAGGAAAACGATATTGGATTAGCCGGAAGGCTCAGCTACCGTGGAGAGAGTCCCCTCGAAAAGGGGAAATTGATCAGCCAGGTAGGGATAGAGTTCAATGAAGATAATTTTACCACCATTGAGCGTATCCGTACGGTGGAATTTGCCCGCGACTGGGCTCTTCCTCTGGACTTCAATGAAGGGTTACAAATGGCTACGGCCGGCTTGGGTTATGCCCTGGATACTTCTTCGGCCACTTACCAATTGCAGTACCTGAGCTTTGGGGGATATACCGGTTTGAAGCAGGAAGTGACGGGAAGGCTAAAAAGCGCGCGCTCCGTAGGACAATTACGGGCTTCCTGGCTGGAGGCCGGAGACAGTCTTGCCAACAGCACATTTTTACGGGAAAAACTACGGATCAGACACTTTTATGCCCCCCGGCTCTGGACCGGAGTATTTAGCGAAGGAGAATGGAATACCCGTAGGTTTAAAAGCAGCGATACCCTAACGCAAAGCAGTTATCGCTTTTTGGACGTGGGTGCATTAATGGGCATAGGTGATACCGCGGCCAACTTTGCCGAACTTTGGTATAGCCAGCGCTTCGATGATACCGCCCAATCCGGGCGCTTTGTGAACTTCAGCCAGGTACAGGCCGTTGGGCTGGAAGCAGAGGCTAAAACCCGTTTCAACAGTGTACTTAACACCCGTATTTTCAGTCGATCTTTAAAGGTATACCAGCCTGAAGAAAGAGACCTGGAACGTACCGTAACCGCCCGCTTTAATTATATACAGCGCCTATTCAAAAACGCCATCGTCAGCACTACTTTTTACGAAAGCGGCTCGGGTACGGAGGCCAGGAGGGTTTTTAACTACATCGAAGTACCGGCAGGAACGGGTGTATATACCCACACCGATTATAATGGGAATGGTATACAGGAGTTAGATGAGTTTGAAGTAGCGCCACAACCTGATTTAGCCCGTTACGTGCGCGTATTCTTGCCTACCAACGATTTCCTGCGCACAAATCTCAACAAGTTTAGTGAGATCATAAACCTCAATGCTCCCTTCAGCTGGCAAAATGCCCGGGGCATCAAAAAGATCCTTTCCCGTTTTTCCTTGCTGAGCAATTACCAGCTCGACCGGAAGACACTGCTTACCGGGGCCACCAACAACCTGAATCCCTTTGCTGAAGTGACGGATGACAGCCTGATCGTAGCCCTCAACAACAGCTTCAGGAACACGCTTTATTTTAACCGCACCCAAAATAAGTTTGGCATAGACTATACCTACCGCACCAGCGACAACCGCAACTTGCTCAGCTTTGGCGTGGAGCAAAGAACGGTGTTGGAAAATACTTTCAACCTGCGCTGGCAGCTTATTGAGCCCCTACAACTCAGGGGCAGCTTTTCGGCTGTAGACAAGGAAAACCTTTCCACCAATTTCTCGAGGCGCAATTTTACGATCAACCAAAGGGTAAACCGTTACGCACTGGCGTACCAGCCTAATGATGCGTTGGTGCTGACCGCTACCTATGCCTATGAGGCACAAAACGGCTCCGCAGATGATGAGATCAGCCTAAAGGGGAGTGATATTGGGTTTAACTGCACCTACAACCTGGCAAACAGCCTGAGTTTGCAAAGCCAGCTCAATTACATTCTAAACAACTTTGAAGGCAATAGTAACAACCCTGCGGCTTTTGAAATGTTACGGGGCCTGCAACCGGGCAGGAATGGCACATGGAACCTGGTATTGCAAAAAACCATCCGCAAAAGCATCCTGTTGAGCTTGAACTACAGCGGCCGCATCAGCGAAGACAATCCGGTAATACAGACGGCCAATGTGCAGGTGAAAGCGTTCTTTTAACGGTGCCTATTTTTCTAAAGGTTCGTTTGTCAGTCCAGCAATAATTTTTGCTCTGCCTTTTTCTCTCCTTCCACATACAACTGGATCAGGTATATGCCGTCTTCAAAATCGTCATTCAGGTATTCCAGGCAAACCTCCAGGGCTTTCCCATCATAGTTTATGCTCTTGCTGGCCGAATAAAACAGGTTCATAGAAGAAGTATCGGCCAGGGCACTGCCATCTTCCCGCAGTATTTTCAGTTCCGGGTTGATGATGCGCAAATACACCTTGCGTATTCCTTTAGCCGCCAAGGGGTTTTCAGAAATGGTAAAACAGGCGCGGATCTTCTCGGCGCGCCATGCAGAGTTGGTGGGGTGTTCACCACTCCGTTTAACATTAACCGCCGTGCTGCTCAGGTTTTTGATGCTCAAACCTGCTGCCACTGAAACAGCTGCCTGGAGGCTATCGTTCAACTGCCGCTCTTCTGCAAGCGAAAGCAAGGCCAATGCCCGTTCCTCTTTTAAAGTTTGGTTTGCCTTTCGCAGGGAATCCGCGGTAATACGCAGGCGGTTTGATTCCTCTTTGAAGCGCTGCATGCTCAACTCAAAACGCTCTAAGCGAACCCCTTTTAGTTGCGTCATACGCGCTATGGTGTCGATCATGGAAACCATTTCGTTCTTATTGGCATTCAGGATTACCTGTAAACTGTCGTTTTCGGCTTCAATGGTGTTGTATTCCCCGATCATATCGGCCAGGCGTGTAATAAGTGCTGATTTCTGCATTTCCAGGTCCTTGATGTCTTCTTCGTCCTCGTAAAGGAAGTAAGCTGTAGCAGCCAGTGCCAGGAGGGCAAGGAGCAATACAAACAGTGTAGCTTTTTTGGGTTGGCGGGCTTGATCCATTCTTTTTATCTTAGTAGAGACTTCACTAAAACCTATGCTGCCAAAAATAGTTGATGATTTTTTAAGCCTCTTTTACCCCGCCAGCTGTTTTGCCTGCCAGGCCCCCCTGGTAAGCGGGGAGGAAATGCTTTGCGTTTCGTGCATTGCCCACCTCCCGTATACGGACTACCATCACTTTACGGAAAATAAAGTGGCGGACTCCTTTGCCGGTCGGGTGCCTCTTGTACAGGCCACCTCATTCCTGCATTTTTATAAAGGCGGTAAAACACAGGCTATATTACACCAGCTCAAGTATAGGAACCAGCCGGAATTAGGTGTTTTTCTGGGAAAGATGGCCGCCAGAAAATATGAAACAACCGGGTTCTTTAAACGCATAGATGGCATCATCCCTATCCCTCTACACCCCAAAAAACGAGCTAAACGGGGGTATAACCAGGCAGAGCAACTGGCCAAAGGCATTGCGGTTTCCACACAAAAGCCTCTATGGCCTCAAAACCTAGTTCGTACAACAAATACAACTACTCAAACACGTAAAAGCCGCTTTGCACGCTGGCTCAATGTAGAAACCGTTTTTGAAGTGCGGGATATGACCGAACTCAAAGGCAAACACCTGCTTATTGTAGATGACGTATTGACCACGGGGGCTACTATTGAAGCTGCCGCTACGAAATTACTTGCCGTGAATGGCGTAAGTTTGTCGGTGTTTACTCTAGCTCATGCCTAAACCAGAATGGCATTGAATTGGTAAGCATTTTGGCTTCACTAAAAGACTATGCGCGTAAAACATTTCGGCTCCGGTTTTTTCCTTGTCGTGTTCATTGCCTTACTGGCAGATTTTCTCTTTACCGCTTGTGCCAGCCGGGGCAACCCCGATGGAGGCCCCCGGGATACCTTGGCTCCGGCGGTGGATACCACCTTTCCGCCCAACTTCAGCACCGGCTTTAAAAGCAATGAAATTGAGATCCTTTTTAATGAATACATTTCATTGAAAAGTGCCAACCAGCAAATCCGTATCACGCCTCCCCTCAGTGAATCTCTGGAGATCAAGGCAGGCACAAAGAGCATCTTGATCGAAATACCTGCCGATTCCCTATTGCCCAATACTACCTATACCATCTCTTTTGGCACGGCCATAACCGATTATACGGAAGGCAATGTGAACGACGCGTTTAAGTACGTGTTCAGCACCGGCACATTTATCGATAGCTTAAGCATCAGCGGAAGCGTTCGGGATGTGGAAAATGAACCGCAAGAAGAGATACTGGTGGCGTTGTATGAGCTATCTACACTCCAAATAGCAGACAGTATCCCGTTTAAGGCCTTGCCTACCTATTATACCTATACAGATGAAAACGGCAAATTTGAACTTACTAACCTGAAGTATGGCAGGTTCCATGTACTCGCCTTTGAAGATGCCGGAGGCAAATTCAAAATGCTTACCGGAAATGAAACCGTTGCTTTTTTAAATGATACGCTTGCCCTGAAAGCCGAAAACCCTAACCTGGAGCTTATAGCCTTTAAGCCCGAGGGAAGGGCACGCTTTATCAGTGCTCGCCACGTAGGGCCTAACCAGATCCGGCTCGTATTCAGCGGCAATACCGAAAAAGTAAACATCAGCCGCCTCAACGCACCAGAAGGGAAAAAGGCCGTAGACGATTATGTGGAGTTTACCGGGACAGATACACTCTATTACTGGTTCCAGGCGGGTACAGACTCCATTGGCCTGGTGATAAACAACCCGGGTGCTTATACAGACACTACGCAGGTAAAACTGCGGGAGTATCCTGAGAAGACCTTACGCCTTTCGCTGGACGAAAAAGAACTCGCCCCCGGGGACTCTTTGCATCTCAAAAGCAATATTCCTTTATTGAGTTTGAACAAAAACAACTTTATGGTGACTACGGCAAAGGATACGCTTACCACGCTTGACTTAAGCCTGGGGAGCAGGAATAAAAAAAGACTTAGCCTTGCCCGGCCTCCTAATGCAGAAAACAGTAAGCTGGTAATTTACCCGGGGGGCGTGCTCCCTTTTTCGGGTACGCAAAAAGATTCAGCCGGTTTTTCGTATTCCGTTTTAAAAAGAGAAGATTTAGGCAACGCCCTGTTTACCGTAGTAGCAGACTCTGCGCACCAGTATATATTGAACATCTTTAAACCAAACGGTGATGTGTTGCTTACAAGAACATTTACCGGTACCGTCCAATTAAACCTGCGTAACCTGCATCCCGAAAAGTATAAGGCACAACTCATTATCGATAAGGACAAGAATGAACGCTGGAGCAGCGGGAATTATTTTGAGGGCCTCCAACCGGAGCGGATCATCAATTACACGGATGCCCTGGAAATTCGTGCCAATTGGGATTTGGAAATAGACTGGATCCTGGGTAAGGATCAACTTAAGAGTTCAAACTGATCGCGGTCTTTTAAGAAGCCCAGCTTATTCCTGACTTTTTGAAGCCGCTCTTTATCCAATTTCACCGTTTGCACCCCTTCTTCAAAAGGCTTGAAATCCAGGATCACTTCTCCCAGCGGGTCGTGCACTACGGAGCGTCCGCTGTGCGATACCCCGTTGCCATCCTCTCCTACGCGGTTAAGGCCTGCAGTGTAGCACATGTTTTCAATAGCCCTTGCTTTAAGCAGCGCCTGCCAGGCACTTTGCCTTCTTTCGGGCCAGTTGGCCACATATAGCAAAAGGTCATACTCTTCTACATTCCTGCTCCATACCGGAAAACGCAGGTCATAGCACACCAAGGGCTTAATGCGCCAGCCTTTGTATTCAATTAAAATGGACGTATGCCCGGGGCTGTATACTTTTTCTTCCCCGGCCAGGGTAAAAAGGTGTTTTTTATCATAGGTGTATACCTTGCCTCCCGGCGTAACAAAAAACAAACGGTTGTGAAATTTACCCTCTTCCGTCACCATGGCACTTCCGCAAATTGCACTGTTTTTGCTTCCGGCCTGTTCTTGCAGCCAGCTGCTCATTTCTTCCGGTTTTGCCGCAAGACCTGCAGGGTGCATACTAAAGCCGGTAGTAAACATCTCCGGAAGCAAAATGAGGTCTGATGGAGGAGCAGATCCTATTTTTTGCGCAAACTGCCGGAGGTTTTTTTCGGGAGCTTGCCAAAAAAGTGCGGTTTGAAGTAAGGTGATCTGCATAAAAGCTTGTCTTTTTAGACGCTAAACCAAAAAGAAAAGGCCTTGTTGCCAAGACCTTTTCAAGATTACTAACCAAATAACACCTAAATAGAAATTTACTTTCAATTAGGTTGTTGTCGCTAACACCTAAATATACCGTAAATATACAGCAAGCAATTGTAATCCGCAAACTTGTGTTGGTAAATTTGCTGGTAAAACTTGTGTGAGCAGGTGCCGGGATTGATTTGCTTCACTTATATTATCGCACCTTTGCTTCTCAATGATATATTTACCTATATTTGGAACGAAGAGCTATTTAAGTTTTTTCATTTTTATGTTTTAGTTTTCGTAAGGCTGCCCCTACCGGGCGGCCTTTTTTCTTAGAATTGTTTGGTGGTGTAAAAATTTTAACTACTTTAGAACCTCTCAATAGGAAGCTTCATTTTATAGGGAAATAGGGTTAGTAATCTACAAATACTAGTTTCCTTTTTGAGACACGGAACGGGACGCCTAAAGCGTCCCGTTTTTTATTTACAGCTTCCGGTCGTTGATCTCTTTTATGCTTTGGTACAGGGTTTTCACAATGCCTTTTTTATCCGGGTTGTAACTCCACACGTTGTCGAACTGTGCTATTACTTCCTCATTGGCCTGGTCTGTAATGACCAGGCTGTGGAACTGTGTGCCGTGGTTGTGCTGCTGTTTCTCCATACGCGCCAGGAGGTCATCACTTATCTTATACATGATGAAATCCGAAATTACCAACACGTCCGCGTCTCTATACCGATGCGTTTCTAATTGTGTGAGGGCCTCGTTTAACGCCAGGCTAATGTCTGTACCCCCGTGAAAAGATTTTTGTAAAAACCCGGCTACCTCATCGATGCTATCTACCAGGTTATAGAGGTCGATGGTGTGAATGCCTGAGCTAAAATTGATCAAAAAAGCCTGCCTTTGGTCTTCGGATGCCATTTTCAAAATGGCAAAACACAGTACTTTGGCAATGCGCTCAGGCTCTCCCTCCATACTGCCACTCGTATCTACACACACAATAAAAGGTCCCTTTTCTTTTTGCTTTACACGTTGGAAGCTTTCGCTGAACACCTTATTGCTGCTGATCAATTTCCGGTCTTCGTAGCGGTTTACCTGCAATTGCTGATCGGCAAAACGCTTGAGAAACTGCCACTCTGTTTCTTCCCCAAAAAGGGCAACCTCGCTGGGCAATACGTTGTTGAGGTCATCTCCGCTCCTTACCCCTACAATCTCTGATTTCAGGTTGGGGTCTTTCACCCATTCCTTATATACCACTATTTTCTCAAGCGATTCTTCTTCCGTTTCTATCTCCGCCTCACGCAGTCGCCCAAGAAGCGTTGCCAGCTTACGCAGGTCTTCTTCATCTGCCAATAGCTGATTGTATTTCTTTACAATATCAAATGTACTATCCTGCCAAAGCTCCCGGCTCATGTCCCAATAACGCCCGACATAATCCGTAAATGGTTTCACCAGTGAAGTGATTTTTTTATACTCCTGTACTTTCGCCTGGAGTTTCTCCTGGAAGGTTTGCTTTCGCTCTTTGAGTTTCCTGAGCTGAAAGTTTAAGATCCTGGCCTGCAAACGTGCGTCCCACTGCGCCAACAGGTCTCGGTATACCCGTTCTATCTGGGCAATCGTTTCTTGCGTTAAGTCTTCATAGGTCTTGTCCCCGATCAGTGTTT
>JANQPD010000065.1 GCA_028285465.1 Owenweeksia sp. | reverse complement strand
TTGGAAAGTTCATAAACATCTGCTTCCTGGCGAATAAGCGCCACGGTGCCCACCACAAAGCCATCGCATAGGGCAAAAAAGATCTGCCCGCCCTGGTCTATGATGTAAGATTTGGGATGATCCAGCATTTCATAATCGTGCGGTTCAACCTTGAAATACATGTGTAGCCATTCGTAGTTAATGCGCCCGAAATCATCGGCATAGGCCTCGGAAAAGGGAACTATGGCGAAGGAACCGGAAGAGGACCCGGTTTTCGCATGTGTGCGTAAGGTGCGCTCTGCAAAATTACTGTTGCGGTGGTGTGCTTCAAAAAGCTTAAGGTCGGCAAAGAGGTTGGTGTGCGCGGTCAGGCGCCTTACCGATTCGGTGCCGGCACTCCATACTTTTTTGTACACGGGTAGTTTTGCTTTAGCCTTAGCTGTTAAAGAAACGTATCTCTTGCGTTGGTCCATTGCGTTTTTTTCGGTTTTCAGGTAACCCGCTTTTTCCATCTTGTTGATAATGGAAATGGCCGATGGATGTGCCAGCTGTAAATGCTCGGCAACCTCCGTAACGCCAAGCTTTCCGTGCTTGTCCAACAAGAGAAATACTCCGTACCAATTCGGCTCAATATCCAACCCCAAAGAGCTGTACAAGCGCCTGCCGTCCTGCATCAGTTGGTCGCTGATGCGTTTTAGCCGCATAGTAAAGCCGAGGTAACCCAATTCCTGTAAAAAATCCTGCCGTGTTGATTCCATGAGAACGTATGTAAAGAGCCAAAGATAAAAATTATGTAGGTAACTACATAAATGAATTATTTAAGCCGGATTAATGTATAGCGGGCAGCTCCGGGTAAGCCCGGACATCGCCTGAAAAGCTTCACCCGGTTAACGTACTTTACCCTGACAAATACAAATTGTCTAAGGGGTTCCCTTTAGCTGTTTCACTTCTTTTTAGTAGTATTGAGTAGTCATGAACATCAGAAAGTTTACTCCTTTGCTGGTATTGCTGTTCCTATGCATTACCTCTAAAAGCCAGGAATCCATCTTTTCGGGCAAAACAGACCGTTTTACCATGCGGGAGGGATTGCCTCACAATACCGTGATCAGCTTATGCCAGGATCAAACGGGTTTTCTTTGGGTTGGTACCATCAACGGTTTGTGCCGGTATAATGGCATAAACTTTTCGTTTATAGAAGTCCCGCTAAAAATGGAAAACCATTGGTCCCAGGTAATGGAGGTCATTTACAAAGGGATAAATGGAACGATTTGGTTTGGAAGCCGTTCGGGAAGGATCATTTCTTATACTTCTGATTCAGGGCATTGGCGAGCACATTGTAAACTATCCGTACCAGAAGACTACGTCAGTTGCTTTTACCAGGAAAACGAAAAGAGGCTGTGGTTAGGCACAGCAAGTGGTAGAGTTGGAGTATACAATATTCAAGAGGGCAGCTTAAACTGGAAAGCAGAGGTTGAAGACAGGGTGAACCATCTTTTCGTAGATACGCTAAGAAGGTTATGGGTATCAAGTTCTTTTGGCTTGACCGTTTTAGATACCGATTGCCGGGAGCTTCCAAAGGTGCGAGAGCGGTTTGCTGAAATGAACGGCCGTGCCATAGCAACGGTCAATGATTCAGGCAAGTTTGTTTTTTACGGTGAAGACTCCTGTTTTGTGTACGCCGTGCATTCGGGAACCATCACCGCTTACCCGGTTGCCTTCTCTGAGGGTTTACAAAAAGGAGTGTACAATGCAGGAAATAGCGAGTACTTATGGACCAACGGAAAGTATTTGATCACTTTCGATGAAGCCAGGCAGAATTTTTGTCGCTATTCTTTGGCTAAAGATGAAACTATATACGCCATAAACACCCTTTTAAAAGACCGCAGCGGTTTGATTTGGGCGGCTACGGACATAGGTTTGATAAAAATAGACCGCAAACGTTATCGCTTTCGTGAATATGCAACTCAGCAAAGTGAAGACAAACTAAACAACCATTACATAAGGTCCCTGGCTGTCTCGGGAAATGAAGTATGGCTTGGGTTAAAAAAAGGTCCGGTAATTAAACTGCATTATGACCCCGAGCAGCGTCTCTTCCGTAAAAAGGAGCACTATAAGCTGGTAAATGACTTTGCCAGTATACTCGATCACGCAACCATAAACACCATATTGGTTACCCGGGCAGGCGATGTTTGGGCCGGAGGTGTGGAAGGGCTTTTCAA
Organism: Owenweeksia sp.; assembly: GCA_028285465.1. GTDB lineage: Bacteria > Bacteroidota > Bacteroidia > Flavobacteriales > Schleiferiaceae > JANQPD01. The sequence goes on along the minus strand of JANQPD010000065.1, from coordinate 80,903 downwards.
GTTGAATAAGGAGAAGGGTATATTTGAAAATTACATGCCGCATGATCTCAGCAGGAATGCACTGCCGACCCAGGAGGTATGGGCGTTAGAAGAAGACGAGAAAGGCAGGGTCTGGGTAGCTAGCCGGACTACCGGAGTATGGCTTATTGATGCAAGGGGAAAGGTTGAGCAAGTCTCATTAGGTGAAGAAAGAGCGCTTTCCGTTTGGAAAATGTACAAAGATCGGCAGGGGCGGATGTGGCTGGGCACCAGCGAAGACCTTTTTTTGGTTACAGAAGATCGGGAAAAGCAATTTAGGATACGGGCTTTTCAGGAAAAACGCCATGACAATATTTGGGACATAAAAGAAGACGACTTCGGGAATTACTACTTTGCGAGTACGGACTGGGGGCTTAAAGTATACAACAAAGGTACGGCTAAGACCACCCATTACACCAGGAAAGAAGGTTTGCCCTCAAACTCGGTATGTGGTGTTGAAATAGATAAAGCCGGAAATGCCTGGCTAAGTACGGTGAACGGACTTTGCAGGCTTGAGCATAGCAGCGGGAAAGTAGAGGGTTTTACCAATGAAGATGGCTTGATCAGCTATGATTTCAATTTTAAGGCCAATGCCCAAAACGCGCAAGGAGAGCTGTTCTACGGGGCTAAAAGTGGCCTGGTGCTCTTTGATCCCGAAGATTTCAAAGAGGTAACGAGGGTCAGGGCCAATACGGTTATCAATTCTTTCCAGGTAAACGGGAGTGAGCGGGGAGATGGCTTAAAGGATTTAGAGGAATTCAGCCTCAGACACGATGAAAACAACCTGAGCTTTACCTTCTCCCTACTGGATTTTTCCCGGCCGGCTGAACATGTTTACCGTTACAAGCTTCAGCCTTTTGATACGGAATGGAAGCAAACAGGTGCCCGCCTGCCTACGGCCATGTACACCAACCTGCCTCCCGCTTCCTATACCTTTAAAGTCAATGCCTCGGCAGATGGAGTTAACTGGAACAATACACCGGGCGTAATCCATTTCTCAATTGTTCCGGCCTTTTGGCAGCAGGTGTGGTTCATTCCGGCCTTATTCCTGCTGCTGCTAGGCCTCTTGTCTTTTGCCTTGTATTTCAGGTTTATGTCCAGGATAAAAAAGGCAAGGAAAAAAAATGAGATCGAAAAGAAAATGGCTTCTTTAGAGCTTCGGGCCCTGCAAGCACAAATGAATCCACATTTTATTTTTAATGCCATTAATTCTATCCAGGATTTCATGCTCAAAGGCGACTTGCTGGCCGCAAATGACTACCTCACTCGTTTTGCCCGCCTGATGCGGTTTTTTCTTGAAGCCTCTATTAAGAAAAAGATCCGTTTGAGCGATGAAATAGCCATGTTACGGCTGTATGTAGAATTGGAAGCGCTTCGTTTTGATGAGTGCTTTGAATATGTGCTCGACTGTAGCGGGATAACGGACCCGCATTTGATAGAGATTCCCTCTATGCTTGTACAACCTCATGTTGAGAATGCCATCCACCACGGTTTGGTGACCAAAGAAGGAGAGAAAAAACTGTGGGTATACCTTGTAATGGAAAAAGAGCGCTTAACGATTACCATTGAAGACAATGGTATTGGCCGCGAAAAGGCTCTCCAACTCAGGAATACCTTAAACGCAGTTCATCAGCCCCGGGCGATGCAATTGGTGGAAGAACGCCTGGAAGTACACAACACTTTTCACGCAGAAAACATACATATGGACATCATAGATAAACGGGACGAGGCCTTAAAACCGCTCGGTACAAAGGTGGTCCTTGTTTTACCGCTGTAAAAGCCAGAACCATGATAGAAGCTGTAATTATTGATGACGAAGCAAAAAGCAGGGAAGTGCTTAAGGAGATGCTCGGGAAATTCTGCCCGGAGGTGAAGATAGCGGGGGAAAGCGGCGACCTGCTTCAGGCAGTACACCTCATCCATGAGGTAAAGCCCCGGCTGGCCTTTTTAGACATCAACATGCCTAATGGCTCGGGCTTTGATGTTTTAAAGGCTTTTCCGGAAGCCAATTTCGAGGTGATCTTTATTACGGCTCATGACGAGTACGCCATTCGCGCAATCCGGGTAAGTGCCCTGGATTTCTTGCTGAAACCTGTCAATATTCGCGAACTGCAACAAGCGGTACAAAGAGCCCAACTAAAGCTGGCTAAAAAGGAACAGTACAACCGCCTGGCTTTGCTCGCAGACAACCTGGATTTAAAGTTGGGCGCACACAGTAAAATTGCGGTACCCGTAAGTAAAGGTTTGCGCCTTGTGGTCATACGCGATCTTGTACGCCTGGAAGCTGACGGGAATTATACCCGTTTGTTCCTGCACAATAAAAAGAGTATGCTCAGCACGCGTCATCTCAAGGAGTATGAAGAGCTGCTTCCCACGGCTGTTTTCTTTCGTGCCCATCACTCCCACCTCGTTAACCTGGAACATGTTATGGAATACCATAGGGGAGAAGGAGGAAGTATAAGCCTGAGCGATCAGTCTGAAGTACCCCTGGCAAAAAGGAGGAAGAAAGCCTTTCTAAAATTATTCAACACCTAGTTTTATCTGCTCTTTGTGCATGCAAAACCGGGATGAGGGCTTTCCTGCTCAGTCCGATGCTGGTATGTATTCCGCACGGGGCTTCCGCTGCTAAATGCTGTCTATATACCAGCTTGCATGAAATCCGGGAACGTATGAAGCAGGCTGTTTTTCTTTTCCTCATCTTGTGCATTACACATCAGTCTGGCTAAGAATTTGTCCCATCTGCACAGGCCCATTTATACAGTAAATACGGCCACTTATTGCTGCATTATGCCACTTGCTGGATAGGCTTTCCACGCTCTCTTTTTTATGAACAATTTGAACCTGCTTTAATGCGCAGGGGATGCCGAAAACCTTTTCAGAGTAGGCACACTAAATCAATTTTATCATGTTGCATTTTACTCAAAAACTAAAAACAGCTCGTTTCTTACTGGCAGCCATGATTTTTTCATGTTGCATTTATCCCTGGCGGATTAGTGCGCAAATCACCGATACAATCATTATGGATAATACCGGGCACGATGCTACTGCTTGGTGGACAGTGAGTTGTGGGTTTACTGACTCCCTGAATGGAGGAGGGGGGCAGTTTATGCAGTGCCAGCGATGGACCTGGAGTATTCCCAATTGCAATGAAGGAGAGCAAATACCACATATTCGTTTTAACCTGCCCAGTACACCACCCGGTTATGCTTTGCAGAAGGTGGAATTGCAGTTGTTTTTTCCTACGGGCAATCCTTTTCCCCATTCAACCGGGAATAATCATATGTATCTGCAACAACTTACCGGTACGTGGGATGAAGCTACCCTGAACTGGGTGAATAAACCTGCTTACACCACGGTAAATCAGGTTTCAGTACCGGCGGCATCTTCTGGCACACAAACGTATACAATCGATATGACCACTATTGCGCAGCAATGGTTCAATGGAATTGACCCTAACTACGGGATAAGGTTGAAAGTACAAAATCCTACACCTTACCGGAGAGCCACTTTTGCCTCCAGCGAGCATCCCGATACCAGCTTACGCCCCAGGGTAATTTATACCTATGTACCTACAGGTATAAACATTGTTACCAATTTTACAGACACCCTTATTTGCGCAGGTAGTTCTCTGGATATAGAAGTACAACAACCCTTAGGAGGAGGGTATACGTATTCGTGGACATCCGACCCACCCGGTTTTTTTTCTACACAGCCATTTATAACGGTAAACCCCACACAAAATACCCAATACACTGTAGAAGTTACCAAGGGCGGTCAAACGGAGTTCGCCACGGTAAATGTAGAAACCTATAATTGTTGCAACAACGACCTTACCCCTTATACCCGCTTTCACAAGTCTTTTTCAGGGCTGGTGAACGAGCCTCATGGCACTTTGATCGGAGGAAGAGCCGACCTTACTGCAAGCGGAGATCTTTTGTTGGCCGGATATGCCAAAAGCCTGAGCACACATGATGCCTTACTCACCAAGATAAACCCCAACGGCAATTACAATTGGACAAGAGCGTATGGCCTCGCGAATTACGATGCCGGCCTTAGTGCATTTGAATTAAGCAGTGGAGAATACCTGTTGGTAGGGCATACAAACGGTACGGGGAGTGGAAATGTGCTTTTGTTTGTGCAAAAAGTGGATGTTACGGGCAACAATGTCATTTGGACGCGCATTTATGATCAGACACAATATGACGTGGCTACCGCTCAGGTAGTTGAACTGCCCAATGGCGACATTGTAATTGCTGCTACAGCGGTGGGCTCTCCTTCAATGCCAGGACAAGGAATAGCGATTTACCATCTTGATAACAATGGTTTTGTCATAAGTACCGATTTTAAGAGGCTAACGAACAAGGGAGATCTTCTTCTGAACGATGTTATAGTAACGAGTGACGATGGATTTTTGTTATGTGGGGAAGCTTCACCCGGTTTGGTGAACGATTATCACGGAGCTTTTTTGATGAAATTTGACGATATGGCTAATTTTATGTGGGCACAAGTATACCGCTTTCCTTCGGCATCCGGTTTCTACAACCTCGGATCAACCAATCCGGCTGAGATCAGCGTAACAAGAGCCTATTCTGTGCTGGAAGATGTAGTGCACCAAAAGTATGTGGTGGCAGGTGATGCTTCAGATATATATACATTTAACGATGCCCTGGTATGGGATGTGGACCCTTTAAGCGGAGCCTTGTTTTCTGTTTATAGGATGAGTTACTCCGGGCATGAATCAGCTTACCAGGGGATTGCGCAGAGTAAACAGACGGGAGAATACCTGCTTACGGGCTATACCAGAGATGGAGGCACATCCACAGAACTAAGCCTGCTTTCCCGTTGCGACCATGCATTTAACTTTAGCTTACACCAGGCTTACGGCACCCCCGGCGTGCAAACCACGCACCGGGGAGTAGATGTTTTTGAATACCCGGGAAGCTCAGATTACCTGATCCATGGGCGTGCGGTTGAACCGTTCATGCCGGCTGGAACCAGCCCTCAATCCTATGCGATCAGAACAGACGTCAATGGCTTTAACGGTTGTGAATTGGCAAGGAGTCCATTTAAAACGTCGGTTACTATGGATGAATTCAGCGAAACAGAGGATGTGACTCCGTATGTTTTTAATACACTTTTTAACCCCATTCCTCCATATGATTTCTGTGGAAACCTGACAGACCTGTGCGCACCCGGTCTTTTTGTTTCTGCAGATGATGCTGAAAAGGGCTTGGCAAGCAGAAGGCAAAACCAGGCTACCGGAACTTTGTCTCTTGAAATGGAGAAATCAGATGCTGTAGTCTCTATTGCGCCTAATCCCGCCCTCGATCATGTGCGCTTAACATTAGATATGCCGCGTTACAAACACGTAAACTTGTACATAGTGGACTTGAACGGACGGGTTCTGCTGGAAAAATCGATTCCTGCTCAAGGCCAGCATAAAGTTGATCTGACCGGCTTGCCCGGAGGGATGTACGTTTTGAGTTTAAAAAACAATAAAACAGTGCTCAAACAGCATAAGTTGCTGATTGCCGGTCATTAACTAAAAACCGGAGTCTTTGCTAGCGTAGAATAGGCCTGCCCGGTGCAGGCCTATTTAATGAACTACGCTTTCTCCTCAACCAAAGGGGCAGCTGTAAGAATAACCCGGGCCGTCTCATTTGATGAAGAGAGGAACATATGTTTTCGTTTGGAAAGCATGTCCATTGTATGTTTGTGCTTTGCTAATAAAAACCTCACTTATGACAGATAGTATTGCACAAATAATGACGAGGGAAGTCTATACCATTGAAGTAGACAAATCCCTCTTTGATGCCCGGGAAGTATTCGAAACACAAGCCATCAGGCACCTGCCTGTAGTGTCGGGCGGAGAGCTGGTGGGCATGTTAAGCCGTACGGATATTATGCGCCTGAGTTTTGGCGATGTGTACGGTACGGATGAAAGCAGTGTTGACGAAACCCTGTTTGATATGCTTTCCATCAAAGATGTGATGACCCGCCATCCTAAGGCAGTTTCCCCAGCCGACCCGATCGATACGGTAGCAGAGATGCTGATCAAAGAAGAATTCCATGCTTTGCCGGTAGCCGAGGGCAATGAATTAATGGGGATTGTAACCACTACCGATATCATCAGATACCAGCTCGATAAGCTGAGGGCCAAAGAAGGCAATTAAGGCCGTGGCCCTGATCATCCAATAAAAACTGCCGTGTATAGATTGATACCGGCAGTTTTTTTTTGAATACTGTCCTTGTGTAACATGCCTTGGTGTTTCAAGCACACACATACAAGCCCAACCAGCCTTAGATCCCTCACGCCTTCAATGTAAAAAACCTCTCTTTTTGATTTTTAAGCGGTAGGCTTGAGCCCGATGTCCACTTATACAATAAATCAGGCCTTCTATTGCGTTACCCGGCCACTTATTCGGTAGGCCTTCTGTCAATGGTTTTCCGTTCTCATTTTGCAGCTTCAAAATGTCTAAAAATGAAACCAATGAAAACACAAAAACGCCCTTACGTCTTTAATGCTTATGTTGGCCTGCTTGCCGGTCTTTTACTTACTGTCCTTCAGTACACCCCTATACAGGCCCAAACCCAATTGGGACATTGGCCTCTTTTTCAACCGGGCTCTGCTGAAATAGAAATTGACTTTACCGTAAATCCAGTCACCTCTATATCTTCGGGTTACCCCGCTGCAACCGATAAAACAGGTAACCCCCTTACCCAATACAGAGCGATGAATGCCTTTCATGACAATAATGGGAACCTATTGTTTTACGTGGTTTGCGATGATGTGGATACGTATATCTATGATGCCTCAGGAAGTCATTTTACCCAACCTCTAAGCGGAAAAAATCACGTTCCCTCAACCAGTAGCAGTGAAATTGGGATCGTACCCATACCCAATACCTGCCTGAGCGGGTTCCATGTCTTAGTAGGCGGAAAAATTATAGTGATAAACCTCAAGGACAAAGAGATGGAGTGGATGGTGGGTTCGAGTACGGCCAGCTACTCAAGCGGGATTCAATTAACGGGAGGTGGTAGGCCGGGTGGAAAGGACTATCCCATGGCAATAGGCGAAATAAGAGAAGGTAGCTATACGGTGTATACGGTTGAGGCGTACGGCCCGGGCATTACCGGGAGATTTGTGATGAGGAATGATATAACTTTTTGCACGGGTCGTGTAGATTGGTTTAGTCAACCGGGTATCACCAGGTCTACTTTCAGAGATATAACTCAGGGTCCCAATTTTTTGGTTCTAACACGTTTCACGGACTATGTTTCGGAAATGGAGGTTTCGCCAGATAGGTCACATATGGCCTTTTCGGATGATAATCATGTATTTGTTCTAGGTATGGATGCTGCCGGCAACCGTAGCGGTGTAGAAAAGATGTTACAGTTCCCGCACAGTAGCCATGCAGGCGGTAATACAAATCGCATTGGGGGGATTGAGTTTAGCGCTGACAACCAAAAACTGGTGTTTAGTTATTTCGATAGAGCTACCGGCAGCACTGCCGGGGGAATTGGTATATGGGACTTCAACAACTCAACTACAGCTACTTTTATACCTAACACTATTGATTATGGTCGTTCGCAGATAGAATTAGGTAGGGATACGGAAATCTATGTAACGGGTCCCAGTGCTTTGGATATAGTAGATGTAAATGTCAATGCCATGGTGAGTACCGGCATTTTAGCAAGTGCTTTGACCTTAAATGAACCTGTTGCAACGAGTCCAGGTTTTGATAATTGGATCCGCACTTTACCCGATCAGATTGATGGTTATGACTATGTGAGTTTTAACAACAACCCCAACTTTAGTTATACAGATACGGTAGAGATTTGCTATAACACGCAGGCAAACTTAAACGCTCTTGATCTAGGCAGTTGTTACGGTTTTTCAGGAACGGTAAATTGGAGTCCTTCAGGTATGTTAGTCAGCTCCAGTAATTTTTCGGCTACAACCGTACATCTTGCTTTTGACCAGACCTTTACAGCATCTTATACCAATGCTTTTGGCTGTGAGATAAAAGAAGTCTTTTTTGTAGATGTTTCAGAGCCCCCTTACTCCACCATTAATACCATTGATGTTTGTGAAGGAGAAGATGCAACCGTAGAAGTACAATGCAGTGGCAGCACTGTTGAATGGTTGGCACCGGCATCTTTAGCAGGAAGCAACGCACAAGTAGTAATTGCTTTGGATGTTCAGCAAAACGAGGAGTATACTTACCGTTGTTTGGACTCCAATGGTTGTGAATTGTACACGCATACTACCCACCTCAATGTCATTGACCTGCTCGGACTGGACACCACAGTAGTTCCTATCTGCGAAGGGCAAAGTGTGAACCTGAATGATTACTTACCTATTGGTTTCAGTTGCGGGTGGACAGATGATATTACAGGTTTACCGGTTTCTAATCCCGTAGTTTCTCCTTCACAAAGCAGACCTTATACCGCCACCTGTCCCGGTAGCCAAGGCTGTGAGATAACCAAGCAGGTATATGTAGATGTAGTACAGCAAGCTGTAGTGCTTCCATATCTTAATTTAAACATTTGTGAGGGCGACTTTGTAGACCATACTCTTTTTGTTCCTGGGGGTTGGGAATTGGTATCAGAAATTATTGTAGGTACCAACCAGGTTACTTACCGTTATGCCAGTTACGATGCCAATGGCTGCTTAACCTACAATGACATTATAGTCAACTACCTCCCCAAAAGAGTGCACAATATAACGGTACCAGCCAACTGCATGCAGGAGATCAACCTGGATGCTTATAACGGGTATTGCAGCGGTTATGGTCTTGTCTGGTATGATGGGACAGGGCAAAACCCCGTTTCGCCTTTACAATACTTAAGCACGTCTACTGACTTTGTGGGGAAAGGTCACATTATAGGAGTTGGTTGTTGTGAGGTAAGGATACATGTAGAAGTGCCAGAACCAGAAGTGTTAAATGCAGAGGTATGTATGGGAGGCCTACCGCCCTTCTCATGCCTTACCGATCCCAATGCCGAATGGTTTAAAGACGGCCAGCCTTATCCCTATACTAATTTTAATGGCCCCGGACAATACAGGGTATTGTGTAAGGATGAGAATGGGTGCATTCTAAAAGAATACATTTTTAGCGTACCGGATGGTCAGGCACCCCCTTGCTTCCAGCAATGGGTGTGTGCGGATGAAGTGGTAGGTATTCCTAATCCTTGCCCGCTGGAGAGTACAGTACAATGGTTTAAGGATGGTCAACCTTATCCCATGGAGGTAGACTTTTCTATTATTCCCAACGGTTTGGGGAGCTATACTGCCTATTGCGAAGATGATTTGGGCAACATTACCGTGTATCGTTTTGAGGTGTACGACTGCATGAAATTTTTCAAAAAGGGAGGGAGCTCCGGTATTGAAGAAGAAAAGGCGGAAGAAGGGACAGAGGCGGATTTCAGTGTATACCCTAACCCTTCTAAAGGATTTTTTACCGTGCAGTGGGATGAAATGAGCAGTAAGCAAGCCGCAACGCTGTACATCAACGACTATTCCGGGCGCCTCATTATGCAGCAATTTATAGAGTCGGGACAAACCGAAACTACCTTTGACCTGAGCGATTATGCCAAAGGGGTTTATCTCCTGACCTACAAAACATCATCCCGGACCATTAACCGGAAAATAACCTTGTTTTAAGAGCAGTTAAACCAGAATGAGATCAGGGGCGCATGAGCGCCCCTTTTTTATTGCGCTTGTTCGGGTAGTACAAGATCCCTCGGTTTGTTTTGGCTTGCACAAAACGGGATCGGGGCACAATAAAAACCTTGTCCCTTTTAGCGGGGCCGGTTCGTCTTAAGAAAAAGCAGTGCATGAAAACAGTAGATGTGAAAACCGAGAAACTTATTTCGCTACCCCTGGAGGTTGTGGCCAACTATACGGCCAATCCGCTCAATGCGCCCGAATGGTATGTGAACATAAAATCGGCAGCGTGCCTGGTACGTAATGCTGCTGCGGAAAAACCCGGCATGGTTGAAGTAGGAGAGCAAGTGGCATTTAAGGCGCACTTCATGGGGCGAAAACTGGCTTATACTTATGAAATTACTGCGTTTGAACCTTTGCAAAAAACGGGTAATGCGCACCGTAGACGGTCCCTTCCCCATGGAAACGACTTACCGCTGGGAAGCCATATCGAAAGATCAAACCCGTATGCAACTGCGCAATACCGGCCAGCCTTCCGGTTTCTCTCGCATTTTAAGCCCGCTCATGGCATGGGCTATGAAAAAGGCCAATCGAAAAGACCTGGCAAGGCTTAAAGCTATTTTGGAACGCGGGAATTGATTTCCTTAAAAACTCCAGTTGGCCTATTGCGGCAGCAGGCCCAGGTTTTTTACAATATTCGGCTGGTTGGGTTTAATGGCCAAAGCGCGTGTATAATATTCCCGCGCTATGGCATACCTGCCCTGGTTATGGTATACCGCACCCATATTGCCAAGCATTTCTGCATGATCGGGTTGATGCGCAAGCCCTTTGCTAAGCCATTCCTGAGCGGTGGCGTAGTCTCCCTGATTAAAGCTCAATACCCCCAGGTTGTTGTAGGCATTGGTATACGTACTGTCATGCTCTAAGGTTTGGCGAAAAGCTTCCCCGGCTTCGGCTATTCTTCCGGTACTTTGGTACACCACGCCCAGGTTATACCAGGCGTCAAAGTTCGAAGGCAATATTTCAATAGCTTTCCGGTAGTGGAAAACCGCCTGCTCATAGAGCTGAGCTTTTTGCGGGGAAGGAGGCGTGCCTTCGGCCCGCTGGCGCATATTGCTCCCGGCGGCCGTTTGTACGCGGGTACTTTGCGGGTGGCTTTTTAAGCTGGCCAGAAATAAGGTTTCGTTGCTCTCCCAGTCGTTATTGCGGTCAATGGTGATCATAGAAAAGATAAGCGCGATCATAACGGCCGCTAAGGCAGACTGACGGAAACCTTCCTTAAAGCGGCTGCTTTCGCTAAGTTTTTGCAGCAAAAGCGTGACTGCAATAACAAAAAATACGGAGGGCGTAAACAAAAAACGCTCGGCAAAATTGGAACCGATCAATACGAAAAAGTTAAGCACAATGGCCAGGGTAAGGTAAAAAGAGAGAATGGCCCAGCTGTACACGTTCCTCTGTGGCAACTTCCAGGTGGCCCAGCTCAACAAAAGAGCATTGATCAATATACTTACCAGGCCCTTTATGCTGTTCCATGGCACAGCAGTGATCACGGGGTACGAGTAGTCCCAGCTGAGGTTGAGCGGCCAAACGAGTTTTGCCAGGTAAAGCAGCACCAGGTAACTGCTGCTGGCCAGGCGGTCGCCCCAATTTGTTGTAGCTGCCAATGCATTGTTAAGGACAGACATTTCACCCGGATCCGCAGAAAGACCCACTATAGAAATGCGTATCAGCACGTAGAGCAATAATATGCCGGCAAAGGGCAGGCTCAGGAGCAAGGTGTGGCGCAGGCTTTTTTTATGGAGCACAAAAAGGCTCAATGCCATTACCAGTATAAAGCTGGTTGCTATTTCTTTGGAAAGCAGGGCGAGGAACATGCAGGCATTCGATAGGACCAGCCATTTCCCTTTAGGCTGCTGAACGTATCGCGCCAATGAGATAAACGTGCCCAGGAAGAAAAGCAGCGTGAGGAGCTCATCCCGGCTTTTGAGGTTAGCCACTACCTCTGTGTGAACCGGGTGGGTGAGGAAGAGAAGCACAGCCGGCAGGGCGAAAATATGTTGCCGGGCCGGGAACCAGGCCCTCCATAAGACCCAAAACAAGAAACAGCCCAGCACATAAAGCAGCAGGTGTACCACCCGTTTGGCCGGAAGGTTGTCGCCAAAAAAGGCCTGCTCCAAAGCATAGGTGATCAGGGGCAAGGGGCGGTAGGAAAACTCAATGCCGTTAAAGCCGTGCAGGAAACCGTGGGAAACAATATCATCCAGGCCTTCCATTCCCTGTTGCACATAGCTGTTGCCCACTATTACTACATCATCGTCCAGTACATACCCATAGCCGATGGTTTTCCCGTACAGGGCAAAAACAAGTAAAGCGATAAGGGCAAAAACGACCCCGGGGTTTTCGAGAAAAGAACCTTTGAATTGAATCATAGTTCAGGTTTGGAAGTGTGGAAGATAGGAATTAGCAAGCAGCAATAAACAAAAACAACTTCAAAGGGAAATACTTGGATGGGGCTCCTGTTGCTGCTACAAACGGGTAACCGAACATCTTTTTTAAACCTTATGGGGGTATAGCGATCATACACGATGGAGTTATTCATTTTTTTAGTATCATATAGGATTAATTATCAAATATTTAAAAAGGAATGGCTAAATAAAAAGAATAGTGCTAAATTGGCCTCTCTTTTCTTCTATCTATGCTTAAGACATTTTCCACCAACTCAACTACCCTTTTAAGCCCGGCTGTGCTTTGCCTAATCTGTATATGGTTCGTTGCGTTTCAAGCAAAGGCTCAAGTGGCTAAACCTACTTTTGGGACAGCAGTAAAAACCAATGATTTTAACGTAGTAGATAACGCTGTAACCGGAGTTGACGAAGATCAGTTTGTTTGTGCTTATCAGGACGAAACTACTATCGGAGGTCCAGGCGAAGTGATTGTAGGAACCGGTTCAACCTTTGGTGCGGGCACACCGGTATCAGCTTCTATCTCTGCCCAAACTAATGTAAGCTGCAGTGGTGCAAGCATGGTCCAATGGTTCCACTACTAATATACATCATCAGCTACCAATGCTATAAGTAGTTTGGCAGCGGGAACTTATACGGTAACCATTACCGACAATAATGGAAGTACATCAACGACCAATGCTACGATTACAGAAGCAGGTGCTTTAATGCAGGAGCGGTACAAACTAACTAAACCCAATCACAAGGGGCAAATAACTATAAGAATACTACTTTACTTTTAGGCTGTTTATTAATTTTTTTTAGTTTTATTAACAGTCGTTATGTTTTTAAATCAGAATATTTAGCTATGAAATTTTCCTCTGAGCTTTCCGTAATTTCAAAATCATTATTAATTATCGGCTTATTATTTACCGGAAGCATTTGGGCGCAGCGGGATACCGAGTTTAGCTCTGTTCAACAATATACTGTAGGAGGCGGAACATCCTACAGCTCCAGAATGTCGGTAATTGATGACACTCATTTTTTTGTTGTTTGGAAAGAAACCTCCTCCTCGTCTACCGATATGTATGGGCGTATCGGGGAAGTAGACACCGCTACCATGACAATAACTTACGGATCCCAATTCTTACTGGTTTCTGCTTCTTGCCGTTATCCTGAAGTAGTAGCTCTTAATTCTACCCAGGCTGTAATTTTTTACGAAGCAGACCTTACGTCTGATGTATGCAGTTCTCAGGTAGTTACCTTCGACCTTTCTACAGATAATATTACCAGTGTGGGTAGTGCAACTGCTTTTTCACCAGGCGATGTTAGGGCTTCGAGTAGTGGGGGTATAAGAGCCGAAAAGTTGAGCTCCACCACCTTTATTGTTACCTATATGGATTCTGAGAGTAGCAATCAGGGTGTGGCGAAGATTGGAACTGTTTCAGGAACCAATGTTAGTTTTGGGCCACAATATGTTTTTGATGCAAGTAATGTTTCCTATCAGGATATTGCTGTGGTGAATACGGATACCGTAATTGTAACTTGGGAAGATGACGGTACTTCATTTGACCCCGGTGTAGCCCGGGTGGGCTCAATTTCCGGTACAACTATCACCTGGGGAGCTTCTACTTATACTTTTCACAGTAGTGGTACAACGTCAGCAACGCGCTACACGGCTATTGCCCCTCTTTCGGATAATAAATTTGCCATTGCCTGGAGCGATGATGCCGCTTCGGATTTTGCTAGAACTCTGGTAGGTACCCGAACAGGTACAGCACTATCTTTTGGAGCTACCCATACCGTTGACAATACTCAGGATTGTCGTGACCTAACCATTGGACAGCTATTTGAAGATGAGTATATCATTGCTTACAATGGAGGGGCAGGCGATAGTTCCCGTACTGTTGTTTGTAACTACAATGGTTCTACCATTGATATTGGAGCTCATAAAACCTTTTTACAGGGTGAAGGAGATGAGAGTCGCGTGGGAATCTTAAATGCCAATACCGGAGTTGTGGTGTATATTGATGAATCTAATACAGATGATAAAGGAGAGGCTGTAATTGTTAAAACGACCACTCAGGCACCCTCAGCAAGTACACCGGTAACAGCATCCATTACAGCACAGACCAATGTAGCTTGCAATGGAGCCAGTACCGGTTCCCTTACGGCAACAGCTACAGATGGAGCGGCTAATTTCTCTTATGTATGGTCCAATGGATCCACTACTAATAATACATCATCCACCAGCAATGCCATCAATAGTCTTTCAGCCGGTACCTATACCGTTACGGTAACCGATAATAACGGGACCACGGCTACGGCCAGTGCAACGCTAACGGAGCCATCTGCGTTAAATCCCGGGACCATTAATCCTTGATTGAAGAAGGGAGTGAATAGGCCGTATGGCAGCCCTACATTTCCCGGAGTAGAGGCAGCCTGCTCGATGTAGTACGCCTGTTCGACCTCTTTGAAAGAATATGGTGTTGAAAAGGAAGGCAGCTCACTTAGGCAACGGCGATGATGAGCTTTTAACCTTACTAGGTCAATATGAGGGCTCAATGCTGTTCACCTGTTCTCTCATCAACAGGCAGGTCGGTTGCTTTTAGGCAATCAGCTTGTTTTTGCGGCAGCTGTTGATCAGAGCCTATAATCGCTGAATATAGTTAACAAAGCAATTGCCCGTGGAGGGGAATTGCTTATTTACAATTACGGGCAAGAAACGCATCAGCACGAAAACGATTTTAATTATTCTAAATTATTAGGTGTCCCTTATTTTTTGTTAATTTTCATTCGTCAATTCTGCATCGACTATACTGATCACTGAGTTTGTTAAAGCAGGTATTGAAATTAAGCCAAACATCGTTTTTAATTATGATCATTCGCAAAAGCTTTTGCCTTTTTCTCAGCTTCCCAGTCATACTGGTTTCTGTACTTTCTCGAATCGCTTCTACCACTCGGAGTATGCATTTTGGGATACCTATGCGTCCTAATTTTGATTTGAGTCCAATCCTATGCATCTGCCTTTTACTTTCATTTTCATCGGTATACGCCCAGTGTAGTTTTGATGCTGACCCTGGGGCTACTATCGGATCCGGTAATTCCGCTAACTTTTCTGGTGCTATAGGCAACAGCTTTGTGGCTTGTGGTACTGGCACTTTAAATAGTATTGGAATTTTAGCTACGGCCAACGCCTCAGGTCTTACCATCACTATTTATCAAGGGTCAGGAAGAGGAGGAGCCAACCTGGGTTCGGTCACCGGAGCATCCGTTACCGCAGCAGGTGCTTTTACAGACAGGAGCATTATAAATTTCTCAAGTGCTGGTATTTCACTTACCTCAGGTCAGACCTATACCTGGTCTGTAACTACCGGTACGATCTCAACCCGTGCCACGAATTCCTCTGTTTATGCAGATGGTATAGCATTTTCCGGAGCTACTGGTTTTGCTAGTAACGACTTTTTATTCTCTGTAGATATCGGAGCGGCAGCGGCTAACACTGCTCCCACCGCTTCCTCCTTTACAGCCACCGGGGGGCCGGTAGAAAATCAGACCTTTACCTTTGCCACTTCTGATTTCAATTATAACGATACCGATGGGGATCCCCTGGACCATGTTTTGATCGAAGCGACACCAGCAGCCGGCACACTCTACGTAGATGCCGATAATGACGACACCTATGATGGGGGAGAAGAACTAAGCGCCAACGACCAGGTAAGCAAAGCCGACCTGGATGCCGGGAATTTACAATACATCCAAAACGGTACCACCAATACCTCTTTCCAGTTTGAAGTAAACGACGGCACAGACAACAGCACGGGCAACTACGTGGCCACCCTGAATATGACTGCAGCGGTTTCGGCCTCTGCTTCGGTGACTTCTGCTTTAAACTGCAACGGGGATACGGATGGCCAGGTTACGGCTAGCCCTTCAGGCGGTACCAGCCCGTATACCTATAGCTGGAATACCGGGGAAACGAATGCAACGGAAACGAATTTAGGGGCCGGTACCTATTCAGTTACCATTACGGACCAGAACGGCGCTACGGACAGTGCCAGTGTTACCTTAACGCAACCCACGGCTATTTTTGCCTCCGCTTCAGTAACTTCTGCTTTAGACTGTAATGGCGATACGGACGGCCAGGTTACAGCCAGCCCATCGGGCGGTACCAGCCCGTATACCTATAGCTGGAACACGGGCGAAACGAATGCAATAGAAACGAATTTAGGGGCCGGTACCTATTCGGTCACGATCACGGATCAGAACGGTTGTACGGACAGCGCGAGTGTTACCTTAACCCAACCCACAGTGGTTATTGCCTCCGCTTCAGTAACTTCTGCCATAGACTGTAACGGAGATACGGATGGCCAGATTACAGCCAGCCCTTCAGGCGGTACGAGCCCGTATACCTATAGCTGGAACACGGGCGAAACGAATGCTATAGAAACGAATTTAGGGGCCGGTACTTATTCGGTCACGATCACGGATCAGAACGGTTGTACGGACAGCGCGAGTGTTACTTTGACCCAACCCACAGTGATTATTGCCTCCGCTTCGGTAACTTCTGCTTTAGACTGTAATGGTGATACGGATGGCCAGCTTACAGCTAACCCTTCAGGCGGTACCAGCCCGTATACCTATAGCTGGAACACGGGCGAAACGAATGCAATAGAAACGAATTTAGGGGCCGGTACCTATTCGGTCACGATTACGGACCAGAATGGTTGCACAGACTCGGCCAGTGTTACTTTGACCCAGCCTTCTTCATTGAATCCCGGTACTATTAGTGCAAACTAGTAGGTATGTTCCGGTAATAAATGCTCGCTTTCATAACCACCGCTAAACATACTGTACAGCGTGCATTGGCACTTAGATGAGGGAACCCTTATCTTCACGCCCTTATTTAAGCGGGTATGGCGGAAAAAACACTGGTTATAGCGGATGATCACCCCCTCTTGCTTAAGGGCCTGGAAACCGCATTACGCGCAAAGGGATTCCGGATCCTGGGCGTGGCGCAAGATGGCAGTACCGCGCTAAAGCTTATTGATGAGCACAAGCCGGATATCGCTATCCTGGATATAGAAATGCCGCATATGGACGGCCTTTCCGTAGCGAAACACTGCCGGGACCAGGGCCATGCGACCAAATTCATTATGCTGTCTTACCATAAGGAGATCGAATTCGTTACCCGGGCAAAAAGCCTGAACCTTTCCGGCTACCTGCTAAAGGAAGACGCTTTGGAAGAGATAGACGCCTGCATCCGGGAAGTGATCAGGGGAGGTGCCTATTACAGCAAGGCCTTCCAGGTCAGGGAGATTGCTGCTGCCAGCTCTTCCCTGGACCGCCTGGATACCCTTACTCCCTCCGAAAAGAAGATCCTCAGGCTGATCGCCAGGAACATGAGCACCCGCGACATTGCGGATTCCCTGTTTGTATCGGAGCGGACGGTTGAAAAACACCGCAGCAACATCATTCTAAAACTGGAGCTCAGCGGCAAACCCAATGGGCTTACCCACTGGGTACTCCGGCATAAACACCTGTTAAGCTAGTTTTGGGTGACCTGCGACTCTTAATTTGCCTCGGAGCCCTTTGGCTGGCACACTTCAGCACGGCACAAATTGTAGAAGAAACAGAAGCTGTGAGCCATGAAGTATTCGGGCGGGAAAGAGGCCTGAAAATAGGCAACATCCAGTCTATGGTCTTTGACGACCAGGGGTGGCTGTGGCTGAGCGGAATAGAGTCCCGGTTTACCGGAAATGTTTTTGTAGATCAAAAATTACTCCTGCAACGTTTCGATGGAGAGATGTTTATAGATGTCCCCTTGCCTTCCGCTTTTCATGACCGCTTTTACTCCATCGAGATGGTCAGAAGACATGAAAAACGGCTATACATAAGCGCCAAAAATGGGAAAGAAAAGATCTGGTATACGTTTGATCCCTCTGCGTTAACCTTTAAAGCGTTCCATCCCCCCGGTTTGCCCCCCTCTTCGCTTGTTTTAGATGTATCTTTCCGGCAGGATACCGCCTATGTTTTTAGCTACAACGGCCAGCAGTTTGAAGTAGGCAGAGTAGAGAATGTCTACAAACCTTTATTTACCATTCCCGGGCCACCGCTGTTTCTGCAAGGCGATGACCGCATTTTGCTTTTTGACGACCATGTCCTCATAAGTGCCAACAAGCTGGGGCTTTCTGCTTATTCCTACGAGGGAGTTCGCTTGCGCAGCTTTGAGGAAAAAGACCTGGATGCACGACTTTCCGCCAAACCGGCAAAAGGAGGCGTGCTGAAATTTGTAAAGCATCGGCAGCAGCTGCTGACCCTGTACCCGGGCGCCTCTTTGTACAGCCGCTACAACGACTCTCTGAAAACCTGGATGCCCACACAACTGGCCTACGAAGCACAAAGAGAAGCGAACATTGCCCATACCAAAATAACCACGAACCTCGTCACCGACCCATCAGACAACCTGCTTGCCGTGGACATACGGAACGGGGAATTTTACCTGAAACGAGCGCTTAAAAAAACGGAACCTGCGGTAGAAGCATTCAAAGTAAGCATCGATGGGGCAACCGCTTTAACCTCCAGGGACCTCAGCAGGGAACTGTGGCTGGCAGAACCGGGAAAGCTGAATTGCATAAGGTTTGCCGGAAGCTCCGGTTTTACCTACCTGGAGCAATCCAGCGTGAGAGGCATATTGCCCCGGGAGGACGGAACATACCTCGTTACTACGGAAAGCCACGGGTGGTTTACGGTAGATACCAGGCGCAAAACGGTTTCCCGCTTTGACTTATCGCTAAACGGAAAAGCCTATTTACCTAAAGTGAACCGGAACATCCTTGAAGAGGACGGGCACATTTGGGCGGCAACAGATGCCCAACTCCTGTACCTGGAGAAAGGCACCCGCGAACCGGAGATCATACCGGTAGACGTATACGCCATGACCATTTCAGGCGACTATGTTTACTATGGTGCAAAGAGGGGCAGGATAGCCAGGCTTCATAAACACAGCAGGAAAGAAGCATTGCTATTCGAGAACGACTCCCTGCAAACGGTTGATATGGAACCTTTCAATGGATCCGTATACGCCACAACCAATCGAGGGCTGTTGAAATTCAATGAAAAGGGGGAAGTTAGTCGCATTTCCATGCCGGTTGACAACAGTACCCTGATGATGCTGGAGCAAAACAAGCCGGGAGAACTGCTCATTACCACCACAAAGGGCAAAGTATATACACTAAACGATCAGGAAAACCTCTCCTTGTTGTACGAAGACTCCCTGCAATCGCCCGTTGCGTTTGTAGAAACCGATGCCGCGGGAAGGCGCTGGCTGGGAACGTTCAACGGCCTCGTGCGCTATGATCCCCAAAACCGCGAAACGGTACGCTTTTCAGAATCGGACGGATTAACGAGCAATGAATTCAACCGGTATAGTGCGCGGCTTACCGCAGAGGGTACCCTGCTTTTAGGGACGGTTAAAGGGTTGAACCACATCGATCCGTTGAAACTAAAGAAAAAGCAGCACGACATTCAATTAAGCATAGCCCGGCTACAGTACTATTCCGACAGTACAAACAAATCCGTTACAGAAATAAGCCCGGAGCGCCTGGCACATCTGGGTGTGCTCACCCTGCCGGCAGAGAATAGGTACATCAAGGTAGAAACGGCCTTGCTGGGCGTTAAAGCAAACCATGCCATTACCCTTAGGTACAGGCTCAATAACAACGATTGGAAGTCTGTGAGCCGTAGCGGTACAGTAGAGCTACCCAGCCTGGATGCCGGAGCATACACCCTACGCATCGAGGCGGTAGACCATGCCGGGGCACGGATAGGCGCCCCCATTGTGTTGCAACTCCATGCCGAAGAATTCTTTTACCGCAAGCCCGGGTTTTGGGCGATCCTGTTTTTAATCGTGATTGCCATGGGCTATTACCTGCTGAGGCAAGCCTATGCGGCAAACAGGAGGGAGAGGAAGTACGCACGCACTTTGCTCAAAGTACAGGAAGAAGAAAGGCTGCGTTTGTCCCACGAGCTGCACGATGGGGTAGGGCAGCAACTCATTTTACTGAAGAACCAGGCCACCTACAGCAAGCATGAAACCCTGGCACACCTCGCAAGCGATACCTTGGAAGAAGTGCGAAGCATCACCCGCGACCTTCACCCCGTGATCCTGGACAGGCTGGGTCTTACCGCTGCCATAGAGGAAATGGTACGGAAGCTGGACGAGCATACGGATGTATTCTTGAGCACCGAACTCCACAACATCGATGACCTTTTTAGCAAAGAAGAAGCCCTGCACCTCTACCGCATTTTGCAGGAGGCTTTCAACAACCTGGTAAAACATGCAGAAGCCACTTCCGCCCAGCTCACCATACAAAGAGGGAGTGGCGTAAAGGTGACGCTAAAAGACAATGGCAAAGGCTTCGACTTGCCCTCCAAACAGGCACAAGCAAGTAGCCTTGGCTTAAAAACGCTCGAAAAGAGGGCCAGAATGCTCGGGGGGAAATTAAAGATTACCTCCGGTAAAACCGGCACCCGACTTATCCTTGAAATAGCCCGGTAAGCCCTCCCTTGGCCCGGGAAAATAAATAGGAGGCAGAAAAAAGTATTCAGGTTCTTTAGCACACAAGTCAATAAGGGACGCATAGCGTTAAACATTAAAAAGCTACGCTATGAAACCCAAGAAATACTTCCTCTACGCACGTAAATCTTCAGAAACTGAAGAACGCCAAGTAAAATCCATTCAGGATCAAATCCTGGAACTAGCCGAATATGCCCGGTACACAGGCATTAGAATTACCAAACGATTCATTGAAAATAAAAGCGCAAAAAAACCGGGGCGCAAAGTTTTTAATGAAATGATCATGCAGATATATGACAGCAAGCAGCCCATTGGTTTACTGGCATGGCATCCTGACCGATTGGCTCGGAATAGTGTAGATGGTGGGCAAATCATTTATCTGGTTGACATTCAAAAAGTAACCGCACTAGAGTTTCCTACCTTTTGGTTTGAACCCACTCCGCAAGGACTGTTCATGCTGCAAATTGCCTTTGGTCAGTCCAAATATTATTCCGACAACCTATCCGAAAACGTCAAGCGTGGAAACCGCCAAAAAGTGAGAAGGGGAGAGTGGCTAGGCCATACACCCTTCGGCTATAAGTCCAACCAGGAAACTAAAAACATAGAGCCAAACCCTGTACAGGCTAAGGTGGTAAAAAAGATGTTTGAAGACTATGCCACCGGCAAGTACTCACTAGCCATTATGCGAGACCGAATGTTCGAATACGGTGCACATACGCGCAGGGGAAAAGCGTTTTCCAGTACCTCCATCCAGCTTATTCTATCTAATCCAGTTTATATCGGATTGATCAAGTACAAAGGTGAAGCATTTGAAGGCAAGTTTGAACCCATTATCAGCAAAGGACTTTTTGATGCTGTGCAGGACGAACTGCACGTAAGGTCGCGACCTCGTAGATCAAAGCATACTCATAATTGGCCTTTTGCAGCGCTGTTTACCTGTGGCACTTGTGGTTGCAGTATTTCAGCGCAATGGAGTAGGGGAAGTGGTGGTTTATATGCCTATTACCGATGCACTAAGAAACGAGGGAAATGCCCCGAAAGCTATCTGCAAACTAAAGACTTCACCGAACAAGTAAAGTCCAAGCTGAAACAGCTTCAACTGCCCGAAGAATGGTGTAGCCAAGTGCGGGCAAAACTTAGAAAAAAGCACTGGCAGTTTGAGAAAGAAAGACACGTAACTATGCTAGCCTTGGAAAAGAAGATTGCTGCCGCAGAATTACGGATAGATAAACTGATCGACACTTTTTTGGATGAAGACATTGAACGGTCGCTTTATCTCAAAAAGGAGCACAATATGCTTACCCGTAAACTCACTTTAGAACAGCGATTAAAGAAATTGAAAAACAGTAGTGGTGACTATTTACGCCCTTTAGAAGATGTGATACAAACCTGTAAACAAGCGGTTGACCTAATAGATTCAGACGATCTAGAAGAAATCAGAGGTTTTCTCCGCAGAACTACCACCAACCGGAAGCTGAGTAAAAGGAAAGTTTCTTTTGATTTTCTTGAACCCTATGACCAAATAGCCAAAGGTCAATTTGAGGAAAATGATGTCTTCAACCTGAAGATGAGCTAAATGAAAATGCCTATATTTCAACGGTCTTTCTAGATTAAATTCAAAAATTTAAAAGACCTTTATTAGTTTTAATTATTGCTCAAAGAATGGACTTAGATTTCAAGAATTCACATACGACTTATTCAACTCATGGATTCCATACTTACCCAGCAAAAATGATACCTCAGATAGCAAAAGCCTTGCTTGATGAGTTTGGAAAAAATGCTACTAATCTTTTTGACCCCTATTGTGGGACAGGCACGTCTTTAGTCGAGGCAAATCTTCACGGTTTAAATGGAATTGGAACCGATTTGAATCCTTTGGCTAGGTTAATAGCAAAAACTAAAACTACTCCTATTGAAATACAAACACTTGATTTACACCTAAGAGACTTTTATAATTATTTATTCAATTACAGATTTGGATTCACAACTAACCAAGATTCAATAGTTGTTCCATCATTCAAAAATATTGATTTCTGGTTTTCAAGAACTGTTAAAAAAGATATATCAGTTATTTCTAATTATGTAGACACCATTGAAAATCATGATATCAAGGAGTTTTTTCAAGTTGCCCTGAGTCAAACTATTAGGTTATGCTCATGGACAAGAAAAAATGAGTTCAAACTATATAGAATGAGCCCAGAACGGATCAGGATATTCAAGCCAGATAGCTTTTCTGTTTTTGAGAAAACATTAGGCAAAAATAGAGATGGTCTTCTTGATTTTATGAATAAATCGAAGGAAAAAGTTTCATCTAGGATATACGATTTTGACACTTCTGAAAGGATTCCAAAAAGAGTAATACCAGATGAAAGTATGGATATGGTTCTCACATCACCTCCTTATGGTGATTCTACTACTACAGTAGCCTATGGGCAATTTTCTGCCTTAGCAAATCAATGGTTAGGATTTATGGATCGAGGAAGAGCTCTTGATGAACAATTAATGGGAGGAAAAAAAGCATCCAGAATTCCCAAATTTAAATCCAGGGTCTTGAATGATCAGGTACGTGAAGTCGAAAATATTGATAGAAATAGAGCACTCGATGTTGCTTCATTTTATCGGGGCTATCACTCATCTATAAGAAATGTATCTAACAAAGTCAAAAAGGGTGGTTATGCTTGTTATGTTGTAAGCAATAGAACTGTCAAGGGTATCCAGTTAGAAACAGGTCAAATAACTAAAGACTTTTTTGAATTGAATGGATTCGATCACGTGGACACTTTTAGTAGAACCATTACAAACAAAAGAATGCCGAAGAAGAATAGTTCCTCGGGAAAAAAGGGAAAGAAGACTCCCTTAATGAATAAAGAATTAGTAGTTGTAATGAAGAAAAGAGGGGCTCAATGATACAATACACTGAGGAGCAAATAGATGCCTTTAATACTCTAGACCAGAATCTTCAGATAATAGCATGTGCAGGGTCTGGAAAAACAGAGGTGATCGCCAGACGCATTGTAAACATTCTAAAAGAAGAAAGAGGGCTGCCTGAGAATATCCTAGCGTTCACTTATACTGAGAAAGCGGCCGGAGAACTCAAAAACCGAATTTATGAATTAGTACGGGAAGAACTGCCAGAATTAAAAGGGATGGCAGAAATGTACGTTGGTACTATTCATGGTTGGTGCTTTAAAATTCTTCAAGAGCATCAGTTTGAATTTCAAAAGTTTTCGGTCTTAGATGAAATAAGGCTGAAGCTTTTTGTCGATAAGCACTATAAAGTAATTGGTATGAAGGACATCTGTCAAATTGATGCACCTCATACACCAATGAAAATGTTCGTAGATACGGACAAGTTCATTCAAATCATGAACATCGTCAGTGAAGCTCGTGTAAAAGAAGGTAGGAGCATTCCTGAAACAATTTTAGAAGCCCGCGAAAAATATGAAAACACTCTAAAAGAAAATGGGTATTTAGATTTCTCCATGATAATGAGTGAAGCGAAAAAGCTTCTTTCTCAAAAGGGCGATTTCTATGATAAGGTCTGCCAAAAAATTCAGTTTTTAACAATTGACGAGTATCAAGATGTAAACCCTATTCAGGAGGACATCATCAGACTTGTTTATGAATCTGGTGTTAACATTTGCGTTGTAGGAGATGATGATCAAAACATTTACCAATGGAGAGGTAGCGACATTGAATATATAATCAATTTTGAAGATCGCTATGCAGAAGATTCAAAGATTAAGCAAGTCAAGTTAATTAAGAACTTTCGAAGCTCTGAAGGAGTTGTCGACCTAGCTCAAGGAGTAATTTCAAGGAATACGGTTAGGCTAGACAAGAAAATGATCTCTGCTAGCCATCATGCATACGATAGAAATAACATTCTATACAATGAGTTTGAGAATGAAGTAGCTGAAAACTCCTTTATTTTAGAAACAATCAAAAGCTTAAAAGGGAAGTCTTTTCAAGACAAACCAAATGATGAAACCAGAGGTTTGGCCTATTCTGATTTTGCCATTTTGATCAGGAAATGGAGTAAGGCAGAAGAGATCACCAAAATTTTTGATCAAGAGGACATTCCATACATTACAGGGGGTGTAAATAAGCTATTTGAGAGACCTGAAATAAAGGCATCTTTAGGGATATTTGAATTTTTAAATGGCGAAATCGATGAGTCGGAACTGGCTTTAGCTTGGACAGAAATCCCTAAGTGCACTGTTCAACAGGATAAAATCTCTGAGGCCATTGAAAAGCTTAAGAAACAAGATCCTGAGAGAAGTATTCCCAAAAAAGAAGGAGAGCCTAGGCCAGTAATGTATTGGGAGTTCTGTCTTCAAGATATATTCTGGAATTTCCTTGAAGATGCGAATATTAGGGAAGAATCGTTTCCCGAGTCGCCTGAAAAACATGATAACTCATCAGGCGAAATTGTAATGTATAATCTTGGCAAATTTAGTCAGGTAATTAACGATTTCGAGTCCATCAATTATAAGACTGGTAGTGCTTCATTTTATCTTTTCAACTTCCTGAATTTTATTAAACATGCGGCTAAAGATTATTACCCCGAAGGATGGATAAATAGCACGTATAAAACACCGAACGCTGTACAAATAATTACAATTCATCAATCAAAAGGGTTAGAATTCCCAGTAGTTTTTATTCCTGGTATGAATAGAAATTATTTTCCTTCAAAGAGGAGAGGGGGAGTCACTGAATGGAAATTCATTGATGCTGATCTAATTGAAAACTCTGATAAGTATAGAGGCTTGGATGACGATCATGAGTCTGAAAGACGATTATTTTACGTGGCAATAACACGGGCAAAAAAATATCTATTCATTTCAAGGGCACCGTCTCTTACAAATCGATTGTATCAGAAGCCCTCACTTTTTATTAATGAAATATCAAGTTCTGATTATCTAATATCTTCGGAACATGAGGATTATAGTGAATTGAAAGAACTCCCTTCTGTTCCCAAGGAATCTACTAATAACATTGAACTGAATTTCACCGTTCTAAAGGATTTTTTCGATTGTTCTTATCGTTTTAAACTGGTTTCTATATATGGTTTTGCTTCACCATTGAGCCCAAGAATGGGGTTTGGGAAAACTATTCACGACTCCTTATCAGAAATACATAAGCGAGCTTTTAATCAGGAAGATATATCAGAGGACAATACAGATGAAGTTATAAGCAATCATGAGAATTTTCCATATGCCCCACCTGAGTTAAAGAGGCAAATGAGAGCCACGGCAAGAGAAGTGGTTGAAACATATATTAAGGAAAATAAGAGTGATTTTCATGAGATTGAACTTGTCGAGAAGGACATTCAATTGAATTTAGGGGATGGTATATTCGTCTCAGGAAGAATCGACTTGATTAAGAAAAAAGACTTCCAGGGAAACCTCGAAACTACAATCATTGAGTTCAAATCAAGCAACGATTCACAAGACAAAAAGCTGACAGAGGAACAACTTCATTTATATGGGCTGGGACATAAAGAGCTGACAGGCGAAAAAGCAGATTATATAAGAATCTATATACTTCAAGACAAAGAGAATAAGAGAGATGGTGAAGTGCCTCAGGATTCAGGAATACCCAAGAAACTAAGTGAAGACCACCTCGTTGCAATAGAAAATAAAATTAAAGGTGTTGTATCGGACATAAGAAACAAAAAGTTTGATAGAGTTTGTAAGTACTCTATTTGCAAAGATTGTGACCAGAGGTCTCTCTGTAGTGGCTACTCAATTTCAAAAGCTAATAGGAAGCTATGACGCTTAGAGAAGAAATTAAGGCACTTTTCACAAATCCAGAGGATTCCTATGTTATTCACTTCACTTACTTAGAAAAAGAAGTTCAGGGTAGAAGTATCAAAAAAGTTATTGCTATCCATGCTAAGAACTTGAATTCGACTGATAGTCGAGAATTCTCTATAGAGAACTTTGCTTCACAGAATGACATTCCATTTGATGACCTAGATCAGTGGTTTGACGATATCGAGCTAGCGATACTTGATGAGTTTAACTCTTTTCTAAAGGAAAAAGCGCAGTGTAACTTCATTTATTGGACGGAAGATGATGGGCAAGGGTTAATCCTAGATGAGTTAAAAAGAATTTTTGAGGCCCGAAATAAGGCTGAGTCTCAAAAAACATTCAAACAAATACCTACTGGCAGTAGACGCAGTATTCCTTACCTTTTTAAGTTTAATGAGCAAGAAATAACTTTAAAAGGGTTTATAAAGCAGAATAATAGCGATAGACTGCCAATTGCCTTTTTAACAAATCATGAAGAGGGAGCATGTTTTGAAAAAAGGGAATATCAAAAAATTAGAGCTTCCATTCTATGCAAGATTGATTTCTTTATTAAGGTTTTAAGTGCCTCCAAAGATCAAAACCACCAAGAGGCAACCAAGTCTTCTGCCGTTGATATAGAAGGGCTAAAGCCGATTGACATAATCAAAAATATGAACTTTAAATCCTGGTTGATTTTATCAGGAATAGTTTTAGGCCTACTTTCATCTGGTTGGGGGCTGGGTAGGTATTTGAACACTACGGAAGAAGAGAATTTGAAAAAGGAGTTAAAGGAATTGAGAAAATCGACTGACAACGAGAAAAGTGAATTGAATAAGAATAATGCGGTTGCCATTGATTCAATTAACAAGATTCATGAAGTAGAACTTGATTCTGTAAAAAATCATTATCAGTTCAAGCTGGACTCGATTAGTTCAAGAAGTAGTAAGGAAGAAAAATGAGAGATAGGCTTACTTAAAGTTCGCGAATTTCTGCGATGGGTAAACGGGTCAACTTTTTTATCGTGTCATTGTCATACCCTTCCTTCTTCATCTTCTTAGCAATTGCAAGTTTGCCTCTGTGTTCACCCCGTTCTGCTTCCATTTTCAATTGCCACTCTTTGATCGCAACTTTTTCTCGCTCCACAATTTCAAACAGACCTGACTTGGTCAGCTCGTCCATAATGCCCTTATCCTTAAAGCTGGTATAGGTTGTTTCAGAGATTACTAAATGATCTAACACTTCAATACTGATGAGTTTACCGACTTTCAACATTTTATCCGTGAAGTCTCTATCTTCCCTGGAAGGGTCAACTTCACCGCTTGGATGATTATGTACTAAAATCATCCGTACGGCCATTTTATAAATGCCCATGCGGAACACATCGGGAGGGTTCGCACCCACACGGTTTACCTGGCCAAGCCCGATCAGTTCTATAAACAGGATTTTGTTCCGGTTGTCGAGGCCAATTACCCAAAAGTGCTCCTGGTTCCTGCGGATCTTATTCTCCCGCATCAGTATTTGTTGCATAATGCTGTACACATCATCCGAGTTCAGGAGCTTTATTTTCTGGTCTTGAGTGAGGCGGACGTTCATAGGTTCAAAGCTAAGTAATTCGAGGGTCAAAAATATCTATGCTTTTCGCAATGTACTTTCACGTTAATACATAGTCTAATTTAAGGATAAAGTACGTATAAATTTGGATGACTTAATTATTCACGAGTAGGGGAAGTTGAGCAAAAAAAGACCTTACAGCCCCCAGGTTTTAAGCACTGCTGCCCACCAGCAAGCATACCTGCAATTCACTTCACACCTTGCTGGACCTTCAGGAAGCATGTACGCCAATTGATTTATAACAAAGGCATGGCAAACTAAAAAATACGTAGCACTACGTAGGTATTTACGAGGCGCTACGTATGGCCCACGCATACCCCTTCCGGTAGCTTTGTGCTATGCCCAAACATTCACTTTCCACCATTCCCAATAATCCCCTGGAGGCTTTAAGTACTACGGAAAAAGCAGTGCTCCGGGCCGTACAAAGTGGACTTACCTCAGCACAAATAGCAGATGCCCGGGCCTGTAGCATTCGCACGGTAGAGAAACACCGCAGCAACATCATCGGCAAACTGGGCCTGGAGGGTAAATCCAATGCGCTGATCCAATGGACACTCATGAATCAACAAAACCTTAAATCATACTGATATGAACGGATACATCGGAGAAATAAAAATTTTTGCTTTTGGCTTTGCCCCGTCAAATTTCATGCTCTGCGATGGCCGGAGATTGAACAAAAATACATACAGCAAGCTGTACCGCATGGTAGGAGACCGCTTTACCTACGACCGGGCCGATACCACCACTTTTGCCATTCCTGACCTAAGAGACCGCTTTGTAAGACAACCCGAAAGTGAAAGTGCACTCGGTAGGCAAAGCGGTGCCGATGAAGTGGTGCTCACCATGGATCAGATGCCGCAACACAACCACCAGGTAAAATTAGAAGTAGACAACACCAGCGGAGGCGAAGAAGTGCTGAATACCCCCGCCAATGCCTACCTGAATAACCAGGCCGGTGTATTCAGCCAGGAACCTTCGGAAGATGCTTTTTTGGGAGAGCTCTCTCAAAAAGAGGTAGGGAATGCCACCCCTGTTCCCGTAAAAAACCGTGCGGTGAAAATGGTGTATGCCATCCGGTACCGGGCCGATGATGTACACGGATTTCTGGGGCAATTAACCATCTGGCCCAATGCCAATCCCCCCCGGGGCTGGAAACTTTGCAATGGCGCCTCTTACTCCTTTACCAAAAACCCGGCTTTCACCACACTATTGGGTTTTAAATATGGCGAAGACAACCAGGGCAACCCAAAACTTCCGGACTTCAGGGAGAGGTTGGCTACCGGAGCCCAAACCTATGAAGAGGTTGGGCAAACAGGAGGAAATACCCGTATCCGGCTTAGCCTGAACCAATTGCCCGGGCATACGCATGACGTTAAGCTAGCCGTAAATAATGAAGCCGACAGTGCGCACACCCCATCCCCATCCAATGGATTTATCAATAGAAATGCCGGAAGGTTCAGCCAGGAAGCAACGGTTCCGGCAACACTAGGCGGTATTGTCCAGGAAAACCGGGGAGGCAATGGAGAATTGGACATTACAAACCCTGCTACCGCGCTCAATTACATCATTTGCGTGGAAGGTGTTTCTAACCCGAACAGCCATGGCACATTGATGGGAGAGATAATACCCTTTGCCGGTGTGTACGGTAATGCGCGTGATCATGGGTTGAATTATTGTGATGGTCAACCTTTATCCATGGCATCCTCTCAGCAGTTGTTCAGCCTCATCCGGAATACATACGGGGGCAACGGCAAAACAAGCTTCAAACTGCCCGATCTGAAAAGCAGGATACCCCTTTGCTGTACCACACTACACGAAGTAGGGCAGACTGTAGGGGCTAATGAGATCCTACTTAGCGCAGAAAACCTGCCGGAACACAATCATGACGTAAAACTGGCCGTCAATGCGGTAGACGATGGACAGCAGGTAAACATTCCAAACGCTGTCCTGAACAAAAATGCCGGGCCATACAGCACCAAACCATCGGAAAACACCTACCTGGCAGGTGTTGAGGAAACCCCTTTCGTGGGCGAGAAAGTAGACATCAGAAACCCCTTTCTGACCATCAATTACCTGATCTCCATAGACGGGATCTACCCCAACCGCAACGAAACAGAAGCAAGTGAATAATGCGATCCGGAACGTGAAAAACGGGAAGACCCAAAGAAAAAAAGTAGCAATGAAAAGGACACTGGCCGTACTGCTGTTGAGCATAGTGTTTGGGCACGTACATGCACAGGAAATAGCCATAATAGGTTCCAAAAGCCTGGAGGCAACCGAAGATGGCGTTTCCCTGCTGGCGCTACAGGATCTGGCAGTGGGTGAAACATATTACTTCACCGAAAATGAGTACAACAACACTACGAACCGTTTCGATGATGCCGCAGAAAGCGTGGTCCGGATCACCATTACCTCCGCCATCGGCAAAGGCAATGTGATTTACTTTAAAGAAAATACACCCAGCAGCTCGAATACCTTTACGGCCAGTGTTTCAGCCGGCTCAGGCAGTGTTTCTGTGCAGCACATAGCCGGCAGCGGACCCTTTTCCATAGCCAGCAACGGAGAGGCCCTGTATGTATATACCGACAGTGATGCAGACCCCACCAACGGAGTTACCGAGATCCATGCCGCATTTTTTCCCGGCTCATCGTCTTACGCCCCCACCAACCTTACGGGTGGGCCTATCCCATCCGCCTTAGACCCCACCCCCGATTTTCCAAATGCCATTTTGGTCGATGACTTTCCACAGTTCAGCTACAACAATGAGCCCTATTTCTCCGGTGGGGTGAACCGGGTAGAATACAACACCTCTGCTGCCGACAGAACAAACGTAAACAAGGACAAACTGGAAGAGGCTGCAAACTATATATTTGCCGGTACCAATACCGACCTTTCGACCACTGCGTTTACCAACTTTAACCTGGATGCCACGCCCCCTTCCGTAGCAATCACTACTGCCGGCAGTACCGCTTCCTCAGTCGATTTTGCCGTAACGTTCAGCGAAACGGTAAGCGGGGTAGACCTCAGTGATTTTACGCTGGAAACCTCCACAGCAGTGACCGCCAGCCTGGCCGGTATCAGTGGTAGCGGAGCCAACTATACCGTAACGGTAAACAACCTCACAGGGCATGGCACTGTAAACATAGCCCTCAAAGCCAGTGGCACCGGTATCCAGGACATGGCCGGGAATGCCTTCTCAGGAGGCTACACGGCACTCCCTCACCCGGTAGGCGATGCCTATGATGTTTCAAAGGCCATTTATGCCGGAGATGAGGATAGAGCCTCTCATTTTGAAAACAGCACCAGGTCGTTGACATTTAATGATGACGGCACTAAAATGTTCATTCTGGGCCCGGCTGATCGTATTCTTGAATACAGCCTGTCAACGGCCTATGACATCTCAACAGCTACTTATGCCGGGAATGATGAACGTTTTTCGGTCGCAGCACAAGAAACTCAATCCCAATCTATGGTCTTTAATAATGATGGTACTAAGATGTTTGTTATGGGGGATGCCGGGAAGGATATTAATGAATATACGCTTTCGACAGCTTATGATGTTTCTACGGCAGTTTTTGCAGGAAATGCGGAGAGGTTTTCGATAAGCAATCAGGAGCAGTCTCCTACATGCCTGGCTTTTAATAATGAGGGCACCAAGATGTATGTTACCGGGTCCGATGGACGTGATATCAATGAATATAGTCTTGCTACGGCATTTGATGTATCTACTGCAGCCTTTGCAGGAAATGCGGAGAGGTTTTCGGTGGCAGGACAGGAAGCATTTCCTCAATCATTGGTTTTTAACAGTGAGGGTACTAAGATGTTTGTGTTGGGCTCCGCCAGTGATCGTATCAACGAGTATCATTTATCTATCGCTTATGATGTTTCTACTGCTGTTTTTGCTGGAAACGGTGAAAGATTAAGGGTATCAGGTCAGGAAGCCATTCCTGTATCAATGGCATTTGATAAAGCCGGAACAAAAGTTTTTGTTCTCGGAAGGGACACCAGGCGCATTAATGAATATTCATTGGCAGGTCCCGTGATCTGGGATGCCTTATCCAACCAGTTGGTAGATGAAGACGCCACACTCAGCCCATTTGCTGCGATAGAAGTGCTGGACCCCAATGGCGATAACCTTTCCGCCACCATTACCCTGGACGATAACGCCAAAGGCACCCTTTCCGGTGCAGGCTTAAGTGGCTCCGGGCCTTACACCCTTACAGCAACCGATGCCGCCAGCCTGCAAACCACCCTAAGGGCTTTGGTGTTTAACCCGGCCGACAACCGCGTAGCCGTAGGCAACACCGAAACCACCACCTTTACCATAATGGTTAGCGATGGCCCGTTTAGCGTTACGGATAGCCATACTACTGTTGTTTCAAATGCAGTACTCGAGTTTTTGGCCGACATCAGCAATACAACCCACGTAAGCTGTACCGGAGGTACGGATGGTTCTTTAACGGCCGGAGTTACCAATGGCACGCCCAATTACAGTTATCAATGGTCTAATGGAGCGAGTATTGATGACAGTTCATCTGATGGTAATACTATATCGGGTTTAGCGGCAGGGACCTATACCGTAACCGTAACGGACAAAAACGGCAGTACGGCCACTGCTTCAGGGACAATTACCGAACCCGCTTCTTTAACCGGGGGAACTGTACAATAGCTAGTACAGGCCGGTTCAGGTTTTGAGTGATGACTCTCTCACTATCTATAAGCGATTTCCTATAGTAGTTTAGCGACAGCCCGCAGTTTGTTCTGTTTCCGGGGGCAATTGCGGAGAAAGGTAAGGAATGCCCAGGTCCATGCCGCGCAGGATCAGCAGGAGGGCGGTGCTTACGATCATTAGCGGGATAAGGCGTTGTACCCAACGGCTGCGGCTTTTCAAAAAACTCAACCCGCCCAGGTTGGCCAGGGCCAGCAGGGGCAAAGTACCCAGGCCAAAAAACAGCATATACATGACCGATGCCCAGGTGGTACCGCTGCCCATAGCCGGGAAAAGCGCCAGGTATACCATACCACAGGGCAGGAGCCCGTTTATAAACCCGCTCCCACTAAAATAAAGCGTTTGGGCCGCCCGGTTTTGTTGTAGTTTTCCACGTAAACGGCTAAGGTAGGGGAAGAGCAGGCGCAGGAGGTGCCGGTCTAATTTCAACAGGTAAAAGGCGGCAAAAGCCAGTAAAAGGAAAAGCCCGCCCAGTAAGGAGGTTTGCTGCTGCCAGGCTTGCAAGCCCAGGCCTTTGCCCAGCAAACCCACCAAACCGCCTAAAAGGCCGTAGGTAAGGATGCGGCTTGCATGATAGAGCAGCAAATGCCCTTTATGGCTTTGTTTCCGGAAGGCGCTGATGGCCGCCACTTGCAGGGGAGCACACATGCCTACGCAATGCAGGGAAGAGATAAGGCCCAGTAGCAGTGCGCTCCACCACATTATAAATTGATTTGAGGATCAAAGTAGTAGTCTACGCCTTCACAATGCACTTTTATTTTGGCGATCCATTTGCCTTGGGCAAACTGTGTAAAAGGTATTTCAAAGCGGTTTTCCTCAGTGTGCTCCTCCCCAAAGCTAAAGTCGTTATCGGCTTCCTGCTCGTGGTACATCAAGCCCTCGAAACTTTTTGTTTTTCCTTCAAGATCAGCGGGAAGTTGTAAAAATACGCCCTCCTCGTTCAGTTGTAAGCTCGCTTTTCCTTCCAGCCGCAGGGTGTTTTGCTTTTGGTCGATGATCTCCTGGTAAGCAATTTCCTCGCTGTAATAATCTTCACTCACCAGGTCAAAATCCTGCTGCATGGCCAGGTACACCATAAAGCCCATCAGGCATGCAAACAGCGCGAGGCTTATGGCAATTCCGGTTCCCCAGTTTAGTTTCATTGTATTCTCTTTGCGGTTAAACAACAAAAGAAGGCCGTGCGGTAGAAACCGCGCTTACCTTCTTACGATCGGCCCGTTAAAATTGGTCTCGATCTCATCGATCAGTTCTTCTCCCTTATAAAGCCCTAAAGTAACTTCCGTATTGCGGCTTTGCAATATGGATTTCTTCAGGTATATGATCAGGGCACCTTCTGCCAGGTCGCTCGGAGGAACCTTTATAGGATTGGCGCCTACAAGTTTCAGTTCCCCTTCCGGTGCAAGCAACCTGATCTGCAATTCGAGTGCATCGGGCGTTTTGTTGATCATTTTGTAATTGTACACATTGCTCAGGGTCTGTTCGTCTACCTTCTGGTACAGCTGACCGGGCATGCGGAGTAAAATGGCCTCCACCTCCGTACGGCTGGCCAACAAGAAGCTCATACCTGTTATCAATATGGTAAGTACCGCCATGTAGCCAATTACCCTGGCGGTAAAGATCGTTTTCTTGTTTTCGGCAATGTTCTCCTCGCTGTCGTAGCGGATCAACCCCCTGGGGCGGTTAATGCGGTCCATGATGTGGTCGCAGGCATCCATACAAGCCGTGCAATTGATGCATTCCAGCTGGGTGCCGTTGCGGATGTCGATACCGGTAGGGCATACCTCCACGCATTGGTTGCAATCGATACAATCTCCCTTACCCACTGCCTCTCGGTCTTCTCCCTTACGGAATTTGCTGCGGATCTCGCCCCTTATATAATCGTAGGCGATCACTACGGAATGGCGGTCGAGCAACACGCTTTGCAAACGCCCGTAAGGGCATACAATAAGGCAAACCTGCTCCCTGAACCAGGCAAATATGAAGAAGAATACCCCGGAAAAGATGAGTAAAGTAAACAGGCCGCTGAGGTGGTGGGCCGGGTTATCGCTTACGATTGCCCACCAGGCATCGCGGCTGATGAGGTACATCATAAATATATTGGCCACGGCAAAGCTGATCAGGTAAAAAAGGCTGTTCTTCAATACACGCTTTCTTATCTTTTCGGCATTCCAGGGCATGGCCGCCAGGCGCATCTGTTGGTTGCGGTCGCCATCGATCCAGTATTCTATCCTGCGAAAAACATGCTCCATGAAGATGGTTTGCGGGCACACCCACCCGCAAAACAATCTTCCAAAAGCTACGGTAAACACCGCGATGAAAAGTACGCCAATGATCATAGCCAATACGGCCAGGTAAAAGTCTTCCGGCCAGAAGATCTGCCCAAAGAGGATGAACTTCCGTTCCAGCACGTTGAACATCATAAAGGGCCTGCCGTCTACGTAAATAAAAGGAGTAGCCACAAGGATGAGCAGCAACACATAACTGGCATACCTCCGGTAATTGGTGTATTTGCCACTCGTTTTGCGGGGGTAGAGAAATTTTCGTTTCCCTTCATCGTCAATGGTGCCGATGTGATCCCTGAAATTCGGGTTAGGGATGTGTATGCTGCGTTTCTCGTCCTTTTCTTCAGGTGCTTCTCCTTCCTTCATTTTCAATCTTCTTCCTTTGGTACCGTAGGTGTATGCAACTATGATGCGCTGAGTTGCTGCTCTGTTTCCTCAGTCGGGGTATCTTCAGCTACACTTTCTTCTACAGGGTCACTTGCGCTGCTGCTGTCGGCAGGTGAAATTTCTTCTTCTATTACGGGGGTATACAACTCTCCTTCCGCATCTTTTGGGTCGGCAGGTGTAGTTCCCTTCAGCGTCATGATATAAGAAGCCACTTTCTGCATTTGTGAAGGGTTGAGCTGATCTTTCCAGGGGATCATGCCTTTGGCAGGTACCCCGTATTTAATGGTAGAGAAGATGGCTTTGATGTCGCCCCCGTGTATCCAATACGGATCGGTGAGGTTGGGACCTACGCCCCCGCCTCCATCTGCCGCATGGCAAACGGCACAATTGGCGTTAAAGATCTTGGAGCCATCAGAGATCAATGCTTCGTCTGTAAGCATTACTACGTTGTTTTCGTCTACCAGATTCGCTGCGTTTTTCAGGTACTCGGCTTTTTGCACTTCAGCAGCGGCCATTTGTGCCTGGTACTCTCCCTCTTGCAAAGGCGCACTTTGCACCACATGGTAGCGTATCAGGTATACCACCGCAAAAGCAATAGACAGGTAAAAACCCCAGAGCCACCAGGGCGGCAAATTGTTGTCCAGCTCGCGTATGCCATCATAGTTGTGGTCCAGGTCTATTTCACTTTCGCGCTCAATAGGCTTCGCATCCTGCATTTTTCTCCAAAGGCGAGAAAAGAAGTCTTCTCCCGTAGCAGCAGCTACCTCGGCCTCGGTAGCTTCTTCCAAACGCCCTTCTTTGCGCAATACATAGTATTTGATACTGTCCAGAGCGCTATGAATGGCAGCAGAAGCCAGGATGAGGAAGAATACAACGAGCACTACCATCCAAAAAAGTGGGTCTACCAAAAGATTGGCGGCTTTGTCGCCATCTATAAAAGGTACGGCTATGGCGCCGGCAAAAACCAGCAATAAAAAGCCTGTCAGGGTTCTATTTTTCTTTTTCATGGTCGGGGGTATTGGTTTCCAAATCAAGGGGGAGTGCACCTAAGTCTGCCATGTGCTTCTTATCCGCTTTCAGCACATAAATAAGCATCAAAACAAAAAAGGTAAAAAAGATGATGAAGGAGATCAGGGGATAGATCTCTATCCCGCTGATGCTTTCCATATGGTGTTTTATAAGCTTTAACATGGCAATTATTTTTCTGCGGTTTCGGTATCCATAGCCTTGATGTCTACCCCCAGGCGTTGCAGGTAGGCAATAAGGGCGATGATCTCGTCATTGCTGTTTATTTCCAGGTCTTCGATCTGGTCGCGCAGTTCATTGGCGATCGCATCTTGTTGCTCTGTCAGGTACACCTGGTAATTGCTGATGTACTCTTCTTCATAAGGCACGCCCAAACTTACCATGGCTTGTAGTTTCGCTTTGGTAAGACTGGTATCCAGGCTGTTTTCAAAAAGCCAGGGGTAGCGGGGCATAATAGAACCCGGACTCATACTGGTGGGTTCCAGCATGTGGTTGTAGTGCCAGCTGTGTGGGTATTTTCCACCCAGGCGATGCAGGTCGGGGCCCGTGCGTTTACTTCCCCACAGGAAGGGGTGATCGTAAACAAATTCCCCGGCCTTAGAGTATTCCCCGTAACGGGCGGTCTCAGAACGGAAAGGGCGCACCATTTGCGAGTGGCAGGCATTACAGCCTTCCCGGATGTATAGGTCACGGCCTTCCAGTTCCAGGGCTGTATAGGGTTTTACACTTTTAATGGTAGGAATATTGCTTTCTACCATCATAGTAGGCACGATCTCGATGATCCCTCCGATCAGCACTACTACGAGGCTTACCACCAACAACTGAACGGGGCGTCTTTCGATCCAGCGGTGCCAGTGTTCTCCCTTGGGCTTATTGAACACGCGGCCAAAGGGTACAGCACTGTCTTCTTCGTTTTTCAGGAATTTACCGGAAGCTACGGTACGGATCACGTTTACCGCCATGATCACCATACCAACGATGTACAGGGTGCCCCCTAAGGCACGTAAGGCGTACATGGGAATGATCTGGGTAACGGTTTCCAGGAAGTTGCCGTATACCAGGGTGCCATCAGGGTTAAACTCTTTCCACATCAGGCTTTGAGTAAAGCCGGCTACGTACATAGGCAAGGCCCAGAAGATGATGCCCAGGGTACCGATCCAGAAATGCGCATTCGCCATTTTATGCGAGAAAAGGCTGGTCTGGTAGAGCTTGGGCATCAACCAGTAGATGATACCGAAGATCATAAAGCCGTTCCATCCCAATGTACCAATGTGCACGTGCGCAGGGATCCAGTCGGTGAAGTGCGCAATGGCATTGATGTTTTTCAAACTCAGCAGGGGCCCTTCGAGGGTGGCCATACCATAACAGGTTACCGCCACTACGAAAAACTTAAGTACGGCACTTTCCCTCACCTTGTCCCAGGCGCCACGCAACGTAAGCAAACCGTTGATCATACCCCCCCAGCTGGGGAAGATGAGCATGATGGAGAAAACTGTACCTAAGCTTTGTGCCCAATCAGGTAAGCTGGTATACAGCAGGTGGTGTGGGCCGGCCCAGATATAGATAAATATCAAAGCCCAGAAGTGTACGATCGAAAGGCGGTAGGAGTATACCGGGCGATTGGCTGCTTTGGGAATGAAGTAATACATCAAACCGAGCACCGGGGTGGTTAAAAAGAAAGCCACTGCATTATGCCCGTACCACCATTGCACGAGGGCATCCTGTACCCCGGCAAACACGGAGTACGACTTGAGGAAAGAAACCGGAAGCTCCAGGTTGTTCACAATATGCAACAGGGCCACGGTCACGAAAGTGGCAATGTAAAACCAGATGGCTACGTAGAGGTGACGCTCCCTTCTTTTCAGTATGGTCCAGAACATGTTTACCCCAAAGGTTACCCAGATGAGGGCAATGGCGATATCGATCGGCCACTCCAGCTCCGCATATTCTTTAGAAGAAGTAATCCCCAGCGGCAGGGTAAGCACGGCCGACACGATGATGAGCTGCCAGCCCCAGAAGTGCAGCTTACTTAAAAAGTTGCTGGCCATTGGGGTTTTCAACAGGCGCGGCAGCGAGTAGTAGACCCCTGCAAAAATGGAGTTCCCTACAAAGGCAAAAATAGCTCCGTTGGTGTGCAGGGCACGCAGGCGTCCGAAAGTGAGCCAGGAGGTATCCATGTTTAGCTCGGGGAAGACCAACTGCAAGGCAATGACAAGCCCTACGAGAAGACCAATAATACCCCAGATCATGGTAGCCACCAGGAAATTCCTGGTCCACCGGTTGTCATAATGAAAAGTTTCGCGTTGCATACAAGGGATTTTGATTATTGCTTGGATTTATGATTGTCTTTCAGCATGCGTACCCCGGGGGAGTAGTCGTCATCGTACTGGCCATTTTTGATGCTCCAGATAAAGGCAGCTAAAAAACCTACCGCTACGAGAAAACTTACAGAAATGAGTATGTAAATGGCAGACATGCTTCTTAAAGTTTGGCCAAATGTAAAGGTGCCTGTATGAGGCAGAAATGATATATATCAGCTTAAAAACTTATTACGGCCTCTAATATAGCACCGTTGAAGTTTCCTTCATGAAATAAGCTGCTTTGGTCAAAACCATCATAGGTTTGCGTTACGTAAGTAGCCTTTAGCATCATGTTTTTGGTCATGTACCAACCGGCCCCGGCCTCTACACGGCTAATGCTTACGTCATTGCCTGTGAAGGCTTCTTCACCGGCAGCCATATTGTACTTGGCGCCTACATAAAAGTCTTCGGTTTCCCCAAAACGGTATACCAGGTCCCCGGCCAATTGGGTCCAGTTACGGGTGTTGGCTTCAGCATTGGCCTTTCCACTGGTCAACTCTACTGTA
Organism: Owenweeksia sp.; assembly: GCA_028285465.1. GTDB lineage: Bacteria > Bacteroidota > Bacteroidia > Flavobacteriales > Schleiferiaceae > JANQPD01. The sequence continues at coordinate 41,503 of JANQPD010000065.1, read as the reverse complement.
CCCAAAAGTTCCAGTCCTTTAAATTTCACAAAAGGGTTGATCATAATGGCCGTAATTTCATTGTTAAAACCCGGGCTGTAACGACCGGAACGGAAGTTGCTGACGGGGTTGGCATCTTGGTTTTCCATTACCAGGTAAAAGCGGGAGCCTGCCCGATCGCCATCGTAGAGAAAGTTACGTCCGGATTCTGAAGTAGTATACAGCGAAGCCGTAAGGCGCAGGCGCAGGTCTTCGTTCATTTGCTTGTCATAACCCGCTTTGGCCAAAAACACCGGCCCAAAACTCCCCGGATTATTCACTCCCTGGTTGAGTTTGCCGTTGGTTACACCGGCCATAAAAAGAAAATCACCGGGGGTTACATATATTTCGGCACCTGCCTCTGTATTAAATCCATCCAGGATAAGATTGCCCACAAAGGGGTTGAAAATGGCCGTGGCGTTATCGGATCTCCGGAAGTGGTAATCGCCATAATTGATCTCCATCAAACCTATCTTCACAGTGGTGATGTCCATTACGGATTTCAAAAAGTCTTCGCGGATAAAGTCCAGCTTACTGATCTGCACATACCCCCCTTTTACCCAGCTTTCGGGGTGGTGGCGAGAAGATAAGTATGTACGCATATGCATACGCACTCCGTCCGCCAGGGCTACGTTGAGGTCGAGATTGGCGGTGGGCAGGTTAAAGTTTGAACCCAGGTCGATAAGGGTATCCTGTGTAGTACCGGTGGAGTGATCCAGTGCCTGGAATTGTACGGCAAAAGCCCCGCCTAAGCGCACTTTTACCCCCTCAAAAGGCGTTCCGTCATCGTCCAGGGCCTCAAATCGGTTTATGCCTCTTTGGTCGGGGTAGCGAAATTGTTGCATGCTGCGTTCGCTTTCCAATTGCGCGAATAACGAAGTAGTACCTGCTAAAAAAGCTGCGGTAACAAAGGATTTCATAAAACTTGTTCGGTTCATTTCTGAGCGTTTAAATTATAGTTGATGTTAAATTGAATGGTAATGCGGTCGCCCGTGCTTACCGTGCCGAATATGAAGGAAGGAGGCTCCACTCCAAACTGGGTCATGTTCAATTCCGTACTGCCTGAAAAGCTTACCCCGGCCTTGCTTAGTTTTGCGCGTAAAGGGATGTTCAGGGTTTCGCCTTGGCCAGCCACCGTAAGTGTACCCAGGGTATGCAGCTGCAGTTCATCTGCGGAAACGCGTTCTTGTTTTGTTACCCTGATGAGGGTATACTCGATTGTTTTATGCGTTTCGCTCTTCAATGCCTTGTATGTATTCCGGTCCATGGCACTTTTGCCGCTCTTCAGGCTTTTTACGGGAATGGCGAGGTTAAGGTTTTTGATGTCTATGGAGTCAGTAAAGCGGTCTATGTTTAATTCTCCCGTAAAGCTTTCGGCTGTTATTTCCCAATCGTGCAGGGTTGAAGTGCCTGATATAGACATCGTAGATTGGGCTTCGTTGGTTTTGTAGGTGTGCAGGAATATATCGGGAAGACTGGAGAAGAAGAGGAGGGGCAGCAGTGCGAAAAATCTCATTTTATAAGAATTACGCTACGAAAATATCCCCCGTACCTTCCTTTATAAATGACGCAAGTCATCGTTTAAACTGATACATATCAGTTTATAAAACTTGATCTTTTCAGTTTTTTGTTTAATTGAATATAAAAATCTGCATGGCCTGTGCCATATGCCCGCTTATGTCAAAATGGACGCGTAAACTTAAAAGCACCATAGCCGGAAATCCGGCCGCCTGGCGGCTGGTTAAAAAAGCGCAGGAGGTTAAATACGACTACCAGTACTTCCGTTTCCACGGTCCATACTCGGGAAGTCTGGCCTCCACCAAAGAGATCAACCTGGAATTCAGCAGCGCCTGTAATTTGCGTTGCCGGTTTTGTGCGCTCGACCACTTGAAGCCAAAAAGCTATATGAGCACAAAAGTGCTCGACAAGGTAATGGAAAGCCTGTTGCACGATCCGCGCTTCAGCAGGGTAAAAACCCTGAACCTGCACAATGGAGGGGAGACCCTGATGCACCCCCGGCGGGTAGAGCTTTTTGAGCGATTGGCGCACTACAAGAAAATATTTCATTTGAAGAACAAGGCTTATCCAAGGGTAATTTTACTCACCAACGGCATGCTGCTGCGCGAAAAGCTATCCAGGACCTTGTTGTCTTTACATACTCTGGATGAGGTAGGCTTTAGCCTGGACGGAGGATCGCCTGAGGCGTTCGAAGAAATGCGGGTAAACGCACGCTGGGAAAAGTTTGCGGCTAATGTGGAACATTTTATCCGTCTGAAAAATGAACTATCTCCGAAAGTAAGAACCTTTGGCATCAGCATAGTGCCTCACCCTCATCCTCTGAACGACAGTTGGATGGCGCCCGATTTTCAGCGTATTGCCCGCATGCTCGATTCAGTGGAATACCGTAGGTTACACGATTGGGGTGGCCAGGTTGATATTGGAGAACAACAGGAAGTAAACAAAAAAGGTTGCGAGATGCTGCTAAGGCAATTGGTAGTGCTTCCCGATGGAGCGGTAACCGTTTGCTGCAACGACCTGAACAAAAAAGGCGTAGTAGGGAATGTACTTGAAACAGACCTGTTTGACCTTTACCGGGGGCAGGAGCGCATGCGTTATGTACACTTGCTCAAAGAAGGACGCAAAGCAGAACTGGAGCTTTGCAAGGATTGCGCGAGCTTTTAACCAAAGGCTTTTTTCACGAGGTAGCGATTGGCCAGCGTAGTATATACCACCACGCTAATGGAGCTGACGGGCATCAATATGGCACAGATCAAAGGACTCAATACCCCGGCCACGGCAAAGCTGAGTCCACCCAGGTTGTAAAAAAGCGAAAGCGCAAAAGCCTTGAATATTACGTGTTTGTTTTTCTTGCTCAGGCGGATGAAAGCTTCGAGCTTATCAAAAGAGTGTGCCATCAGCAAAGCATCACTGGCCGGGAAAAAGTTTACGTCCTTTTCACAAAGGCTGATGCCCACATTGCTTTGTTTCAAGGCCCCCGCATCATTGAGCCCGTCTCCCAACATGAGTACTTTATGGCCTTGCGCCTGCAGGCGTTCCAGGTATTGAAGTTTATCGCGAGGAGATTGGTTAAAGCGCAGGTCCGCACCGGGCCCGAAAACGCCTTCGAAGCGCTTGCGTTCGCTTTCGTTATCCCCACTCAAGAGGGAGAGGCGGTAAGTAGTCCTTAGTTTTCGGATTACCTGGGTGAGCCTACTCCGGCTTTTTTGGTGAAAACTGAAGTAACCGAGGAGCCGGGATTGTTTTTGTACAAAAACCCGGGTGCCTGCTTTGGAGTTGGGCAGCCCTACAAAAGTGGCATTGCCGAGTTTATAGTGTTGCCCGGTAATGCGGGCTTCTACGCCTTGGCCAATCTTTTCGGCAAACTGATCGCTGAGGTGCGGGTGGGCCCCTTCGACCTGAAGGTGCGTGGCAATGGCTTTGGAGAGCAGATGCGGGGAGTTGGCCGCTAAGGAAGCAACGGCCACCTTCTCCTGCGGGCTAAGCGGATCGCCCTTCCATTCTACCTGCATGTTGTGCTGCTCGGTAAGGGTACCCGTTTTATCAAAAACCAGATAATCCACTTCCTGTAAACGGTTTAGTACGGCTACGTTTTTCAAGAAAAAGCCGTGTACGCCAAACCAGCGCATCAGGCTGCCTCCTGCAAAAGGCTCGGCCAGGGCCAGCGCACAGGGGCAGGCAACAATAAGTACGGCCGTAAATACCGTTATGGCTTTTGCGGTATCTACCGTACTCCAGATGCCTGCTGCTCCGAGTGCGATGAGGATAATGGCGGGGGTAAAATACTGCGATATCCGGTCGGTGAACCCGCGACTGCCTTTGTGCTGAGCCTGCCGGTCGCGCTCTTTTCCCCACAAGGAAGAGAGGTAAGAGCGGTCCACAGTGCTGGATATCTCCAGTTGTATGGCTGCCCCTTCTACCCGTGCACCGGCATAGAGGGTTTCATCTTTTCTCTTCTCTATCGGCAATGACTCTCCTGTTATGTAGCTGTAATCCAGCAACGCACTTTCACTACGCAAAATGGCGTCTGCGGGCAGCACTTCTCCTTTTCTCAAAAGGATGACGTCTCCTTTTTGCAAGTCGTCTACCGCGATGGGTTTTTCTTTGCCATTGCTTAGGAGCAAATTGGCCGCCAGTGGAATAAACGAACGAAAGTCACGGTCGAAGGTGAAATTCTGATAGGTTTTTTGCTGGTACCACTTGCCGATCAATAAGAAAAAGACCAGGCCGCACAGGCTATCAAAATAACCCGGTCCCTGCTGGCTGAATACTTCAAATACCGAACGCAGAAAAAGAACGGCAATACCCAGGGCAATGGGTAGGTCTATGCTCAGCACACCAGCCCGTAGGGATTTAAAGGCGTTGATGAAATAATCTTTGGCACTAAAGAGCAATACAGGCAAACTGAAACCCATCATCAGGAAACGGAAAAAAGTTTGCAAAGCAGCATCCGCGCCCAGGCTATCATCAAAATATTCAGGCAAGGCCAGCAACATGGTATTGCCGAAAAAGAAACCGGCCACGCCCAGCTGGATAAGCAATACATTCTTCTTCTTTTTCCCAGTGCCCAGCTTGGTTTGAAAATCAGGGGGGTAGCCAATATAATCCAGTAAAGCCGCCAGCTTTGACAGGGAGATGAGGTTGTTTTTAAACGTAATACTGGCCTGTTTTTTGGTGAAATGCACCTGCACTTCCAAAATACCTTCTTCTACCTCGGGCAGGCTTTCCAGCAAATAAATACAGCTGGAACAGTGGATGGCGGGCAGGTGAATGCTTACCCTGGAAAAGAGCCCCTCGTTAAATTCCAAAAGTGAACGGAGGATCTTTTTTTCTTCCAGATAGGCAAATGCCTTTATGTCCAGGTCCGTTGACTTCAGTAGGTTCCCGCTTCCATCCAGCAGTTCATCCACTACTTTACAGCCATAGCAACAATACACCTTATCCTGCGCCTCATTCCATAAGGCATCCGTTACCGGTTGGTGGCAATGGGTGCATTCCATCTTTTTCTCCCCGGGGGCTTTCATCGCTGCAAAAATGGGATATTGAATACGTTTGCAAAATGACCTAGGTCATTTTTTGAAGTGCTTCAAAAGAAACGTTTATGGATGCCATAAGAAATATAAATAAAAAATAATGGTAGAAGCATAATACATTTGTCATGCTTAATAAAACAAAAAAGTGAATACAGCAAGAATTACCGTAGCAAAAGGAGATGGCGTAGGGCCGGAGATCATGGATGCCACCTTGAAAATTCTGGAGGCAGTTGATGCCCAACTCGAGATTGACGAAGTGCAAATAGGAAAAGAGGTTTACCTCCAGGGGCATAGCTCGGGCATTTCCCCCGAGGCGATGGACACCATCCGTAAAAACAAGGTCTTTTTAAAAGCACCCATTACTACCCCGCAGGGGGGAGGGTACAAGAGCCTGAATGTAAGCATTCGCAAGCTTTTTGGCTTGTATGCCAATGTGCGTCCTGCCTTTAGCCTTTCGCCTTATGTAGCTTCCAAACACCCGGAAATGGATGTGGTGATCATCCGCGAAAACGAAGAGGACCTGTACGCGGGGATCGAACACCAGCAAACAGATGAAGTAGTGCAGTGCCTGAAGCTCATGAGCCGTCCCGGTTGTGAAAAGATCATACGCTATGCCTTTGAATATGCCCGGGCACACAAGCGTAAAAAGGTATCTTGTTTCACGAAAGACAACATCATGAAGCAGACAGACGGGCTGTTTCACAAAGTATTTGATGAAGTAAAAGCAGATTACCCGGAAATTGAAACAGACCACTGGATCATCGATATAGGAGCTGCCCGGCTCAGTGATACCCCCGAGCGCTTCGATGTGATCGTGACCTTGAACCTGTACGGGGACGTGCTTTCCGATATTGCTGCACAAATTGCAGGGTCTGTTGGCCTGGCTGGATCAGCGAACATCGGGGAAGAGCTCGCCATGTTCGAAGCTATACACGGTACGGCACCCGACATTGCCGGGAAGAACGAAGCCAACCCTTCCGGTTTGTTGCAGGCAGCTGTACAGATGTTGCACTACCTGGGGCAGAATGAAGCGGCTGAAAAAATAACCAACGCCTGGTTACGTACCCTGGAAGAGGGCATACACACACCCGATGTATACCGCGAAGGAGTGAGTGTGCGGAAAGTGGGCACCCGGGAATTTGCCGAAAGCATCATAGAGTGTTTGGGACAGGAACCGACCCACCTGAAGGCTGTGCATTTCCCTGAAGGAGGCAAAGTAAACCTTAGGCCATATGTACGCAAGCAGAGCGCGGTTAAAGAATTACTTGGCACGGATGTGTTTATTCATTGGGAAGGCAACGATGCCAATGCGTTTGGCGATAAACTCAGTGAAGTACGTACCCCCAACCTGTCTTTGCAGATGGTAACCAACCGGGGCGTAAAAGTATGGCCACACGGCATCAAAGAGACTTTTTGTACCGATCACTGGCGTTGCAGGTTTGAAGCAAAAGAACCGGTAAAGCCAACCGAGATCATCGCTCTTTTGCAAGCCTGTGCCGATCATGGTTTTGAAGTGATCAAAACCGAGAATCTGTATCGCTTTGATGGCGTGAGATCTTATTCTCTCGGTCAGGGACAATGACAAAATAAGTTTTCGATTAGTGTTTTCATGTAGGAAAGAGGGTGCTGCGCAGGCAGCACCTCTTTTCATTCATACACATTTGTTAAATACGCTTTGTAAGCCCTATTTTTGATGCATTATGAAGAGTCTGAAAGAAGAACTTGAAGCTCCCATCCATTGCCAGTTTTGCCAAAACAAGGCAAACAGTGCCTTTCATAACCTGGGAACCGAAGAGTTAGATGTGGTGAGTAAGCTAAAAACCTGTGTGTCTTTTCGCAAGGGCCAGGTAGTAATGCATGAAGGTGCACGCCCCCAGGGCATATACTGCATCCATAAGGGCAAGTTAAAACTCTATAAAATTGGCACAGAGGGAAAGGAGCAGATCCTGCGTTTTGCCACCAACGGAGACCTGATCGGCTACCGGAGCATACTCAGTGATCAGCCGATCAGTGCTTCTATCACTGCCCTCGAAGATACCTATGCCTGTTATATCCCAAAGTCATCCTTTTTTGAAGTAATTGAACAAAACCCAAAATTTTCTTTGAACATCCTGAAACTGTCGTGCAGGGAGTTGGGTGAAGCCGGGAAAATGATTGCCAGTCTTGCGCAAAAAACGGTTAGGGAGCGCCTGGCCGAGATACTGCTGCTCCTACAAACCACTTTTGGAAAGGATGAAGAAGGGTACTTGGACGTAAAGCTGACCCGTGAGGAGTTGGCCAACATGGTGGGTACCGCTACGGAATCGGCCATTCGGCTGCTTTCGGAAATGAAAGAAGACCGGTACATCAGCACCAAAGGACGTAGGATAAAACTCGAAGATCCGGAAGCCCTGCGAGAAGTGGCAGCCGTTTTTGACTGACCTGACAAATATCATTTTCAAAAGCTGAGTGTCCCAGTACTTTGGCTACTTCATTTGAGCCAAATGCTGTGAGTGTCCCGGAGATCATATCCCTATTGAAAGAATTACTTCCCAAGGAGGCGGATTCCGCTTTGCTGGAAGACATAGCCTTGCAAAGCAGTTATATTGTGTTTGACCATGCCGGGGAAACCCTTTTCAGGGCCGGTGATGCAGCCAAGGGTTTTTACTGGGTGCTCTCGGGAGCAGTAGAACAACGGTTTGGCACTTCCCTGAGTCTTCAGTTTGAAAAAGGCTATATGGTAGGGCTCGAAGAGTTCCTGCAGCAACGCTTTATCAGTACACACTGGGTAAGCCTGGAGCCAACCGCCACCATCTTTATAGACCAGCGGTGCTTTGAACACTTTCTCGTGTTGGACAGGGAGATGTTGCTCACCCATACCCAATTGGCACAACAGCTTATCCAGCTTAAAGAAAACCTGAAAAGAGCATTGGGAACTAGTCTTCAGCAGATCGCTTAAGAAAGGCCGCAACTAAAAGGGTTTACTCGTACCGGAGTGATTCGATAGGATCCAAACGAGCCGCTTTAAAAGAAGGGTAGAAGCCGGAAACTACACCTACCAGAAGGCAAAGACCGACTGCCATAGCCATAATAGGCCACTGAATGACGAACCCACTGCCAAAAAATAACGCCACAAAATTCCCAATGCTTATACCAAATATGATTCCAGCAACCCCTCCGAAAATACAGATTAATACTGCTTCCAGAAGAAACTGGATCATGATTGTACCTGCTTTGGCCCCTACGCTTTTGCGGATGCCGATCTCCCGGGTGCGCTCGGTTACCGAAACCAGCATAATGTTCATAAGTGCTACAGCTGCTCCAAAGAGGGTTATCGCTCCGATGATCACCGCTGTAATTCTTAAGTAATATAGGTTTTCAATAAGCGACTGGGAAAGATTATCGCTTTTGGTAATGTCGAAATTGCTTTCCTGCCTGGGCTTTAATTTTCTTACTGCGCGCATGGCCATGGTGGCTTCTCCCACTACATCATCTATTACCGCTCCGTTAAGCGCCATAACATTCAGGGCAAAAGTGCCCGAGTTGTTCCCAAAACTGCTGCGCGCCTTTTGTATGGGGATGAATACGGATTTATCCCCCCCGCTGCCGAAGCTGTTGCCTTTTTCTGCAGTGAGGCCCACTATGCGGTAGCGTGCATTTCGTATCTGTATAAGCTTGCCAATAGGATCTTCCTTAGGAAAGAGCTTATCTTTTACCGTCTGTCCTATTATAGCTACCGGGGCCGCATCTTTTACTTCCGCTATACTAAAATTGCGCCCTTTTTCCAGTGCATACCCACTGGTTTGTAAAAAATGCTCGTCTGCCGCCCATACCTGTATGTTCGGGTCGGTTTTACGGTTCCGGTATTTTACCTGGGCAATGCCGCTGGCTATATAGCTTACGCTCACTACAGCTGTATTGCCGCTAAAGCGCTCTTTAAAAGCCTGTGCCTGGTGAAAGGGTATTTTGGGGTGCACCTTGGGTTTTTTTCCCCCACGACCGATCTGGATATTCGGCCCTGTATTGCGGATTGTAAAGGTATTGGCCCCCAGCAAGGCAAACTGGCCGCGCAAACTGCTTTCAATACCATTTATTGCGGTGAGGATCCCAACGAGTGCCATGATGCCGAACGCAATGATCAATGCGGTGATTACCGTACGCAGCATTTGTCCTTTGATGCTGCCAAAGGCTGTCTTTAACGTTTCTCTTAAATGGCGCTTTGTCATCGTTATTCGTTGGCTCCAAAATTAGAATTTAATCTACTACCAGCACGCTTTACCTTTGCAAGAATGAAAAATGAAAAGGCATATGCGGTTCCCCTCGAAGGTTCTTTAGGGCTTCTGGCACTTGGTGCAGACGGCTTGCGCGCCTGGCGCAAGAGAAAGGCGGAAGCGGAAGAAATAAAAACAAAACCCCGGGAGAACCATGGCTAAAACCCTGCTTATAGGATGGGATGCGGCCGATTGGCAGATGATCAACCCCTTGATCGAAAAAGGCTATCTGCCGACCCTGGCGAAACTGAAAGCAGAGGGCGTATACGGAAACCTGGCTACGCTCCAACCTCCTCTGAGCCCGGTCCTGTGGACATCTATTGCTACCGGGAAACGCGCGTATGACCACGGCATCCACGGTTTTGTACAGGTAGACCCGGTTACGGCCAGGATAGAAGCGGTTCGGGTGAGTCAACGCAAAAGCAAGGCTATTTGGAATATATTGAATGAAGCCGGGTTGAAAACCAATGTGGTAAACTGGTGGCCCTCGCATCCTGCCGAAGCGGTCAATGGCATTTACGTAAGCAACCGCTTCCACCAGGGGGCACCACTACAGGGCCAGCCCTGGCCGTTAAAGAACAGTACGGTATGGCCGCCCGAATGGGAGGAAAGGCTGGCTGAATTGCGCCTGCACCCCGCAGAGTTGACTTTGGCACACGTGCTGCCCTTTATTGAAGAAGCCCATCAGTTGGATCCGGAAAAAGACAAAGTACTTAAGCCTTTGATGCGGATCCTGGCACATGCCTGTTCCATCCATAATGCCGCCACTGAAATAGAAGCGCATAGCGAGTGGGATTTTATGGCCGTGTACCAGGAGGCCATTGACCACTTCGGGCATTTGGCTATGAAGTACCACCCTCCTCAACTCAAGGGAATATCCACAGAAGCGTTTAAGCGCTACCAGAACATTATGACGGCTGCCTACCGCTTTCACGATATGATGCTGGAGAGGTTACTCGGGTTGGCCGGACCCGATACAAACGTGGTATTGCTTTCCGATCATGGCTTTCATTCCGGACAGCAACGTACTGCCCGCTTGCCTGATGTGCCGGCCGCCCCTGCCCTGGAACACCGCCGGTTTGGCGTATTCCTGGCTTATGGCCCGGCTTTTAAACAAGGAGAGCAGGTATACGGGGCTTCATTGCTTGACATCAGCCCAACTTTGTTGCAGTTGCACCATTTGCCGGTTGGAGAGGATATGGAAGGCCGGGTGCTGCAGGATGTATTTAAGCAGCCCGAACCGCTGAGCAGCATTGAAAGCTGGGAGCATACCGCTGCTACGCACACTTTAATGGAAGGCGAAAAAGATGGGCAGGCAGAGCAGGAAGTTTTGGGACAACTGGCAGAAATAGGCTATGTAGAACTGCCGGAAAAAGAAAAGCAGGCTTATGTTGCCCATGAGTTAAAACACAACCTGATCCAAAGCCTGGTAGATGGCCATAAATGGGAACAGGCAGAGCGTGAAGCCAGGCAACTTTACGAAAAGGCGGGAGATGTGCGTACGGCAAAGGTATTGTTGCATATCGCGCATAAAAGAGTGTCTACCGACTTGTTCGACAAAACTTTGGCTGCGCTGGAAGAACAACTTGGAAATGCCCACCCGGACGTACTTTATTTCACCGGATTACGACAGCTGCGCGAAAATCGTTTTCCGGAGGCATTGTCATGCTTTTTGCAATTGGAAGAGGCAGGGGGAGAATCCGTACAGCTGTATTTACAAATTGCGCAGGCCTTGTTTTTATCGCAAAAATTTGAAAAGGCTTCAGCCTATGCCGGAAAGGCCCTTTCACTTGACCCGGATGTGCCCGCGGCCCTTACCCTTAGGGGGCAATCTAACGAGGCCCTCGGTAGGGCAGAAGCAGCAGTTGAAGATTTACTGGAAAGCATCCAGTTGCAGTTTTTTCAGCCCACCGCACATTTTGTTTTGGCGAAACTCTGGGTAGAGCTGGGTCGTGGAAAAGAAGCAAAAGAAGCCCTGGGCATATGCCTTAGGCAAGCACCGAAACACCTGGCTGCAAAACGTCTTTTGGCAACCTTGAAAGATGAAAAAGAGTTTTCCGTGGAAAAGGAAAAGGCTATCATTGTGGTAAGCGGGTTGCCCCGCAGCGGTACCAGTATGCTTATGCACATGCTGGCAGAAGGCGGAATGCGCGTATTTACAGATGATACCCGCCCGGCCGATGCACATAACCCCTTGGGATACTTTGAAGCTGCACGCATAAAAAAACTGCCCCAGCAGGCAGATTGGTTAGAGGAAGCCGAGGGAAAAGCCATAAAAGTGGTAAGCCCTTTATTGCGTTACCTGCCGCCCGATTATACGTATTACATCCTTAAAATGGAACGTCCTTTAATGGAAGTGTTGCTTTCACAGGAAAAAATGAAGGGGCGTACACCTGAGGAGATACTCAAAAACTTCCCCTTTAAGCTGGCGGTAGATTTTGAAGAAGAGGAAAAGCGCCTGGATCGTTGGCTACAAAGCCAGCCTAATGTGCAGGTCTTGAAGCTGTCTTACCAGGATTGTGTGGCCAACCCGCTTCAGGCAGCTGCCAATATAAAGGCCTTTTTGCCCATCCCCGTAAATGAAAAAAAGGCAGCCGCTGCAATAAAGCCGGGTCTGTATCGCAATAAATTGGCCTAGTAAGAAGTTTTTAAGATTTTTGCAGCACATTTATACCCTATGAAAAAAGAAACCCTGGAAAACCTTGCGTTGAGATATACCGGTCTGGCTACCGCAGTACTAGGCACTCAAACCCTCAGTGCACAGGTGGTTTGGACAGATATTACAGATACCACCTTGAGCACCAATGGGGCTAGCTATGGCCTTAACCTGGATAACGATACGGTTTTTGGTGTGGATTTTCGTATTACACAGCTGGTAGACAGTGGCTTGTACCGCATCAACGGGGTAATTCTTTCTGCAGGGGACAATAGTACCAACCAGGCACAAGGCCTGAACGTGGGCAATTACAATTACCCCATGAACCTGAATGTAGGCGATAGCATTGGCCCTAACGAGTTGTTCAGGGGCATTAATACAGCTAAAAATGTAGGGTATATGGCTTTTGAAGTAGAAGGAACTACCTACCCCAACAGCCAGTTTGTAGATACAACGAACGGCATTACCGATGGGTTTTTAGGGCTGCGCTTTACAGGCAGGTTAAACGATACCAACCGGGTGTTTTTTGGCTGGGTGCGTCTCGATGTATCACCCGACCTGACCTCCGTAACGATCAAGGATTACGGCTATCAACCGGAATACAGCACAGGGCTTACCGCAGGAGAGAATTCTCCTATAGGCTTAACCGAGCATCTGGTACCCAGGATCAACTTACAACAATTGGGCGGTCAATTGGTGGTAACCCTACCGGAAACCTATGCCCCGGAAGGCGAGCTTTTGATCTACGATCTTTCCGGAAGACAAGTAGAAAGGTATGCGGTAAGCCAGCGCAATGAGCGCATTGATCTTACTACATTACCAAAGGGGGTTTTAATAGCCACTCTCCGCAGTAACGGGGAAGAAAGCAGCAAAAAAATAGTGGTGTTGGGCGGTCGGTAATATGTACACGCTGTTCAGTAAACCTATTTTAAATGCTGATGAGAAGGCCTGGGTAAGCAGGCTCTGGAATGCCCATTTTCCGAAATCATTGGCTCTGTCAAAAGAAGAGGGCATTGAGGGCTTTTTGTCAGGGCTCACCGAATGTTGTCACTTCATACTCCTGCATGGAGGGAGTCAACCGGCAGCCTGGTCACTTGGCTTTATGCGGGATGGAGCCCGCTGGTTTTCGATTGTGGTGGACACATCTTACCAGGGAAAAGGGTATGGGCAGCTGCTGCTCGAAGCTATGAAAACGCGCTATCCCTGTTTAAATGGGTGGGTGATAGAGGATGCAAGCTATACTTTGCATAACGGGCAACCCTATGCCTCTCCTTTAGGCTTTTACCTCAAGCGTGGGTTCGAAAAATTGGAAAACCGGTTCCGCAACGAAAAACTGGAAGCGGTGCAGATCAGGTGGGCACGCCAGTGAAACTGTCTTTAAAGGAAATGTCTATCCCCCCACGCGCTTTACCCTATAGCCTTTTTTGTTGAGGTAATCCATCACTTTCTGGCGCACATTCCCCTGTATGATGATCTCTCCATCTTTAGCGCTGCCTCCTGTAGCGCAATGGCTTTTAAGCTGTTTTGCCAGGTCTCTTAACGCTTCTTCGGGCCCCACGAAACCCTTTAACAATACCGCCGTTTTTCCTCCCCGGCCTTTTTTCTCAATATGTGCTTCCAGCAACTGCTCCTGTGGAGCCAAAGTTTCCTCGCTTTCGTCCTTATTTTCCCACTGCGCATCCTTATTGGTGCTGTACACCATACCACCAAGGTCCGACAGTGCGTTTAGTTTTTTGGGTTTAGACATAGGGATGGTATTTAAAGTGAACAGATTTCTAAAGAAACTCAAATCTTTGTTGTAAGGCAAAAGCCATACAAGGCAAGAGGCACTTAAGGGTTTAATTTTTTCGCAGTCCTATTTCCGTTAGCCGTTGGTTGAGGTATTCCCCGGCGGAGATATCCTCATATGCTTTGGGGTGTGCTGCGTCTATACATACTTCAAGGCAATCCAGGCGCATTTCGGAACGTGGATGCAGGAAGAAGGGAATGCTGAAGCGCGATTTTTGCCACTTTTCCCGCGGAGGGTTTACCACGCGATGGGTGGTGCTCCGCAGTTTGTTGTTGGTAAGCCTTTGCAGCATATCGCCTACATTTACAATGATCTGCTCGGGGAGCGCTGTTACACCCACCCATTTTCCTTTCTTGTTCAACACCTGGAGGCCTTCAGCGCTGGCCCCCATAAGCAAGGTGATCAGGTTGATGTCTTCGTGCTCGGCAGCACGTACGGCATCTTTCGGTTCCTCGGTGATCGGGGGATAATGGATTGGGCGTAGTATGCTGTTCCCGTTATGGATCTTGTCGTCAAAATAGAATTCGTCCAGGCCCAGGTAAAGCGCTATGGCGCGCAACATATTTTGCCCGGCTTTTTCCAGGGTCTGGTAAGCTTCTTTGCCTACCGTGTTAAAAGCCGGCAATTCCCTAACCTCTACGTTAGCGGGGTATTCCGTTTTAATGGGATCATCGTCTTCCACATACTGCCCGAAATGCCAGAATTCCTTCAGGTCTCCGGTGTTCCTTCCCTTGGCGTGTTCTTTACCAAAAGAAGTATACCCCCGCTGCCCGGCCAGCCCTTCGATCTCATACTGCTTTTTAACCTGGTCTTCCAGTTCAAAGAAGTGCTGTACCTCCTTATAAAGCGTACGGGTAGTAGCATCGCTCAAGCCGTGATTTTTGACCGCTACAAAGCCTATTTCTTCATAGGCAGCTCCGAGTTTTTGTACAAAAGCCTGCTTTTTTTCCGGATCCCCGCTGGTAAAGTCAGCCAGGTCTATCCAAGGAATGTTGTGGTCCATGCGCTTCAAAATATTGTGACGGGGCTAAGATATTCAAAGCGGCTGGCAAAACCTTAACCCGGAGCTTTTTACTGAGCTTAAATGGCTCTCCGTCAAGGTGTATTTTTTTGCGCGTACGTTTTACGCTTACTTCCCGTGCAGGCAATATCCGCAGATGGCGGCTCCGGATGATCTTACCGGAAAAAAGTTGCCAGGCCAATACCGGGGCTTTTAAAGTAGGGAACTTGCGCAGAAAGCATACCTGCATCAATCCGTCATCCATACGCGCTCCCGGGGCGATCATGGCATTGTTCCCGAATTGAGAGCCATTGGCGAAGCTTACCATAAGCGCTTTTACCTTGAACTTTTTCCCATCCAGCTTCAGCTTATACACGCGGTTAGATGTTTTGAACCACAACCGCAACACACTGGAAAAGTAAGCCCAAAAACCGCGCTCAGGCTGAATGGAAAAGTCGTGCGCTACCAAAGCATCCAGGCCAATGCCTGCTACGTTCACAAAGGGAAGGTTGTTTACCATGCAGGCATCAATGTGTACCGGCTGTGCCTGGGTAAGCTGTTTGGCCGCTTTTGCAGGCAACATGCTTATGCCTAAATGGCGGGCAAAACCGTTTCCGCTGCCTAAAGGAATAACACCCAGAGCCGTAGAAGAGTGCAGCAGGGGAGCCAATACTTCGTTTATGGTGCCGTCTCCTCCACAAACTACCACGGCATAATAGTGCAGGTCTACCGCCTCCTGCGCCAGGTCTGTAGCATGCGTGGGCCCCTTGGTGTAAAAAAGCTCACAGCTAAAGCCGGGGTGCTTTAGAACAGGACTCAACTCTTGCTCCAGAAAACGCTTTTTTCTCAACCCACTGGCAGGATTTACAATGAGGCGAATTTGTTTTTTCATGCGGGGCCGAAACTATCTTAATTATGTTAACCGCAGGTTATGATTTATGGTATTTTTACGCCCTTTGTAAAACCAGTACATGAAGTTTAGCAGGAAGGGATTCACCAACGACCAACTGATACAATTTTACAAGGCTTTATTAAAGCCCCGGCTTATTGAAGAAAAAATGTTGATCGCCTTGCGCCAGGGACGCATCAGCAAGTGGTTTTCCGGTTATGGCCAGGAAGCGATCTCCGTGGGGGCTACCCTGGCTTTGGAACCGGATGAATACCTTTTACCCATGCACCGCAACCTGGGTATGTTTACCACCAGGGGAATCTCTTTGGAGCGTCTTTTTTCGCAGTTCCAGGGAAAGGCCAATGGCTTTACCAAGGGGCGTGACCGCTCTTTTCACTTCGGGAGTAAGGAGCATCACATAGTGGGGATGATCTCCCACCTGGGCCCTCAGATGGGTATTGCAGACGGGATAGCCCTGGCCAGTAAGCTGGGGGGAGAAAAGAAGGTAACGCTGGTAGTAACAGGTGACGGAGGAGCCAGCGAGGGAGATTTCCACGAGGCGGTAAACGTGGCGGCTGTTTGGCAGCTGCCGGTAATTTTTTTGGTAGAGAACAACCAGTGGGGGCTGAGCACACCCTCTAACGAGCAATTCAATTTCGACAGTTTTGTTTACAAGGCCATTGGCTACGGCATTAAAGGCAAAAGCGTAGACGGCAATAATTTGCTGGAGGTGTACCAGGCGGTACAAAAAATAGCTGGCGAGATCCGCACACATCCCGAACCTTATATATTGGAGTGTAAAACTTTCCGCATGCGCGGCCATGAAGAAGCAAGTGGCACCAAGTACTATCCCGAAGGCCTGCAGGAAGAATGGGCCAAAAAAGACCCGGTGAACAACTTCATGGCTTTTTTGCTCAACAAAGGCATCCTTAGCCCTGAGCAGAATGAAGAAATAACGCAGGAAATAAAGAAGGAGATCGCTGAAGCGTTGGAAACCGCCATGCAGGAGCCAGACCTGGCCTATGATGTGGCCCGCGAGTACACGGATCTTTTTGCCCCTAACGAAACGAAAGCAGAAGAAGCAGGCACTGAAACCACTACTTTGCGCATGGTAGATGCCATTTCCGAGGGCTTAGACGAGGCCATGCAGCGTCATGACCGCCTGATCTTAATGGGCCAGGACATAGCCGATTACGGAGGTGTTTTTAAGGTAACAGACGGTTTTTACAAGCGTTACGGGAAACACCGTGTACGCAATACGCCCTTATGTGAAGCCGCTATCGTAGGCAGCGGTTTGGGCCTTTCCATCAAAGGCTATAAAGCCATGGTAGAAATGCAGTTTGCCGATTTCGTGACTGAAGGCTTTAACCAGATCGTAAATAACCTGGCAAAGATCCATTGGCGGTGGGGGCAGAAGGCAGATGTGGTAGTGCGTATGCCTACCGGTGCCGGGGTGACAGCCGGACCCTTTCACTCACAAAGCAATGAAGCCTGGTTTACGCATACCCCGGGGCTTAAAGTATTGTACCCTGCCTTTCCGGCCGACGCGAAGGGGCTTTTGTTAAGCGCCCTGGATGATCCAAACCCGGTGTTGTTTTTTGAACATAAAAAACTGTATCGCAGCATTACGGGTGAGGTGCCCAAAGGCTATTACCATACACCCATGGGCAAGGCCGTATGCGTAAAGGAGGGCAGTGCCCTTAGCATTGTTACGTACGGCATGGGCGTACACTGGGCCCTGGAATATTGCGAAGCACATCCCGGGCAGGATATCGAGCTAATCGATTTGAGGAGCCTGGCCCCTTTGGATGAAGCCAGTGTGTATGCCAGTGTACGGAAAACAGGCCGGGTGTTGGTGCTTACGGAAGATACCCTTTTCGGAAGCGTTGCTTCTGACATTGCCGCCATGATCACCGAAAACTGTTTTGAGGCACTGGATGCCCCGGTATTGCGCCTGGGAAGTGAGAATACCCCTATTCCTTTTGCCGAGGCGCTGGAACAAGGCTTTTTAGCCAAAGCCAGGCTTGAGGAATACGTAGAACGCCTGATGGCGTATTAGCATCTGAAACTTGTACATGCCCATAAATTCAAAGAGCGGCCAAACCTACCGGAACCACGCAAGGGAGTGGTCCTGAGCAGGCACAAACGCCCCCTGACCCTTTAAGTAGATGTCCAGGAAACGGCCAATTACCTTCGTTTTTACCATATGTCCTTTTGTTTTGTCATAGACTCTGCGTTCCATTTTTATTGGTGTTTAATTAATCCTTATTCCATCTCATAATAACAAGGCTTAACTAATTTGTACCAACAAAGTTAGAAACTCCACTATTCTCTATACGCTGTAGTGGTACCCTGGCCCGTGCGAATTCTTTAGATGTTTTTTTAGCAATCCGTGTCCCCTCCCGCACGCCAAACATCAATGGTTTTTTTAATGAAACCTTCCAAATTCGTTTGTCCAAGGTCAGGTCTTTTTTTTACCCGGATGCATCCTTTTCCTACATCCAATCCCTTTAAAAGATCCCGGGCATGCTCAATCTTGTCTATATTCCCCACATAGAGGCTAACGTATGCCTTCTGGGCATTCAGGTGAAACAATTTACGGCTTTTATCCCCGTAGCACAACATTTTGTATTGGATGCCTTCCTCGAGTTCCGGGGCATATGAAGTAATGAGCGTACGGATATTTTCCAGTACTTCTTTACGCCAATCCTTTTCAATTTTGGCTAAGTATTCTTCAGGAGTTTCAGCTTCATATTGCATGTTTTTCCAGCCTTTTTGAGTAGAGTTTCAGAAGGTGTAAAAGTAATGTAAAGTTGTACGTATCTCTAAAAAAACACTTGTCTGTTTGGCCGAAAGAAGTGAACCTCTATGGCCTCTTTTGTTTTTTTATTAAACCGGGTATTTATCAGCTACGGCTAAGCTGCTGATGCGCGACCCCTCAATGCCAGGCTATTTCCCTGCCCATTCATCCCGAAGCAAAGCGTACACAATATCGTCTACCCATTTGCCGCGTAGCCGGACACTCTTTTTGAAGTGGGCTTCTTTTCTAAAGCCTAACCGCTCAACGAGTTTAAGGGAGGAGGTGTTTTCCGGGTCTATAGAGGCTACTATCCTGTGTTTATGGAGGGTTTTAAACAAGTAGTCCACCACGGCAGAAAGCGCTTCCGTAGCAAAGCCTTTAGCATGGTAATGTTTGTTCAGGGTACACCCGATTTCACATTGTTTATTCTCAACGTCCATAAAATGGATACCGGCATCCCCGATTATTTCTCCCGAAGCTTTTTCAATGATGATCAATTGGAACCAGGTTTCTGCTTTGTTGAAGTGGGCCGGGTTTTTTGCAATGAAATCCACCACATCTGCCACACTTTTTGGAAGCCATCCCTGGAAACGGTTTGTTTGTTCATCCGAACGGTACTTAAAGAGAGCGTGTTTATCGGTAGGCCGGATAGGCCGTAACCTGAGCCTTTGGGTTTCTAGAATGGGGACGTGCCTATTTTTTTGCATAAATGGGAAAGTAAAGTTGTGGTATTCCTTTTTTGACCTATTTGCCCCCGTATCGGTGCTGCTAGTCTTTGGGACGTAAAGAAGGGTTTAGGGCAAAAGCTTTTTCAAAATAAGGCTGGGCTTCTGCTGTTCTGCCCAACTGGTTCAAAGTAAGGCCGGTATAATACAAATAACTGGCATTTTCCGGGCTTAGACGCAAAGCTTGCTCAAAATAGGCCAGGGCGGTTTCAAATTCACCCAGGGCCCCATACGTAGCGGCCAGGTTGCCTATGGCATCTACGTAATAATGATCAATACGAATGGCCTGTGCGTAGTAATCCCGGGCTTTTGAGAAGTTGCCCCGGGCAAAATAGATGGCCGCTGCATTGTTCAGTGTTTCTGCGCTGCCTTTGCCCAGGCTCAGGGCTTGTTCAAAATAGGGGAGGGCTTGTTCATACTGGTTTAACTTATAGTAAGCCAGCCCTAACTGCGCAAAAGCATCTCCATAACGGGGCTTTAATGCCGTTGCCTTTTCAAAGGCCGCAATGCCCTGTAGGAGAGATGCTTTCTTTTGCTCGGGGGAGAGCTTCTGCAGCCATTGGGAATCGATCAATTCTAATCCATGCCAGTAATTCAACAAGGGGCTGTCAGGGTGTTTCTTTACATCAGCCGCATATAAGGTACGGTTGTTATTCCATTCCGCATTTCGCCGAAAGCTCAAGCCGGCATACAATACGGCCAGCATCAAAAGGGGTGCGATGGCCTTTGGGGCACTCATTGGCGCAAAGTTACCGGTAAGCCCGGCCTTTTCCCACCAATACGCGAAGCCCAACCCCATGAGCATTATGATCCCCAGGGAGGGGGTAAACAACAAGCGTTCGCCAAATACCGTGCCTATTACGAACAAAAGATTGCTGTGCAGGAAATGCGTAATAAGAAAGAAAAGAATGGCGAAACTCCACACTTTGCGTGTTTTCCAACCTTTAAAGGCAAACCCTATCCCTGTGGCGTACAAGAGCAAAGACAACCAAACCTGCCACGAAGCCCAGCTTAGCTGTTCAAATTGAGGGTGGGAGTAGTCGCTTACCAGGGGGTAAGGGATAAGCATTTTATAAAGGTAAAGTCCCATGAAGCGAATAGAAGAAGCAAGGTGTGCAAGGGGCTGGGATTGTGCCATAAGCCAGCTCCCTTCCCGGGAAGTTACCGTTGTTTCTATCGACAAAGCATAGTGCCGGGCAAGGAGAAAACCCGCCAGGGGCACTATAAAGGGCAGAGTGAGGAAGGTGATCGGTTTTGCCTGTTTATAGTAAAAAAAGTACAGTACCAGGGGAATGACCCCGATAAGGGCGACCGCACTTTCTTTGGAAAAAAGGGCCAGGGCAAAGCAAAGCAACGCAGCTCCATAGGCCCATTTTTTTTGCCGGTACAGGTAAATGTGCAAGGCGTGGAAAAGGCCCAGCATAAAGATAAAGGCCAGCAGTTCATCCCTTGACTTGATGTTGGCCACTACTTCGGTATGTATGGGGTGTAAAACAAACAACAAGGCAATGACAAAGGGTAGCAAGGCGTGTTGACGGACGAGCCATTTCTTCAGTAAGCTAAACAACAATACAGCCAGGAGCACATAAAGCAATACATTGACGACATGGTGGCCTGCTGCCTGATTGCCGAAATAGTGGTGTTCTACGGCAAACATACTCAAAGGCAAAGGACGATACAGGTTTCCGGCCGCTGCCCGGTACCCGGCCCTATATGGAGTAGCAAAGATCTCCGGGATGGCTTCCGCTCTTTTTTTTACAATGCGGTTCTCAACGATTGCGGAGTAGTCATCTAAGGCGTAATCGTGTGTTAAGGTGTTGGCGTAGAGCAAGAATGCCGTTGCCGCCAAAAACACATAGGGCCAATGCTTTTTCATGAAAGACATGGCGGCCAATATAGAGATAAAATAAAGGGGAATGCCTGGAAGGCGTTGCCCCATTTTTCACCGGACCGGCATAGATTCCGTTGGGAAACAATTGAAAATACCGGTTGTACAGCACCCCGGCGTTTATTGGTCCGACCAAACGGCCAGTTCATTCCCGGCAGGATCCATAAAATGGAACCTGCGCCCGCCCGGAAAAGAAAAAATGTCTTTGGATATCTGCCCCCTGGCTTCCGTAATGGCGCGTTTTATATGTTCCAGGTCTTTGTGGTAAAGCACTACAAGGGCCCCGTTGGTGATGTCTTCCCCGGTTTTTTCAAAACCGCCTTCCAAACCACTTTCTGAAAATGCGGTGTAAGTAGGGCCGTAATCTATAAAAGTCCAGCCAAAAGATTGGGTGTAAAAGGCCTTTACCGCTTCCAGGTCTTTGGCTTTAAATTCAACGTAATTGATGTGGTTGTTTTTCATATATATTAGGGTAATTTTTGTTTGAATGCCTTTGTAAACCCTTATGCGCTTGCTTTACCTCTGTTTTATTTTTTATACCGGTAATGCCCGATTATGCTGAAGCGGAACAGGCAATCCTCCAGTATCTGCCCTGCTCCGATGTTGTGTATGATCAAAAGCCGTTGAGTGCCTACAACCCTTTTTCCGCTTACCATGCCGATATGGGTGATGCCACCTCCCAGGTCCCAACACACAATATCTCCGGCCCGGTAATCTTCCGGTTTCTGGGAGTTTGTTTTTACAATACCGTGCCTCGCGAAAAAGGTCATCAGATTGGGCACCCGCCTGTGGTCGATATTTTTATCCGGGCGTGTGAGCCCCCAATTTTTAGGGTACGTATCAAAATGGGCCTGCATGTCTTCGTGTACTTCTTTTTGCAGGTCAATACCCAATTTTCTGTAGGCCCGTATAATTACATCTGTGCATACTCCTCTGCCAGCAGGGACATCTCCATTGGGATAGTCAATTTGGTAATAGGCCGGGTCGTATTGCACATCTTGTTGCGTTAAAGTCAACGCCGAGTCAGCAAGTTCCTTATAAAAATCAGCCTGCCCAAAGGTAGGTTGTAGAGCGCAGAGGCTAAGTGCCAGGTGTACCAGGAATTTTCTCATGACGGGTTTATAAGGTTTTAATCTTGTAAGTCAACGAACTCCGTATACAAACGAAAATACCGATAGAAATTTTATAAACAACAAAGATGAGTATTGTCGGTATAAACAAGTGTCTAACCATAAAAAAGGATGATTTATAAGGCAATAGATGTGGATATTTTGGTTGCGGTAGCGACTCGTCTTCGGTTAATGCTTGCACGGGTTTTTACAAGGATGGTGTGGCGCTTGGACATTTGATACGGTTTTGGGGTAAGCGGTTGGTCGTCACATCAGCTCGTATTGCTGTGCAACAAAAAAGGCCACTTGTTTTGCTGAAAGGTCCGTTTGCTGCTTCAGTTTTACATGCCTGCGGTATTTTCCTTTGCCTTCCAGCCGGCCACCAGGGTCTTCCATGCGGGAGCCGTCGGAGAACTCGAGGGTAATGTGCTGCTTGTTTGCAAACAAGCCGCTGAACATTTCACCATTGGAAAAAAAAACAAGGCCGCCATACATGATTTTTTCATCCGCTTTTGAAAAGGTATCCAGGATGATGTTGCGGCAGGCGGCCAGGACCTCAAACTTTTCGGGATCAATGGCGCTGAGGGAGTCCAGGAAATCCTGAACAGCTTTGTTTTTAGGAGGGTGCATGTCTTACTTTGTTTAGCGGTTTGTATTTGGCGTTCCGGGATGCCTATTCTTTGCGATAAAGGAATATTCTTTCTGTGGCACCACTTGTAAGTACAAAATCAATTTCTTTTTCGGCAGCCCAACCCGGAATGTCAAACTGATGGGTTACTATTCTCGTTCCTGCCTTAAGTTCTTTTTCGAATTTTAAAGATAAGGCACCGAGCACACTTCTAGATAAGTACACTACAATGGCAGTAGCATCAGAGAAGGGCGCATCGTAAAAATCCCGGGTCCTGACCTCTATTTTCCCGGTAAGCCCGGCTTTTGCAATATTGTCCTTTGCATCTTCTATGGCCTCCGGCACAATTTCGTACCCTATCCCCTTTACCCGGGCAAAAGCAAACGCATCGATCAAGGCGTGCGCATTGCCACAACCCAGGTCATATAAAACATCCCCGTCTTTTAATTCCAACAGGGCTAGTTTTTTCCTGGTCAAATCAGCCGGGGTGATGCAATAGGGGTCGTAAACTTTGGGAAGGGACAGGTGCATGTGGGTTAAACAAAATCAAATAAGAATAACCTAGCGCTACGGTCTTATGTATGGGCAGCAGCGGTAGAGTGGGGTATGCCATCAAATTGACAAGGTACTCATTTAAACACAAAGGTGGTGCAAGCGCACACCGAACCGCTTCTGCTTTTATAGCTTGAGGTATGCTTGTTTTCCCGCTTAGTTTGGAGAGTGCAAGCCCATTTTGTTGCCCTCCGAATCGAGAAACAGGGCAAAAAACCCGCTTTCATCCGCATGTGGGGTTTTGGGCACCAGGATTTTCCCACCATGTTGCTCCACTTTATCCAGAATGACCTGCAGGTTCTCTCCACCATTCAGGTATAGGGTTATCCCCTTGGCAGAGGGTTCGTATCCTTCCCCTTTTAAGATTACTCCCGTTACCATTTGTTCTTCATAAGGAAACAAGCCCATTTCCATGCCCGGAAAATCCATTCTTTCGATGTGCACATTTAGTATTGCTTCATAGAACCCGACGGCCCTGCTTATATCTGTGGCGGGGATCTCGAAAATGGAAACGAAACTCTTCATGGTAGTGCTGTTTTGATCGGGGGATGTATTTTCTGTTTGTGTTATCGTTCTGGCAGGGTAGAGGCAGGTTATAAGGCTCAATACGGGTACAAGCGCTATTGTATGTCTGCTGTATCTCATTCTTCTGCTTTTGGTTCGGTGCATAGGTACAGCAGTAGACGGAACTGAAATTGTAAAAATGCGACAAGCTCAGTCCTTTGAATAGATGAGCGACGAAAGCCTCATCTGATCGTCACCGAGGTAGTTTTTAGGATTGACGCCTGTGAACTCTTTGAAGTCTTTGATAAAATGGGCCTGGTCGTAGTATGCGTTTTCATAGGCAACCCGGGTCAGGCTTTTCCCCGGTTTGTCGAGCATCATTTTTAATGCCGCCTGCAACCTCATGATCTTACCCAACTGCTTTGGGCTGATCCCCACCTGTGTTGAAAACCTCCTTTCGAGCTTCCGCCTTTTGGATGGGTCGTCTTTCAGCAGGGAGTGGATGGAAGCGCTGCCCTTGGTTTGAGCAAGGGCATCAATGGTTGACCTTACAATGTTTTCAACGGTGGATTGATCCGTGAGTTTTTCGAGCAGGAAGTTTTCTACGGCTTCTATCCTGGAGGACGTAGATGAAGCACGAATTATTTTTTCCTCTAATTCCCGGGCAGCATCCTTTTCAAACAGCGCGCTCAGCGGGGTTTCTTTGTCCGCCAATGCGTGAATGGGCTGCGTGATAAAATGGGCGAAGCCATAAGGGTAAAACCGGACGGCAAAAGTATTGACATAGCCGGTAGGCTGTACGTAATAGGGTTTGGTGATCTGCCCGAATACCATGGCGCGGGGTTGGATGATGTATGCATTGCCAGAGGTAAACCTCTTTACATCGTCCCCGAGAATAAAGCACATTTCAATGCAGCCGTCCGGGATGATGCGTTGCCTGGGAGCTTCTATGTCGCCCGGGACTTCCAAGGTCCAATGGCACTTCACAAGCGCATCCAGATCGGGATGGGGGGCAAAGGTTTGATAATCCATAAGCGATGCTTTTGTTGTGGTTGCGTATGCCGGTTCCGGCTAAAGCTAGCGCGGGTTTCTATACATTCCTAAAGAAACCGGAGGTTCGTTACCTCTTGCCTTTGTGTTTGCCGGAGGCAGGCCACCTTCAGGTGTTGTTTTTAGTTTGTATACACTATGGCAATTCCGGAGGCCACAGGATACCAGGCCTGGAAGTCATATTTAATGTCAATCAGGGCATCCGCTTCCAATGCAATGCCTTTCTTTTTCAGTTCGTCAAGAAGTTTTTGAGGGGTAGTAAATATGCCCCCATCGGTTTGGATGTAACAAATTTCGACATAGTTACGCTCCGGCACTTTTGTTGTAAACAGTTCAATCTCTTCGTTTTCCTCGGGTATTAAAACCGCCATTCTCGTGGTAGTGCAGCTACTGAGCAAGAGCAGGAGGGAAAAGAGTGCCAGGGTAATGTTTACAAAAACTTTTCTCATAGGTTTGCTTTTTGGGTTCATTCGGCTGCTTTAATGCCGTGCATTCCAGCGCCTGTATGTGGGTTATCAAATGTAAAGTTTGCATAGCATACAAACTTCGCTGTTTAGGGTTTTGCCGGCCATGGTGTATGTAAAAGCTTGTATACCGGCGTTAGGGCTTTGGCTGTTCCCAGGGATCGTACGAACCAAAATTCCAAATGTGCCCCTCAGGGTCTCTGCACGAATAGGACTTTCCGCCATACTGCTCTTCTTTTAACGGAAGGATGATCTCGGCTTTTTCGGCAACGGCCTTTTCGTAATGTGCCTCGATTTGTTCCAGTACAATATAAGGGGCTTGCGTATTTATGCCCCCCATATGGTCAGGCGTGCTAAAATATTGCCCGTACGCATCCGTACGCATAGATCCAAGCATGACCATACAGTTGTCCAAAACGAGTTGCGCATGGTCAATGGAACCATTTTCTCCCTCTACAAGGAGGTGTTGCTCAAACCCAAGGGCCGTGCATAGCCAGTCGATGGCGGCCTTTGCGTCTTTATAGCGCAGGGCGGGAATAATTTTTGCTTTTCCGGATGTCATGATTTAAATATTTGATGTGTGCAACGTTTTTGGGTATGCGCATTGGTGAATCTCTAATGTACAACGTTTTAGGTAGCACGAACCTTGGTTTCTATATTTAGCGTTTCGAGGACCTCCTATAGTTGTTATCTCTTTATCCACCTTACCGGTATGGGGTAGGTCATTTTTTCCGTCTGTAATGCCGTTGTGTGATTTGGTTTAAATAGGTTTTTGTGCCCACCAACTCAAATTTTAGTGCGTGCGGAAGTTCAGCAAACAAAGCAGCACCCCCACCCAGCAGGATCGGAATAGTGGTGAGTACCATTTCATCGATCAAATCCTCTTTCAGGAAACTTTGTATGGTGGTTCCCCCGTCTATATAAAGCCGGTGAAATCCTTTTGTGTGGATCTGGTTTAGCACCCCGCTTAATGTTCCGCTGACCAAAAATGCCTTTCCTGTATGGCTTTCAGGTATTTCATCGAGCGTATTGCTCAATACGAACACGGGTTGGGCATAGGGCCAATCTATGTCAAATCCACATACGGTTTCGAAGGTGATGCGCCCCATAAGGAGGGCATCAATATCTTTCATAAAGGCTACATAGCCCATATCGTCCTCACCTGGGTTAGGTATGGCGTGCAACCAGTCTATTCCGCCTTTTTTATCCGCGATGTAACCATCGATACTGGTGGCAATAAATACGCTGTTCTTCTTACTCATTTTATGCGGGGCGTTTATTAAATACGGGGCAGGTTTCCCCTGGGGCAGACACTATGGCGCTATGGTTGGCATCTGCTTTCACTTCTTCGACCGTTCAATCACTTTATCATACCTGCTATCCATACAAACACTCAGGTCTGTGGTTATAAATGTTCCATCCAGGAACAAACTAAAAATGGTGGCGGGACTTGGCGCCTTTTGTGCTTCTTCCATTGTGTTTAGTTTGATCACTTTTAATGGGAGGTTTCTGTTCTTTGCGGTTTCGGCTAAAGATTTATGCGCATGAAATTCTGCAAAAGGACAGCGGTTTGAGTAATATACAACTATACCCTGTTTATCCGGGCATTCACCGC
This sequence comes from Owenweeksia sp., assembly GCA_028285465.1. GTDB lineage: Bacteria > Bacteroidota > Bacteroidia > Flavobacteriales > Schleiferiaceae > JANQPD01. The sequence goes on along the minus strand of JANQPD010000065.1, from coordinate 14,515 downwards.
TTTTTACGGACTCGTTGAATTTCGGGTCTTCGGCGCCATCATCGAATTTCATGGCCAGCAAACTGAATCCGCTTGATATGCGCTCCACTTCTTCAAACCCCTGTTTTAACAGCCACCTGGTATCACTCATAAAGTGGAATTTTTTTGTCCCTACCACGGTGACGAGTCCGTTTCTACCCTGTTCTTTTGCATCCTCAATGGCCGTGTTCAAAAGCGCTTTACCATATCCCTTTTTTTTATACTTTCCGGATACCCAAAAACAATTTATGTTTAGGTAGTTGGGGGCGGTTATGGGTACCCAGGCATTTTCGGCTGGGCCATATTCAATAAAGACTTTGGCTCTTTCGTCAAGGCGTCTGAATACGTAGCCATTGGCAAATTCTTTTTGTAGCCAGTCTTTTTTTGCCTGGTAACTGTCGGCGCATTTCTTGTCTGATATCGCACAACAAATGTGCTCCGAAGCAATGTTCCCGGTGTTTAACTCAATGAAGTTTTGCATTTCTTTGTGTCTTTGGATAAAGCATAGGGCTGCGGCAAAAGTCAGGTGTTTTAAGGTAAATGTCTAATGGAGAGAGAAATTCGTGCGCAAGGCATTGCTGTTGACCAAGGGCGGGTGTAGTTCATATTGCCGGGGTAATTTTGGTTTTAATTAGGCGCAGGGGTCATCCGGCTTTTTACATCCAGCCCTTTGTATTCTCTACATACAATAGGCGGAAGTTTAACTTCCGCCACATGCACTTCAAGTTCTTTGGCTATGTGGTCCGTTAATGCGGCTTTGTCAAAAGACAAACTGCTATGCATGTCTTTGCTGGGAAATTTATGTTGATCTCCGTACCACAGGTTTATGATGGCTAATTCCCTACCTGATAACGCATTATTTGCAGCCCTTACTTTCCATTTCCCCGACGTAAACAGCGTCTTATCAACGCCCGGCACTCCTTGAGTTCCTTTATTATCTGCCGCATATTCAACTTGCGCATAATACGCGCCTGTTCTGATGAGGTCCTTATTGGGGTAAAGGAGCACGGACGTTAGGTCATAGCCATGCACATTATGGAGTTCATAAGCCGCTAACATGGCTGTTTGGGCGAGTTCGTCTGCTGTTTGGGCGTTGGAGACAATGGAGAACATCCTGCCTGTGCGCTTTGTTGTTTTTAAATCCATAGGAAGCTCATCTACCACTTCATAGTGCTTTGCGTGCACAAAAACGGGTTTACCCTTTGCACATCCCGAGAAAAAAGCGATCGTTGTCGCAATAAGCGTGATTATTGCCATGTGTTTCATAACGCGTGAATTTTACAAGCATTGTACCTGTTGCACAACACTGGTTGATAAAGATAGCTTAAGGATCCGGATACGCCATGTGCTCGGAGTTAATCTTATCGCGTGCAAGGCAAAAAAATGAGCAGGAAGCGTTTTTTGTAGGTTATCTGCTGAGTGCCAGGGTTGGGCACTTGTGCAAAAGGTTGTTCCGGGGGGAAATCCGGGTACTGCAGCCGGATTTTGCCCGCTTAACAGGTGCCTTAAAAAAGAAACGCTCCCGGCCCTCCTGTCAGCGTACATTTTTCTCTTGAAAGGCGTGTGCAGCAACAACTTCTGTTGTAGGTAGTTTTTTATTTTTTCGGTAAATACAGTTTCATTTCTCCGATTTCCAATTGGTCTACATGTCCCATCTTACGCTCGTCTTTAGTAATTAAATGCATATGTAAAAAGGAGTCGTGATGGGTAAAAACACCTTTGTGTTCCGTGGAGAAAAACCCGATTATTTCGGCTTCTTCATTTTCGATATTGTAGTTTGTTTGCCCCTGATGTGCTTCTTCCGGTGAAGATACTTTTGTTCCTTCTGGCAGGTTCTGAATATGAATAAGGGCGTTTGAGACTCGCCCGGCAAGCTTAAAGGCAAAAGGTCTTTTGAAGTCACTTGTTTTCTCATCAATGAATTCTTCCAGGTCCTGAATGGTTTTCACCTTAGGGGGCAGTTCAACATCATGCCAATCCGTTACATGGCCATAAACAAAGAACGGTGCCTGAACATCAAACCTTTCCTCAACGGTCATTGTAGAGTCAGAAGTTGCTTTGGATACGTAACATTTTCCGTTATTGATCAGCAACTCTCCTGTTAAATAACGTACAGGCCCAAGCCCGTAAAGCCCGTTTTTGTCCGCAATTGTGTCCAGGTGGAGTATGCCGCCTAATTCTCCTTTCCACATTACGTTTTTCATTGCCCCAATTATTTTAATGTCGGCATAGGTTTCTGGGTCTTTTGTGTGGTTGTCTTTTTGTCTCGCGTTGCAACTCATCAGCCCCATAACAAGCAAACCAATGGCTAATGCTCTTATTGTCATTTCGTTCTTCTCAAATTACAGCTCATAGGCTTTGTTAGCAGTGTGTATTCATAATAATTCTTAGCTTTTATAGCTATATAAACCATAACCTTAGCCTTCTGTCTTCATTTGGAAAAATGGTGACTTCATAACTCCTTAATTTATCCAGGTCAAAAAATCTTCTATTATCGTCCAGAATCAAGAAACCATTTCGGAAAGTCCATTTATTGCTGCCAATAGTGCTGTTTCCATCCCCGATGAAGATTTCGATTCGGTTTAGGTTATGTTCTCTGATGAGTTCTCTTAATTCTTGTTCAAAAAACTCTCTGTCCGATAGTGTTTCCTCTTCTTTCGCACAGCTACTAAATACCATTGCCAATGACAAGAGTAAAGGGTAAGGCATGGAAAGGAATAACGGGTGTTTCATTTATTCTGTTTTAATTACTGCTAGCGGTCTCAGGCAAACGCATGAGCGGAAAAATAGCACCTGCTTTTCGCGTTTGAAAAGGTAGTCAAATAAAAGCAAAAGCGGTTCGAAAAAGCACCTGCCCCGCTATTGTTACCTATGGGCGTTATTCCATTTCTTCGCAGTAAAAGCCCTGCTTTCTTAAATGAAAGGTGATCAATTCAGCAATATTTTTTCCGCTTTTAATCCGTAAAATGTTGTCGCAGTCCTCCAAATCATAATTCCATTTGCCATTGGGAATCAAAGTTCGTAATACGCCATTGACCGTTCTTACATTCTGTGGTTCAATAGAGGTCTTAAACACGTAAATATGCATTAACCGATCCTTTTGTGTATGGGTTTGAGAATTTTACGGTCAACGTAAAATGTTCCAAATGGAATGAGGCAGGCTAACAATACTTTCCAGGTGGTTTGTCTAAATTTCCACTCATATTCTGTTCCCACGCTAATGGTGTTGAAAACGAACAACAAGAAAAGTATTCCGTGAACAGGGCCTAAAATCGAGGACAGTTGGGGTATTCCAAAAACGTATTTGAGCGGAACGGATACAAAGACCAATAGAAGTAAGGACAAGCCTTCCAGGATTGCCAGTAACCGAAGCCTGCCGATATTGGAATTAAAAAACCGGTTCATTTAAAATGCTCTTATGTAAGGTCGGTTTGCCAATGGCGAAAACGGCCAGGGAATGGCCATAAAAATCAGGGCAAGTGCAATGGAATACGTTACGAGCATGGTCCTGAACTTTTCCCGTGCTGTTTTTTTTCGTTTGGCTTTGGCCGAACCTATGGTGATGAGCACTATGGCCCCCATCATAAGGATAAAGTGTACAAGGCCGAAAAAAGTCAAATTCCAATCAGCAACTAAATTCCTGAAATCAGAGAAGTAGTATTTGATCATTGGGCTTTTGATGTAAACGAGAATACCTAAAGTAAGCTGGATATGCGCGATTGTCGCTGTCCAATGTCGAACTTTGTTGTCTAAAAAGGAGAATTCGGACTTGGAAGCATAGCCTTTGTATGCCCTGTATATTGCGTAGCATAAGGAGAGCAGCACGAGCCACCTGAATATGGAATGTAGCGCCAAAACCGTTGAATACATAGCCTTAAATTTTCAAATGCAAAGGTCTTTACATTCTCAAGAAAGGACTATGAAGTATTATGCCAAGGTTAGGACTTTTCAATCAATTCCCGAAACTTGCTTGGCGCAACGTTGGTGCGTTTTTTGAAGAACCGGGTAAAATAGGAAGCATCTGAATAGCCCATTTCATAGGAGATCTCACTAATGGATAAGCCCGATTGATAAAGTAAAAACTTGATTTCGATAAGTTTTATGTCATCATTTACTTCAGATGCAGACTTGGATGTAATGACTTTTACCGATTTATTCAAATGGTTAGGGCTGATATGCATCATTTCGGCAAAGTCGGCTACTTTCAAATTGTTTTTTACGTTTTGGTAAGCCAATTTTCTGAACCGGGAAGTAATTTGAAACGAAGCGCCCTGGTTGACCAGGTCATTGTTACCGAACAATCCTTTTAATTCGGCAAGTAGCGTATACAGGTATGCATGTACAATAGTCGGGTTTGGCCGCTCATAAGACTTGAATTCGGAACAGAGTCTTTCAAATAAGTTCCGGATAGCAGGTTTTGCCTCTTTCTTCAAGTCAATTATCGGATGGTTGCCCACATTCAAAAACTCAAAATCCGTGAGTAAGGCCTGGTTTCCAAATTTGCCGATAAGTATATCGGGATGGAAATGGCAGGCAAAGCCTTTGACTCCTGTAGAGATCTCTTCCGTGGAAAAAACCGCCCCTGCTTGAATCACCACGATCTGGTCGGGCTTAACCGTATATTCCTGGAATCCGATTTTGGTTTTATACGAGCCTTCTGTTACAAAAATTAAGGTGTGACTTTCTTCCCTTGAGGGCAATATTGGTTTGAGAACTCTTTCACTCACGTCTTCTATTTGTAAGCAGAAAAAGTCTTCTATGCTCTTTTTAAAAAGCTTTTCTAACTCGGGACTTGCATTGAAGTATTCATTCCGGAAATCTTCGGAGTTGTATGTTTTAATTTTTGACTTCACGGCTTGTATTCAACGAGGTTTGATTAGCTTGTGGGTAAGGGAGCTGTATAAACACAGTGCGGTCCTGATTAATCCTTATTGGTTGGTTAGAGGTTTTAATTTACAACTTCCTGTTTCCATAGAACAACAACTACCGCATTGGGTTTATATATTGCTAAGCAATGTTTTTTTTGGCTTTTTCAATTCTTTTTAGTGTCGTTTCTCGGAATTTTTCATTTAGTTCGGAAATCAGATCTTGATACTGTTCTAACATTATCAGTTTTTCCCATTTTTTTTCTTTTTCTAAATAACTTGATATTGAAGGTAAAAGGTTTTTTGGAGATGAATAATTAAACTCTTTTGGATTTTTCAGTTCTGATAATAGCTTTTTAATTTCCTTGTGTCGCTCTAGAATTTCAAAGTATTTTTCTGTCGATTTCTCTTTCTTATCTATTTGTTCTTTATTGTCTGTGAATAATTTGAGTATCTGTTCAACTTTTTGAAGCTGTGCACTTGTTAGTCCAACTGGTATATAAACCAGCCCACTCCACCTGTCTTCATAGTCATTGTAATAAAGGGAGCCCCAAACAAGAACTTTTCCATTGTTCCATTCTTGCAGTGAAGTATTCAATCTTTTGTTCCCTTTGGGAGTATAACCAAGAAGCTCATTATTGCCATTGTAAATCCCAACTGCATACATATCATGTGTGTTGTCTTCACATTCCGCAAAACCGGTAAACTGTCCACTGTGCGATTTTGGATTTAAGTCTCTATAATACATTCCTTTCATTTCAAATGATTTGATACCTTTCTTTTTATAGAGTAATGGTCCTTCACTTTTGTAGTTGGTTTTAACAGTCGGTTTAGGAGTTGAATATGAGGTGGAAGTCGTTGTCGAACTGGGCGTGGTTTTACTTTTACCGATTATGAAAAGAATGAAAAGTATGATTCCTGAGATAATTAAGATTGTTGTCATGAGATCTGTCTTAAATGTTGTATAACGCTCTCGTATAGCCGCCGGTTACGGGTTTATATGTTTTACTCATCGGTTTAGCGCAGACCTTAGTAATTCTGAGTGGATTCGTAAGTAGTCGAATCCGAAGTAATTTCGGTTATACATTGTTGGCGTTAGTATTTATTGAATCCAATAGTATTTCTAAATCATTTCTAAATGAATCTCTAGAGACATTTCTTCTTTGTAATTGGCTGTATAAAGTCAGTCTTCTATCAACTCCACTTAGGGCTGAATCGACCAATGCTTTAGTCTGCGAAATCTTTGTTATATTTTCTTTAGTTCTAATATCACAAATCAACTGTGTTGTTTTAGCTAAAACCTTTGTTCTCTTCTCTTCTCGATTTAAAAACTCATTTTCAGCAGAATGATATACTATCTCTTTGAAAATTTGAATTGCTTGACTAACCCTATAATTTGCTTGATACATTGATTCAGCTAAACCAAATATTGTCCATTTAAGCTTATCTCTGTTTCTATTGTGCTTTAATGATTCGAGAATAGAGGTATTTTCTTCGAGATCAATTTCCAATAATTCCGCAAAATGAGACATTGATTTTTTGTAATAATTTTCTTTTTTTTGTTTATCATTAGTCTCACTTGCTAATTGATAGTATATATTACCAATAGTGGTTTTGATTTTTGCTTTACGCGAATCTAATATTCTTTTAGATTCTGAACTTATATCATGATCTATTTGCTTTAACAAGCCACCAAATTCATTTATAATGAATAATGGGTTTTCATTATTGAAAAACCTTGTTTCCAATTCAATTCTTCTTAATTCATATTTTCTTGAATCAGTTGCCAAGTCATATGCTCTTCTAAAATCTGAATGTGCTTTTTCAAATTCATTCAGATTATTTTGAATATAGCCTTTCCAGAAATAAGCTAAAGATTTTAATTTAGAATCAGTTTCATTTGTGAATAACACATTTTCAATGTATTCCAAAGCCTGATCAAATTGTTCATCTAAATAAGAGTCTGTTGCTCTTACAAAATTACAATATGGTTTTAGAGAAAGTTGATTATCTTCTAGAATGATTAGATTGTTCTCTAATCCTTCAATTTTTCTACCAATTCTATGTATTTCAGAACAAATATCAGAATCTGTTGTAAGGTTTTTGTCATCTACAAAAGCTTGGCTGTCCTGAACTACTTTCAAAGAAGTCTTTTCTAATTTATCTAAATTGTTTCTAAGTCTATTTTCTAGGGATTTAGAAGCTCTTTTGCTGGCTTCGGTCGCTAATGTCAATGTTTCGTTTACTAAAGTCAAAGTCCTTTGAGATTCTTGGAATATGGAATTCTCACGACTTTTTAATATTGCAGAATCGGTTTTGTTTTGCTCATGAGATTCCATGGCAACTTTGAAAGCCTTGCTATCCCTATTTTCGTTTTTAACTAAACTAAAAATAGAAAAGCCTGAACCAACAGCTATAAAAACTGTAAATAAGATTAAGGCACCATTTAATAAAAGTAAGTAATTGTCTAATTGACTTCTTACTGTGTCCAAATCATGATTAATTTTATCTAATTCAGATTTTTCAATTAATACTTTATTATTGTTTACCTCAGTTGAATCGATTTGAATTTGACTAAATCCAGTTGTCGACATTATGAAAAGAAAGATTATTATTTTGAACTTCATAGTGTTTTAATATTAACGACCAACTAGAATGAGTATGCGCCCCTGTTGTTAGAAGAACCGAAGTTTCTTAATTGCATTGTCATATCAGATGTCTCAGTTCGCATCTTCATTTTAGTGTTTGTTATGTGCTTTTTTATAGATTCAAAAGAAGGTCTGGGATATTCGGTAAACCAGTCCACTGTGCTATTTTATTATATGTCTTTCCTAGGTTTTGCAATGACTCTTTCAGCTTTTTAGATTTTGATAAAGTCTTATTCCATTCAGAATCCTCATTACTAAGGTTGTCGAAAAGTCTCTTAATTTTTCTCAATGGAACTTGGTTCACATCTGATTTGTCAGCAATTTCACGTTGCTCCATTAGTTCATGATCAATGTCTTCAATTTCCTTTTTTAGACTCTCAGGAGCATCATTTGGAAGATTCGCTTTAGCCTCCAATAGTTCACTTTGGAGCTTAGGAATTTCTATTTTTAGGTTTATTGATATTTCTGAATTGAGTTCTGATGACGAATTAGAAGTGGATGTTGATTGAGTTAGAGCATTTATTGCAATTGTTGCCGGATTCGATTTTTCTATGTTTAACAAATTGTAATAGTTATCTACTTGATTTTCCAGAAATTGAATTTGAAAATTTTTAAACTCTACTTGTTGCTTTAAATGAGTTACTTGTTGTTTTAATTCCAAAATTAATAGTTGCTTTTTAGGAGCCGTAATATTGGTTTCAATCTGTGGATCAAGTGAATCAATGTTTGATTTTATAAATCCTAAATACTCGTTGAAGTAGGTACTAACTTCATCAAAATCTGCATCAAGAGACATTTCGATTCTTACACCATCCTCAGAAGTTTTTGTTTCAAATGCTAAGTTCCTGCCTTTTGAAATCTCCACATAATCAGGGAAGTAGCTTAAATATTGTTTTATAGCAGTTCGCAATTCCTTCGGTATCTTAAACGAAAATGATCTTTTGTTGTAGGCGTCATTCTCTTCAAGAATAAAAAAGAGAATTATTCTCATTAAACCTCCTCTAAGGATATCCTCTGGAGGATAGACTACAGGGTTTTCAACATAGTTTAGTTCCTTGAGATTTTTTAAAAATTTAATCGCACTTGGTAACCTCGAAATATTGTTCTTCTTAAGAAAAATATTTGCTACAGAGGTTAACCCGCCAATTCCTTCAGGCAGCTCTGTCAGGTTGTTATTACCAAGATTTAACTGCAGTAGTTTTTTTAACTGACCAATTTCATTAGGTATCTCGGATATGTTGTTCTTTCTTAGATGTAGAACCTCTAAGTTTTTTAGTTCTAAAACTGATTTGGGGAATTCATCAAGTTCGTTTTCAATCAGATTAAGCTCTATTAAAGATTGTAACTGAGCTAATTCCTTTGGAACATGTTTTATTTTGTTTCTTCTAAGTCTTAGTACTTTGAGTTCATACAAGTCGAAAACTTCAGATGGAATTTCAGATAACTCCATGTCGTTGAGCTCTAATATCTCTCCACTAGAATCCTTTACTGCTTGTATTTTTTCGAGTATTGTTTTCATGCCTTCATTACACATAACATCAGTATAACAGCACCTCATCCTATGGTAAGGTGCGTTTATTTTCCTTATGGGCCCTACGAATATAGGCCTTTTCAATAGGGTTTAACGCAGCAGATGTATACCCTACTGGACGTAATGCCTGTATAGAAAGCCTTGAGCCGGGCGAAGCCTGCTTATCAACACTTTACAAGAAACCTGGAACATTATCCCTGTGTTTTTCAATTTTCTTTATCCACTATTTGTGTTGCTTCACTGCACTAAACAAACAAATGAGATGCTTTACATTTACCTGCTTAATGAGAATAAAAATGAATAAGCTCTATCTCCTACTGGCGCTTACAGTATGTGCATTTTATACAAAAGCCAATACAGTTTTTGTGACCAACACAAATGATACGGGAAGTGGATCTTTGCGAGACGTTATAAATGTAGCTTCTGATGATGACACGGTACGATTCGATCCAAATCTTTTGCTCAATGGCAACGATACGATTCATTTATCCTCGTTCTTGACTATCAATAAGCGACTAACAATACTTGGGCTGTTTAGTCAGACCGACACCTTGTTTATCAATGGGCAAAGCCTTGTCTCACCCCTTGTAGTAGGTTTTCCCTCAAACTATGTCGGGCTGAGAAATGTAACCCTTGAAAACCTCTCCTTGCTTCAAGGTCTTTCTATTCAAAGCACCCCAAGTATATTAGCTATTTCAGAGAGTGTAGATACCCTAAGAATTAAAAACTGCCTTTTTCGCAATGGCACTTCCGATTTTGGTGGAGCCATTACCAGTAACCCTCCTATCAGTAGCAATACTGGCGCTCCTATGGTGTATGTACAGTCTTGTAGTTTTGAAAACAATCACGCCAACCGGTTTGGGGGTGCTTTAAGCACGTATCATGCGAAGTTTGTAATTCAGCATTGTGCATTTAAAAACAATAGTGCCACTGATAATGGAGGCGCTTTATACTTTCATGCTGAGGATGTATCCGAGGTAAATCACTCTATTTTTATGCATAACGATGCGGATCTGGGAGGTGGCATTTCCGTCCATTTTACAGACACGGTTTTAGTCTCCCATTGCTTTTTTACGGGAAATCATGCGCAAAACGATGGAGGGGCAATACACTCAAATGGCGCATTACACATTACTGCTACCCAGCTTGATAGCAATAGCGCCAGCAGTCGTGGCGGAGCGCTTCTGGCCGGTTTTTTTAGTAGTGCGTTGGTAATAGATTCGTCTTCCTTTACAAGAAACACCGGTAATTTTGGAGGTGCTATAGCTGGCCAAACCGACATGGACATCCGGCATAGCAATTTTGAAAGAAACTCTGCCAGCCCCGGTGGTGCACTATACTTCACCTCTGCTACCGTAAACATTGCCCGAAGTACATTCTCTAATAATTTTAGTAGCAATAACGGTGGTGCTATAAATGCCAATCAGTTTGGTACCTTACATATCGCGTATAGTACCATTGCCAACAATACAGCCACGGGGCTAGGTGGAGGCATTTATGCGTTTGAAGCGTTTAACGTTGGCTCATTCAGCCTTAGAAACTCTACGGTAACAAACAATACCGCTTTCTCAGGAAATGGGATCGCTTTCAGGACTAACTCAAATTTTCCTCTAGATGCCACTTTTGAAAGCAGTATAGTAGCAGGGAATGGACATGTTAATGTGCGTATTTTCAATGATTCTATTACTTCGCTGGGATATAATGTTTTTGGCGACACTACAGTAGTAGGCAGCGTAAGTTCTGATCAATTAGCGATAAGCGATTCAGCTTTAAGCGTAAGACCAATAGGGTTTTATGGAGGGTTTACAAAGACCGCCCCTCCAAACATTGGAAGCTCAGCCATTAATGCAGGCAATCCACTAAATGCTACAGATGCACAAAATGGCGCAACCATAGGTGTTAGAGATGCCGGGGCTGCTGAGGGCAGAGGAATTTACAAGGACACCATAGAGGCTTGTACACAAGCACAATGGTATGGAAACAACTACACCAGCTCGGGTAATTACGTAGAACTTTTACCCAATGGCGACACCGTAGCAACTTTGAATTTAACCATAATACCGTTTACTACGGGTACCGATGTGGTTACAAGTTGCATCGCTTATACCTGGACAAATGGGGTTACGTATACAAGCAATAATAATACAGCTACAGATACGCTGGTAAACTCCACGGGTTGCGACTCCATTGTAACACTGAACCTCACCATTACGCCTCCCTCTGCTGGTATTGAAACAGTAACTGCTTGCGACAGTTACACATGGAGTAATGGAGTGACTTACACCAATAGTACCAACGGGCCTACCGATACGCTGCTGACTACATCGGGTTGTGATTCAATAGTTACCCTCAATCTTACTGTTAACCTATCAAAAAGCGCTGCTGATAGTCTGCGCTCATGTTCGCCCATTACCTGGATTGATGGGGTAACGTATAACAATACTAATTCTACAGCCACCTTCACTTTACCAGCTTCCAATGGGTGTGATTCCGTTGTTACACTTCATTATACAAGGCTTGCAACTAGTGCATCCACAGATCAGGTACTAGCCTGTAAGTCTTTTACATGGATTGATGGAAACACCTACACCAGCAGCAATAACTCAGCAACATTTACATTGACCAATGCCGAGGGGTGTGATTCCCTTGTTACCCTGGATTTAACCATTCCAAATATCAATACGGGGGTTACCTTGAATTCGCCTAACCTCACTTCCGATGCAAGTATGGCTAGCTATCAGTGGTTGGATTGCGACAGCAATTTTGCCCCTATAGTAGGAGCTACGAGCCAAACCTTTACAGCAGTGCGTAATGGAAACTATGCCGTATCTGTTACGCAGCAAGGTTGCACAGATACATCTCAATGTGTTTCCATAAGCAGTTTAAGTCATGAAGGGAGCTACGCATTAAGCCAGGTAGTGGTGTATCCAAATCCTGTCGGCAATCGAGTAGAAATAAGGGGTATTGGTCCTGAAACAAAAGAAATACGTCTTTTAGACCTGGCAGGCCGAGTAGTACTTAATAGAAAAGTAAAAAAGAGTAAAATACATATACAAGTTGGAAACTTAGCATCGGGGATGTATACACTAGTATTATTGTCCGAAACAGGCAAAGAGTGTAAGCGGATTCAAATTCTGTGATAAAAAACTAGTTTAGGTACCCAATCGCTTTGTAATGCTTAACCTATGTTGTTGCGTGCCCTGCTTTACCAAAAAGCAAAGGCCTTGGAAAAAGCGATAGGGAACTTTGTGTTGCGGGTAATGGGCTGGAAAGTAACGGCCCACGTAACGCCCCGCATGACCTTTTCAGTAAGGATGGTCCTGAGGAGGTATAGGATCTCTGCAAGGGTCTTTTAAATGATGAAAGTAATTGTTGCCACAGATGCCACCTCCATTTTGGATATAATAAAACCCATTAATTCCACCACAACTGTTTACGTGTTCATAAATGGTAATTTTTTTCTCTTCATAAGATCCCGAAAAACCAGATGAGCATTTCTCGGGTAAAGAAAAAGACATAAACAGCAGTACCGAGAAGGCGATAAGTATTAAAACGAGAATAGAAGTCCATAGAATAAAACCATTTAATTCTAGGTTTTGATAAAGCAAAAGGCCAATTCCAAGTGAGCCTGATATTACTTCATAGATTCCAATGGTACGCGCAATCTTTTTATTCGGTTTTCAGTCATGGGTGTCTGTTGTAATGTTCACCAACGGTTTGTTTGGCTATGCGCAGTGTCCCGTAGGGCGCTATTGCTTATAGCTTTTGCTGTAAAACGTTTTTTAGTCAACTCCCAACTCATATGTGAAAGAATTATATACTCTAATTTCGAATATTAGAACACCAATTCTATCCTATGTTATTCCGCAAATAATCCTCTCAACTTCATATTTGCTTGAGATTTTTTCAATTTCAATTAGTTTATATCGGTTTAGATTATATTATCCAAATCTACTAGTTGTTCCTTTTAAAACAGGTGTTGTTCGTATAATAGCTTTAAACCGGAAATCTATCAATAATTTAACAAACTATTAATCAGCATAATTTCAAGATGCCTAAAAGAAAAAGAGGCTGTCTGAAAAATCAAGACAGCCTCTTTTTGAATCTAATATGGGTCGTTTGGTGGATCAACTAGACTAGTGCATTTTTTTGTTTCAATAAAAGTTGCTATCAATGAGCCATCTTCTCTATAATGCGATACAGTCCTTACTCCACAATTACCCCTAGACCATGGACCAATTACTATACCCCAAGAGGTCGATTTTTGCGAATTACCAAAAGCACCTTTTACAAAAGACTTTGTGTCTTTAAAAAGTGAAGACGAAATACCAATATCGTCTTTTTGAATGTAACTGGAAGTGCTTTTGTTGACTTCTAATTGTTCATTTTGTGTTCTTAAAGCTGGAAATGTAAAAGCAAAAAGCACCACTGTTAAAAATAAATGTTTCATAACTTTACTATTTGTTTTTAATTAGTATTCTATGAACTTTTTAAGACACTCATAGTTTATGTCTATTCTTAGCAGAAGAATGTTGTTTTATATTTTAATGTGATTTTTAAAGACTTGTATTCAAGTCTAAAGTACAACTTTTTAATTAAACCAAAATTGGTTCATTAAAAGTGTATGTTTTATTTGTTAATGTAAGTTAAATTTTAAAGATTTTCTCTGTTTTTTCAAAATGTTTTATAACATCAGTATAACAGCACCTCACCCTATCTTTAGGTGCGTTTATTTTCTCTATGGGTCCTACGAATATAGGCCTTTTCAATACGGCCTAAAACACTAAATGCACACCTTGCCGGGCGTAATGCCCGTATAAGGAGGCGATGCAGAAAGCACCGGGCAAGCCGGAATAGGCGAAAGCGCATACACTCTTGTATACTGCTTGTTGTTCAAACAAAAAGAAATATCGCCTGGTAAGGCGTTTTTAAACGTTTAATACCCATTTACAATCGTTTCGTATGGGCTAGTTTTTAGGAAATAGGGAAACAAACACGCATGGCCGGTGTTCCCTACTTTTACCGAAAATCAAACGCCTTGAAAAAAGCGATAGGGAACTTTGTGTTGTGGGTACTGGGCTGGAAAGTAACCGCCCGCGTAACGCCCCGCATGGCTCATTCGGTAATGATTGCCGCCCCCCATACCTCCAACTGGGATTTTCCCATTGCCCTGGCGGCCTTTTGGGTCATGGGCATCGACCTGCGTTTTTTTATCAAGAACAGCTATACCAAAGGCCCTTTCGGTTGGTTCTTCAAGGCGATGGGCGCCATAGGGGTAAACCGCGCAAACCGCAGGAACGGCCTGGTAGATTATGCCACCGAATTGCTGAAGGAGCGGGAGCAACTGGTGATCCTGGTGCCGGCAGAGGGCACGCGCAAGGCGGTGGAGAAATGGCGTACGGGCTTTTATCACATTGCCCTGGGGGCCGGCGTTCCCATTAGCCTGGGCTATC
>JANQPD010000056.1 GCA_028285465.1 Owenweeksia sp. | reverse complement strand
AGGAAGCAGGTGCAGTTAAGTCGAACAAAATAAAAAAGGGAGCTACTTCTGATTTTATGGAGATTGAGCGGCAAAGAGGTATTTCTGTGGCAACCTCGGTAATGGGCTTTGAATACGGTGGAAAGAAAATAAACATCCTGGATACACCCGGGCACCAGGACTTTGCTGAAGATACCTACCGCACCCTTACTGCCGTGGATAGTGTTATTGTAGTGATCGATGTGGCAAAAGGCGTTGAAGCGCAAACAAAAAAGCTGGTAGAGGTGTGCCGCATGCGCGACACGCCAATTATTGTTTTTATAAACAAGCTCGACCGGGAAGGAAAAGACGCGTACGACCTTGTTGATGAAATAGAAGAAAAACTGGGCCTTACCACCTGCCCCCTGAGCTGGCCCATCGGCATGGGAAAAGAATTTAAGGGCGTATATAACTTATGGGAAAAGAGCCTTAAACTATATACGGAACACAAAAAGCAAAAAATCGGAGAGCGCATAGAGGTGGATGTGCACAGTGAAGCATTGGAAACGTATGTAGACAAAACACATGCGGATCAACTAAGGGAAGACCTGGAGCTTATCGAAGGCGTATATCCCGAATTTGAACGCGAAGCATATTTAAAAGGACAGTTGTCTCCCGTATTTTTTGGCAGTGCCCTGAATAACTTTGGTGTGCAGGAACTGTTGAATTGCTTTATAGAAATTGCTCCAAACCCTCAACCTAAAAAAGCTGAAGAACGGGAAGTAAATCCCTTAGACGAGCGCTTTTCCGGTTTTGTTTTTAAGATCCATGCCAATATGGACCCAAAGCACCGCGACCGCATTGCTTTCTTAAAAATTGTATCGGGTAAGTTCGAGCGCAATACCAATTACCAACATATACGTTTGGGGAAAAAACTGAAATTCAGCAATCCAACGGCCTTTATGGCCTCGAAAAAGAGTGTGGTCGAAGAGTCTTTTCCTGGCGATATAGTAGGCTTGCATGATACAGGCAATTTCAGGATCGGAGACACGCTTACATCCGGAGAGATCTTACATTTTAAGGGGATCCCTAGTTTTTCACCGGAGCATTTTCGCTTCATCAATAATGCCGATCCGTTAAAGGCCAAGCAATTGAACAAGGGTATAGACCAGCTTATGGATGAGGGGGTGGCACAGTTGTTCACCTTGCAAAGCAACAACCGCAAGATCATAGGTACCGTTGGCGCTTTACAGTATGAGGTGATCCAATACCGGCTGGAGCACGAATACGGAGCCAAGTGTACCTACGAACCTTATTCGGCTTATAAAGCGTGCTGGATTGAATCTTTTGACGCGCAGCAGCTGGAAGAGTTTTCGAAACTAAAATACCGTTACCTGGCTACCGACAAATTCGGGCGCCTCGTTTTTCTTGCGGATTCTTCATTCAGCTTGAGTATGGCCCAGGAAAAGTTTGATAAGTTGCACTTTCACCTGAAGTCAGAATTCTAACTTCTCCAACATTTCTTTGAAAGCTTTTGGCGAAAATGGTTTTTTGAGCAACCGGATCACAAAGGGGCTGGCATTGGCGCGCCTGTAATCTCCTTCGTCATCGGAACTACTGAGCATAAAGATCACAGGCTTTTTATCCAGCTGTTTTACAAGATGCTCAAAATGAGCCAAAAAGTCGAAGCCGCTCATCTCGGGCATCATTATATCCAGCAGAATAATGTCTGGCAAGGCATTAGTTGTGTTCTTATTTTCCTTAAGTGCGTTGAGGGCAGATTGACCACTGGAAAACTCACTAACCTCCCTTGCCAAGCCGGTAAGGTTTAGCAGTTTGGTGTGTACGAAGCGGTCTACTTCACTATCATCAACGATCATAAAGGATTTTGGTCCCATAAACCTATATCCTATTTGGTATTTGCAGTACAAATTCAGTACCCGAACCCTCTTTAGAACTTACTTTTATGGTTCCGCCTAGTTTATCCAGTGCTTCTTTTACTATATACAGCCCTATCCCCGATCCGGTCACATCGTGTTCCTGGCCTTTAAAGAACATCTGGAAAACCTTTTTAAGGTGTTTTTCCAATATGCCTACTCCTTCGTCTTTCACCTTTATATGAACGGCTTCCAACCCTGTTTTTATGTCGATGTAAACTTTGGCTTTCTCCTGTTCCGGCTTTTTGAATTTTATAGCATTGCTTATAAGGTGACTGAGAATAATACGGATGCGAAAGGCATCTGAAACAAATTTTACTTCATCCTTTATAGTAAACTCTACATGTGCCTGCGGCTCTTCATTACTGCTTTGCAGGGTGCTGATGATCTCTTCAACAGACACCTTGAGGTCTACCTGTTCCAGTTCAGAATCCTGCCTGGAATTTTTGTAGTAATCTACAATATTGTGGATCAATACATCCAGGCGCTGCAGCGTGCCTTCAATTTTGTCAAAGTAGCTGATAGCCGTCTCGTCTTTCACCTCGTAGCGCGCAACACGCATAAGCCCCAAACTGCTGGCCACCGGTGCACGCAGATCATGTGAAGCACTGTAAATAAAGCGGTTGAGTTCGTGGTTGGTCTTTTCCAGTTCCTCAATCTTATTATCCAAGCTGCGCCTGGTGTTGTACAGGTCAAAAGCATTTTCAATGGCTACCCTGATCTCATGCTCGTTCCAGGGCTTGGTAATGTATCGATATATATGGCCTTTGTTTATGGCCTGGATGATGTCGTTGATATCTGTATACCCGGTTATGAGAATGCGCACGGGGTCAGGAAATATCTGCCGCACGGCATTGAAAAACTCTACCCCGGTGGTAACCGGCATGCGTTGGTCGGAAAAAATAATGTGCGGCTTTACTTTCTTCAGTACACTGAAGGCCTCTTCAGAAGTACTGGCCGTATAAATGTCATACTCGCGCCTAAATGCTGCCTTGAAGGACCCCAAGTTATTTTCTTCATCATCGAGGTAGAGTATTCTGATATTTTTTTTCTGGAGAGTGGAACTCATTAAAATTCGCTTGGCTGACTTATGGGCAAATGTATTATAAATTCGGTTCCTTCTCCCAACTGGCTATTCATCGATAAGTTACCATTGTGCTTTTGCAGAATCTTGAATACTATGGACATACCTAGCCCGGTTCCCTCCCCTACATCCTTGGTTGTGAAAAAAGGATCGAATATTTTCTTTTGAGTATCAGGACTCATCCCTATTCCATTATCGGAAATAGTGATAGCCACTTCAGAGCCTTCTCGCTGGGTTTTTAGCTTTAACACAGGTTTCTCTCCATCCGCATAATTTTTGTGCTCAACGGCATAAATGGCATTATTTAGAATGTTCATAAATACCTGATTCAACTTCCCGGGATAACATTCGATTTCGGCTATGGAACTGTCAAACTCCTTCACGATCTCGATCGTATCCTTTACTTTGTTATTGAGTAACACCAATGTGCTTTCGAGGTTTTCATGCAAACCGGCCAGTTTTACCACGTCCTCGTCCAGGCGGCTAAACGTTCTTAAGCCTTTTACAATCTCCGATGTCCGGTTGGCTCCGTCATTTATCCCATCTACCAAAGAGTTTATTTCTGTCTTGAGGTAATCGTATTCGAGCTCTTCTTCTTTTTCTTTAGCTTGTTTAAACTGGGCTTCGAACTGGGCTACGTCAATACCGCTGTACGCATCCAGTATTTCATACACATCTTCCAGATCCCGTCTAAGTGGCGTAATATTGCTGGTTACAAAGTTGATCGGATTATTTATTTCGTGGGCTATACCTGCGGTGAGCTGACCGAGAGAAGCCATCTTTTCTGCATCTACCAATTGGGTTTGCGTTTCCTTAAGATTATCCAGGGTTACCTGCAGCTCTTCGTTCGACTCTTCCAATTCCAAGGTCCGTTCCTGTACCCTTTGCTCAAGCATTATGTTTTGCTTCTTGATCAACTCTTCATTTTCACGCGCAGCCTGTAACGCTTGTTCCTGGGAAGCTTCCTTCTCTTTTCTCAAAATGTTGATCCTGTCTGCCAGGGCTATGGAAAGCAAAAGCACCTGCACAGCAAAACCCAACTGAAGCACGTTATTGGTAAAAAAGCCATAGGGAAGAATGCCTACGTTCCGGAACACAAATATGACCAGAGAGAGCAATAAGGTGGTAAAAGCGATCAGAAAGAATTTTGCCGGCCTGTTTCCTGTTCTGGCAATAATTGATGAAAAAACAAGACTGTACACCGACACCAAAAGCGCTGCTATATCCACCAGCCTGTAAAGGAAATTCAGGTTTGGAAAAAAGGACAACAAAGCTATTGCCAGGTAAAAGGCCTGGATTGCTCTTATTCCCATATTCAAGCCCCTTGAATACTCCTTGACCTGCAAAAAAACCTGTGCAAAGTAAAGCGCGAAAATGCCTGCCAGACTAGGTGCCAGGATCACCAGCACATGGGTAAGGTAAGAACCATCCCCTATTATGTACCTTTGAAAGTATCCATCGAGCAAGGATTGGCTAATGGCTATAAAAAAGATATAGGCTACATAGAAATAGTAAGACTTGTCTTTTATGAAAATGGAAATAAACAGGTTGTAAAAGATCATGGCGAGGAATATGCCGTAGAATATCCCTTTAAAGTAATCGGTAGCGGTAAGCTTGCTTATGCTTTGGTTGTAGGTATCCAAAGAAACCGGGATGATCAACTGCCCCCTGGATTTCAACTTTATGTACACTACTTTTTTAGCTTCTTCTCCCCTTGCAAACTGGAGGGGAAATAAATAGTGCTGGTGGTCAATCACCTTGGTTTCTGCCGGATAATCTCCACCCGTCTTATATAATTCTACAGCCTCGCCCTGCTGCCACTCATATACCCATAAAGAATCGGCCAATGGAAAAGCATAGTCCAGGAGCTTTTTTCTTGTAAGTCCCGAACTGCTGAGTTGCAACTTCAACCAAATTGGATTGTGGTTAAATCCAAGGTTCAACACAGGCTCTTCAGACTGCATAAACGCCACGCTTTCGAGTGTTTCCAGTGTAACCTGCTGCTCCTGGTCCACGAAATACTGTATTTGCTTTCCAATAAAACTGGAAGCTTCTTTACTTGCCTTTTTTTGATCCTCCCCGCGCACAAAGGGGCTAAGAACAAGAAGAAAAAACAGCAAAATAAAAGATAGATCAGGAAGCTTACATCGGAATTTTAAACTCATCCTTGTCGATCTTGGTTAGTGATAAGTCATAGTGTATTTCTATGCTTTGATTCTTCCGGGGAGTCAACTCGTCTACTACAGTTACAGGATTTTCCCGTAAAAAGTTTATTTTTTCCTTTTCTTCATCTACGGCCGTTTCCAGGGTTTCGGTGTCCCTCAAGAGCACAGCGGTAGCAAGTAGGTCAAGCTTGGGATAATAAAAGGTTCCATCATTTCCCACCTCCTTTAATATCCCGCACCCTACGCGCTCCGCAAATTGTACAGTATAGGGAGCGCATAATGCAAAAAGGGAATGAAGGCCGATCTGTTTGCAAATAACTACTCCGGCACGCGTAGCCAAAAAACTACCTACGCCAAGACCCGCCACCTCAATAGAGTTCCAAAGGCCGCAAAGTTCACCGGTGCCCTTCACCGCTTGCTTTCTCACGTGCTCATAAACCGTTTCGTCCATATAGCCTGTAGCTTCTTCTATAGGCAAAACGTAGCCTGGCACGGCTGCATGAATACGTGAACCGCCGTAAACCTTCTCCCCGTCAAACGACTCTACCAGAATAACAAAAACACCTGGATTATGTATCCAATCTGCACTTTGCGAGGTTACCTGCTCTACGCCATGAACTTCCAGCACACGTTTGTGTCCTTCTACAAAACGCAATGCCGAATCCTTATCTTCAATAGCTCTGAAAGCCCTTATTTTTATGCGGGGATCAATTCTAAACATCGCTATTTAATATTTCCTTTAGAGGCAACCTGTATGCCCTTACCGGATTATGTGCTGTTTTAAATAGTTTAAACATAAAAATCTCTCCTTTGCCTTCAGGAAGATCCCACAGGTCTAAAAAAGTTTTTCTTAAGCCATTGAGGTGCTCAATGTCTTTTATTGATAAACCCTCTGCATTTCCATAAACTAATCTAGGAAAGATATAAAGTGGGGCAATAAGCGGATGTACGGCTATCTTTTCAATGGTAGACTTAAGCCAAAGCCGCTGCCAGGCTATCCCCCCTTCAAAAAAATCTTTGGGTGCAAAAGTAGGGCGAATTACTAAACCTACCGCTGCTGAGGTGACAATAGCATCTGTCGATATCTCATTGAAACCATCGCCTCCTTTTACAGACCGCAAAGTATTGATTACTTCTTCCTCTTTTAGCATTTTGATGGCTGCCATCATCTCAGGGGCAATTTCCAGGGAGCGAATGTCTATTCCATCTCCCCTTTCCCTGGCTTGACGCTCGGTCCAGCGCATTTCCCGGTGAAAAAAATCATAGTGCCCCCAGGCGTTCAACACCCTGATCTTATCGCATGCCGACACAATGGCTCCCAATTCTTTCAAGCGTTCATCATCCGTGATAAATTTGATCTCCGTACCTTTTACAGATTCACCCACTTCTTTTAAATCAGAAAGTGTATCCGCTTCAATTTCTGTGCGCGGGCGTTCCACAATCCTATTGGTGTGCCGCTCAGTTATTGCCTGTAAATACCGGGCATCACTGAAAAATGCCTTCTCCAGTTTTTTGAAGCGGATCACTACCTTCAACAGTGCTTTTGTGGGTTTCTCAATATACTCATAATCAATATCAAGGCCTTTTTGCTGGGCGGCCACTCTTAAGTTCTCCACGGCTGCCCCTATACTCTGTATAGAAGCGATGTCTCTAAAATCCCCAAAGGAAAACGAGCGGTCTTTTCGGTGAAAAACAAACAGCAAATCCCGGTGGTATACAAAAAGCCAGGGCTGGTCGTTTCCAGAAGAAGG
Organism: Owenweeksia sp.; assembly: GCA_028285465.1. Lineage (GTDB taxonomy): Bacteria > Bacteroidota > Bacteroidia > Flavobacteriales > Schleiferiaceae > JANQPD01. The sequence continues at coordinate 55,104 of JANQPD010000056.1, read as the reverse complement.
CGCTTTGCCGGCCTCTTTTACAACAAATTCCAATTGCTCATTGGAAATAGGCATACACTCTATTTCTCCGGCCTGCGCCAAATACTCCGACATATCCGCTTGTCGTGCTTCCGGCCCTGGCAGCTCAAACTGTGGAGGCATGTAGCCCGGCTCTTTTTCTTCGGGAATTAAAGCATTCAGGTCTATAAACACCCGGCCGCTTTTCACTTTTTTGCCCAGTAAGATCCTGCGCACAGTGCTCGTAGTTATGGCCCCTCCCAGGGTTACGGACGAAGCCAATTGCGGCCAACTCCCCAACGTTTGATTCATTTCGATCAGCGAAGCCTTGAGCCTCGAAGAAAGTGTATCTCCCCCTACCATAGCAAACAAAACGGACATACGCTGCATCTCGGAAAGCTCCTTGAGGTTTGTAAGCTGCTGCTCAGGAACCAGGCCGTGAAACAACGGCCTTTCAGGTTCAAGGTCAAAGCGTTCAATATCCAGCATGCCCCGGTCGCTGGTGTCCATCAACACCGGAATTTGCTTTTCCCTTGCTTTTATCCTCGACAGCACCTTTATGGGTAATGCATCGCATTCTTCCACCAAAAGATCCAGTTTTTCTTCACCCGCGCCTAAAAAACGATCAATGTTATCCGGCCGAATGCCTTCACGAAATACCTCAACTTCCAGGTATGGGTCAATCTCCGCTATTTCGCGTACTACCATGGTGGTCTTCTCCACGCCGAGATAGTCCAGTCCTTTTCTGATGCGGTTTAAATTGCTTAGTTCCAGACGGTCAAAATCTGCAATGCGCAAACTGCCACATACGCGTTCTATGCACAAGGTGAGCGCAACAGATTGCCCTACGGAAAGCCCTATTACACCAACTTTCTTTTGCTTGAGCAGCGCTTGTTCTTCAGGGGTGATCTTATGGTTATTCCGGCTGGTACGCAAACGGATAAACGCATGCTCAGGCAATATGCGTACCAGGCGGCCATTCCACGGATAATACACATAATTGCCATAATCTGCCCCTCCCTGCGCCTCGTAAAAGGCTCTTGCTTCCTCCTCCAAAGCGTCTTTGCTATATTGTTTTCCGGGGTTTTTGATCTTCACCAACTCCCTGCATTGACTTATTAGCTCATCGTGGTGAATTAAATCCGGATGCTCCGATATCAATTCTTTAAGGGCTGCCCTATCTTTGGGCTCTTCTAAGGAGTAGAGCTTATGCTCATTGCTGTTTGTATCAGGAGCCGCTAATGCAGTAAGTTTGGAGTAGAGATCATCAGAGGCGCTTCTTGACATTTAATTGGTACTTTTAAGGTGCACCAAAATAACAATGTTAAAAATATCATTTACTTTGGACTTTGTTTTTTTTAACAATCTTATCCTATGAGTGAGGGCCAGGAGAAAATTAAAATGTTGTATGTAGATGATGAGGCCCATAACCTCACTTCCTTTAAGGCTACTTTTAGGAAGGACTTCAAAGTGCATATCGCAGGGTCTGGTGCTGAAGGCCTCGAAATCGTAGAAAAAGAGGAACTCCACATTATTCTTACCGACCAGCGTATGCCCAATATGACGGGTATCGAATTTCTGGAAAAAGCCCAGGTAATAAACCCTGAGCCCATACGCATTCTCATAACCGGCTACACCGACATCAATGCAGTGGTAGACGCCATCAACAAAGGACAGGTATACCGCTACCTCAATAAACCCTGGAACGAGGGAGACTTGAAGGCTACTATGGAGAAAGCCTACGAGGTGTATTCACTCAGGCGGCAAAACAGGGAGCTGTTAGATAAGCTTGCACGGGCTAACAATCAATTGGAATTCCTGTTAAGGCAGCGCTTATTGTCTTAACATGAGGCCGTTTAGCTTAGTCATTACCGGCACGCTTCTGCTCACACTCGGCTTATCAATTAAAGCCCAGGACGCTTTTTCCGACTTTCCCGGTGCACAGCGTGTGCGGCAAACCCTGGACTCCGTGCAAGCTTATACACCGATGCAGGTACACGGGCAGTATGTACGTACCGAATTGGTTCTGGAACATGCTGAACACACTCAATTTTTTGAAAAAGAAATATATACCTTCAGGTTTAAGCGCAAAGGACTTGCTTTAAGGGCACTTTTACACATAGGCAATCTTGGACAAAGCGATACGCTTAAAGTGTTTAACGGCGGCAGACAGTTGCAGTTTTTTACCTACAAAAACCTTTGGCAACAAGAATTGATCACTGCATTGGCGCAAGAAGAGTTAAGTCTCCACCTGGTGTGGCGGAGTATGGAAAAACCCGTTTTTTCAGTAAGGGAACTATTGCTTGTGCCCTTACCCGCTTTGAGCAAAACAACAGATTTCGGAGATGCAGGAGATTGCCAGGTAAATGTAGCATGCCCGGAGGGTGATGAAAGACGGGATCAGATCCGCAGTGTAGTACGCATACTGGTACGGATCGGCAATATAGCCGGCTGGTGTACCGGAACTGTATTAAATAATGTAGCATACAATTATGAACCTTTGATCCTTTCGGCAGAGCATTGCGGCCTTTTTAATAATGCATTTGCCAGTCCTCAGGACCTCAATCGCTGGGTGTTTTTCTTTAATTATCAATCGCCTGATTGCAGCGATCCCCCAGTTGAAGGCAATTTAGACGACTTTTTCCTGGCTGGTGCGCAATTGCTGGCGCGCAGCGATGATGAAGGAGGAGAAACGGGCTCGGATATGCTTCTGCTTCGCCTGAACACTTCCATCCCGGAGGCCTTTAATGTATATTATGCAGGCTGGAACCGCTCAGGCGGTATATCCCCCGAGCAGGGATACTGTATACACCACCCGGAAGGAGACATAAAAAAGATAAGCAGCATGAGCGGAAGTGCTCGCAGCGGAGCTTTTGGGAGCAATGCAGACAATACGCACTGGCTCGTACAGTGGCGCGCTACCGCCAATGGTTTTGGTACTACGGAGGGCGGCTCGAGCGGCTCCCCCCTATTTGATGACAATGGCCTGGTAACCGGACAACTTACCGGAGGGCTTTCCGGTTGTAGTACGCCAAACGGGGAAGATTTTTACGGGAAGTTCAGCTATAACTGGACCAGCAACGGCCAAAGTCCTGACCGGCAATTATTGCCCTGGCTTGACCCCCTGAACACAGGTTTATTAGCTTTGGGAGGTGCCAACTTAAATGACCTTCCCCCCGTAGATACGCTTACCTATTCCCTTGCTCCCGTTCCGGCCAATACCCATATTGACTTAAAAGGCCTCGGAAACTCAACGGAAAGCGTAAACATCCAGATATTCAGCGCTACAGGTGCACTGGTTTATTCAGATGCGCTTATCATGTTGCCCAACATTCCGGAAAGGATCTCCTTAACCCGTTTTCGGAGCGGTTGGTATTTTGCAAGAATTACACAAGGTGCGCAAACATATACCACCTCTTTTGTAGTTAGTAAAGTAAACGGACCATGAAAAAAGCATTCCTTTTCGCCTGCCTTTTCTTCTTTTTTGCATGCAAAACAAAACAAGTAAGCCACTTAGAAAAAAAAGAACCGGCCCCAGCTCCTACGCAAGAAACCAGGGTAAAAGAAGATTTGGTTTGTGCTGAATTACGCTTATTGAAAAAGACAGAAGACAAGTCCCTCTACATACCTGTACAAATAAGGGACTATACCTACAGCGAAGGATGCATTTGCTTTACCTTTTCGTATAGCGGCTGTGGAAAAAAGGAAGCCCTCGTAGTTTGGGATGAGAAGCACGATGATAAGATACACCAGCCTCCTATTGCTCATTTAGCTGTATGGGTCTCAGATCCAGGCATGTGTGAAGCATACATCACAGATCAGCTATGCGTAGCTACAGAGCAATTGAAGCTTTTAGGAGATAAGGTATTGGTAGAATTTCCGGAAGAAGGGCAAAACCTGCTCATAGATTTTCAATACTGACCGGTATTAAGCATCACCAGGGTACACGCCTCAAGGACCTCTATACCGTTATTTTCTAATAAGGTTTCCAGTTCCTCATTTTCAGTACCCGGGTTAAAGATCACCCTTTTCGGATTAAGGCTTAAGATGTATGCATAATACTGCTCCTGGTTTTTTGCATTCAGGTAAAGGGTCACGGTATCCACATCTTCCACCTCCGGTTTTCCATCCAGGATCTGTACACCTTCCGATTGCCTGGCCCTTCGCCCTATAGCTACCACCTCATGTTGGTGTTCCTTTAGGCTTTTAACCGCCAAATAAGCATATCGAGCAGGGTTATCACTTGCACCAAGCACTACCGTTTTCATTTTTCAAAGCTTTAATTTAGCCGCAGCACAATTTTACTTATGCGTTTACAACTTTCGAATCTTACCTATGCATATAACTCTTCTGCCGAGTTAAAGTTTCCCGATCTTACCCTTTTGCAAGATGAGCATTTACTCGTTTTAGGGCCTTCGGGCAGCGGCAAAAGTACCTTACTGCATTTAATGGCGGCTCTATTGCCCCCTAAAAAGGGGAATGTTCTGATAGAAGGGCAAGACCCGCACACCCTCTCTACTGCCCGGCAGGATGCCTTTAGAGCAAAAAACATTAGCCTCGTATGGCAAAAAGCATACTTTGTACAAGCCCTGAGTGTTCTGGAAAACCTAAGGCTTACCCAAAAACTGGCACAAAGCAAAAGCGATGAACCAAAAATCAAGCAGCTGGCACAAAGGCTCAATGTTGCTACTCTTTTATCCAAAAAACCAGCTGAATTGAGCTTGGGAGAGCAACAACGTTTCTCTATCGTACGGGCCGTGCTCAACAGCCCCAAACTTATTTTGGCTGATGAGCCCACTTCTGCATTAGATGATGAAAACGCGCAAAAAGTAGTGCAACTGTTGTTGGAAATGGCCAAAGAAACCGGGGCCAGTCTCGTGGTGGTTACCCACGATGCCCGCATCAAAAACCACTTTACAAAATCCATCTCTTTATGAACTTGCTGAACCTCGCTTACCAGAACATCAGGCACCGCAAGCTCAGCAGTTCGTTGAGTATATTGTTGTTGAGCTTTGGTTGTGGATTGATCTCCCTTGTATTATTGGCACAAAACCAACTGGAAAAACGCTTCATCAAAAACATTGAGAGCATCGACATGGTGGTGGGAGCCAAAGGAAGCCCTCTTCAATTGATCTTAAGCGCAGTATACCATATTGACGCTCCTACGGGCAACATCAACCTGGATGAGTTTGAGAAGTTGCAGAAAAATGCCTTGGTTAAAAAAGCCATTCCCTTAAGTTACGGAGACAGCTATCAAAATTTTCGGATCCTGGGAACCAATGCGGATTACCTTCAACTATACGCCCCTGCCTTTCTCAAAAGTTCAAAGAACTTTCCTCATACCGGAGAAGTATTAGTAGGTGCGGAAGCAGCAGCCCGTACAGGTCTAAAAGTAAACGACACTTTTTACGGCAGTCATGGTTTGCAAGATGCCATAGAAAGTCATGAAAGCTTCACATACAAGGTGGTTGGGATCATTCCTGCACAGGGAAATGTAGTGGATAAGCTCATTATTACCAACCTCCAAAGTGTGTGGGCCGTGCATGAATCTCATGACGAAGAAGAGCACGCTTCCCACGAAGAGGCACACGATCACGACCATGAAGAGGGAGAACATCATACACACGAAGAAGGTCACCTGATCTCAACATCTGACATGGGGGCTGATGAAAAGGGGGAAAAAGAAATTACAGCCGCCCTTGTTCAGTTTAAAGGAGCGATGGCCAGAATAATGCTGCCGAATTACATCAACGATAATACGGGGCTGATGGCAGCCCTACCTGCCTTTGAAGTAAACCGCCTGTTCTCTTTGGTAGCCGATGCGGTAGTATTCCTGCAAGCTCTCGCCTTTGTTGTAATACTGCTTTCCGGCATCAGTGTTTTCATTTCTCTATACCAGTCTTTACAGGCACGTAAAGGAGAGTTGGCCCTGCTGCGCAACCTGGGTGCGAGCCGCTGGCAGCTTTTTACGTTAATTTGTCTGGAGGGCTTACTTATTGCCTTCTTTTCTCTGCTGATCGCTTTTTTGCTAAGCAGAGGCATTCTATACCTACTCCTTACTAATATGGACCTTGGCTTGGGGCTCAGCCCGGATTGGTGGGCATGGTTGACGTATGAAAGCTACCTGGTGCTGGCTGGCTTTTTGATCAGTTTTTTTGCCGCCTTACTTCCGGCAATACAGGCCTTTTACCTCAACATTCCAAAAACCCTTTCACATGCCTAAGCTTTTGCTCATACTGTTTCTGGCCACCTTAAAACCCCTCCCGCAAGAGCCTCAAATATTGGTTTGGGAATTGCTGGGTCTCACCACGTATAAAAACGATTTTTCGCTCGATGGAGAATTGAGCTATAAACCCCAGTTCCCCGGTGTGTTGGAAAAGCTCGAGGGACAAGAAGTAATGATAAGCGGCTATATGGTGCCTATGGATGTGACCGCCAAACAGTATGCCCTATCCAAGAATTCCTTTAAGAGTTGTTTCTTTTGCGGTAATGCGGGCCCTGAAACGGTTATGGAATTGCAATTTAAAGAAGCTCCCGGGCGTTTTGCAACAGATGAATATGTTACCGTAACAGGTATTTTAAAACTAAACCGGAACGGACAAGATCTGTTTTTTACTCTAACAAAAGCGGAAATAGAATGAAAGCGTGGACAGTGCTTATAGGATTTGCCATGTTGAGCTCCTCTCTTTACTGGCAGAAGGGCAAAGCCAGCCTGATTGATTGGAAGATCTTGGCTGATATTGATTTTGAAGATCGCTATTCAAAAGAACTGGAAGGTTGGTATATCTTTCCCATTTTCTCCAAACAAGTAAAGCAATACGAAAACAAAGTCGTTATTATTAAGGGGTACATCATACCCCTCGATGTAGAGGGAGGACAATACGCCCTCTCCGCCTACCCGTTTAGCTCCTGCTTCTTTTGTGGAGGTGCCGGGCCGGAATCTGTAATGACCCTACGCTTTACCCAACCACCCAAACGTTATAAAACGGATGACGTGGTTTCTTTTACAGGAACTTTGGAACTCAACGACTCCAACCCGGACGATTTCTGTTATATCTTAAACCGGGCTACTCCTATTCCCTAAAGTTCGCCTGGAGCTCAAAAATCCAGTATCTGTCAGCTTACATTTTATTAAAGGCTATGATACGTGTAACGTAAAACGTGCCGTGCTCAAGCCATTTTATATCTTTGCCCGAAATGAAATTCCTGTACCCGCAATTTTTATGGGCGCTCTTCGCCCTGGCCGTTCCCCTTGTGGTACACCTTTTCAATTTCAAGCGATACAAAACAGTTTATTTCAGCAACAATCGCGTTTTGCGCGATGTAAAACAACGCTCAAAATCTACCCGGCAATTGCAAAAATTGCTGGTGCTTCTCAGTCGCCTTATAGCATTGGCCTTTTTGGTATTTGCATTTGCACAGCCCTATATTCCGGCTCAGGCCGGGGCCGGCATACAGGATAAGGCCGTGGTTTTTTACCTGGACAATTCCGTAAGCATGCAAGAGGATGGAGCCAACGGAGCACTTTTAGATGAGGCCCGGCTGGTCGCAGTGGAAATGATCAAAGCGCTTCCTCCGGAAACAAAGGTACAGGTCATCAATAATGACTTTGAGGGGAAACAACAACGCTATTATGCGCCAAATGAAGCTATTGGTCTCATAGACCAGGGTGTAACGAGCTATGCACAAAGAGATTTTAAAACAGTGCTTAACCGGGCAAAGAGCCTGGCTTCCAGAGAAAAAATAGAACAAGTGCAGTTCTTTGTGCTTTCTGATTTTCAAGCAAACGCCTTTGCCTTTGAAGAGCTTGAATGGCCAGGAAATTTTCAACTTAGGGCCATTCCCTTTGCATCACTCATCCAAGAAAACAACCTGGCCATAGACAGCCTTTGGCTGGAACGCGATGCCCTGTTGGCCGGTATTCCGCAGCAACTTTGGATCAGGGTAAAAAATTATGGCAATAGACAGGGTGAGCAGCAAACCACCGTCAATTTTTTGCTCAATGAGCAATTGTATGGAAGCCAAAACATCCAGATACCTGCCGGAGGTGTGCGCGAAATAAGTTTCAGTTTTCTGCCGAAAGGAACCACTTTTTTTTCCGGAAAAATCGAGCTGGACGCACCTGCTCCCTTTTTTGATAATGAATTTCACTTTGCCTTAAACCTCAACCGGAAACCTAAAGTAGTGGGAGTAGCGCCAAGCGCTTATCATGGGCCTCTGGCTACTTTTTTTGATCAGGCTCAATATGATTTCAATGCTTTTACGGCATCGAATATCAATACTACTGTTTTGGAAAATGCCGATGCGGCTATTGTGCTTCCGGCAGAGACCCCGGGTAGCGGCCTTTATGCTGCCGTGCAACAACTGTTGGAAAAAGGGGGAAATGTGGTCCTTTTTCCTGCTGATGGGCCGGCCGGAGCCAATGCATTCTTAACTCAATTGGGAGTGGGTGCATTCGGACCACTGAGAACGGGCCCACTGCGGGCCTCCGAGCTCAGCTGGGACGATCCGCTTTACGAAGATGCCTTTTTAAAGCGTAGTAAAAATCCCGATTTACCAGTCGTAGAAAAATACTATTCTACAAGCCCTGTAAGCAAACGCGCAGTACCTCTTATTCACTTTTCCAGTAATGATTTCTTACTGGCTCGCGTACCCTTTAAAAATGGAAACCTGATCCTCGGCAGTGTGGAACTAGAGAAAGGATTTTCCAACTTACTTACACACAAAGCATTGATCCCTGTTTTGATCAATGCCGTGCGCTTTAGTACCCCTAATAGTCCTTTATACAATTTTTACGGCCGTGGAAAAGGCCAGGAGTTTGACTTTGCCAATAGTGATGAAGCACCTCTTACCATAAGTTATGATCAAAACGAAGTTATTCTGCCACAGCGCTCTGTGCAAAACAAAGTACAACTCTACAATCTTCCTTCAACCATAAAACCCGGGGTGTATGATGTAAAAAGTGAGGATAGCCTAATGGGAAAAGTTGCGCTGAACATTGACCCTATGGAAAGTCAATGGCTCTTTTTAACCGAACAGGACTTACCCGGGGAAATTGACGTTTGGTCTTCTAAAGAACGTAATACGCTAAATGCACAAATAACCGCCAACTTTGTGAACGCAAGTTACTGGAGATGGATGCTGGGTCTGGCCCTGCTGTTTTTCATCATCGAGCTGGTGCTTTTAAAAGTTTTAAAATGATATGGCAGAAAACAAAATAATCGTAAAGGGCGCCAAAGTAGTAGATCCACGCTCAAGTTTACACGGTCAAACCGTTGATTTTCTGTTTGAAGATCATACTATTAAGCTCTTAGAAGAAGAAAACAAACACGAGGAAGCTGAAGTATTTACAGCAGAAAACCTACATGTAAGCCCAGGATGGGTTGATATTGGACCCGAATTTGGCGACCCGGGATACGAACACCGCGAAGACATAGAAAGTGGTTTACAGGCGGCTCTTCATGGTGGATATACTTCAATAGCTATCGGGCCCAACAGCCTGCCGGTAGTAGACAACAAAACGGGAGTAGAATACATCGAAAGGTATGCCGATGAGCACTGGATGGAGCTCTTTTCGCTCGGTGCCTTTAGCAAGGCGCTTAACGGAGAAGAACTTACCGAAATGTACGACATGTATGAAGCAGGCGCTATTGGCTTTTCACATGCGGATGTTCCCATTCAAAACATTCAGCTCCTCAAGCTCGCTTTGCAGTACAACCGCCCTTCCCCGGTTCCGTTGCAACTCCCGGCCTATGAAACATATCTTTCTACTTCCGGCCAAATACACGAAGGAGACATCAGTACACTTATAGGGCTCAAAGGTATCCCGGCATTAACGGAGTGCCTGTCCATAAGCCGCGACCTGAAATTAGCGGAATATGCCGAAGCTGCGGTGCACTTCAACAGCGTTTCCTCACATGAGGGCATAATACTTATCCGGGAAGCACAAAAAAATGGGCAGGCGGTAACGGCAGATGCGGCAATTGCCAACCTGTACTTCACTGATGAAGCGGTAAAAGAATACAACACCAACCTGAAAGTACTTCCTCCCATCAGGGCAGAGCAAGACCGGAAAGCACTTTTAAATGCGCTTGCTGATAATACATTGAGCCTGGTGCGTAGCCAGCATACCCCCCAAGATGTGGAAAGTAAAAAATGTGAATTTGATCATGCGGCTTTCGGGGCCATCTCCTTGGAAGCATGCTTTGGCGCCCTACGCAAACGCAGTGCGGGCATTTTAAGCCTCGAACGTATTGTGGAGTTGCTTGCCTACGGCCCCCGTGACCTGCTCCATTTGGAGATACCGCATATAGAGCCCGGTGCCCCGGCTACCCTCACCTTCTTCGACCCGGACGTAGACTGGACCTTTACCGAGGCGCATATTTACAGTAAGTCAAAAAACTCTCCATTTATTCACCAACCTATGAAGGGAAAGGCGTTTGGGGTATTTTGCCAGGGTACCTTTGCCTGGGCTGAACGTTGAGTTATGGTTATAGGGTACGAGGCAAAGCGTATTTTTCACAACCGGAGCGGCTTGGGCAACTATGGCCGCAACCTTATACGGGCGTTGGCAACACACTACCCGGAACACCACTACCGCCTCTACAACCCCGGCAAAGGCACTGTTCCTTTTGGAGCTGAGCTCGAAGCAATAACCGAAGTAAAGGCACCCTTTACAAATAAGCTCTTTGCCAATGTGTGGAGGCAAAAACTGGTGAGCGCTCAAGCCGCCCGGGAAAACGTACAAATCTTCCATGGCATAAGCCACGAGTTGCCTGCTGATCTAAGAAAAAACGGCCTCAGGTCGGTAGTTACCATACACGACCTTATTTTTTTGCGCTACCCCAACCTTTACAAATGGACGGACCGGAAGATTTACCTGAAAAAGGTAAAACTCGCGGTTAAAAGAGCGGATACCGTGGTGGCCATCAGTCGCCAGACCAAACAAGACCTGGTAGAGCTTTTGCAGGTACCACAGGAAAAAATTGAAGTGATCTATCAAGGCTGTGCCCCGGTTTTTAAGAAAAAACAAAGTGTTGCAGAAATTGAACAGCTCAAAGAACACTATACCTTACCTTCTGAATACCTGCTTTTTGTAGGCACGTTGGAGGAGCGCAAAAACGTGAAGCTGATCCTAGAAGCGATCCGTAAACTACGCATACAAGCTGTTTTTATAGGAAAAAAGACCAGGTACTGGAAAAAAATACTTCAGCAAAAAGAATATGCGGATATACAATCTATCGTTTCCACTCCCGAAGTAAGGGATAATACACACCTGGCTGGTATTTACCAGGGCGCACGGCTTTTTGTATACCCAAGTATGTTTGAAGGTTTTGGGATACCGGTTCTGGAGGCGCTGGAAAGCAAAACGCCTGTAATCACGAGTAACCGCAGCTCCTTACCCGAAGCTGCCGGCCAGGATGCCTGCCTGGTGAACGTAGATAACGCGCATGCACTCACCCAGGCCATAGCAGATATCTGGCATGATGAAAGCCGGAGGGCGATTATGGCGGAAAAAGGATATACACATGCCCAACAATTTAGTGATGAGCGCCTGGCCAATACCTGGGTACAACTTTATGAACGTCTTTTGGTTTAAACCTTCTTACCGCAGGCCCTTGCGGATCAGCCACATTTTTACATAACGCGAGAAGATGGCGTAAGAAGAAAGGCAACTGATCACAAAACCCGGAAACCCGTCCAGAAAACCCTTTTTGATGATGTAATGCCGTATAAAACGGGCAAAGGGTTTAACCAAAAAATGAAAAGCGGTTAACCGCCCCGTTTTAGGGTCGTAATCCTTGGCCTGCCACCAGGCGTAACGGTTTACTTTGTTCAGGTAATGGTCAAAGTCTTTATAGGTATTGTGGTGAATGCGGTTTTTTAAATACCCCACCTCCCCTTCAGCCAGCAATTCCGCATGCACTTCTTTGGTTTCGTAACGGCTTTTATCGCGCTGGAAAAGGCGAATCACCTTGTCTCCCTGCCATCCGCTATAACGCAGTCTGCGGCCCATAAAATCATTGCTCCGGCACATCCAGAAGGCTACTTCTTTTGGTTGGGCAGCTATGGTTTGCCTGATCTCTTCCTGCAAAGCAGGGGGCAGCACTTCGTCCGCATCCAGCAGCACGATCCATTCATGGGATGCCTGGGGAATGGTCCAGTTTTTTTGCGCGGCGGAGTTCTCGTAAGCATGTTGCAAGAGCTTTACGTCATACTTTTTGACAATGTCTACGGTTCGGTCTGTGCTATAGCTGTCCACGACAATGATCTCATCTGCAAAAAGCACACTTTCAATGGCTTGCGCCACATTCGCTTCTTCATTAAAAGTGGGGATTATGGCAGTGATTTTCGGCATAGAAGAAGGAATATTACTTTTTTAAAAGCTCATAGTTCTTAAACTCAAAAAGCCCGCGGCCGCCCAATAATTTGTTTTCTACAAAGGAAACAAGCCTGTTTTTAAGGCGCTCGTGTCCATGTAAAAGCCGGTCTTTATTCACTTTGCCGGAGCTATACAATTGATCCTGCCAGTCAAATCTGGAAATCCAATCGCGCATACAAGCCGGGTGTGTGCCCTTAAAAACCGGTATGCGGTCGAGTGGCCCGTAATCAAAAGCAGCGGGCATATCTTTTAGCATGGAGGCTCCCTTTTCTGCACCATGGTAGGAACTGAAAGAAACCTTTTTCTTGCTGGACATAATATGTGGGGGGCGTGCAAAACCATAATGGTATACCTGCGCCTTCAATGCGACCACCCTTAATTTACGGTTTTGCTCTGCCCGTAAATATTCCCGGTAATCCTCGGATGTAAACTGCCCATAATACCTGAAACTTTGTGCATCGCGCCAGGAATGGATCTCAGGTTTGTTCCGTATAATGCGTATCTCCTTTTTGTACCAGGCATGCGATTGGTGTACATGTGCAAAGTCCCCCCAAAAATGCAGGTAGTTAAAGAGAAAGCCTTCTACCTCCTCATCCTCAAAATAATGCTGCAAAGCGGTTTTTATCTCAGGATAATCCTGCTCATGCAAGGCTTCATCACTTTGTATATAAATAAGCCAGTCACCGGTGCAGTGGCCCTTGGCTATGTCCGTTTGGTGGGCATACTCCGTATTTTTGGGATATGCCTGTGTGTCCCACTCCGTCTCTACAATTTTGATCTTTTCGGAATCTATGCTTCTGATCAGCGCCTCTGTATCATCATCGCTCTTGCCCAGCGCCACAATAAATTCATCACACAGAGGCAAAACAGACTGTATAGACTCTTTTACCGGTATATAGAGCTTTTCGGCATTGCGCACAAAAGTAAAGCCAGATATTTTCATGGGGAAACTTCCGCTACTAAGCGGCCAAAAGTACAGTATATCGGCCAAAACAAGCCAATGACAAGAAGGCCTACTAAGCGCATACTCTTTCTCCGGTTTCACTCCCCAGAGCAGTACGTTTGCCCTCAAGACAAGTGCACCTTGTTTCCAATAAACCCTTTTCTTTGTTCCCCTTGTATACAATGCCCTTTTACATCAAATGCCAGAGAATAGACTGAAGGAAATGAGCCACGCAAAACAAGAACCGCGGATCATGCACGTGGTTTCTCCTTTTTCCTGGCGCGGAGGCGAGCAACAGGTCGTATTTCTTTACGAAGAGCTGCAGAAACTGGGTGTGTTCCAGCTTTTGGTATGCCCAAAAGGTTCAGCCACCGAAAAGTATTGCCGAAAACACAACTTTAACTACCAGGCATTAAAAAAACGGGCAGGTATTGATTTCATTTTTGCCCGGCAAATGCATCAGCTTTGCGTAAAAGAACGGATCAACCTGCTTCATCCCCACGATTCTCATGCGCATACTTTCAGTGTGCTCTCTAAGGTTATCTTCAAAAACCCGGCCGACATCATCTTGCAGAGAAGAGTGGATTTCCCGGTCAGCAAGAGTTGGTTTTCGCGGTTCAAGTACAACCACCCTTCCATTAAAAGAATACTCTGCGTAAGCCAGGCCATTGCAGACGTTATGCGCCCGGATATCAATCAACCCGAAAAAATTACCGTTGTACACGATGGGATCGACCTGCACAAATTTGACAAAGGCAATACCGGGATTTTGAGAAATGAATACGGCATTCCACCTGAATTGCCCATAGTGGGCAACGTAGCCGCCCTGGTACAGCAAAAGGACTACTTTACTTTCCTGGACACGGCCGCGCTGCTCGCAGAAAAGGGGCTTAAGGCCCGCTTTGTTTGTATTGGTGAAGGCACACAAAAAGATACACTTATTGCTTACGCAGAAGAAAAAAAGATAGCGGATAAAGTGATCTTTACGGGATTCCGAACAGATATTGACCGGGTTTTACCTGAGTTTGACGTTTTGCTCTTTAGCAGCGAGATGGAGGGGCTGGGTACTACCATACTGGATGCTTATGCAGCAGGTGTGCCCGTAGTCTCCACAAACGCGGGGGGCATTCCGGAAGTGATACTACACAAGCAAACGGGCTACTTGGGCGAAGTAAAAAACCCCGGAAGCCTGGCGAAAGGCGTACAGGCCATATTAAGTGATAAAACGCTGGCGGAAAGGTTGAAAAAAGAAGGGAAAGCATTCGTGCAAAACTTTAGCACCCGGCAAACCGCATTGAAAACATTAGCGGTTTACCGGGAGGTACTGGCATAAACGCGTATTTTTGCCGCCTCAAAAACGGAATCTCTCTTTTTATGGGTCAGGGTATTTTCATAACGGTTACGCTCCTGCTGATGTTGGGCATCCTTTTTCTCTACGGAAGAAAGGCAGCGCTGCAAATGCAATACCTCCGCCTTAAAAAAAAACAAAAAGCCCTGCCCTTAAGTGCCTTTTACCGCTTTCGCTTTAGCGACAAAAAAGCCCGTCAGGAGCGCCTTGAAGCCTTTTTGCTTTTCCCATTGATGTACCCGGTTGTCATGGACGACAGTAAAGAGGAACTGCTTGCCCTCAAAAAGCGCATAAAAGCCATCCATATCGTGATCTACTTCATTTTAGTGGTATTGATCATCCTAGGAATTTATTCAGAAAAAGTATTTGCTAAGGTT
This sequence comes from Owenweeksia sp., assembly GCA_028285465.1. GTDB lineage: Bacteria > Bacteroidota > Bacteroidia > Flavobacteriales > Schleiferiaceae > JANQPD01. Next base: position 40,057 of record JANQPD010000056.1, on the reverse strand, counting down.
TGAAGACAGAGGTTTTGAAAGCATTCGTAGAACGGGAAATTTTTAAGACCATTGGTAAAACAGCTGATGCCCTGGATATGGAAGCCTATGTGATCGGTGGTTTTGTGCGCGACAAGATCCTGCAGCGTAAAGAACCTAAAGACCTCGACATCGTAGCTATTGGGAGTGGTATTGACCTGGCCCGTGCAGTAGCGCATGCCTTGGGTGGAAAAAAAGTGACCGTATTCAAGAATTTTGGAACAGCCCAGGTAAAAGTCGATGCTCATGAGCTTGAGTTTGTTGGCGCACGAAAAGAATCTTACCGGCACAACAGCCGCAAACCCCTGGTAGAAAGCGGAACCCTGCAAGACGATCAGAACAGGCGCGACTTTACGATAAACGCATTGGCCATCGGGCTCAACACACATAACTACGGGCAACTGTTAGATCCTTTCAATGGTTTGGAAGACCTTAAAAAGGGGGTTATTCGAACACCTCTTGATCCGTTGCTTACCTACTCCGATGATCCCTTGCGTATGATGCGAGCCGTACGCTTTGCTACACAACTCCGCTTCGAGATTGAAGAAAAGAGCTTTGCCGCCATTGCGCAAAACGCCCATCGCCTGGAAATCATCAGTAGAGAGCGCATTGCCGAAGAACTACACAAGATCATGGCCGCCCCCACCCCTTCCATTGGCCTGGAACTCCTGTTTCGCAGTAAGCTCCTCCATCAATTCTTACCTGAAATTGTAGCCCTGCAGGGCGTAGATGAAGTCGAGGGCCAGTTGCACAAAGACAATTTTCACCATACTTTAGAGGTGGTAGATAATGTTGCCCGCACTAGTGATAACCTGTGGCTACGCTACGCGGCATTGTTTCACGACATTGGCAAACCCGTTACTAAAAGGTTCGTAAAAGGTACCGGGTGGACCTTTCACAACCATGAGTTTGTGGGAGGGAAAATGGTATTTAAGATCTTTAAGCGTCTCAAGCTGCCTCTGGGAGATAAGCTTAAATATGTGCAGAAGATCGTACAGATGAGCAGCAGGCCCATTGCCATAACCAACGAAGCCTCAACAGACAGTGCAGCACGGAGGTTGTTGTTTGATGCCGGAGACGACCTGGAGGACCTGATGAAGCTTTGCGAAGCGGACATTACCACCAAGAATGAACGCAAAAAGAAGCGTTTCCTCAGGAACTTTGAAAAAGTACGTGCACGCCTTAAGGAAGTAGAAGAAAAAGACCAAGTGCGTAATTTTCAACCTCCGATTGATGGAGGAGAGATCATGGAACTCTTTGCCCTCCCACCCGGAAGAGAAGTAGGCATGTTGAAAAACGCCATAAAAGAAGGTATTTTAGAAGGCGAAATACCGAATGATTACAAGTCGGCCAAGCGCTTTTTGATCGAAAAGGCTAGGGAAATGGGGTTGAACCCGGTGAAAAGGTAAGCTACGCCTCAGTAAAATAAGGAAGAATGAAAGTAAAACTCAGGATCATCCTGGATGCAGAAGAGGATGTAATTCGCGACCTGGAAATAGATAGCAGTAAAGGCTTACCAGACCTCCATCACAGCATCGTAAACGCTTTTGACCTGGAAGAAGGAGAGCTCGCTTCCTTCTTTAAGAGCAATCATGACTGGGAGCAGGGCGAAGAAATTGGCATGGTGGAACTAAGCATTACCGGAAGAGATACCACCCGTACCATGAACCAATTCATACTCAAAGACCTGTTTACTGCCGAAGGCGACAAAATGCTCTATGTGTATGATTACTTCAACCTGTGGACCTTTTTTATTGAAATGATCGGTTCTGAAGAAGGGGAAGCCGGACAAACCCGCATATTGGCATCTGTTGGAGAGCGCCCGAAAGAAGCCCCCGAAAAGGAGATGCAAGCATTGTCTTTTGAAGAAGACAAGCCTGATGATGAAGCATTAAATGGCTTTGATGAAGACGATTTTGATGAAGAAGACACCTTCTATTAACTCAATTCCACCCCATGTATCCTGTTAATGGGAATCGTACGGCCTGCCTTGAGCAATATTTTCCGGTCTGTTATAGCCCATATGGTAGTATGTACCTTTTTAAGACCTTCTGCGTCTTCAAAAGTGATCACCACTTTGTGTTTATCTAAATTACCCAGGCTGGTGGCCCTGTGTAAAAGTATAATACGCTCTTCGATGGAATGTTTATTTAATAAAACCTCCGTATGGGGAAAGCGTAGCTCGGAAATGCTGAGTTTGTCCACTAGCGGAATAGTGTTGGTTGTATTCATAGTGTAATGCAATGCTATTTTGTTAAAAGAGTGATAATGTTCCTTGTCATTCTCGTAAAAATATTAAAATTAGACGAAATAAAAAAGCCAGGCACACAATGGAGCACATCCTCAACATACACAATCTCAGTAAGGACTATGGGCATATCAGAGCCCTCAACCGGCTTTCCTTAGATATTCCCAAGGGAAGCGTTTTTGGTCTCTTAGGGCCTAACGGAAGTGGCAAGACCACCACCCTGGCGATCCTCCTGGGTATCCTGAAACAAAGCGAAGGAGACTTCAGTTGGTTTGGTGGTGCATTTGACTTCAAAGCAAAACAGCGCGTGGGCGCCATTCTGGAAACCCCTAATTTTTACCCCTACCTCAGCGCATACAAAAACCTGGAAGTGGTGGCACAGGTAAAAGAACTTACCAAGCCGAAGTATGACGAAGTGCTGGAACTGGTAAAGCTCAGGGACCGTGCCAAAAGCAAGTTTAAAACATATAGCCTGGGCATGAAACAACGCCTGGCCATAGCCTCTGCCCTGCTTTGCGAACCCGAAGTACTGATCCTGGATGAACCCACCAACGGCCTTGACCCGGAGGGCATAGCCGAGATCAGGCAAATGATCAAAGACATTGCCGCTCGTGGAATTACCGTGCTGATTGCCAGTCATCTTTTGGTAGAGGTTGAAAAAGTATGTACGCATGTAGCCGTTATTAAAAAAGGGAACCTGCTTTATTCCGGGCCGGTAGAAGGACTAACCAAGGATTCGGGTTTTATCGAGCTCTCTTCAGACGACCGTAATGGACTGAAAAAAGTGCTGCAAACACTCCCCGAAGTCTCTAAAGTTGAAGAAATCGGGAATCTGCTCAGGGTAAGTGGCAGCGCCATGCTCAATGCTACTTCCCTGAATCGTCAACTTGCACAGAAGGGCGTTTACCTGAACCACCTGGAACAAAAGAAAACCAGCCTGGAAGACCACTTTCTCGAACTAACCAAAGCTTCGTAATCCAATGAAACTATTTAAAATTGAATGGCTCAAACTAAGCGGACATCCCTTTTTCTGGGTGGGTATGGGCCTGTATGTCCTACTCATCATCGTATTGCTTTTTTCTTTGGGAGAGTTCAACATAATGGGCCAACAGGAAAACAACACGTTCAGCAATCTCGCAGATGCAGGAGTGTACGACATGCCCTTTTTATGGCACGACATTACGTATATCCCAACCTACCTTAAATTTATTCCCGTTTTCCTACTCATCTTTTTTGTGGCAAACGAATACACATATCGCACAGGACGCCAGAATGTGATCGATGGTCTCAGTAAGGGCCAGTTGTTTTTATCTAAAGTATATACGGCGCTTTTCATTTCACTTATTTGCACCTTAAGCATTGTCGTTTTTGGGGTGATCCTGGCTTTTATGTATAACGAAGGAATTGGCCTTTCCGACCTTTTTATCGGGAGCGATTACGTACTTGCTTATTTTTTAGAGCTTTTCTTTCTCATGGCCTTTGCCCTTTTCCTAACCGTGTTTTTAAAGAGAAGTGCCGTAGTAGTCATCGTGCTTTTACTCTACTATGTAATGGAAGCCATCGGGGCACGGGTGATCCTGTCTTATTTCGGGAATGAATACGCTACTTTACTACCTACACAGCCCTCGCGTGAGTTAAACCTGCAACCTTTTACGCGCTTACTGCAGGTAAGGGGCATAAGCATGGATGACCTGCTGGACCTGAACTCCCCCGACCAGGTATCGCGAAAATTTATGATGCTTACCTTTGCCTATACGCTGGTGTTCTTAGCCAGCGGCTTTTATATTTTTAAACGCAAAAATCTGTGACCAACAGACCGGAGTCTGCTGGCTGGCGTGCACGCTGGTACGACATCATATTCGAAGCAGATACCCCGAAGGGTAAGACCTTTGATGTATTTTTGCTCTTTGCCATATTGGGCAGTTTAGCGGTAATTATGCTCGAAAGCGTACCCCGCTTAAATGCTCAGTACCGGTTTCAATTCCGAAGTATCGATTGGATCTTTACGGCATTTTTTACTGTTGAGTACCTCCTGCGTATCGCTGTAGTGAAACGTAAACGTTCGTACATCTTCAGCTTTTACGGAATAATAGATCTCCTTTCCATTCTCCCCTCCTACCTTGCTTTTGTATTTATCGGCGGCCAGTATTTTATGGTGATCCGTAGCCTGCGGCTTATCCGGGTCTTCCGGGTATTAAAAATGATGCGCTTCTTAGGAGAAGCAAAAGTGCTAAGCAATGCATTAAGGGCAAGCAGGGCCAAGATCATCGTGTTTATCGTTACCGTAGTATGTATTGTTTTCATTATGGGTACCGTTATGTATATGGTAGAAGGCCCAGAAAACGGGTTTACCAGCATTCCCATTTCCGTATACTGGTGCATTGTAACCCTTACCACGGTAGGCTACGGGGATATTTCACCGGTTACCCCTTTAGGGCAGCTTATCGCCTCGATTATTATGATTATGGGGTATGGCGTTATTGCAGTACCTACCGGCATTGTAACGGCTGAAATGAGCATGGCACAAAAAGCAGAAAGCAAAAACAAAGTTATCCATAAGGACTGCCCCATTTGTGAAAGGAGCAACATTACCGAAGCCAACTACTGTAACCATTGCGGCAATCCCCTTTAAAAAAACATACCGCCCTGTTTTTATGTGGCCCTACAGCTGTTGGAAAAACAGCCGTAGCCATTGCGCTGGCCAGGCATTTAAACACGGAGATCATCTCCTTTGATTCCCGGCAATTCTATTCGGAGTTAAAAATTGGCTCTGCTCCGCCTAATGCAGCGGAATTAAACCGGGTAACACATCACTTTATAGGTCATTTAAGCATTGTAGAAGGAGACCGGGAATGGAATGCCGGGAGCTTTGCTACAGCTGCCTTGGAAAAAATGACGTCCGTTTTTAAAACCAAAGCCCAAGTGCTTTTGGTAGGGGGTAGTGGCTTATACATGCGTGCTTTATCCGATGGGTTTGACTCCCTGCCGGAAGTTCCGCTTGCCATTCGCCAGAGTCTGAACCAGGAACTTGCAGACCATGGTTTGGAAAAACTGGTAGCCGAATTGCATGAAAAAGATCCACTGTATGCTGAAGAAGCAGACCTGCAAAACCCCCAAAGGGTTATACGGGCATTGGAAATCATCCGGGGAAGCGGCAAGGCTTTCAGCACATTAAGGAATAAACAAAAGGTCGATAGGCCCTTTAACATACTCAAACTAGGCTTAACCTTACCTCGCGAAGAGCTGTATGCACGAATCAATACCAGGGTAGACCGCATGATCGAAGCTGGACTGGAAAAAGAAGCCAAAGATCTTTATGCCTACCGCAATGCAAACGCTTTACAAACCGTGGGTTATAAGGAATGGTGGCCTTATTTTGAGGGGCAGTACGACTTGACAACCGTTATTGAAGAAATAAAGAAAAACAGCAGGCGTTATGCCAAAAGGCAAATGACCTGGTTAAGGCGGGAAAGCGACTTGCACTGGTTTTCGCCGGAAGATACGGAAGGCATGATGCACTACATAAACCAACAGCTTGAATTCACTGCGTAAACTCCTTTGGCCTTTCTCCGTCTTATACGATGGGATCACACACCTGCGTAACCTGGCGTTTGATAAGGGTAAACTGCCTGCCAGCAGTTATCCGCTTGCCGTAATCAATGTAGGCAACCTGAGTACGGGAGGTACCGGAAAAAGCCCGATGGTAGAATATTTGCTCAGGCTACTGACCAACCGGAATACCGGGGTGGTTTCGCGCGGCTATGGGCGCAAAACAAAGGGGTTGATCGCAAGCTCTGTAAAACATACGGCAAAGGATATAGGGGATGAACCCGCTCAGTTTAAGCGCAATTTCCCTGACGTACCCCTGGTGGTCAGCGAAAGCCGGGTAAGAGGTATCGAGCATTTGCTAAAACAATACCCCCACACCGAAGCCATTGTATTGGATGACGCGTATCAGCACCGGTATGTAAAAGCCGGGTTCAATTTGTTGTTAAGCAGTTTTGCGCACCCCTTTTATAAAGATCAGCTACTGCCTGCGGGCAATTTACGTGAAAACCGGAAGGGAGCTGCCCGGGCGCATGCTGTGGTGGTTACCAAATGCCCGGCGGATTTAAGTAAGGCACTTGCAGAAAGCATAAAAGATCAGATCCGAGCGTACAGCACAGCCCCCGTGTTTTTCAGTCATGTTGTGTATTCGAAGCCGGTTAATGCATTTGGCCGGTCACTTTCCGGCCACACGGAGATCATCCTCCTAACCGGCATTGCCCGTCCGGAACCTTTGCTTGCTCATTTATCAGAAACACTGCACATCAAACAACACCTAAAATTCAAAGACCACCACAACTTCAGCGAAAGGGACCTTCAGAAAATAAATCACTTGCTTTCACAAAAAGACGCCTGTATATTGACCACCCAGAAAGACTTTATGCGCCTGAAAAACGCCCTTAAAAAGGAAGCAATAGAGAAACTTTTTGTAGTTCCGATATTTGTTCGGTTCCTCTTTGGGCAGGAAGATGAATTTAACAATCTAATCCTGAACTATATAGAGGATTGTTAAAAAAACAGGCCACGGTTTACCAAAGCCTTTGGGTTTTGTTTCTTTGCAAGGCTGTTGAGCACACCTTATGAAACACATATTTGAAAAATATGAGCCGGTCATAGGCCTCGAAATACACGTGCAGTTAGCTACGGCCAGTAAAGCCTATTCTGCCGATGCTACCGATTACGGGGCTATGCCCAATACACAAGTTAGCCCGGTAAGTTTGGGCCACCCAGGCACGCTACCCAAAGTGAATGAAAAGGTAATCGAGTATGCGGTAAAGCTGGGCCTGGCGTGCAATTGTACGATCCGCGAGCACAATGAATATGCACGCAAAAACTACTTTTATGCGGATCTGCCAAAAGGATATCAGATTACGCAGGACACAACCCCCATTTGCACGGGTGGACATGTAGAGATCAAAGACGTGGATGGCAATCCAAAGAAAATAGGCCTTACCCGTATCCATATGGAGGAAGACTCGGGTAAAAGCATACACGACATTGACCCCTTTAATACCTTGGTAGACTTAAACCGGGCCGGCACCCCCTTGCTCGAAATAGTAAGTGAGCCTGATTTCAAAAATGGAGTAGAAGCGTATAACTATTTGAGCGAAATGCGTAAGCTGGTACGCTACCTGGAGATCAGCGATGGAAATATGGAAGAAGGCAGTTTGCGTTGTGACGTGAATGTTTCCATTAAGCCCATTGGCCGGGAAAAGTTTGGCACCAAGGTAGAAGTGAAAAACCTCAACTCCTTCCGCAATGTGCAAAAAGCGATTGATTACGAGATCAAACGCCAATATGAAGTACTCGAAGGAGGAGGTACCGTGGTGCAGCAAACCATGAATTTTGAAGCAGCCAGCGGAAAAACCGTGTTATTGCGCGCAAAAGAAGATGCCCATGATTACAGGTATTTTCCTGAGCCTGATTTGCAACCTGTACTGGTTAAACAGGCATATATTGATGACGTACGCAGCCAAATGCCCCCTTTGCCTAAGGAGTTATACGAAAAATACCGCCAGCTGAAACTCAATGATTATGATGCCTCTCTGCTTACCGAAAGCAAGGAAATAGCCTTGTATTTTGAGCAAATTATTGAGCATACCCAAAACTATAAGGCGGCAGCCAACTGGATGATGGGCGCTATAAAGTCGTACCTGAACGACCAAGCCATCGCCATTGACGAATTCCCGATAAAACCTGCCACTATAGCGGCCTTAATAAAAATGGTTGAAGCCGGTGACGTTAGCAATTCTGCGGCCAGTGGAGAATTGTTCCGCAAACTGATTGAGGAACCCGATGCTGACCCCAGGAAGCTGGCAGAAGTGAACAACCTCATACAAGAAAGCGATTCAGATGCTTTACAGGTTTTAATCAAACAAGCTCTGGCAAAATACCCCGATAAAGTAGAGCAATACAAAGCCGGTAAAAAAGGCCTGATGGGGCTTTTTGTCGGAGAAGTAATGAAGCTCAGCCGTGGAAAAGCCGATCCCAAAATCACCAATAAACTCTTACAAGAACAATTAGAAAAATAAATATGCGCATCGCAAAACTTTTCTCTGCGGGCCTTTTGGCCCTGGCGTTTCAAGCCTGCAACACTCCCAAAGAGGGGACAAACATTTACGGTACTGCCGAAAGCACCGACTCTATAATCGTATTGATGCCTTCTGCCCGTACTATGGACACAGTGGGTGTTCTGGTTCCAGACAATGGTGAGTTTACCTTTAATACCACCCTGGATTCTGCCAACTTTATCGTTTTGTTTACCGACCGGCAATTTAACGTTCCCCTTTTTGTGGAGCCTGACGAAGACATTAAGGTAACCATTACCGGCACAGGGAAAGAACGCGATTATTCAGTAGAAGGCAGTGAAACTTCTATCCGCATAAAAAGGGTAAGCGACATCATTACCGGGGCGATCGCGCATATCGATACCTTGAACCAGCAGAGCAACTTTAGCGGCCCCGAAGAAGGTATGCTTGACAAAAAAGCAAAACTGGATAGTGCGTTTCAAAAAATTGTAGAGCAAACCCAGCAAAAGCTAAGGGATATGATCGATGAAGATCCGGGCAATATGGCGAATATCTTCATCTTCCCTCAAAGCATTGGTCGTTTGCAATTGCTCACTTTAGAAGAGGACGAGGCATATTACGATAAAGTAATGACAGCCCTTGAGGAAAACTACGCAGAAAACAGGCATTTTAAAACCTTTAAGACGCAGGTGCAGCGCATGCGCGATACGTATGAAATGCAAAAGAAAATGAAAGAGGCAGCTTCCCTGACCTCACCCGGTACGATGGCGCCCGAAATTACCCTTCCGGATGTAAACGGAGAAACAAGAAAGCTCAGTGACCTCCGCGGAAAAATAGTGTTGGTAGATTTTTGGGCAGCTTGGTGCAAGCCTTGCCGGGCCGAGAACCCCAATGTTGTCCGTATGTACGATGCCTATAACACAAAGGGGTTTGAAGTATTCAGCGTTTCATTAGACGGCCTTCCGCAGCAACCAAATGCACGCGACTCCTGGCTTAAAGCCATTGAGCAGGACAATCTAAAGTGGTCCAATCACGTAAGCGACTTACGCGGGTGGAATTCATCGGTAGTAAGTCAATATGGTTTTAATGGCATTCCATTTACCGTGTTGGTAGACCGGGACGGAAAAATCATCGAAAAAAACCTCAGAGGCCCGGCTTTGGAAGCCAAACTTAAAGAGGTGCTATAAGGCATACATTTTTACAATGAGATCGGCCAGGCGATGGCTATAGCCGATCTCATTGTCGTACCACCCTACTACCTTAACCATTTTACCTAGTACAACACTCAACTCTTCATCGTACAGGCAGGAATAGGGTTGCCCTATAACATCTTTTGATACTATGGGATCGCGTGTATAGCCCAGGTAAGGAGCATAATTACCTTCTTTTGAAGCCTTCAGGAAAGTATCGTTCAGTTGCTCTACAGAAACCGGGTTTTTAACGGTAAACGTTATATCCGTCAGGCTTCCGTCCGGTACGGGTACACGAATGCCTGCCCCTCCCAGCTTACCTTCAAACTTCGGGAAAACACGGGTTATTGCCTTTGCTGCCCCCGTAGTGGTAGGCACGATCGATTCAGCGGCACTCCTGCCTCTCCTGAAATCCTTGTGTGGGCCATCCTGTAAACGCTGGTCTGTCGTATAACTATGCACCGTAGTAATAAAGGCGTGTTCTACCCCACAAAGGGCATCTACAATTTCAAGTAAAGGGGCCACTGAATTCGTTGTGCAGGAAGCATTGGAAACAATCTGATCTCCTGCATTCAGTAAATGATCGTTTGCACCCAGCACAACCGTCTTTATATCAGGCTCTGCCGGGGTCGATACGATAACTTTTCGGGTACTGCCCCCTATGTGCTTCCGCAATTGTGCTTTTGACTTGTAAAGCCCTGTAGCTTCAATCACGTAATCCACCTGACCAACCGACCAGTCTATCCGGTCTATTTCTCTTTCATGGCTTACATGAACTAGTTCTCCTCCAATAAGCAAGTCTTCTCCATGTAGACCCAATTCAACGGGAAACCGCCCGTGCGTAGAGTCGTACTTGAGCAGGTGCAACATATTCTCGGTACTTGCCGGCTCATTTACGGCCACCAGTCGTATTTGCGGATATTTTTGAAGAACGCGTGTTAAAGAACGGCCAATACGGCCAAAGCCATTGATCCCGATCTTAATGATAGACTGTTGTTGCATGGCCCAAAAATAAAGCCCCTTCGCTAAAACGAAGGGGCTTTAAAGTAGTATTTAACAATACCGGCTTAGTGCGTCACAATAAGTTTGCCGGTAGTAGCCTTGTTGTTGATTTGAAGCATCACAATATACGTTCCGTTTCTAAGGCCGCTTACATCTAATGGAAGCTGATCCACACCTTTATCTACCTTATCCAAAGAAACTGCTTTTACCAGTTTTCCACTCAGGTCGCGTACTGTTAACTTCACATCACTTCTCTCTGTGAGGTTTAACTTGATGTTTACTCTATCTGAAGCGGGATTGGGGAAAATGTTCAGCGCCTCTTTAGTAGCTGCTGCAACTACAGGGTCGGGCTCATCAATGCTGATGTAATCAGCCGTAGTATTTGTCCTGTAAAACCCACGGCCATACGTACCTGCATAGATCGTGCCTTCAAAATCTTGATTTGTCTTCAAATCATAGCGAATGGTACGGGGCTGGCGCAGATCAAATACCGGAACATTGGCGAAACCATCATTTTCTTTTGTATACGTTACGTTTGCCGCATTAACGTCTTCCGTAGTGTAAATGCCATCCTCACCACCTAAAATCAACTGTTCGCCCGTAGGGTCGTTGTAGTTAAATGTAGCCGCGTAATAAGGCTGTGGAGGCAGATCGCCGGTTATGTTTGTAAATATAGGATTCGCTGCTAAAGCATTATTTGTTCTTTCCACATAACGGGTATTGCCATAGTTCCCCAGGGTTACTACCACCTGGTTCAAATTCTGGCTATTTACCGCGATACCTGTAATTGCCCTGCCTCCGAACGTGCGGATCACGTCTGTTTCAATAACCGATGTATTGGTTCTGTCCAGGTTCCCTTGAAGGTAAACATCATCAATATCTGTACTGGCACTATCCCGGGCGGCATTTATGTTCGTAATGCGGTATAAACGGCCCTGGGTAGTTCCTACGTATAAAGTATTGCCATCGTGCGAGATTTGCATGCTCATAGGCGTTTCGTTATTTCCCAGATCGGCAATGTGAAACCACTCGGGAGTCGTCAAAGGCTTGCTTAAAGCTTCACGCGTCATCCAGATCCCACCCTTTCTGTTCCGGTTCGGATTGGCTACCTGGTCGTAGGCACGCAAGCCTACAAAGAAAGTAGACTGAACAGGATCCTGAATTTTAACGGATTCATTGGGTTCGAGATCAGCGCCTAAAGTATAATTGATCGGAAGATCATTCGTAGCGGAGTTTAAGAACAGAACGGAACCTGCGTCATAACGCGTTGCCGCTTTTGCTACTATTTCAAGTGTAACCGCTTGGTTGAAAGTCACTGTAAACTGACCGGTGTTCACATCAAAATACCCGGTACCATCTCCTCTTAACGTATCATCGGCTCCTGCCTGTAGCGAAATATTGGTATTTGCCACTTCGATCGTAAAGCCTCCCGATACAAATTTCGTAGACGCTTGTTTAAACTGCATCTGCCCGGAATAGCTGGTTCCTCCATTGCCAAAACCAAGACTGGTTACTGCCGAATCAGCCACAAAGGTAAGCGAGTCTTCGCTGAGTGGATCATCCAGTTTTTCCCAAAGTAAGAAGGGCATTACAAAACTTGCAAAATTTGAAGTACCGTCTCCTGCAAAGCCTTCAGGGTCCATTCGCCTGTAATCGTAAAACTCATTAAAGGTGTTGCCGCTATCGGAAGTACGTCCCAAAACCCCGTACTGCATTTCTTTAAACGCCACTAAGGGATTCAGGTGTGAAATCTCAGCAAAACCACCGTCTCCGTCTCTCAGGCTACCTTTAAAGTTTATGCTGTTTGTCCGTACCCCCTGCCTGCTAAAAAAACTTTCCGGGGAAACAAAGAGGGTTCCGTTATCCTGGGTACCTCCCAGTAGCTCTCCGTCTTTACCAACTCCAATTGAAAAGAACTGCGTAGTAACATACTCCCTATTTAAAGGCGCCCAGGTAACACCATTATTAACGCTCTTAAATACGCCTCCATCGTTACCTATCAAAATTTCATTAGGACGGGTAGGATGAAAAGCCACTGCATGATCATCTGCATGTACATAAAAGGGAGAGCCTACACTGGCCCCGCCCAAAGAAGCTATTTGTAGCCAACCATTGGAAGAGCTCCATTCCCAAAGCTCTACACCTCCTACAATAATCCGTTCTTTATCCAGCGGAGAAACAGCTAATGCATTATTATACCTTCCTTGCGTTCTATGCGGGTTCAACAGAGGGCTTCTTTGCCCTATTCTTGCCCAGTTTGCTCCTCCGTCAGTAGTTTGATAGGCCTCCGAAAAACCGTTATCAGATCCTATGATCACACAGTACACGTAATTATCATCGGTAGGGGCAACGGCCAAACGAGCGCGGGCATTGGTAATTGGAAGACCATCCACCTCGTTGAAACTGCCATTGTCTCCCGTCGGTGAAAAATACACCCTTCTTCCTTGCTTCAGCCAAATGCCTCCCGTGCTGTTCCCTACCATGTCCAGGGCGCTTTCGGAAAGAGGACTAAGCGGGTTTACCCAGGTAAGGCCTCCATCATCCGATCTTCTGATCCCCCTGTTTGTAGCCAGAAAGATACGCTGGCTATTGTTTGGGTCAATTACAATTTTACCAATGGCCGCAAACTCTGCAGAAGTAGTATTCGCTACGGGTTCTGTAGAAGCAACCAACTGGAATGTGTTTCCTCCATCCGTAGATTTAAACAACCCGCCTCCCAGAGAAGCATTGGTTATGTCATCCCTTCCGGCAGAAGAAGCATACATACCTTCTCCGGTACCATAATAGATCGTGCCGTCAGGAGCCTGTGCCAGGCTTACAACCGCCAGGTTCTCGGCCATATCGTTTACTTGTGTCCAGGAATTGCCTCCGTTGGTAGATTTAAACAAGCCCCCGCTTACGCTTCCTGCATAAATAATTTCGGGGTTGCTTTGATCATAAATAATGGCACGGGTACGTCCGCCAATATTATTAGGCCCTAAGTTTTCCCATTGCAAACCTATGGCGCCTGTTTTGCCCATCCGCTCCATTTTATTGGCCTGGGCACGGGCCGCCAGCACATCTGCAGGGTCTATCTCGCCTGTAACCTGGTTTACACGCATACTCTCGAGGTATTCGCTGGCACCTGCCCATCCGTACTCGTATTTCGGAGCTTCTTTTACACGAGGTGTATAGTACCCAATATTATCCGAGTGAGAAAAGCAGTATTCCTTCATCATAAGGCCCGAAACGGCCACGGCTCCCACTACTGCTCCAATTAATAATCCTCTTTTCATTCTCTATTATTTATTTTCAAAAGTTCACAAATATATAGCACAAAGGTTACGCTTAAAACATATGTTTCTCGGCATGATAAGAAGACCTTACCAAAGGCCCGCTTTCTACATACCGGAAGCCCATATCCAAGCCTATCTCTTTGTATTTTTCAAATTGTTCGGGGGCAATGTACTCCTGTACAGGTAAATGCTTAGGCGTAGGCTGCAAGTATTGCCCCAGCGTTACAATGTCTACTTTGGCTTTTCTCAAATCAGCCAGGCTTTCTATTACCTCGTTTTCCTTTTCTCCCAAGCCCAGCATAATTCCGCTTTTCGTGCGGGGCAGACCTGCGTCTTTGAGATACCTTAACACTGCCATACTTCTATCGTACTGCGCCTGGATGCGTACTTTACGGGTAAGCCTGCGCACGGTTTCAATATTATGGCTTACTATTTCAGGGGCCGCTTCTACAATACGGTCGATGTTCCGGGTCTCGTATTTAAAATCCGGGATCAACGTTTCCATAGTAGTGCCCGGGCTCATCCTGCGTACCGCTTGTACAGTTTCTTTCCATATGATCGAGCCCCCGTCTCGGAGGTCATCCCGGTCAACAGAAGTAATTACGCAGTGCTTAACGTTCATCAGCTTTACCGAGCGGGCTACGCGTTCCGGTTCATCCCAGTCTACCTCATCCGGGCGACCCGTTTTTACTGCACAAAACCCACAACTCCGGGTACATGTATTTCCCAAAATCATAAACGTAGCGGTACCCGCTCCCCAGCACTCTCCCATATTTGGGCAGTTGCCACTCTCGCAGATTGTATGCAACTGGTAGTCATCAACCAGTTTTCGCAAACTGCGGTAGTTTTGCCCGGTGGGTAATTTTACACGGAGCCATTTAGGCTTCTGTGTGCGTTTCTCTATAATAGGTGCATCTGCAACTACACTCATATCTCAATTTTTCTTGTATCCAAAATTTGCGGCAATATAAATCTGAAAAAAGCCGGGCACATTAATGGACGTGTTCGATGTTTCAAAAAAAATAGGAACATCTGCGAAAAAGAAGTCATAAATGACTCCTGTTTCGAGGGACGTTACTTTGCTATCCAGCAAGTCATAATCAAAAGCTACGCCTAGTTTTCCATACACCCCGGGGCGTAATTTTGTTCTGAACAAGCCGGTAAACCAATTGGCCTCCCCCGTAATAGACGCCGTTTGTTCCAAAGGGTTGTATCGTTCTATTGAACGATTTTCATTTTCCTGAGCTACAATCACATACACAGGCTTTTGCAGGCCAAGGCTCAGTCCACCACTGGTCACCAGCGAGATACTTACCGTTCCCTGATCGGTCTTGTCATACATAATCTTCTCCCTGATGTACCCAAAACGCGCGGTATAAAAGGAATTGATCCTGCCGAAAACAAAGCCTCTGGAATTTGAACTCAGAATACTCGAACGCACTTCCTTCGGATGCCGCAGTTTGGCCAGGTCTAATTCAAAGCCTTGCTTTACAAAACCATCCTGGTATTTCAAATAACGTCCGTTTACAGTATATCCACGGGTATGGCCACTTATGCCGAAAGTATATTCTCGATCATATACGGTTCTTCTAAAGTCTGCGGATGTTTCCAACTGCGCCTTAGCAAGCAGGGAAATAAAAAAGAAAGGTATAAGGAATAGAGCTTTAGGCATGCGCATACTCCTCCAAATCTTGGGCCCGAATGCTGTAATGCGAGGCAGTATAAACCGCTTCTCCCCCTTTTATCAGTAAAACCTGTGGAGACTCATGAGGTATATTATAACGCTTCGCAATTTCATTTGACACTTCCCGGTTACGTAAGAGATCCAGCAAAAAAACCGGCATTTGCTCCTGGTCCATGTTCCACTCTCTCCTGAACCTGCCCAGGGCCATACCGCTAATGGCACAGCGTGTACTGTGCTTAAAGATCACGACACCGCGTTCCGATGCACGTGAAGCATTATCTACTTCCTGTAATTGCGCAATGCTATGCAGGTCGATGGCGTCCATTTAATCAACCAATATTTTCGGTGGGTGTTGTACTATTGTGTGTATAGGTAGGGCATTTTTCGGCTCCGCCACAAGACTGTAGCGCCATTCCGGCTACGGCTAAAACTATTATCACCAAAACCTTCTTCATAAATTTAATATTGTGTAAGTATGCAATTAACAACAATAGATAAGCCACAAAGTTAGTTATTTTGCCTAAGAAGCTTACTATAAAAGAAAACTCTCGAACTTCTCATTTAGTATTTCTATGTCATCCATACGTCCGCAGATTGAAGAAAGTTGGTATAAGGCACTCCAGCCCGAATTTGACAAGCCTTATTTTCAAAGCCTGGTGCACACCCTGAAGCTGGAGAAAACAAAGCACATTATTTACCCCAAGGGCAGCCACATTTTTGAGGCGTTCAACACTTTGCCTTTTAACGAAGTAAAGGTTGTTATACTCGGTCAGGATCCCTATCATGGACCTAACCAGGCCCATGGACTCTCCTTTTCCGTAAACAAAGGGGTCTCCATCCCTCCCTCTCTGGTGAACATCTATAAGGAGTTGCAAGATGATCTGCACATCACCCCTCCCAACCACGGGTTTCTAAAGCCGTGGGCAGCCCAAGGCGTTTTGCTGTTGAATGCCATTCTTACCGTACGCAAGTCCGAGCCCGCTTCGCACCGAAACATTGGCTGGGCGTTTTTTACCGATGCCGTGATCAAAACCCTTTCTGACCAAAAGGAACACATGGTTTTTCTATTGTGGGGAGCTTTTGCCCAAAGCAAAAAAACCATTATCGACACGCATAAGCATACCGTGTTGGAGTCTACACACCCCTCTCCTTTTTCGGCACACAGGGGGTTCCTGGGATCACGCCCTTTCTCAAAAGCCAACGCTGCCTTAAAAGCACATAATCAAACTCCCATAGATTGGTCGTTGTAAAGAACCTGGTATTTGTTTTTTGTTTGTTGTTGAGCTGCTGTTTAAAGGGGCAGTCAAATTACCTCTTTCGCCTTTCGGCTGATGAAGAAATCGAAAAGCTACTGGACAAACAGCCGAGCGATCAAAAAATAGACTCTCTGGCTATTTGGCAGCGTATGGCAGGCTACAAGAACCAGCTTTGTAGGGCGGGGTATTTACAATCCAGTGGCAGGCTCACTTTCTCAGACAGTACGGCAACATTGCATGTCGATGCAGGTCCAAGGATCGTGTTTAAAGCATTGCAGATAATGCTTACGGACAGCCTTTACATTACCGAACCTGAGTTAGTTTTAAACGATGGGGTCTTCCAAAACCCTGAGGGCCTGGCAAATTTCCAGGAGCAGTTGGCTGCCTACCTGGAAGAAAATGGCTATCCGTTTGCCCAAAGTGAGCTTAAGGAATTGAAATTACAAGAGGACACATTAGAAGCGGTATTGCACGTTGATCCGGGTCCTTACATTACCATAGACAGCCTGGTAATAAAGGGCTATACAAAGTTCAGCCCTAATGTTTTACGCTATTTTCTCAACTTTAAAAAGGGTATGCCTTACCGGGAAAGTTATATAAAAGAACTTCCCGAGCTTATCGGGCAGGTAGAGTACCTGGGCTTTACAGCCGCACCTGCGCTGGCTTTCACGGAAGAGAAAAGCACTCTGTTCTTATATATGAAGGAGGAAAAGAGCAATCAAGTAGACGGTGTAATCGGGTTAAACACTACACCGGAGGGAGAAACCACGCTGAACGGAGAATTTCAACTGCGCCTGCTCAATGTGTTTAAAACAGGGGAAGAAATTAAACTGCGCTGGCGGAGCCCGGATGAAAGCGTACAAAGCCTGAATGCCGGGCTAGTGCTTCCCTTTGTGTTTAAAACGCCCTTTTGGCTCGCAGGTAGTTTTAATATTTTCAGACAGGACAGCAGTTTTGTAAATACCGATGCAGAAGGCCTGGTTAAATACTACCTGGGTGGAGGAAGTCTCGTTAGCGGTGGGATCGGGTATAAAGCTTCTAATACCTTGCAGAACACCCTTTCCGGTTTTGGCAATTTTACTACCACCCAGTACAAACTTGGCCTGGAGCTCTTTAAGACCGACCGTGTACTCATCCCCCGCAGGGGATACCAGATCAATGCATTTGGCTTTACAGCAAGCCGTGATAACCGGGAAACCGTAAGCACGCAATACGGTTGGCAACTGCTTTTATCTAAATACAGCCTCTTCGCAAAACGCCATGTATTCCTTACCCGCTTAAACTCGGAGTCTCTTTTTGGAGAAGGTCTTTTTACCAATGAACTGTACCGCATAGGCGGCTTAAAAAGTTTGCGTGGCTTCAACGAACAACAAATCTTTACAAGCAGCTATGCCATTGCTACGCTTGAATACCGCTACATGCTCAACAGCTTTGATTACATTACCGCTTTTTCTGATGTGGCTTTTGCCGAGAACACCGCAAACAACCTATACAGCAGCAATGTATACATGGGAATAGGAGCCGGGTTAAGTTTCAGGACCAATGCGGGCATCTTCTCCTTATTTTATGCATTGGGTCGCGACCGGCAAAATGGATTCGACTTCAGAACATCAAAGATCCATTTCGGTTACATCAGTCGTTTTTAAACACAAACGAAATGTACATCCTATCCGTTGTAGTTAAACACTAACTTTGTTCTGTCAGAATGATACACAAAGCATCCTTTATTCTTTTTAAGCTGATGCTCCTGCTTGGAGGAGCATGGCTCCTTCAATCTTGCGGAAGTGGTTCCTCTTTTTCCAGGCCGAACGTGAATTACCTCTATGATTTCCGGTCTTTAGCTCCGAGGCCGCATTATGTTGTATACCACAAGAATGCAGATACCAGTCGCATCTTTTACCGCCTCAGCAGCGAAGAATTGCTGTATGTACGGCAGGCCAACACCAACAACTACAAGGCCGATTTCACGATCAAGTACAAATTAATAGACAGTTTTGAAAATCCTTTGGTGTTAGATACCGCTGAGTTCAAGCTGGGAGACGTTGAAGAAAAACCAAACGGGAAGGTGGTTTTCGGTTATTTTGACGTAGCTCCTTTCAACGGCTTTGGGCGCAAGCATTACATCCTGGACATTACCATTGTAGACAACAACCGAAACCTGAGTTTTAACAATTTCCTTTGCCTCGACAGGAATTCTACGCATAGTGCACAAAACTACCTGCTCACAGATACAATAGGGAACCCTCTCTTTAAAAACCACTTGCCCAGTAACATTCCGTTCCGCATAGATTGCCGGCAAAACAGTCCCGTTTTGTATGTGAGCTATTACAAAAGGAACTTTCCACTAGCTCTCCCCCCCTATTCAAGCCCGAATAAAACCACTTTTGAACTCGCCCCGGATACAACCTTTTTAGTACGTGCTGACACAATACTATACCTGGCGGCAGAGGGATTTTATCACTTCAGGAAAGACACCACCCAATGGGCCGGCTTCACCCTTTATAATTTTTATCCACAATTTCCCTACGTGGCTACACATGCACAAATGGTAGGCCCTATGCGCTACATTACTACCAAACGGGAGTATAATGGTTTACTAGAAGCTGGAGGCGAAAAAGCCAGGTTGCGCGAAGAGATCAATACCTTTTGGCTGGAACGTTCAGGAAGTATGGAACGTTCTAAAATTTTACTAGGAAGCTTTTTTAACCGGGTACAAGAAGCCAACCTGCTCTTTAGCAGTTATATAGAAGGATGGAAAACAGACCGTGGCATTATGTATATTGTATATGGCCCCCCGGATAAGGTGTATCGCTTTAATGAAAGCGAAGCCTGGATCTACGGGGATGAAACTTCGAGCCTCTCTTATTACTTTACCTTTTCTAAGCTCAATAACCCGTTTACGGATAATGACTACCAGTTGAGCCGCTCTTCCAGTTATCGCTACGGATGGGGGCAGGCCATTGAAGCATGGCGCAATGGTAAGGTGTATACCAGTAAAGACATACAACAGGAACAAAATGAAAGCGACCAAAGGATCCGCGCCCAGCAACGAGCTCCTTATTGGTACTAGGCCGGTAATAGAAGCCATCGAAGCGGGTAAAACCATCGATAAGGTATTTATTCAAAAAGGGCTTAAAGGAGAAGTGTTTAAAGAATTGTGGGAGCTGATCCGCGCACACCGTATTACCTATAGCTCGGTTCCTGCCGAGAAACTCAACCGCATTACCCGTAAAAACCACCAGGGGGTAGTTGCTTTTACTTCGGCCGTGGTGTTCCAAAACCTGGGCGAAATTGTAACCCGGATTTATGAAAGAGGTGAAACGCCTTTAGTGCTGCTTTTAGACCGCATAACGGATGTACGCAACTTTGGCGCCATTTGCCGCACTGCAGAATGTATAGGTGTACACGCAGTAGTGATCCCCTCACGGGGAAGTGCTCCCGTAAACTACGATGCCTTAAAAACTTCTGCCGGAGCCTTGCATCACCTGGCTGTATGCCGCGAAGCCAATCTGAAAGAAAGCATATCCTTTTTACAACAAAGCGGGCTCAAAGTATTTGCGGTTAGCGAAAAAGCCGAAAGCCTGGTATATGATACATCCTTGCACGGCCCCATCGCCCTTATTATGGGCTCCGAAGAAGATGGGGTATCTCCTGAATACCTGAAAATGTGCGATGGAGCAGTAAAGTTGCCCATGTACGGTAAGATCGGTTCGCTTAATGTTTCGGTGGCTACCGGTGCTGTCTTATACGATATTGTACGCCAGCGTTTAAATCATCCCCAAGTATGAAATACGTTTACATTTTCCTTTGCTTCATTGCCTTTGCCGAATTGCGGGCTCAATTTGCCTGCGGTCATGCGGCTAACAGAATGGCTGCATTAAACGGACCCAGCATCAACAACAATGGAAAGTCAGACACGGTAGACATTCTTCATTACCACCTCGATTTGGACATGTATCAAATTGCCAGCGGGCAAATGAAAGGCAGGGCAGACATTCGTTTCACCCCCAAACAAAGCAACGTAAACGCCTTTACCCTGGATTTGTTAAAGCTCACGGTAGATTCTATCGTTCAAAACGGGCAAATACTCAGCTACCACTACAACGATACGCTTTTACGCATATCTCTTTTGCAAGCTGTCTCCCCGGGCGACACCGCGGGCATAAGCGTTTATTATCAAGGCATCCCCCAGGGGGACGCTACGGGTTGGGGCGGGTTCCACCGCCAAAGCGGCTACTATTACAACCTGGGGGTTGGTTTCGGGGCCGACCCACATACCTACGGACGTGCCTGGTTTCCTTGCTTTGATAATTTTGTAGAAAAGAGCACGTATAGTTTTGAAGTGTTGACCCAGGCACCTAACCGCGCCTTTTGCAACGGCTTGCAGACCGCCTACATCGTTTCGGGCGACTCAGCCCGTTCTGTTTTTATGATGCAGGAGCCCATTCCTACCTACCTTGCCTCTATAGCCATAAGCAATTATGCTCTTGTGGAAGATCAAATGGCAAGTGGCGGGCGTAACATTCCCATTTGGCTTATGGCAAAAGCAGGCGATACGGCCAATATGAAGGCTTCCTTTAGAAATTTAAAGGCCGTAACACAAAGTTTTATCCAGCATTATGGACCTTATGAATGGAGTAAAATAGGCTATGCCGCTACTACAGTGGGTGCTATGGAACACGCCACCTCCATACATTACCCCATAAGTGCAATCAATGGAAATTTAGGTAGCGAAGACCTGATGGCACATGAATTGGCCCATCACTGGTGGGGCAACCTGGTTACTTGTGAAAGCGATGCGGACATGTGGATCAATGAAGGAATGGCAGAATACAGCAGCCATCTTTATACGGAGCAGGTATACGGTTACGAAAACTACATCGACATTGTACAGGAAAATGCCGCGCAGGTATTGAAGCTTGCACATACCCGGGATGGTGGATACCTTCCTCTATACGGGCTTGACCATGGTGATGTGTATGGTTTCCACGTATACCAGAAGGGCGCTATGGTAGGCCATAACCTGCGTACCTACCTGGGCTATGCCGCTTTTGACGGCATTGTGACCAACCTCATGGCCAACCATAAATACGGGAACCTAAGTACAGCCGGAATGCAACAAGCCTTGGAGCAATTAAGCGGCAAAAACCTGACGGATTTCTTCGATCAGTGGATCTACCAGCCGGGCTATCCACAATTTGGAGTAGATGCCTTAAGCAGCAACAGCCTGGATATTTCACAAGGCCTTTACCAGGCCCCTAACCTTTATCAAAATGTACCCGTGGATGTTACCTTTTTTAGCGCTACAGGCGATACAAGCAGCCGAACTTTTATGCATAGCGGCCTTAGCGGCAGTTACAACCACAATCTTCCGTTCACGCCCGCTTTTGCGCTTACCGGCTATAATGGCCGTTTGTTAAGCGCTACTACTACGGATGAGCTCCTGCTGACGCAAAATCGCTTCTACCTGTTGCCTCGAACCGGTTTACGGGTTACCGCCAGCAATTGGAGCGATACCATACGCTTCATTGCCCAGCAACATTGGGCCCAGGCAAGGGATTTTGCCAACTCGGGCATTCGACTTTCTGCGGACCGTTACTGGACCGTACAGGGTTACGCTTTTGAAAAAGCAGACCTGAGTCTGCGCTTTAGCTATAATGCCAATGACCCCTTGCTCGAAGATGAATTGTTGCGCAATGGAGAAGATTCCATTGGGATATACTACCGCGTCGATGGTACGCAGGCCTGGCAATTTGTAGCGGATCAACAAAAGTTTAAAGGGGCAAACCCAAATGATGGGCAAGGTTTTGTAGAAATAGAGAGCGTATTGCCTGGAGAATATGTATTTGCCAACGCAGCGCCCGATATTTCCCTGCCTGAATTAAAAAAAGAAAAAAGTTTTGAAGTATACCCCAACCCCACCCGGGAAGAGGTAAAAGTAAAGCTCAAAGAAATGCCTAAACAGCAAGCTTTGCTGCGCATTCAGAATGTAGAAGGCAGATTGCTTAAAGAAGTCGTTTTACGGGCACAAGAGAACAGGGTTTCACTAAAAGACCTTGCTTCTCAGCCCCTGCTATTCGTTTTACATGAAGAGGTAGTAAAGGTTGTGATGGAGTGAGCTTCTGCATCATTTTGTGCTCACCTTCCGCAAGTACTGACTTTCAAGGAAAATCATCATAATATAGCAATGTGTTTGCTTAAGTTGAACGCACGTTTCATGCTCTGTTAATATGCATACCCGTATTTATGTCTTTACTGTAAAAAGTGCTCAGCACGATAATTTTGTCAAAGCCTGGAAGGAAATGACCGGGCTTCTGGTGAAGCATGCGGGCGGCCTGGGTTCTCGTCTTCATAAAGTAAGTGATAGCCAATATTTAGCTTACGCACAATGGCCCGATAAGGGTAGCTGGATAAAAGCAGGCAAACAATTGCCTCCACATGCCGAAATTATTCGCCAGCGTATGCGCACAACGTGCAAGGAAATAAAAACCCTCTATGAAATGGAAGTAATAGAAGACTTACTAAAAGAACTATGACCAAGGATTAAAGTGAACTAGTACTATTTGCATATTCACCGGGCTTTTCGTTTCCACAAAGCTTACTGCATGCTGGCAATGCGGGCTTCCAGGGCCTGGATCTTGGCTTCGGCATCTGCCATTTTCTTGCGTTCACCGGCTACCACGGCCTCCGGGGCATTCTTTACAAAACGTTCGTTTTCCAGCTTTTTATGGATCGAATGCCTAAATCCCCGCTGGTACTCCAGGTCCTTTTGTAATTTGTTGAGTTCTTCCTCTACGTTAACATGATCTCCAGCCGGTACAAAGCACTCATAAGCACCCGCTAAAAAGGTAAAGCCTACCGCATTTTCCGGGTTTTCACCCAAGATCGTTTTTTCCAGGTTGGCCAGTTTGGCCACCAAAGCTTCATAGCGCTCCGGCAGGGCTTCGTTGGATGGCGCATAGAGAGAGAGGGCTACTTTTTGAGCGATGTTTTTGCTTGCCCTTATATTGCGTACCCCATTCACTATAGTGCGGGCCTGCTCAAAATCCTTCAATTCTTCGCGGTCAAAATCCTTGATCTCAGGCCAGGAGGCTACACAAATGCTTTCACCGTCTGCACGCTTTTTTACCGTGTGCCATATTTCTTCTGAGATAAAGGGCATGAAGGGATGCAACATCAGGCAGATCTCTTCGAAGTAATCAATACTGGTGTTGTATACTTCACGGGAAAGAGGCTGCTGATAAGCAGGTTTTATTGCTTCAAGGTACCAGGAACAGAAATCATCCCATACAAATTTATACAAGGTCATCAGAGCTTCGGAGAGGCGGTAACTCTTAAAGCTCTCTTCCATACTGGCCAAGGTTTCCTGTTTCTTTTGGCTTAACCAGCGTATCGCAGCAAGAGCCGCAGCATCAGGAGCTTCATCGGTGAGTGTCCATCCCTTCACCAGGCGCAGGGCATTCCATATCTTATTTGAGAAATTACGCCCTTGTGCACAAAGTTCCTCATCAAAAGGAAGGTCATTGCCTGCAGGTGAAGTGAGCAACATACCCACACGCACCCCATCGGTGCTGTATTTTTCCATTAAGCCGATCGGGTCTGGTGAATTGCCCAGGGATTTGGACATTTTTCTACCCTGCTTATCTCTTACAATACCCGTGAGGTACACATTGCTAAAGGGTTTTTCGGCCCGGAATTCGTAGCCCGCTATGATCATCCTCGCCACCCAGAAAAATAGAATTTCAGGAGCGGTTACAAGGTCCTGCGTGGGGTAATAATACTTAATCTCTTCGTTTTCCGGATAGCGAATGCCGTCAAATACGGAAATGGGCCACAGCCAGGAAGAAAACCAGGTATCCAGGGCGTCCGGGTCTCGCGAGAGATCGGCAGCGGTAAGCCCGGTATGGCCTGTTTTCTCCTTTGCCAGCACCAATGCTTCTTCCTCTGTTTCCGCCACCACAAAATCCTGGTCGCCATCGGCGTAATACCAGGCAGGAATCTGATGCCCCCACCATAACTGGCGTGAAATACTCCAGTCGTGTACATTTTCCATCCAATGGCGGTAGGTATTTTTAAATTTTTCGGGGATCAGCGCTACTTCATTATGCATCACGGCATCAAGGGCAGGCTTGCTGAGCTCCTTCATTCTCAGGAACCACTGTTGCGACAACTTTGGCTCGATCACTGCTCCCGTGCGTTCGCTGGTGCCTATGGAAGTTTGGTATTCTTCGATCTTTTCCATAAGCCCCAACGCTTCGATCTCCCGCGCTATTTCTTTGCGTACCACAAAGCGATCTTTGCCTGCATAGTGCTGCCCATGTGCATTTAACCTGCCTTCATCGTCAAGGGAATCGATGATCTCCAGTTTATGCCGCTCTCCTATTTCTTTGTCATTGATGTCGTGTGCCGGGGTGATCTTCAGACAACCGGTTCCAAATTCAATATCTACGTATTCATCCGCAATAATGGGTACCCACCGATTTACTACCGGTACCTGTACTCTTGTGCCAATGAGTTTCTTATAGCGCTCATCATGAGGGTTTACACAAACCGCCACATCCCCGAAAATGGTTTCCGGGCGGGTTGTGGCTACCTTTAGATGGCCTTCGCCCGATTCTAATTTGTACTTCAAATAATACAGCCTGGCATTTACTTCTTTGTGCTGTACTTCTTCGTCAGAAATGGTGGTTTTAGCTTCCGGGTCCCAGTTTACCATCCGGTAGCCCCGGTAAATATGCCCTTTCTTATACAGGTCTACAAAGACTTTTATTACCGATGCACTACGTGCTTCATCCATTGTAAACGCCTCCCGGCTCCAATCACAAGAAGCGCCTAGTTTCTTAAGCTGATGGAGGATGATCCCCCCGTGTTTTTCCGTCCAGGCCCAGGCGTGTTTCAAAAATTCCTCCCGGCTCAGGTCAAACTTTGAAATGCCTTCTTCCTTTAGTTTGGCCACTACCTTGGCCTCTGTGGCTATAGAAGCATGATCCGTGCCAGGCACCCAACAGGCGTTGTAGCCCAACATACGCGCTCTCCGGATCAGGACATCCTGCAATGTATTGTTGAGCATATGGCCCATATGCAGCACACCTGTTACATTGGGAGGCGGAATAACAATGGTATACGGCTTTCGCTCATCAGGAACAGACTCAAAAAGCTTTTGGTCCAGCCAGTATTGGTACCATTTCTCTTCGGCATTTTGATAGTCAAAATTTGCGGGAATGCTCATGCAACAAAGACTTTGAAGTAATTTTTAGAAGGGGCCAAAGGTAGTAAACCCCTAAAAGGCGTAGAAAACAATTGTGGCACATTTTTCGCGCACTAAAAGTGGTTTTTTAATTCTACACATTAAAGTTTAACTTTGTACCACTAAAAAAGATTACCATGAAAAGATTATTGATTTCTCTAAGTATTGCGGCTTTAGGAGTTTTCACAGCTCAGGCGCAAGAAGCTAAAGAAAGCAATCCAAACGCACCTGAAATTACTTTCGAACAGGAAACCATTAACTATGGTACTATTGAAAAAGGAGCTAATGGAGAACGGGTTTTTGTATTTACCAACACGGGTAAAGAACCCCTGATCATAACAAATACGAAGGGTTCATGCGGCTGCACGGTACCTTCAAAACCTACCGACCCTATTGCTCCCGGTGAAAAAGGAGAGATCAAAGTAAAATATGATACCAATCGCGTAGGTCCTTTTACCAAGACTGTTACCGTTAGCTCAAATGCTAAAACAGCTACTAAAGTGGTTAAAATCACAGGTGTGGTAAAGGCTCCGGAGCCCGTGAAAACTTCACCGGAAAAAGAAGAGGTTTCTTCTGTGATGATGAAGAAATAGGCAAAACGCTTTACAAGATTTACATTTGCACCCCCGCCTTCCTGCGGGGGTATTTTTTTGCTAAAAAATTTAACATGCCGGCAATTTCCATAAAGGGGCAAACCATGCCCGAGTCTCCTATCCGAAAACTGGTGCCTTTTGCAGAAAGAGCAAAAGAAAAAGGAAGGGATGTGATCCACCTGAACATCGGACAACCCGATATTGAAACTCCTCAGGTAGCCCTGGATGCCATTCACGACTTTACAGATAAAGTATTGGAATACAGCCACTCTGCCGGCTTTGAATCTTACCGGAAAGGGCTCGTGGAATATTATGGAAAGCTCGGTATCCACATTGGCCTGGACGAAGTTATTGTAAGCACAGGGGGTAGTGAAGGTATCCTGTTTACCATGAATTCTATTTGTGACCCTGGCGATGAGATCATCATTCCCGAACCTTTTTATGCCAATTACAACGGTTTTGGCATTAGCAGTGGCGTAACCGTGGTACCGGTAACTTCACGCATAGAAGAAAGTTTTGCCTTGCCCTCTATTCTTGAATTTGAACGCTTGGTCACCAGCCGTACAAAAGCAATTATGATCTGCAACCCGGGCAACCCTACCGGTTACCTTTACAGCAAAGAGGAACTGGAAAAGCTACGTGACCTCGCCTTAAAGTATGACCTCTTTCTAATAGCGGATGAAGTATACCGCGAGTTTGCTTACGATGGCCATGTGCCTCACTCTATCCTGAACCTGGACGGCCTGGAAGAACACGCCATAGTGATTGACAGCGTTTCTAAACGCTACAGCATGTGCGGAGCGCGAATCGGTTGTGTAGTCTCCCGAAACGCAGCCTTCATGTCTACCGTAATGAAATATGCCCAGGCGCGCCTTAGCCCTCCAACGATTGCCCAGGTAGCCAGTGAAGCGGCATTAAGCACGGGCCCCGAATACTTTGATGCCGTAAAAACGGATTATATAAACCGGAGAAACATTCTCGTGGATGGCTTGAATTCCATTGAGGGTGTTTTTTGCCCCAAACCGACCGGGGCCTTTTACGCTATGGCGCAACTGCCGGTTGATTCTGCGGAACGTTTTGCACAATGGATGCTTTCTACCTTTGAGCTAGAAGGAGAAACGGTAATGATTGCCCCTGCAGAAGGCTTCTATGCTACCCCGGGTATGGGAGCCAACCAGGTAAGATTGGCTTATGTATTAAAGCCGGAAAAGCTTGAAAAAGCAGTGGAAATCATGCGCGCGGCACTGAAACGGTATCCCGGTACTTTATTGTAATGCACTTTTTTAAAGAAAACGTTTCTCTAAAACCTTACAACACCTTCGGCATTGACGCCAAAGCGCGTTTGTTTTATGAGGCACACAGCCTTGAGGAACTACAGTGGGTGGTAGACACGGAGGTTTTCAGCAATAACCAGGTATTGTGGTTAGGGGGAGGCAGCAATATGCTACTCACCAAAGATTTTGACGGACTGGTTGTGAAAATCTCCCTGACGGGAAAAAGACATGAGGTATGGGATGAAGACCGGGTGCTGGTTACCGCACAGGCTGGGGAAAACTGGCATGCTTTTGTTTCCTATACACTGGAACAAAACTGGGGTGGATTAGAAAACCTATCGCTCATACCGGGGAATGTAGGCACTGCACCTGTACAGAATATTGGCGCATATGGCGTTGAGCTAAAGGACAGTTTCTATCAACTTAAAGCCTTACACCTGAAAACAGGAAGTGTTGAAGTATTCGATAAAGCGCGATGTGCTTTTGGATACCGCGATAGTTTCTTCAAGCAAAAAGGAAAGGGCGCATACATTGTTACAGAAGTAAGTTTTGTACTCAGCAGGCAAAACCATCAGGTGCATACCGAATATGGCGCGATTCAATCTGCACTGTTAAAGATGCCCGGCCAGGTAAGCATACAAAAGGTGGCTAAAGCCGTTATTTCCATACGCCAAAGTAAGCTCCCGGATCCGGCAGAGATCGGCAACAGCGGTAGTTTCTTTAAAAACCCCGTTGTATCTGAAGAAAAGGCAAACGATCTCAAACAGCAATACCCAAACCTCGTGGCCTTTCCCCTGGCCAATGCACAAACAAAGTTGGCGGCAGGTTGGTTAATAGAACAATGTGGTTTTAAAGGATACCGCAAGGGGGATGCTGGTGTACATGCAAAACAGGCCCTGGTATTGGTAAACTATGGAAATGCCAGAGGGGAGGAAATTGCCGCTTTAGCCGGGGAAATAAAACGGGCTGTATTTGCTAAATTTGCAGTGGTTTTAGAGCCCGAAGTAAACATGATTTAAACTAAGAAAGAGCATGCAGTTATTTTTGATCGCTTTGGTATTGATAGGCCTCGCTTTTGCCGGCATCGCCATAAAAATATGGGCCAAAAAGGACGGGGAGTTCAGCGGCACTTGTGCCAGCAACAGCCCTTTCTTAAATAAAGAGGGTGAGCCCTGCGGTTTTTGCGGGGCCATGCCCAGCGAACAATGCAAGAAAGAAGAGGATACCAGGGTTGGCCACAGCGCTTCTTAGAAGTGACGCTTACGCAGCCTTTCCAAAAAAGCTACGACCGCATCAAAATCTTCCGGGGTATCATACCGTCCTATTACCGTTTTATTGAGCTCTTTTTCCCTTCCTACCTCCAGGCTTACTTTGGTGGCCGGTAAATCGCTGAGGCTTGGGTTGTCGTAGATGCTGTCTAACGCGAAAAACTCGCGTGTTACCAACAGTTCCTTTAAAGAATCTATCTCTACGGGAGGCAATTGAGCCAATAGCATTCCTTCTTTCGGCATAAAACGAATCGCTTCCAGTACAGCCGTGCCATCGCTTTTAACATCCAGGTTGTACACGGGGCAACTCCCGAAACACGGGCCCTTTTCCATGCGCAAATGAAACACCGCATCGTCTTTTTTTAGCTGACGCTGTGCTTTGTTTCCGGCACAAGCCGATATGAGCATAAAAGCAAAGAGGCCCGCAGTATACCTAAGCAAACCGCACATATTATTTCCTTCTCGTTTTTCTATTGGTACGCTCTTGTTGTTCCTGGAGCTCCCGCATCCTTCGCATCAGGCGATTTTCCTTTACCGGGGCTTGCTTTTTCTCCTGCATCTTGGCGTGGATCTTGTCTTCATCGATGTACGCTCTTATGGCGAATTGCTGGCCAAAAGTGATCATATTGGCTAAAAAGTAATAGTAGCTCAAACCGGCTGCGTAGTTGTTAAAAACCCCTAAGAAGACCACGGGCATCAGGTATACCAGGTATTTCATTTGCGGGTATTGCTGGTTCTGACCGGTCACCTGCTGGTTCATCCAGGTATACAACAAAGTAGAAACCGTCATCAGCAAGGTAAACAAACTCACATGATCCCCGTAGAAGGGAATGTTGAAAGGTAATTCATAGATGGAGTCGTAGGTAGAGAGATCGCTCGCCCACAAAAAGGATTGCTGCCTGAGTTCTATAGAGGAGGGAAAGAAGTTAAACAGGGCAATGAGGATAGGCATCTGCAACAACACCGGGATACAACCGCCCAGGGGGTTTACCCCGGCTTTCCGGTACAGTTCCATAGTAGCCTGTTGCTTCTGCATGGCATCTTTGTCCTTATACTTTTCGTTGAGTGCATCAATCTCCGGTTTTAATACCCGCATCTTGGCCATACTCTTGTAAGAAGTAAAGGTGAGGGGAAAGATGATGATCTTAATAAACAAGGCAATGATCAGAATAATAAGGCCGTAACTCAACCCATAACCTTCCAGCCAGTTGAATATGTTGATGACGATCCCCCGGTTGATCCAACCCAGGATGCCCCATCCAAGCGGAATTAGTTTTTCAAATTCCTGCTCATAGGCGGCCATTATCTCATATTTATTGGGGCCCAGGTAAAGCCCGAAATCGGCATTGAGCTCCCGGCCGGGGGTGCTGAACTCTACGCGGCTGAGAAAGTCTTTGGTAAAATCTTTATCCCCGTCTCTCGCCAGGGAATAAAGATTGGCCGATTTGAAATCTTTTTCCTTGTTGAACAAAATGGTGCTAAAGAATTGCTGCTTGGCCGCTACCCATCGTACTTGCGTAGACGCTTCCTCGTCCTCACCCGTAGCAGAAAGCTCTTCCAGATCTTGATCGGGACTTTCGAAATATTCCAGGCTTGTTTTCTGGCCTTCTGTTTCAAGATTCTTTTCGTGCCGCAGGGTCACCATTTTCCATTCGAGACCGGTATTGCCCTGTACCATAGCCCCCAGCCCATCTGAAGTGATGCTCCAGTTGAGCATGTAGTCAGTTGGCTCCAGGCTGTACGAATAACTAAGGCTGCTTCCCGTTTGAGTGGTGATCTCAAAACGCACACTGTTTTTAGTTACCGCTTTGGGCACAAACTGCAGATCGGCAGTGTTGTACACCTTTCCTTCATATTCAAGATTCAGGTTATGGGCCGAGCTTTCTTTGATCAGGTACAGGGGCAAAGTATCCCAGGTTTGATAATTCTTTAAGCGTGCACTCATCAACTGGGCACCTTTGGGACTAAACTGAAGTTCCAGCACATCATTTTCGATTGTGATCAGAGAAGCCTCACTTTCCTTTCCTTGCACAAAAGGGCCATATAATTCTGCCTTTTTTAGCGAATCCGGGGGAATAACACTATCCTGCTCGGCCAGGAGTTCCCTGGTTTCTTCTACTACTTCAGCACTATCTATTGCCTGCTCATTAGGTACTTCTTCTGCTACCGGCTCAGGTGCATTAAAGTAATTATACGTAATAAAAATAGCGGCAATAAGGAGCAGCCCCAATATGGTATTGTAGTTTGTTTTACCTCTTTCCATGCGTGTTTTATTTCGAAGCCTTTATTATGGCCTCTACAAATTTTACGAATAAGGGATGTGGATTAGCTACGGTGCTTTTGTATTCCGGGTGAAACTGGACTCCTACAAACCAGGGGTGATTGTCCAGTTCTATAATCTCAACAAGGCCCATGTCGGGATTGGTTCCCGTGGCTTTGAGGCCGGCTTTTTCAAAATCGTCCAAGTACTTGTTGTTGAATTCAAAACGATGGCGGTGGCGTTCGCTGATCTGCTTTCGCTTGTATACTTCTCTCACCTTTGATCCTTCCACCAAATCGCAATCGCAGGCGCCCAGGCGCATTGTACCTCCCATATCCTTTACCTTCTTCTGCTCCTTCATGAGGTCTATTACCGGGTACCTGGTCTTAGGATTCATTTCTGTAGAATTGGCGTCTTTCCAACCCAGTACATTCCGTGCAAACTCGATCACAGCCGCTTGCATGCCCAGGCAAATACCCAGGAAGGGCAGATTGTTTTCGCGGGCATAACGTATGGCTTCCAGCTTCCCTTCAAAACCGCGCTCTCCAAAGCCGGGAGCGACCAAAAGGCTGTCTACTTCTTTAAGGTGTTTTCCGGCATTTTCAACGGTGAGAGTTTCCGAATGGATCCACACGATATGTACTTTGCATTCATTGGCTGCCCCGGCATGTATAAATGCCTCTACTATCGATTTATACGAATCCTGCAATTCCACATATTTCCCAACCAGACCTAGCCGTATTTCGCTCTTGGGATATTTGAGTTTGTAGAGAAAGTCTTTCCAGTTTACAAGGTCCAGGTTATCTTCAACAGGTAGATTTAGGCGGTTCAGAACTACTTCATCCAGGCGCTGATTGCGCATCAGGATGGGCACGGCATAAATGGTTTCCGCATCAAGAGATTCTATTACCGCTTCCTTTTTCACGTTACAGAAAAGCGCCAGCTTGCGTTTTATTTCTTCTCCTATGGAATGCTCGCAGCGGCAAACCAGCACATCCGGCTGCACCCCGCTCTCCTGTAAGGCTTTTACTGAGTGTTGAGTGGGCTTGGTTTTCAGCTCACCCGTAGCGGCCAGGTAAGGAATCAGGGTCAGGTGAATAACCATACAATCATCTCCCAATTCCCATCGCAGCTGCCGCACACTTTCTATGTAGGGCAAGGCTTCAATATCTCCTACGGTGCCCCCGATCTCCGTAATAACGATCTCAAATTCTCCCGTATTTCCCAGTATCTGGATACGCCTTTTTATTTCATCCGTGATGTGTGGAATTACCTGTACAGTCTTACCTAAAAAGTCGCCCCTTCTTTCTTTATCAATAACCGACTGGTAAATACGGCCGGTAGTCACGTTATTGGCCTGAGAAGTAGGGCGGTTTAAAAAACGTTCATAATGCCCGAGGTCCAGATCAGTTTCAGCGCCATCGTTCGTTACATAGCACTCTCCATGTTCATAGGGATTCAATGTGCCCGGATCAATGTTCAGGTAAGGATCCAGCTTCTGAATGGTGACACTATAACCTCTTGACTGCAAAAGAGTTGCCAGTGAAGCGGACACGATTCCCTTTCCTAATGAGGAAGTTACTCCTCCCGTTACAAAGATGTATTTGGTAGATGGCATAGATTGTTTTGTGCCGATTAAAAAAACGGGGCAAAGCTAACCAAAAAAGGCCGGATCACCGGCCTCTTCGCATGTTGTATTTCCCCCGTCTACAGGAGTTCTTTAATTATATCCTCGATCTTTATCCCCTCTGCTTCTGCTTTGTAGTTTCTTACAACCCGATGTCTCAGAATAGGTTCCGCCACGGCCAGTACGTCTTCTTTGTCCGGAGAGTATTTTCCACGCAGGGCTGCATGGGCCTTCGCCCCTAAAATCAGATATTGAGAGGCCCGTGGGCCTGCTCCCCAGGCCACATAGTCTTTGCTTACGGCTTTGGCACTGGATTCCCCGGGCCGTGTTGCGGCTACCAGGTGCACGGCAAACTCATATACCGCATCTGTTACCGGCAGCTTACGGATCAACGCCTGAAAATGTATGATGTCTTCTGCATTCAATACTTTATGTACGGCAGGGATCTGATTTCCGGTTGTGTTTTTAACGATCTGTAATTCCTCCTCAAAGCTGGGGTATCCTACTTCAATGTTAAACATGAAGCGGTCTAGCTGCGCTTCAGGAAGCGGGTAGGTACCCTCCTGCTCTATGGGATTTTGCGTGGCCAAAACAAAAAAGGGCTCCGCCATTTTATAGGTATGGCCGGCTGCAGTAACCGAGCGCTCCTGCATTGCCTCCAACAAAGCACTTTGCGTTTTAGGAGGGGTACGGTTTATTTCATCCGCCAGGATGATGTTGGCAAATAGGGGCCCTTTGATAAATTTAAAATTCCGGTTATCATCGAGTATCTCTGAACCAATGATGTCGGAAGGCATCAAGTCGGGTGTAAACTGGATACGGTTAAAATCCAGGCCCAGTGCCTGCGCTGTTGTATTTACCAGGAGGGTTTTGGCTAAGCCCGGCACACCAACCAACAGGGAGTGGCCCCTGGAAAAAATGGATAAGATCAAAAGGTCTACTACCTTTTCCTGGCCTACGATCACCTTACCAATTTCCGCCCTCAGTGCTTTATACTTTTGGCCCAGCAGTTCTACCGCTGCCACGTCTTCATTACTCGACATATTGTGATGATCTTTTAATCCAGTTACTTTTGAAATCGCATTCCAGGTAATTGTTGTTTACCCGTATATAGGTGGCTTCTACTTTTTCTTCTACCCATTTCTGCAAAAGCTTATTCTTTTTGTCTTCCAATGCCACGCTTTGCATGCGTTGGTAGTCCGTTTTCAGATTTGCCCGGTGGGCAGGGGATTTATCCAGTACTTTTACCAGCTTAAAACCTTCTTTTCCATCTCCTTCCCTGAAAAAAGCAGGATCGGAAACAGTTCCTTTTTCTACTTTATCCAGAATATAAAAATCTGTTTTGTTCAGTTGGCCGGTTTCCCAGCGGCTATCCCCGGTCTGAGGGTTAATGGCTACTCCCCCGTTCAATTTGGAGTTTTCGTCATCAGAAACTTTTTCCGCCGCCTTCTCAAAGGTGATCAAGCCTGAGCTTATTGCCAGCTTCACACTATCCAGGTATGCTTTAGCGCGCTCCAGGTTTTCCGCGGAAACTTTAGGTTTGATCAGGATATGCCTAAGGTCAAGTTCTTCCCCCCTGCGTTGCTGAAGCTGCACGATATGGTACCCATACTCTGTTTTAAAGGGATCTGAAATCTCTTCTGCTTTGAGGTTGAAGGCTACCGCTTCAAACTCCTTAACAAACTGACCTCGTTTAATGCCTTTGTATTCTCCCCCGTTTTTAGCCGAACCGGGGTCTTCAGAATAGAGTACCGCCAGGGTGGAGAAGGAACTTCCTCCTTCTATCCTCTGCTTAAAGTCCTTTAGTCGCTGTATGGCTTCCTCTTTTGCCTCAAGGCTAACCTCGGGGTACTTAATGATCTGCGCATATTCCACCTGTGCATTGATCAGCGGAAGGCTGTCTTCGGGGAAACGTTTGAAGAAAGCGCGCACTTCTGTCGGGGTGATCTCTACGTTGCCCGTTATTTCGGCCAGCATCTTTTGTGCAGTCATCTGATCCTGCACGTAGGGGCGCATCTCTTCCTTAATTTCGAGGATGCTTTTTTTATAGTACTGCTCCAGTTTCTGGCGGCTGCCAATCTGTTGTACAAACACATCGATCCTGCGGTCAATATTCATTTCTACTTGTTCGGCCGTTACTTCCACCGAATCCAGTTCGGCCTGGTGAAGCAAGAGTTTCTCCAGCAACAAGTCTTCAAAAATGCGGCATTGAT
Organism: Owenweeksia sp.; assembly: GCA_028285465.1. Taxonomy (GTDB): domain Bacteria; phylum Bacteroidota; class Bacteroidia; order Flavobacteriales; family Schleiferiaceae; genus JANQPD01. The sequence goes on along the minus strand of JANQPD010000056.1, from coordinate 4,828 downwards.
CCCCTTCATCTTCGGCCAACCCCTGGCGTACCAGTTGGTCATACTGCTGCTGAATGTCAGAGATCAACACGATGTTTTTTCCCACCACGGCAGCTACACCATCAATGGCCTTTGGTTGCGCCATCACATTCAGGGAACAAAGCAATCCAATAATCCAAAGTTTTCTCATATACATTTTTTAGGCCTGCAGGTTAAGGTCAATACGTTTCAAATTCGTTTTTGTCTAACGCATCTTCCAACAAATTCTTTTGCAATTCCTCTATCAAAGCCTGTTTTCTGCGGTTCAAAAGTATGCTCTTTATCACATCTCTTACGTAAGGGAGCGGGGAACTGCTGTCGGCTATTTTGTATTTCTTTATCCTGAGTAAATACACCATACCCCCTTGCTCGATCACTACCGTTTTATTGCGGTTCAGGAATTCTATCTGGTTATAGGTTTCCAAAGGAATAGTATTGGTCAAAGCATCAAAGCTTATCCAATTGGTATCCTCAATGGCAAACTCACGGGCATATTTTTGCGCGTAGCTCTTTAACTTTTGCGCATCTTCCTCCTTACCCGACTTAAACCACTTTTCTGCACTTTTCCGTTTCGGGGCATTTTCGGGAAGAATGACAAATGCAACTTTGAGGATATTTTCTTTTAACAAGAAATTATCCTTATGGGCCTCATAGTACGCCCTGATCTCCTGCTCGTTCATGTTGGTATCAAGCCGCTCCGCTATGTATTGTTTCTGGTAAGCAAAAGTCAGCAGGTCTTTGCGGTACTTCTCAATCTGCTCCTCAAAGTTCTTGTTCTCCGCGCTTAAGTTATACTCTGCCTTATACACCATTAGCTGATCTTTGGCCCAAAGCGTAATGAAATTTTGCACGAAAGACGCACTGTCTATCGAGTCTGTATTAGCCGGTACCAGATCTTTTACATCCGACCTGTACAAATAACTGTCATACACACGGGCTATAGGCTCGCCATTAGATTGCTCATCATTTTTAAGCCCTGACAAGCTCCATTCTTCACAGGAGGAGAGGAGGATTAAAGAACCGAATAGCCCTAAGGTTTTTGCGATATGCGCTTTATTCCTCTTCAAGTAACTGAATTACTTTCGAGAGTACTTCCTTGTTTACTTCCACCTCATACTTTGCCTTCAGCTCCTTTAGCCACTCTTTCTCAAGATAAGCAGAGTAATCGCTTAATACCATACCCCTTGCCTCTTCGAGTGTTTTTGTTGAAGGGGGTAACGTATTCAGTACGTAAACAAAAGCGTACCGATCGTCTCTCTCTTTTATCTCTGTGAAACCTTGTGCAGGAAGGGCAAAATCTGCCAACTCCTTCCGTTCTTCCAACTCAAAGGTTCCCGTATCTACCTGTATGTTCAGTAGCGACTCTTCGTTCAGCTTCTCATTAAGCGCTTCTATGTTCTTTCCCTTTTTGAGCATCTTCATCGCTTTCTTGGCTATCTTTTCAGAAGCTGCATTTACCATTACTACTTCATAACGGGTATCCCAACGGTATTTTTCCTTCTTGTCAGCATAATAGTTTTGCAGCCCCGTGGTATCGCTTACCGACTTACGCCACACCTTTTTGTCCGTCAGGTCAAAAAGTAGGATGCCTTCATAGTATTCTCTGGATAGCATTCTGAATTCGGGGTATTTTTCTTCCAACCTGCTTTTTTCATAGCCCAGCAAACTGCCTTCAGAATAGCGATCGTAGGCTTTTTCGAGTTCCATGCGCAGCTTACCTAACTTTTTCCCTCCTTTGGCCTGGTTTAGCTCCAGCCAATCCAGAAAGTCGGTAACGGTATATTCTTTATCCGCAAAGGAAAAAAGCGTTTTTGTTCCGTGCTTATGGCCTTCGCTATCGTATTGCATATCAAGGTAACCCTTATACACCTGAGAAAAGGCCAGTTCGATGTGCTTCGGATATTCTTTGAAGCCGTATTCTTTCTTTAAGTCTTTTAAAATGCTGATGCGGCCTTGCTGCGAACGACTGTCTCTTTCTACTTTCTTTTTTAATTCTGGCTTTGACTCCTCCAGTGTTTTCTGAGTTGGCGATTTTACCAGCTTAATGATATGCCAGCCAACCGGGGTTTTAAAGGGTTCTGAGATCTCCCCTTCTTCCTTCAACGCAAATGCCTGGTCTTCAAACTCAGGGAACATTTTATTGATTCCAAACTCAGGTATGATCCCTCCTGCATAAGCCGAGCTCTTGTCTTCACTGTATTGCTTGGCAAGGGCTTCAAACTCTGCCCCTTCCCGGAGTTTCTGGTATATCTCCTGGATCTTTTGTTCTGCCGTTAGCTTTTGCTGCTCCGGAGATTTCTCATTGTCTACCAAAAAAATATGTGCCACCTGTACCGTGCCGCGGGCAGGTCTTTTATCGGTCACTTTGATCAAGTGGTAGCCAAACTGAGAACGTACGATCTTACTCATTTCGCCTACCTCGGTGTTGTATGCCGCAGATTCAAAAGGGTAAACCATATTAAATACGGTGAAGTACCCCAGATCCCCCCCGTTTTTTGCGGAATAGGTATCGGTAGAATATTGCCGGGCAACCTCTTCAAAGGACTCTCCTTTCTCTATACGCTCCTTTAGGGCTACCAGTTTTTTATATGCCTTAAGGGTATCGATGGCATCGCTCTCCGGAGTGGCACCCATCATGATATGAGAAGCGCGAATGTCGTATTTGCTCCGGGCATAAGCTTCGGCAATTAAATCGCGGTTTACCGCTTTATCACTCAGGTAAGGCTGGGCCAGTTGATTGCGGTATGTGTTGAATTCGTTAATAAAACGGGGCATTGTATCCATCCCCATTTGTTTTGCATCCTGAACTTTTAGCTTGAAGTTGATATACAGATCCAGGTATTCACTGGGCGTCTTTGGGTCTATGTCTTCCCCAATGTTGCGGTTCTTGTTATACACTTTCACAAATTCTTCCGCAGTCACTTCTTCCTGGTTTACCGTAAAAAGCACCTGTTCTTCAAGTGCATGTTCCTGTGCGCTTATCTGAAAAGTAAAAAGGGCGCAAATGGCTAACAAATACTGTTTCATGTCATTCATCTGGTTTAGTCTAGTTTCTGATATAGGGTTATTTTCTACTATAATTTGGTGCTTCGCGGGTTATGTGAACGTCATGCGGGTGACTTTCGTGCACGCCTGCCGCTGTAATACGTACAAATCTTGCATTTTCCTGTAAAGCTTCAATATCCGGGGCACCGCAATAGCCCATACCAGCCCTTAGCCCCCCGATAAACTGATACATCACTTCACTTACTTCTCCTTTATAGGCTACCCGCCCTACTATACCTTCGGGTACGAGCTTTTTAATATCGTCTTCTACATCCTGGAAATACCGGTCTTTAGAGCCGCTTTGCATGGCATCAATGGAACCCATGCCTCTATACGACTTAAACTTACGTCCTTCGTAAATGATCGTTTCGCCCGGCGCTTCTTCCGTACCTGCCAGCATTGAACCCAACATTACGCTATCTGCGCCAGCGGCAATAGCCTTTACAATATCTCCTGTAAAGCGAATGCCTCCGTCTGCGATAAGTGGTACGCCGGTTCCTTCCAATCCCTTTTTCACTGCAATAACCGCACTCAATTGTGGCACCCCTACCCCGGCTACCACCCGGGTGGTACAAATAGAGCCCGGCCCTATACCTACTTTAACTGCATCGGCTCCTGCATCAGCCAGATATTTAGCGGCCTCTGCGGTAGCAATATTTCCCACAACCACTTCCAGAGCAGGAAATTTGGCTTTTACCTTTTTCAGGGCTTCTACTACGCCACGGGTATGGCCATGTGCCGTATCTATAATTATGGCATCCACGTTCGACTCTACCAGAGCGGTTACCCGTTCAAGCACATCTGCGGTTACTCCTACGGCTGCCGCTACCCGCAACCTGCCATAGGCGTCTTTATTGGCATTGGGCTTTATGCGAAGTTTGGTGATATCCCGGTACGTTATAAGACCAATTAACCGATTCTCCTTTGTAACAACCGGTAATTTCTCAATTTTATGCTCTTGCAAAATAACCTCGGCCTCCTCCAGGCTTGTATTCTCATGTGTGGTGATCAGCTTCTTGCGGGTCATGATCTCCTTTAAAGGGCGATCGTCATTTTTTTCAAAGCGAAGGTCCCTGTTGGTAATAATGCCAATTAATTTCTTATCGGCATCGATGATGGGTATGCCGCCAATCTTAAACTCGGCCATCATCTTCTTTGCATCCAATACCAAAGAATCTTCCGGCAAAGTAACAGGGTCCAGTATCATCCCGCTTTCTGCACGCTTTACATTGCGCACTTCTACAGCCTGCTGCTCGATGCTCATGTTTTTATGCAGCACGCCCATACCTCCGTCCTGGGCAATTGCTATGGCCAGGGCCGATTCTGTAACGGTATCCATCGCAGCGGATACTATAGGCGTTTTAAGTAAAATATTGCGGGTAAACTTCGAGGTAATGTTTACTTCGCGGGGTAACACTTCTGAGAAAGCAGGTACCAGAAGCACATCATCGTAAGTGAGCGCTTCTCCTAAAACTTTGTTGGAATCTAGTGGCATAGGAGGATGCAATTTTGATTTAAAATTGCACGCAAATGTAATAAAAACAGAACGTGCGGAGGTGTTTTTTTATCCCTGATTTTGAGGTTAACCGGGACCATAACCAATATACCCCTATTCTTTGATAAGAATAGGGGTATATCCAAATGTATAGGGAAAATAAAAAGTTATCTGATCAATGTAAAGCTGCCGTTCTGTTTCTGGGTAGCGCCTTCCTGGGTAGCATACTCTACCTTGTATACATACACCCCTCCCGGTAAAGGCTCTCCG
>JANQPD010000046.1 GCA_028285465.1 Owenweeksia sp. | reverse complement strand
GATAAAGAGCGAAGAGCCATTGTTAAACAGTTCCAAACGCGCATTCCCGGAGGCATTTTGAATTAATCGCATTTTTTCGTTGCCACTGAGCTCAAAGCGGATGATGTCATCATCGGCGGTTTTTTCCACCAGTATTTTGGTGTCGTTATCCGCATCACTCAATTCGGAGGAACTGCCGCCACTCCCCAGTTGTACCCAGGCGGAATTGGTGTAGTGGTAAAAAGCCTTCAGGTCATTGTCGTACACCAAAAGCCCCTCGGCCGGGCTGGAGATTGCCAGGCGGGCCGTGCTACTCATGCGCGGTATGAGCAGGCCCTGGCTGTTGGATTGGATCTCCAGGGCGGCACTGGAATCCGGGGTAGTAGTGCCTACGCCTACGTTTTGCTGAGCCCATAAGGGGGATGCTGAAAGGGTGAGCAACAATATGATCAGTCCGATACAGCTGCTTTTTGCGGTTCGTGCCCATGCGTTTAAAAAGGATGTTTGTGTATTTCCGGGGGTGGCGCGTTTCATTTTCATAGGATAGTGGTTTTTCCATCAGCAAATTGGCTTCAATACACTATCCCGGCCCCGGGCTCCTGCACATGACCTGCTTCGTGCATGGTGCACAGGCCCGTACAGCAGCCAGGGCAGATACCGCGGTTTGCTGGGTGTTTGTTTTTTTCATGGTTTGTTCTTTTGCTCTTTCTTTTTCCACTTGTCGTATACTTTCTTTCCCCCGTAAAGGGCGCCTGCGCCTATCAGCAGCTCTACAAAGCCGAAGGGGGTGGGGCTGGTGGGGTTGGCGGGTTGGGCCATTGTCCAGCCTATGCTCCCTATCAGCAAGGCGCAGCTCAGGCTTATTTTCAAAAGATCTGTGGATCGCTTCATTTTTTGTTTAAAATTTTGTTAGCGGATTACTTTAAGGGCTTCCATTTGGGTGGGCGACTCCACGCGCAGCAGGTACAGACCGTGCTTTTCCAGGGGGATCTGCACCGATCCTTTACCAGCCTGCTTGGTAGCCACCAACTGCCCGGCCAGGTTGTATACGGTGATCCGGGCATCTTCCAGGGTGCCCAGTTCTACGGTAAGTCCTTCTTCGGTAGCGTAGGCAAAGAGGGGCAGCGCTTCTGCGGTTTCCTCTATGCCGATGCTCGGCTGGCCAAAGTGCAGGATAAAGCGCTGTGCCCCATACCCCTTGTCATAGGTAAAGCTGTACCCCCCGAGCGTCAGGTTGTGCGTAGTGCCGGTTTTGAGGTCTTCCAGGCTTACCTGCCCGAAAGACTGCAGGTTCGTGCGATCTGCTGTGAGGGTCATCGCCTCCCCGTCTGTGGCATAATCTAGCTTGAGCGGGAAAGACCAGGGACCGCTGTACGGCACCCGGCAAATGGAGTACAGCTCTCTCCCCAGGCTTGCCGAGAGGTTGGGCACCCCATCCGGGTTCAGGAGTTTTTGTGCATCCCATTCCGGGTCGTAGCCCGTGGTGGCCTGCGCTTCAAAGCCTACGTAAATATCATCCCGCGCGCCCCCATTGGCAGTAGCTACGGCCAGGTTCACCCCATCGAGTTGGGGGCTGGCGCTGGCGGTTTTGTTCAGTTCAACCGTTTGCCCGGATACAACACGGGCATCCGCATCAAAGACGAAGTTAGGGGTTGTATTGGTAGACAGTTGTACAAAAAAGCCCTGGAAGGGGGCGATGTAGCGGGTACCGGTGTTAGTGGAAGCCCCGTTGACGTAGGAAGTATAGTTAGCGCCGTTCCAGGTGTAGAGGGTACTGTTCAGGCCGTTGGGCAGCTGATCGTCCTGCACGTCCCAATCCAGTTGGGCCGGGTAAGGATTGGCCAAAAAGTTCCAGCCCTCGGTGGCTGGGGTGTTGGTGCCTCCGGCAAAAGAACCTCCGGACTGACCATCATTGTAGGCCAGGGCGATGGGCACATCGCTATTGATGGGGGTTCCGGTTAAGGTAAGCACCCCCGGCCCGTTTCTGAGGAAGGTGCCCTGGCTATTGCTGCCCGCATAAAGTGCGTAGCCTTTGCCAATAATTGCGGCGGAAGAAAGGTCTCCCGATCCAGCAGGAGCCCATTGGGCATTGGCGGCATCCCACTCCCAGGCCGTGCCCTGCTGGGTATTGGCGGAAACCATAATGGCTCCGGGTTCGTTGAAGTCGTTTAGCGGGGTGTAGTTAAGCGGGGTGTTTTTGTTAAAGGGTGCCCCCAAATGATAATAGCGGCCATTGTTGCTCCCGCTGGCCAGGTCGAGGTAGGCTTCGGCATTTATACTATCCGTAACCGTACCATATCCTAAAAGCATCCCGTAGGAACTTGCTGAGCTGGCCGAAAGGGTTAATAAGCCATTCGTAGCAAGAGAATGCCCGGAAGCTACATGTACAATACTTTTCCAACTAAAGGCGTTCCCTTTTATCTCGGCCACTTTTGCGTTTGCGCCACCCGGATGAAAGTCGAGTACACCGGTACCGCTAAAGCCATTGCCGTTGTTGGTGAGTGTCCCCGAGACCAGCGCCGTATCGCCCGATCCCAGGTTCACCGTCTCCCCATTGTTGACGGTCAGGTTCACCGCCTTAAAATCCCCGGGTGAGCCGCTCGAAGCAATGACGGCATTGGCATCCCGGTTGGGCGTGCCGTTGCTCCAGGTGGAGCCGTCCCAGGTGCTGGTGGCCACTTCGATGTCCGCCTCAAATACGACATCTTGAGAAGGAAATAAAGTAGTGCCTAAATACATTTGTCCTCCCGGATAAGGGTTTGAAAGATTAGTACTACTAATAGCAAGTTGTATAATAGAATCAAACCCAAAGGTGTATTGTTGTCCGGCAACTACGTTGATTGGGGGGTTGTGAGAGGATAAATCGATATGCGTGTATTTCAAAACATTTGGGTCCGATAGCTGAAACGAAATAGTACTATTGGGTATGGTGGCCAGTAAGACGCCGGTAGTATCGGGTCCATCATAGATGAACAAACTACCACCGGCCGGTTGATTTCGCCTCCACCATGTAGCCATCCGCAATTCCGAAAGGGTGCCGGTGGCACAGGCTGTAAAACTTTGCCCTGCCTTCATAGAAAAATTCCCTGATAAGGTTTGATCTATAGCTCGTATTGCGTTCGCTTCGGTGCATTGGGCCTGGCCCTTAAAAGTGGCCAGGGCGAGTGCCAGGGCCAGCAGGAGGTTTGTTTTTTTCATAGATAAAAGATTTTGTTGTTATTGTTATGGTTTTTTTAGTGAAGCCCCCGCCAAGGCAGGGGTTGTTTTTAGTCTTTCTTTTTCCGTTGGTCATATGCTTTCTTTCCCCCGTACAGGGCACCGGCGCCTATCAGCAGCTCTACAAAGCCAAAGGGGGTGGGGCTGGTAGGGTTGGCCGGTTGGGCCATAAGCAGGCCCATGCTCCCTACCAGCAAGGCACAGCTCAGGCTTATTCTTAAAAGGTTTGTGGATCGTTTCATCTGGGTTTATTTATTTTTTAAGATTAGTGAATGATTACTTTGAGGCTTTGGGCCGGCTTGCCTTTGGCGCCTACCTTAAGGGCATAGAGCCCCCTGGCCAGGCCGTGGGCCGGGATGGCGTAAGGAGCGGCCGTTGCTACCTGCAGGCCTTCGTGCACCAGTTGCCCCGACATGGCGTACAGCCTTACATCGGCCTGTGCTTCCACGGGGTTTACAAATACCAGGTGGATCATGTCTTCCCGGGTATAGGCATAGATGTCCGAGGCTATGCGTATGGGATTATCCATACCCACCGTAGTGTTGGTAAAGCGTACGTTAAAGCGGTGTATATCCGCCAGGGGGGAGGGGGCAAAGGTGTAGGGGCCACTGTTGAGCTCATGCACGCGGTTTAAGCGCAGGTCTTCCAGGTATACGGTTCCCCAGGCCGAGTCCAGTTCATCTGTGTTCAGGCTTATGGTGTGCGTTACCCCTGCCGTGGTATCCCCGTCAAAACCTACCGGGATCACCGCCGTGGGGTCAAAATGGCCATAGGCGTTGATGGCCAGTTGTTCCCCGGACCCCTTTGGATAACTGAATATATTGATGCCCCCTGGATTCCAGGGCTTAAAGGCATCCCCGCTTGGCTGGTCAAAGGCAGGGGTACTGCCCTGGGGGAAGTAGATCACGGTTTCATCGCTACTGCCCGTAGAGTTGGAAGCGCTCAGGCGAATGACCGGGACGGAGGCAGTCGTGGTTTTGAAAGCGCCAACAAACACGCTGCCCCCGTCAAAGGTTCGGTCTGCATTGGTAAAGTCGAAGCTTATGCCATGGCTTCCGGCCGATTTTAGCCAGAAGCCCTGCCCGGGGGCGATATAGCGCTGGCCGTTATGGGTGCCCACGCTGCCGTTCCAGCTATCGTACCGATTGTTTTGGGGGTCCCACACCGAGTAGGAATTGAATACCCCGCCATTCTGGTCGTCCAGGGTATTAAAATCAATGTTACAGGGATAAGGGTTGGCCACCAGGTTCCAGCCGTCAAAATTGGTGTCCTGCACCGGGGAAGAGGCAAAGTTGTAGCTGATGCCCAGGTTCCCGGCTTTGGAGGTACCCGTAAAGCTGATCAGGCCATTGGCCACGGGGAAATGCGTTCCCCCCGTATGGGCAATAAAGCCCTTGAGGCCGACATCCGTAGAGGCATTGGGCACAGGCTCCCAGCTAAAGTCTACCGTTTCAAAGATGTAGAGGTTTGGGCCAGCGGGGTCTGTGGCGTAGTGCATAGGTGCCCCACCCAGGGAAACCACTGCCCCCAGCGCCCCGCTTACCGGTATACCCAGGTGTCGCCAACCATCGGTATTGCCTACGTATTGCTCAACAACCAGCGGAGCGGCCGGGCCGATGTATTGGGCATAACCATCGGCACTGGCATGCACATTAAAAGAGCCGTTTACCGCACTTTGATCGGAAAGCACCCGGAGTTTGCCCTGGTTGGAAACAGATGTATTCAGGTTTAAGGTAGCCCCGTTCGCAATGGCCAGGCTATCGCAATGCACTTCATCGTTAATGGAAGCCGTACCGGAAGCTATAATCAGTTCCTTGGCCCCGTCCGTGGCATCCGGGGCCCCGTTGGTACCATTGCCCTGCGACCAGCTACTGCCGTTCCAGGTAACGGCATCCCAGGTGGCCCCGGCCGTTCCCAAAAGGGTGGCCTCATCATCGAGAAAAGCTACGCTGTTGCCCGTCCCGTTGTCTAAAGGTCTGAACGCAAATCTCGTAGCCCGGGTATGGTCGGTAATGGTAAAATGTACCGTGGCTACATCCACCCAGGACGAGGATATGGTAGTACCAAAACCGGGGAAGCCGAGTTCAATGTTTAACGAGATAAAGCCGTTGCTCGAACCGGTGGAGGTCATGTCCTGGTAAAAAGGCTGGTTAGAAAAGGTAATGGGCGATATGCTGGAAAAGCTTAAAGCCGCAGGGTTGTAGTTAAAGCGCAAATTGGAAGATCCCAGTTTAAAGGAACCCACCCCTCCCGCAGAGCGGATCTGGACTTTAACGCTGTAGGTTCCGCCATTGGTCATATCGTTCTGGGTTACGGCAAAATTGAGGTCGTAATTGGTCTGTGCAGTGGCCAAAAAAGGCAGCGTACAGGCCAGGATGATTAGATATGTAAGTGTCTTTTTCATGTCAAACGTTCGTTTAGTGGTGTTTTCAATTGATTCGTGCTTCTGTTTTTTATGGGTTTAGGGTAGGGAGATTACCAGGCCGTTGTTGGTTCTCCAATAGGCATTCCGGTCTACCGCGTTCACATCACCATCCATGTTGCAGTCCGACCGGCTATAGGTACCGGTAGTGCCGTTATCGACCCTCCAATAGGTATTCCGGTCATTGGAATTGATGTCGTTGTTGCCATCGGAATCCCCGGCATGCATTCCCCAAACCCCGCTTGCCAATTGGATTAAACCGCTGCCATAGGCCTTATTGACGGCCGTGGTAAAATCGTAAGAGTATGTTCCGTTTATCCTGGTGAGGGGCACAGCACTCATCACATCGGCATGGTTGCGGTGGCGTACCACCAGGTAGAGGTTGTCGGTAATGTTGATCTCTCCTGTGTTCAGGTCACCACTGCCATAGGCAGCAATTACTTCACCGTTATCGAGCAACAGCCCCGCCATGGTCAGCAGAGTAGTGGCGGAAGTGGCCTGTGTGGCTGAGGGAGCCTGGCGGAGTTCCACCAGCACCCAGTCTACTACAAAGGCATCGGGCGGCCCGGTCCCGCCCAGATTCTCAAGCCCCGTATAGCTGTATGGGGGTGCGCCATACGCCTGTGGATTGCTGGCGGAATCAGGCAACAGGCCGTTGAGGCTGGCAGACATGGTGCCGTTACTGCTGTTGTAGGGCCCCTGCAAAAACACATTTATTGCCAGGTTAAAGGCATCCATTAGGGAGCTACTGGCATCGGCCACCGTTAGCACCAGGTTTTCTATGTTGGTAAGGCTCTTGGTTTGTATGGCATCGTTATCAATATGGGTGAGATGGCCTCCGTTCAGGTCCCAGTCGTTGTTTTCAAAGTAAGCTACCCCGGCTTTAGTGCTGTTAAAGCCGTTCCCTTCCTGTGCGGTATGCCAGTGCAGGATCAAAGACAGGTCGTAGGGCGCATTGGCTGCATCGTCTATCATCCAGGACACCTGCACCACATCTTGGGTGATGGCATTCCCGCTCAGGCCGTTGTCCAATACATTGGGCATCACCGATACGGAAAAAGTATCGGCCGCCCCGGTATTGTTCAGGGTTATGGCATTGCGGTATTGGTTGCCATAGCCGAATGGGATGTTGAGGTTGCCGGTGAAGTCTTCCAGCACTACCTCGCTCCGGTTGTTGGCCACTATGGGCACAGTAGTAGTATGGCCGCCGTCAAAGGTGATGGCCGCATTGGGACCCAGCGCCAGTTTATGGCCGTTGAGGTAGAGGTTGCCGCTGCTAAAGCGGAGCTGGTGGTTTACGGCTATGTTCTGGGAAAGACAGGCTTTGTCGTCACCTGCGGAGATCTGCAGGGTATCCACCCGAAGCCCACCGGCCTTTACGAGCAAGGTATCGTTGCCGGAGAGCACCAGCTTGCCTTCTATCTTGCTTAAGGCAGGATTGCTGACCACCAGGCTGTCTTCCACCACCAGGGTGCCGTTTACGATGAGGCTGTCGCCCCCATTATTATTGATGTACAGGCCGTTGCCGGCATAAAAGGTAGCGCCCTGCTGTATGGATAAGCCGGTGGCGGTTACCTGGGCGTTGAGCAGGCTGCTGAGCAAAAGCCCTGCAAGCAGGACCTTTCCAAAGAGTTTTCCGAATGTAATGACCTTGGTTTTCATGGGAATAGATTTTTTACATGGTGATCTTCTGTTTTTATGGTTTGTACTGGTATTGGTTGTTCAAAAGATTTTCGAGGGCTTTAAGGCGTTCGTTCATATGCTGTTGTACGCTTTGCCGGGCCAGCAGGGGGGGTGCCCAAAGGGTAAACAGCAGGGCTGCCAGCCGGATACGCAAAGCGGGCTCTGTGTAGGTATTTAAAGAAAGGTGTGCATCCTTTCGTGCTTCGAAATGGTTTTTTTTCATTTTTTAAATGCGTTGATCTTCTTTATAGATGGGCTATGCTGCAATACATACAGAACCACCATGCTGTAGGCAAATCCTGCCGGCTCCCGGCCCGGGTATGCGGTACAGACCGGTCCTTTTTGCCGGGCGGTTCCGCAGGGTAGGCGTAGTCCGTCCAGGCCGGTCTGGTATTTTCCCGGACCGCCAAGGGGAATGTGGTGGCCAGCGCAAGCAGCAGTATGGAAAGGATCAGGCCCGGCTGTGTATGGATGTTTACAGGCCTGGTGCTGCTGTGCAGCCGGTGGCTGCCAGGAGGTTGCTGTTTTGAACGTACCATCTTATTCGGTTTGGTGTTGCCTTTGGGCCTGCATCTGGGCCTCCATTTGCGTCTCCAGTATCGCCATGCGTTCCAACAGTTGTTTGCGCTCGGCCTGCTGCCTGGTTATAATGGCCTGCTGCTCCTGCACGGCATTGATGAGCATATAGAGCATGGCGGAATTGTCTACGTTCAGGTACTCGGTACCTTCCCTTTGGTAGCTGCTCACCATATAGGGGGCCACTTCCTGCAGTTCCTGCGCGATCACCCCCACGTATTCCGTTTCGGTACCGTAGCCGGAGGCTTTGTTGTAGCGGTAGCTAACCGGCCGGATGGCCAATACCTTATCGAGGCCATCGGTATAGGGGTGGATGTTTTGCTTGAACCTGCGATCGGATAGAGAGGTCCAGCTACCGCCCCCCGGTTTGGCGGCATCAGCGTCTACATGAAGTCTTGCGTTAGGGTTTATAACATTTCCTATGCCCACGCGACCGTTGTTCTGAATAGTCATGAGATTCGTGTAGTTAGACAGGTTGCTATAATCCGTGGCCCGGAAGACAAAGAGGGGGTCCTGGCTTGCTTTTCCGGTATTGTCGGAATTAAAAACCATGGCAGTAGCAGAAGAGATATGGTGTATATCCCCTCCGTTTCCGCCAAACTTCATTTTAGCGTCGGCAGCAGCACCCTGTATTTCCATGTATCCGTTGGGGGTGTTGAATACGAGTATATTGTTATCGAACTCCCCGTAAATAAGGGCATTGGCAGCATCGGCATTGGAGTTTTCGATGTAGAGCCGGTTGGAGCCGGTTTCGCTTCGCCCGGCCTCGTTTCCAATGCACACATTGCCGGAACCACCGGGATTGTTTGCCCCGGCATAGTGGCCTACGTACACATTATGGGAACCTGTACGGTTCTGAAACCCCGCTGAGCTACCACAAAAAGTATTGTAGTCCCCTGCGGTATTATCATTTCCTGCATAATAGCCCATAAAGGTGTTTTCCTCGCCACTGGTGGTGCTATCGCCCGCAAAAGCACCTACAATGGTATTGGCAGATCCGTTGATGCCGTTGTATGCCGCATGATGACCCAGCACCACATTAAATTCGGAAGGGAGAGTGGCATTGCGGCCCGTATTGCTGCCGATAAAGAGGGAAGACTGGTTGTTCGGCATTTCCAGGCGGGCTAGTCCGTTGGTATTTTGCCGGAGGATCATCTTTTCCGTGCCGCCCAGGCTAAAGCGGATGATATCCTCATCCGGGTTTTTCTCCAGCTGTATTTTGGTATCATCATCTGCATCGGCCAGCAGGTAGGAGGAAGTTCCGATTTGCGTCCAGGAGGATTGGGCATAGTAATAAAAGGCCTGGGCCGTAGTGTCGAACACCATGAGCCCCCCGGCGGGACTGGGGATGTTTTTCCTGGCCGTGGAATCCATACGGGGTATGAGCAGGCCCCGGCCTGAAGCTGTTATATCCAGGGCGGCACTGGCATGAGGTGCGTTGGTGCCAATGCCCACGGAGGCATTGAGCGCCAGGAGGTTTTTGTCGAACTCTCCGTAAATAAGGGCCATAGATGAATCCGCGTCAGAATTCTCGATATAGAGCTTATTAGAGCCTTGTTCATGGAACCCGGCGCGGAAACCGAGAAAAACATTACCGGAGCTGTTGGTACCGGATAATCTCCCTGCGGATGCCCCTACATACACATTTTGGTCTCCATCCTCGTTAAGCACCCCTGCCCCTTGACCGATAAAGGTGTTCAGTTCCCCGGTGGTATTGTTATGACCGGTAGTGGCCCCGTAAAAAGTGTTGTTATTACCCGAGGTATTATTAGCACCGGCCCAGTTTCCGGTAAAGGTATTTTCGTTGCCCAGGCTGTTGGCCTGCCCGGCATAATTACCGGTAAAGGTATTCCGGATACCGATGGTATTGCTCTGTCCGGCCTGGGAACCGGTAAAGGTATTCCGGATACCCATAGTATTCTCCCGGCCGGCCCGGTAACCGGTAAAGGTATTTTCATTTCCTGAACTATTGTTCAAACCTGCCTGGTAGCCTATCGCCACATTACCGTTATTGGTGCCATCGTCTTTATCCCCGGCACCATCCCCGATAAAGACCGATCCTCCATTGCCCGGCATCTCCAGGCGGGCCACTGCGAAGTCATTCTGGATCAGCACCATTTTCTCCGTGCCGGCCAGGCTAAAGCGGATGATGTCCTCATCCGGGTTTTTCTCCAGCTGTATTTTGGTATCATTATCCGCATCGGCCAGCAGGTAGGAGGAGGTTCCGATTTGCGTCCAGGAGGATTGGGCATAGTAATAAAAGGCCCGGGCCGTGCTGTCGAATACCATAAGCCCCTCGGCGGGGCTGGGGATGCTTTTCCTGGCCGTGGAATCCATGCGGGGTATGAGCAGGCCTTTGTTCGTAGACTTCATTTCCAATGCCGCACTTGGATCGGGTGTGGTAGTGCCTATGCCCACGGAGGCATTGAGCACTAATATATCGTTATCAAATTCTCCATAGATCAGGGCATTGGAAGAGTCTGCACTGGAGTTTTCGATATAGAGTTTGTTGGAGCCCGTTTCATTTTGCCCCGCCTCATAGCCCACAAAGACATTGCCCGAACCAGTCGATTGCTCTCCGGCCCAGGCACCCACATGAACATTGTAGTTCCCACTGGTACCGGCCGAACCGGCCCGGAAGCCTACGTAAGTGTTTTCCGCTCCCCCCGTATTGTATTCACCCGATTGGTAACCGCTAAAGGTATTCCCGTTGCCCATGGAGTTGGAAGTACCGGAATAAGCCCCGTTGAAGGTATTCTGGATACCCCCGGTATTGGAAGCTCCTGAATAGCTGCCGTAAAAACTGTTGAGGTCGCCTCCGGTATTGCTCTCACCGGCCTGGTAACCGGTAAAGGTATTCCTCTTACCCGTAGTGTTGGAAACACCCGAATAAGCCCCGCTGAAGGTATTCTGAATACCCCCGGTATTGGCTGTCCCCGAATAGCTGCCGTAAAAACTGTTGAGGTCGCCCCCGGTATTGGCCTTACCCGCCTGGTTGCCGCTAAAGGTATTCTCAAAACCATCGGTATTGCTCTCCCCGGACCGATAACCTGTAAACGTGTTTCCGTGTCCTGTGCTATTGGCTTTACCGGCCGAATCGCCGATAAACACCGAAGACTGGTTGTTGGGCATTTCGAGCCGGGCCAGGCCATTGGCATTTTGTACCAGCACCATCTTTTCCGTACTATCTACCTGGAAGCGGATGATGTCTTCATCCTGGTTTTTCTCTACGTAGACCCTGGTATCGCCATCGGTATCCCTCAAGTATAAGGGCGGAGGAGAAGGGCTAGATAGAATGGGTGGGGAAATTTTTTTCCATGTACCATCGGCATAATAGAAAAACAGGTTGTGGGTAGTATCGAATACGATTAACCCTTCGGCAGGATTGGCTATGCCTTGCCGGGCCTGGGCATTCATCCGTGGGATGAGCAATCCTTTATCTATGGATTTTATTTCCAGCGCTGCACTGGAATCGGGTGTGGCGGTACCAATGCCCACATTCTGCTGGGCAAGGAGGGGTGAAGCAAAAATGGATAAAATCAACAGAAGAAACAGCAAGCACAAGAAGGGCGACCGGCAACCAAGAAACATTTTCCTAATCAGGGTCACCGGTCTTCGGTGCCCTTCCATACCGTTCATTTGTAAGGTGCCTGGGGCACCCTGTAAAAGGCGGTCCTTTGTAAAGACTGAATAGGAAATAAATGAACCCGGGGTTGTTAGCCGGTCATTGGTTGCATGAGGTAGTCCATTCTTTAAGCTTTTCATGATGTTATGATTAGGAAAATACCTCTCAAAGGAAGAGAATAAGCCGCCCTGGCTGTTTGTGTGCCAACGACTTTGAGTTGTTTCACAGCGACATATTAAGGTGCCTGTGCCCGATTAAGGGCACCAGGGCCAGGCTTTTGCTGCGCGCTTTGCCCGGGTAGCTTAAACCGGACAGGTTTTCCGGAGCGGGTTCATCTGTACCGCAGCTTACTCGAAAAGACCTGGCAGGTGTGCAACACCTGCCAGGTTCTGGAGCCGCCTGGCTTTATAGAGCGGCTCCGGCCTTTTCACGGTCTGGGGCTTGGTATTGGCTCCTATTGCTTTTCGGTTTTTTGCCTGGCATGCAACAGGCCTTCGACCCTGGCCAGCCGTTCGTCCAGAACTGCCTGCTTAGCTTCCAGTTCAGTATTTAACTCCCGGTTGCGTGCTTCCAGCTTTTGGATCCTGGCCTGCTGCTCCTGCACCGCTTTGACCAGGGGCACTACAAATGCCGCGTAACGAAGGCCGTAGATGTCTTTTTTGTTCTTGGGTCTATCTACCCCGCTGAAGGCATAGCCCAGGCGATCGGCCAGGGCCTCTACCTCCTGGGCGATAAAACCGGAAAAGCGGATGTTTTCAATGTCGTATTTGCCTTCCCAACTGCTGGTGTCTTTTTCACCGTAACGGGCCTCTTTCCACTGGGCAAGGGCATCAATGTTGTAGGTATAGGTTACCGGGCGCAGGCCGGTAATGAAGGCCAGTCCCAGTACCTCTTCTTCGCTTACCTCGGTTTTAAAGCGGGCATCGCCGTAGGTGCTGAAGCCCACCTGTCCCTTGATGCTGGTGACTGAGTTATTGCCGATATGGACGGTGTTGGAAGCCATCGGGTCTGCATTATAGCCTATGCCGGTACTGTTGGTATTGTCGGTTGTAGCCGAGTTAGCCGAATTACCTACCCCTGTATTCCGGCTTCCGCGGGCGTTGGCGTAGCCGGCAAAATAGCCGGAATAGGTATTGTAATTTCCGGTATTGTTGCCATGGCCGGCCATGCTGCCGGAAAAAGTATTGTATCGCTCGCTGGTATTGGTATATCCTGCTTTGGAACCGTAAAAGGTGTTTTTGTTGCCAGTATCGGCCAGGAAAGACTGCTTGGGGACAGCATCATTTGGGGTCTGGCCGGAGGCTCGTAGTCCGTTCCAGCTCGCGTTGGCATAATAATAAAAGATATGGGCTGAGCTGTCGAACACCATAAGCCCCTCGGCCGGGTTCTTGATGGTCACCCGGTCCGAAGCGCTCATACGCGGGATCAGTAGACCCTGATTGGTGGACCTGATCTCCAACGCGGCACAGGCATCGGGGGTGGTAGTGCCGATGCCCACATTCTGCTGGGCCAGCAGCGGGGGTATGTAGCACCCGCCAAAAAAGAAAAAACAGGATACCAGCACCCTTTGCTTTAAATTTTTCATACGGTTCATTTAAACTTTTGGCTATACCTGCCTTAGGCTAAAAAATTATTGACCGCAAATAAAAGAACCCATTAGGTTCGGGTGTTTGTACGCAAGCGACATTGTGTTGTGTTAAAACGACACTGTGAGGATTTGTGCCCGAGAAGTAGATTAAAGTTCACTCGGGGCTATACCAAACTCTTTCTTGAAGGAGTGGCTGAAGTGGCTGATGTCGGCCATGCCTACCGAAATGGCAATTTCCGAGATGGTCCCTTCTTTATTCCGGATTTTTTCGTAGGCCTTTTGCAGGCGATACCTCCGGATGAAATTGGTTGGGGTCTGGCCGGTCAGGGCCTTGAGTTTTCGCTGCACCTGCCGCGGACTTAAAAACAACTCGTCATAAAACACATGCACGGTAAAGCTTTCTTCGTGCAAGTGCGCTTCTAATACCCGGATCACCTTTTGCAGGAATTCATCTTCCAGATTGAGAGGAGGCCTTGCGCCCATTTCTACCAGCTTTTGCCCGCTGTATTTTTCCTGCAGCAGGCGCCTTAGTTTGATGAGGTTTTTGGCCCGGGCCAGTAGCTCAGAGCCGCTAAAGGGCTTCATGAGGTAATCATCGGCCCCTTTTTCCAGGCCCTCGAGTTTGCTTTCCTGGGTAGCCTTGGCCGTAAGCAGGATTACGGGGATATGGCTGGTAAGTGCGTCTGTTTTGAGCTTATGGCAGAGTCGGTTTCCGTTCATTTCGGGCATCATCAGGTCGCTCACCACCAGGTCCGGGATACGCTCCCGGGCCTGCTCCCATCCTTCCCGGCCGTTTTCAGCTTGCAGTACCTGGTAGTTGGCCTGTAGTATGCCGGTAAGGAACTCGCGGAGGTCGGCATTGTCATCTACCACCAATACCAGGGGGGCGTCTTCTTTCGCAGCCGGTGCTTTGGGTAGCTTAGCTTCGGCTTCGGTATCGGATGTAGCGGGTAAAACGGACGGGTAAAAGGTTTTGGTTTCGGGCCCAACAGGCACTTCTTCATCCAGGTTCAAGGGCAGTTCAACAATAAAGGTGGTAAGGCCTTTTGCACTGCTTGCCGTTATGGTCCCGTTGTGGAGTTCTACCAGCTCTTTGGTAAGGGCGAGCCCTATACCCGTACCCTGCCCCATATCCTGTTCCTGTTGATAAAATCGCTTGAAAAGGTTAGGTAAGATATGGGCGGATATGTCCTGCCCGGTATTGGTTACGCTTATCCGAACGGTTTCATCACCGGCTTTACGGCACATCACTTCTACACAACCACCCCGGTCACAAAACTTCAGGGCATTGGAAAGCAGGTTGTTGATGATCTTTTCCATCTGATCTACATCATAGCAGGCCAGTAATTCCTGTTTGTCAATGGCCAGCTGCATTTCTACTTCGCGCTTGGCAGCCGGGCTTTCGAAATTACTACAGAGCAAGCGCAAATGGGCTGCCAGATTCTTTACTACGGGCCGGAATTTCATCTTTCCGCTATCCAGTTTGCTGAGGTCCAACAGTTGGTTAATGAGCGACAATAGACGGTTGGCATTTCGCCGCATCACCAAAAGGGATTTTTCACCCGTACTTTTGTTTTCAGAGGCCAGTCCTTCTTCAATGGGCCCGAGAATAAGGGTGAGCGGAGTTCTGAACTCGTGGGAAATATTGGCAAAGAAATCGGATTTCAACTGGTCTAACTCTTCCTTCTTTTCCATCCTTAGCTGTTCCAGCTTTAAGCGGTTAGCCGTTTGCAGTTGCTTCATCCTGAGCATATAAAACAGGAACAATAAGGCAAGGCCGGCTATTGTAAAAACACTTATGGCCCACCACCGTTGATACCAGGGGGCGAGTACTTTGATGGGTAAGGCCAGGACATCGGATTGGCCCTCGCGCTTACCGGCTAGTCGTATCATGAGTTCATAATTGCCCGAGGGTAGAGCGGCAAAACGGATCTCCTGGCGGTCATCCAGGAAGTTCCAGGAATCCTCCAGCCCTTTGATCTTATACTCGAACCGCTTGGAGGGTAAGAGTGGGTTTTCGGGAGAGAAGAATACGGTGAAATAGCGATCCTCAGGGTAGATGACCAGTTTTTCCAGCTTTGCGATGGCGTAGGTTGTGGTGACCTCCCTGTTGCTTAGCCCATCGTGCCGGATAATCCGGGAAAGCCTTAGCCGCGGGTTTTCTTTTACGGCCAGTACTTCCTCGGGATCAAAAACAGTGAGCCCGTTAACCCCACCCATGTACAGCTTCCCATCCGGAGCCTGGTAGACTGAACCGGTATTGAACTCATTGTGCGCGATGCCATCCTTTTCATAAAAGTTTACAAACTTCTCCGTCTCCGGGTCAAAGGCAGAAAGTCCGTTGGCCGTACCCAGCCACAGCCTGCCTCCTGCATCTTCCAGTATGGAATAGACCAGATTGTGGCACAGCCCGTTTTGGGTAGTGAAATGGGTGGCCTTTTCGGTGGCCATATCAAATTTGACGAGGCCACTTTCCCAGGTACCGATCCAAAGCACTTCTTTTTTTCTTACCAGGGATAAAGATCTACCGGTGGCCATGGCATGATCAGGCAATTGAAGGTCGTATATTTTGTGCCGGCCGCTCCCAATCTCATATTTAATCAAGCCAATGTCGCCAACCGCCCAGATCACATGCCTTTCCGGATCGTAGCTAAGCCCATACACGATTTGAATGTCTTCAAATTCAAGACCTTCAATACGATGTTTGACCCCTGCATCCAGGTCAATCCAAAAGAGACCGTTAATCCCCACTGCCCAGATTCGCCCGTTTTTGTCTGTGGCCATATCCATTGCCGATCGTATCAGGGGTTCGGACTTCAAAGAGGCCGGCTCCAATACCGTGCTGCCCCGCTTTAGCCAATACAGAGAGGACCATTCCGTTCCCACCAGAAGTTCTCTATCCTCAAAAGGCATCATACATCGGATGTTGGCCGGCGATCCATTCGGTTTTTTTGGATCGTATGGCGTAAACTCCTGGTTTTCCACGTTCATAAGGAATGAATTGCCCACCGAGGATACAAAGAGATGCTGCGCATCCCAGGGGTAAAGTAAACGTGTACCGAACACTTCATCTTCCGGCACTTGTGCCGGCCGCAATGCCTTAAATCTGTTTTTTTTCAGGCTAAGCCCTATAAGTCCCCCATTGGTAGACAACCACAGGTTATGATAGCTGTCGCCGTAGATATTGAAAAAATTGCCGGCGAGTGCAGGTTTTTTTCTGCTGATTTCTTCTCCTGCTGAAAGGGAAAAATCACCTCTGGAGGGATCGAAACGAATGATAGGGGAGCCCATCTGGTTGATCCAGAAATAACCTAGTGCATAAAAGATATAAGGATGGTCCCCGCGCTTATTGATATGGAAAGAAGGCCTGAACTGCCATTGGCCTGTGGCCTCTCCCGTGAGCGAATAAGCATTTACCCATATTGTATTTTCAGGGGTGTTGGAGTTTTCTACCCCGATGAAATACACCTGATTATTCGGCCCCAGTACTCCGTCCAGGTAAGGGTGATTGACTTTGTTGTTATCGAGGATATTGCCGGAGCGGTCGATAATCATAAAGTTTTTGCCTTCACTTTTCCTTTCCGTATATATGATCAGCACTCTGTCCTTGTCTATTGCCTGTAACCTGATAGTAAGCGGAGCCTCTGTTTTGCCAGTCAAGGCAATCGTTTTTAGTCCTTCTTTTTTGGATAGGATATGAACATTAAACCGGGAGGAGAAGGCAATATGGTCTTCGTCGAAAGCAGCTATGGAAATGATGTGCTGACGGGCCAATGGATTGTTTTCCGGTATAGGGTAATGTAATTGGCTGCGATCAGCCGATAATATGGCCAAACCTCGCAGTGTTCCAATACAAAGCCGTCCTTGCGGAGTTTCCGCTAATGCGGTGATATCGGGATTGACAAGATTGACAGAATCTTCTCCCACATTTTCTAAGAGGGTGAATGCATGGCCATCAAAACGAGCCAGGCCATTGGATGTACCTACCCATAAAAAGCCTTGATGGTCTTCCAGGGTTTGCCACACCTTCCTGTTGGGTAAGCCATCCTTAATGGTGTAGGTACGGGGCTGGGCACAGAGCACCTGGGTGCATGCGAAAAGCACCGCGCATAGCCCGGGAATTATTTTTTTGCTCAAACCTGCCAGTATACTGCTAAAATACAAGGTTTAGGAGTAGCGAAAAGTACTTCGGCATAGCGAGTAGGGTATATTATGTAGACAATGAGGGGTCATATGGGATGCCTTGTTTTGTTGTGGTTTTAGGCGCTACAGGACTTAGAGGAGGGGTGTTCGAGATAAAAAGCGGGGTTTATAAAACCTTTGGGGTTTGGTTTCTGGCTCTTTGGGAAATGCATTTGAGTAACCCATGCATGCTCTGCTGTTCCGGAAGGCCTTAAAACCCGTTAGGCTTTACCATTATTTAGAAAAAATGGCTTTTTTGTTGTCTGAAAATCAGCTTTTATCTCTCGGATTTATGTTGCGCAAACGCTTGACAGACCGGTCTTTGTTTCCCTGTTACTTAATTTTTGAAGCGTAGCCTGAAAGTAGTGCCTATGCCTTCTTTGCTTTCTACCTGCACGGAGCCCTGGTGTTGTTTCATGATGTTCTTGATCAGCGTAAGCCCGATGCCCGAACCGTTTTTACGCGTGGAGAAAAAGGGAATAAAAATAGAGGGGAGGATGTCTTCGGGAATGCCTTTGCCGTTGTCGCTTACGCTGATCTCGGTGAAGTCGTCCTTAAAAGCGGCCTTGAGCTTTAAAAGCGGCTGTTCACATTTTTCCATCGCATACAGGGCATTACTGATCAGGTTAATGAGCGTCTGCTCGATCATTTTCCGGTCTGCTTTTACCGCCAGGCTGGGCTGTTGTACTTCTATTTCTATGGGGATGCCCCGCTTTTCAGCGTCGGCCCGCATAAGTTGGGCACACTCTTCCAACAGCTTTTTTAAGTTGAGGAGCTCCGGATTCGGAGCGGGCAATTTGGTGAGCTTGCGGTACTCCTCTACAAAACTGAGCATGCCCCTGCTGCGCCTTACTATGGTGTTGAGGGCTTCACTCATGTCTTTCAGGTCTTGTGTGTCCAGGCTGGAAGGGCTTTTGATCTGCCCGCTATGGGGGTCGGTCAGCATACTTTTCAAAGTTTCCGAAAGAGAGGTTACCGGGGTTACGGAGTTCATCACTTCATGCGCCAGTATGCGGATCAGTTTATGCCAGGCTTCAATTTCCTTTTGCTCGATCTCGTTTTTCAGGTCTGAGAAAGAAATGAGGTGGTAGGGAACCCCCATAAGCTGGATCTTCTGCAGGTCGAGGTAATACTCCTTTTGCCCGTTGGTGTCGTCCAGGCGAATGAGCTTACGGCCCTCAAAGTTGAAGTCGGAAAGCTGGGCGGAAAAGCCGGGTTTGTTGCGGCTGAGCATGCTCCACCGGCTAAACTGCGGAATGCCTAATAATTCCTGGGCATGGCTGTTGATAAACTGGATGTTGTCTTTATGGTCTACCACGATCAGTCCCATTTTGATGTGGCCGAATACCATTTTGAGCAACTCGGTCTGGCTTTGTTTTTCCGCTTCTGCGGCTTTAAGCTGATCGATCAGTTTGTTGAACACGGTATTGAGCTCTTTAAAGGACTTTCCCAGTTCACTGCCTTTAAAGTTTACCGAATAATCCCCATAGCTGATGGCTTCGAGGAATTTTTGCAACTCGCGGTTGCTGTGGTTGGTAAAGCGAATGAGCTCGATCACCTGGAGCACGCTGAGCAAAGCCAGAAAAACTACGGTAAAGGGAAGGTCGTAATATTGAAAACTGATGCTTAAGCCCACAATACTGCCTGCCAGTAGCAGTACGCGTAAAATGACGCGGATGGAAAAGCTCTTAGAGGCCATATTTTTCCATTCTTCGGTAAAGCGCAGCACGTGTAAGGCCTAACTCCTTGGCTGCTTTTGAAATGTTGCCCCGGCAGTTGTCCAGGGCTTTGTTAATGAGGTGCTGCTCCATTTCTTCCAGGTTCAGTCCCATAGGCGCTTGTTGTGCAGGCGTATCCAAAGACAAGCCAAACTGGTCAATTACCGGTCCATCGCTCATGATAACTGCGCGTTCTATGCTGTGCTCCAATTCCCGGATGTTGCCCGGCCAGCTGTATTCCAATAGCTTGTCCAGGCCCTCTTCGCTGATCTTAAGCCCTTCTTTGCGGTACTTTTTCGCAAAGCGCAGCAAAAACCGATTGGCCAGTAAAGGAATGTCTTCTTTTCTTTCGCGCAGGGCCGGCACTTGTATTTCTACGGTATTGATGCGGTAAAGCAAGTCTTGCCGGAAACTTCCTTCCTGCACCATTTGGTACAGGGGCATATTGGTGGCCGAGATCACCCGCACGTCAATGCTGCGCTCCACGTTTTCGCCGAGCCGCACTACCTTGTTGCTCTGCAACACGCTCAGCATCTTCGCCTGCAGGGCAGCACTCAAGTTCCCGATCTCATCCAGGAAAATGGTGCCCTCATGTGCGGTTTCAAATCGCCCGGGCTTGTGTTCATGGGCATCGGTAAACGCCCCTTTTTTATGTCCGAATAACTCACTCTCGAAAAGGCTTTCACTGAGTGCACCCAGGTCTACCGTAATAAAGGAGTGCTTGCTGCGCTTTGAGAGCCGGTGCACTGCCATGGCCAGTACACTTTTGCCCGTACCGTTTTCGCCCAGCAACAAGATATGCGCATCCGTTTCGGCCACTTTGCGCAGGGTATTCAACACTTTTTCCATTACGGGCGAGCGGGAAACAAATTCGTCTTCCTTCAGAGAGAGCTTTTCTTCCAGGGCGTGCTTGGTTTGTTCCAGGCGGTTTACCTTTTGGCGTTCGCGTACAAACTTCAACGCGTTTTGTATGGTGCTCAGCAGCTTTTCATTGGTCCAGGGTTTTAACACAAAGTCGAAAGCGCCTTTTTTCATGGCTTTTACGGCTACCTCCACTTCTCCATAAGCGGTCATGAGGATCACTTCCGTATCGGGGCTGATCTCTTTTACATGTTCCAGCCAATACAAACCCTCGCGGCCGTCATTGAGTCCGCGGGTAAAGTTCATGTCCAATAAGAGCAGGTGGGGCTGGTGCTTACTCAGGAGCTTGTTCAAGCGCTGCGGCTCGGAAGAGGTCTCTACCTTTTTAAAATGCTGTTTCAAAAAAAGGCGGGCCGAGGTAAGCACATCCTCGTCATCGTCTACCACCAAAATACAACTGTGCACATCCATGGCAGAAAAGTAAGGGGAAATGTTCGAAAGTGAACAAATTGCTGTTCGAAATCGAACACTATTTTCAAGGCTCTAAAAATAAACAGCTGAAAATCAGTAATTTGATTTTATGGCGTAGGGCTTGCCTTTCTTTTGGCACGAAAACTAAAACATAAAAATGAAAACCATGAACTCCTTAAAAACCGGACTTGCTGCCCTGGCTCTTTGCCTGATGGGGAGCACTGCCTTTGCCGGAGGCGGAAATGCCAAAGCCTTGCAAACCAAAGAGGCCGTTAAACAAAGCATTATTGAAAACATAGCGGACCTGGATGTAGTGGCCATGAAAATTGACGATGCAACCGTGTCGATCACTTTCCAGGTGGATTCACAAGGCAAACTGATCCTGACAGAAGTAGATAGCAACAGTGAATTTGCAGGAGCTTACGTAAAGCAAATGCTTAAAGACATAAATATGAATGTAGAAAGCCACCTGAGCAATAAAGCCTACAAGCTCTCCGTGCGCTACGTTCAGATTTAAAGATAAAATTCCGGAGTAAAGCTGTAACAACAGCAGATGTTCTTCTTTAAATCGCTGGGTTAAATTGGTTGTTTAATTTCAAGTTCAAGTAGCAGAATTCTAGGGTTAATCGGTTATTCTCCAGCGTACTCTAAGTCTCCGGAATTTTTTTAGGTTTTTTTTAATACTAGCTCTTTCCTTTTGAAGCTCCTGGCCAGCCTACAATCTTTTACTTCGGTAAAATTTTGTGTTAAACGTTACCTTGGTCGGGAGCTTTTTTTGTGCCTGCCGGTTATAATTGACCGGTTTTGATTAAATTATCGTATCCTGCACCCACGAACGAACATGAAGAGCATGTAATATGATAAGCCTACACAACATTGTAAAAGACTACCGCTCGGATGCAGTGGAAAACCGGGCCCTGGATGAAGTAACCCTGAATATAGAGCAAGGGGAATTTGTTTCCGTGATGGGCCCTTCGGGCTGTGGTAAAACCACTTTACTGAATATTATAGGCTTGCTCGATACCTATGACAGTGGCCTGTACGTATTCCGGGATACGGATATCGCCACCTTAAAAGAGAAAGAAAAAGTACGCCTGAGAAAGGCAAACGTGGGCTTTGTATTCCAAAACTTTAATTTACTGGAGGAGCTCACCGTATACGAAAACATCGAACTTCCGCTGGTATACCTGGGCGCTAAGCAGGCCGAACGAACGGCACGCGTGGGGCAGGTGCTGGAGCAGATCAGTATGGCGCACCGCAGGCATCATTACCCCTATCAACTTAGTGGCGGGCAACAACAGCGGGTAGCCGTGGGGCGTGCCATAGTTACGCGCCCGGCCCTGCTCTTAGCCGATGAACCCACCGGGAACCTGGATACGGTACACGGCAATGAGATCATGGAAATGCTTACGGCCTTAAACAACGAGGGTACTACGATCGTAATGGTTACGCACAGCATGCACGATGCGGCCTATTCCCAGCGTATTGTACGGCTCCTGGACGGACGTGTAGTGGCGGAAAAGAAATTACAGCATGCTTAATTTCCGGTTAAAATTTGCCTTCAGGGCACTGCTGAAAAACAAGACCTATACCGTACTCAACGTGGCCGGTCTGGCGCTCGGGCTTGCGGTAAGCGTAACGATCTACCTCTACCTGAGAAGCGAACTCACCTACGATCAGCACTTTGCCGAACACGAGAAGGTGTACCGCCTCCAATCGCTTTTTAGCCTGAACGACCGTACCGAGCGCCTGGCGGGGGCAGGTTTTGCTATGGCGCCCCTGCTCAAGAAGGAGTATGCCTATGTGGAGAATGCCGCGCGCCTTATGCACATAAACGAGCAGATACGCTTTACTGCGGGTAAGCAACAACATTATGTGGGCAATGTAGCATTGGCTGATGTACATTTTCTTGACGTAATGGGGATAAAGCTCCTGGCCGGAAATGCGGATACCGCGCTGAAACAGGCACGCAGCCTGGTAGTTACGCAAAGCCTGGCCAATACATTCTTTGGAGAAGGAGTAAACCCGGTAGGTAAGCAGGTAAGCACCGCAAACTATACCTATACCATTACCGGCCTTATGGACGACCTGCCGGCCAATACACACCACAGCTTCACCGCCATCATCAGCAGTTTTTATGAGTCTATGGATGAAACGGCCCAGTTGTACAGTTTATGGGACCCGGGCATTCTGACTTTTGTGAAGTTCAGGGAAGCCAGCCAAAGCGAACGCCTGCTTGCCGATTTTGACGCTTTTTATGAAAAGCACATGGCTTCCCTGGGAGAATCTCTGGGCGGGAAATACGACATTTCTCTAACGCCTTTGGCGGAAGTGCATTTCCAGGGAGGCTACCAGTTTGACCGTTTAACCGGAAACCGGGCGTATTTACTCGCTTTTGGCGGCATAGGCATGCTCATCCTGGTGTTGGCCTGCATCAATTATGTGAACATGGCCACAGCCCGCAGCCTTAAGCGGGTAAAAGAAATCGGTATGCACAAGGTGCTGGGCGCCAGTAAAAAAGAGGTTATGTCCCTGGTGTTGGTGGAATCTATGTTGCTAAGCCTGCTTTCGTTAACCCTGGCCTTTGTGATGGTTGAGCTGGCCCTTCATTTTTCGCCTATCAACCACATCGTGGAAAAAGACCTGAAGCTGGATTTCGTGGCGTATCCCGCTTTGTGGTGGTTTCCCCTTTTGCTGGCCCTTTCGGTGGGCTTTTTATCGGGCATATACCCCGCGCTGATCTTAAGCCGTGTGGCGGGGCTTTCGGCTTTGAAAGGCGGTTATTCCTCTCCGGGTGTGGGCCTCACCATGCGAAAAGTTCTGGTGGGCTTCCAGTTCACCATTTCGGTGGCCGTGGTGATTACCGCTTTATTGATGTACCGCCAGATCGAGTTTGTAAAAGACAAGGACCTGGGCTTTAACAAAGACAACATCATCCTTATTCCCATCCAGGATACTGTTACCATGGCCAAGATCCCCGAGCTGAAAAAAGAGTTGGAAAAAAGCCCTTATGTGCTGGCTTCCGCTACTGCACAAAGCATTATCGGCAAGGGCACCGGACGTGCCTTACTATCCGTTGAGCGAAACGGAGGACGTAGCGAAAAGCGGATCATGGATTTCATGAAGGTGGGCATAGATTACTTCAAAACGCTGGAAATTAAATTTATACTGGGAAGGCCTTTTAGCGAAGGCGACTTTGAAGCAGGCAAGAATTACGTGGTCATAAACCAAAGTATGGCCAAAACCATGGGTACCCCTAACCCCATTGGCAAAAAACTGAGCTGGGAGTACAACGAAAATGGCGAACCTATGGCGGAGGCAACCGTACTGGGTGTGGTGGCAGATTTCAATGCGCATTCTCTTCACGACCCCATAGAGCCTCTGGTAATCGGTATGGAGAGCAAGTTCAAAGGCACCCTGCATGTGCGGATCAGCAACGAACATTTTTCCCATGCCATAAACGACATTGAACGCGTATGGGAAGCCGACAACAGCAACCGCCCCTTTAACTTTACTTTTCTCAACGAAGACCTGGAACGGCAATACAAAGAGGAGCAAAAGCAAAGCCGCCTGATCCTGTTTCTCACCTACCTGGCCATTTTCATCTCCTTTCTGGGGCTTACCGGCCTGGCTTCCTTTAGCACGGCCCTGCGCACCAAGGAGATCGGCATTAGAAAAGTACTCGGGGCAGAAATTTTCCAGATGATCCAGCTCATATTCAGGGACATGTTAAAGCTCATTGGCATTTCGGTGATCGTAGCCCTTCCCTTAGCGTACCTGCTTACTAATTTTTGGCTGCAGAACTTTGCCTACCAGGCAAAGTTAGATCCCCTGGTATTTGTGTTTTCTGCCGTTTTAGCGGTGGTGATCAGTTATTTGATCATAAGCTACCACAGTTACCGGGTGGCACGTAGCCAGGTTGTGCACACCCTTAAGTATGAATAGCTATTTTTGCCCACTAATTTTTTAACATGCGATACCCCTTTTTACTCTGTATACTCCTGAGTGCGTTTCACGGTTTTGCCCAGGAAGCTTTTGAACCTATTCAACGGGCAGATCAATACCGTGTTTTCCTGGACCTTACCGCTGCTGAAAACGATGCCCTGCCGGTGCAGATGGTAGTGCCCATTTGCGAAGCAGACAGCATAGAGTTTCATATTCCCCGGATTATACCGGGTACGTATGATGTGAACAACTACGGGCGTTTTATTTCTGCAGTTAAAGCCTTTGCTGCGGATGGGGAAAAGCTTCAGGTAAAACAACTGGATCAGAACCGCTGGCAGATCGCAGACGCGAAGCGCCTGTATAAGATCAGCTATAAAGTAGACGATACCTATGATTACCCGGGGGGCGCAAACATCTTTGAGCCGGGAGGGACCAGCATAAAAAAGGATACGGTATTCCTGCTCAATAACTTTGGCTTTGTAGGTTACCTCAAGGGCCGGAAAAAGCATCCTTTTGAGCTTAGCGTTAAAAAACCCGAAGGCTTTTACGGGAGTACTGCATTGGTGGCTGAGCGGGAAGGGGAACTGGATGTGTATACGGCAAGCGATTACTTCGAAGTGCACGACAGCCCCATGCTGTACTGCAAACCGGATACCGCGAGTATGCAGGTAGGCAATGCGCGGGTATTGGTAAGTGTGTTCTCACAACTCGGCCTGGTAAGTGCCGATACCGCCTTACAAAACATTGCAGAAGTATTGCGGGCCGCTGCCAATTACCTGGGTGGAGCCCTACCCGTAGATAAATATGCCGTGCTCATCTATTGTGAAGATCCTTCTAAGATGGGAACGAGCTACGGGGCGCTGGAACACCACAAGAGCACCCTGTTGTATATGCCCGAGGTAGCGGGTGAACGTTTTTACAGCGGGGTACGCGACATTACTTCGCATGAGTTTTTTCATATCATAACACCCCTGAGCATACATTCCGAGCAGATCCATAATTTCAACTTCATCAACCCGGAAATGTCGGAACACATCTGGTTATACGAAGGAGTTACCGAATACAATTCCATTTTGGTACAGGTGCGGGACGGGATTATTTCTCCCCGTGAGTTTTTAGCGCAAATGCGTGCAAAAATGGTGGAAGCAGACGGGTTTAACCAGGAAGTGCCCCTTACCATAGCCAGCACATTTACCCTGAGCTTCCTCAAAGACCAATACTACAATTTTTACCAAAAAGGCGCATTGGCCGGTATGGCGCTGGATCTCAAACTCCGTTCGCTTTCAGAAGGAGCCTACGGCTTGCCCGATCTTTTAGATGAACTGGGGCAGGTATATGGGCAGGATACCTTTTTTGTAGATGAAAAGCTGTTCGACATCATCACGGAGATGACCTACCCGGAGATGCGCGAATTCTTTGCCCTTCACTTTGAGGGGGCCGTGCCTTTTGATTATGCCCGGCTTTTAAAGAGAGCAGGCGTAACCTACCTGGCCGAAGAGCCTTTTGAGCGCCTGAGCTACGGCAATATAGGTTTCAGCTACAGCTTTGATACCGGGAGGCTCGTAGTAGAGGATGTAAGTGAGATGGATGCTTTTGGCGAGGATATGGGCTATCAGAAAGGGGACGAGATCGTGGAATTTAACGGCCGCCCCCTCGACCTTACCAACCTGGAAGAGGTAATGGGCGATTTTTTCGAAAATACCGAACCGGGGGATAAAGTGGCCATTGTGGTGGCAAGACCTACCGGAAATGAAAACGATTTTAAAAATAAAAAACTGAAGGCACGGGCGGCACTTACCGTCCAGGTAGAAGAACACGTATTGCGCCTGGATGAAGCGGTAGAACCACAAGTGGAACGCATGCGGAAAAAATGGATAAACCAATGACAAAAAAAGTACTTCTGATGTCCATAGGGGCATTATTGACCCTGGCAGCCTGCCATACGGAAAAAGAAACAAGGCCTGCTGAACCCAAAAAAGAACTGGGCTTTGATTTGAGCAGCCTGGATACCACGGTGCAACCTTGTGCTGACTTTTTTCAATACGTCTCAGGAGGTTGGGTCGCGCAAAACCCCATTCCGGAAACCGAATCGAGATGGGGCAACTTTAACCTGTTGATCGAAAGCAACAATGAAAAAGTACGCTACCTCTTAGACAGCATTTCTGCATTGGAAGACATGAAGGAAGGGAGTTATACACAAAGACTGGCCGACTATTACAACAGCGGTATGGACAGTGCTGCGGTGGAACGCGCGGGCCTGGCTCCGCTCGAAGAGGTATTTGCCAGGATCGAAGGGATCCGTTCAGTGGAAGAATACACCCAACTGCTCGGGTACTTTAAACAAAAGGGTATTTCTTCTCCCGTGGCAAGCTATGTGTCTGTAGACGACAAAAACAGTGACGCCTATATCCTGCAATTTAGCCAAAGCGGTTTGGGCCTGCCCGACCGGGATTATTACCTGGTAGAAAACGAGCGTTTTGAGAAAATACGTGAAGCGTACTTAAAGCATGTGGCCGACATGCTTGCGCTGGCGGGAGAGGATGCTGCCGTAGCGGAAAAAACGGCAATGCGCATATTCTTACTGGAAAAAGAACTGGCCGGGGCATCCATGAGCAGAGAGGACCGCAGGAAACCGGAGAATACCTATAACAAGATGGGGAAAGACCAGTTCAACGAACTAGCCCATGTGTTACATCTTGAGCATTACTACAAATACAACGATTTGGCTTTTGACTCGGCTATCGTAGCCCAGCCGGAGTTCTTCAAAAGCCTGAACGAGATCCTGCCCAAACAAGGCATCCCTGTTTTAAAGGCTTATGCCCGTTGGAATGTATTGCGCAGCTACAGCGATTACCTTCCACATGCCTTTGTGGAAAGCTCCTTTGACTTTTACAACAAAACCCTGCGGGGAACGGGTAAAATGAAGCCCCGCTGGAAGCGTACCATTAATGCCGTGGAGAGTGGCTTGG
The DNA here is from genome assembly GCA_028285465.1 of Owenweeksia sp. Taxonomy (GTDB): domain Bacteria; phylum Bacteroidota; class Bacteroidia; order Flavobacteriales; family Schleiferiaceae; genus JANQPD01. The sequence continues at coordinate 28,977 of JANQPD010000046.1, read as the reverse complement.
GCGAGCAACTGGGACACTTGTTTGTAGAGCGCTATTTTCCCGAAGAGAGCAAAGCGGAGGTGCAAAATATGGTAGAAAATCTGCGTAAGGCATACCGTCAGCGCATCAAGCAGTTGGATTGGATGAGTACCTCTACCAAAGAAAAGGCCTTGAAAAAGCTGACATCCTTCACGTATAAGATCGGTTACCCCAACGAATGGAAACACCATGATGCCTTGCAAGTGTCGGATCAAGGCTACCTGGAGAATGCGCTGGCCATAAAGGCGTACAGGGTAAAAGAAAACCTCGATAAGCTTGGGAAAGAAGTAGACCGGGATGAGTGGTTTATGCCCGCGCATATTGTAAATGCCTACTATAACCCTTCGTACAACGAAGTGGTATTCCCGGCGGGTATCCTGCAACCTCCCTTTTACAATCCCCAGGCGGAGGCGGCTTTGAATTACGGGGGGATAGGTGGCGTTATAGGCCATGAGTTTACACATGGATTTGATGACCAGGGCAGTAAATACAACGGACAGGGCAACCTCGAAAACTGGTGGACGGATGAGGACTCCGTTAGCTTTAACACCCGGACCTCGCGCATGGTTGCGCAATACAGCGGCTACCAACCCATATTGGATACCTATGTGAACGGATCGCTCACCCTGGGGGAAAACATTGCGGACCTGGGGGGACTCACGCTGGCCTACTACGGCTATAAAGCAGGCCTGGAGAATGGGGAGTACGGTGGAGAGATCTTAGAAGGGTTTACCTGGCAACAACGTATTTTTATGGGATGGGGACAGGTATGGCAAAGCAGTCAAACGGAAGAATTTACCAGCAACCAGGTACTTACGGACCCTCATTCGCCTGCCCGATACAGGGTGATTGGCCCCATGAGCAATATGCCGGAATTTGCACAGGCCTGGAATTGTACGGCCGGAGATGCCATGGTCCGCCAGGATAGTTTGCGCGTGGAGATCTGGTAATGCCAACAGCGCATAGCGGACCTGTTACCTAGTTGACCGGTATGCCTTGCCTGTTTCTGAGAAGGTTTATGCTTGCAGAAAATCAAACGCCTTGTAAAGAAGAATAGAGGGAGGTGCTTATTTTTACGGAAAATTAAGGAAACAACCATGAAAGCTTTGATCAACGATCCGCGCAACCACTTGATTGACGTTAGAACGGCACAAGAAGTAGCGGAAGTCTCTGTAAAAGGGGCAAAGCACATTGCCCTGGATACGGTAACAGAGCGTGTAGACGACTTCAAGGAAATGGCCAAAACCGGTGCGTTGATCTTGTTTTGCCGTTCCGGTGCACGCAGTGGCCGCGCTATGGAATTTCTCAAACAACAAGGCATATCTAATGTGCATAATGGGGGAGGATATGCAGAAGTACAAGCGCAGCAGGAATAAGTGCGGAATATGCAAAAAGCTTTTGTAAAAAAAACGTCTATGAAACCATACATTCTTATGTGCCTTTTCATGCTTGGCATGATTTCCTGCGGGCAAGATCAAACTAGTGACAGCAATATAGAACCTGCCGAGGCAGCGCTCCTGATGGCTGAGGATAAAGAAATAACCGTGCTGGACGTACGTACCCCTGAAGAGTATGCCATGGGACACCTGGAAGGAGCGCAAACGCTTAACTTTTTTGACGCAGACTTTTCCGAAAGCCTGGATAAGCTGGATAAAGAAAAGACCTATATCGTGTATTGCCAGGCCGGTAGCCGCAGCGCCAAAGCCATAGCCCTGATGAACAGCAAGGGCTTTACTTCTGTTTACAATTTATCAGGTGGCATTACCGCCTGGGAGGAGGAAAAACAACCCATTGTAAAGTAAAGAAATGGCAAGTTTCAAAGACCTTATCGCTTCAGAAAAACCCGTACTTATCGACTTTTTTGCCGAGTGGTGCGGGCCTTGTAAAACCTTGGCCCCCATCATAAAACAGGTAAAAGAAGAAATGCACGACAAAGCCCGGGTGCTTAAAATAGATATCGACAAAAACCCCGACCTGGCGCAAAAGCTGCAAGTACGAGGGGTGCCCACCTTAATGATCTTTAAAAAAGGAGAACTTAAGTGGCGCCAAAGTGGAGTACTCCCCGCTCAGCATATTATGCAGCAGCTAAACCAGTTTGTTTGAGGCTGGCCTTGATACAATTAACGAACGTTAGGTTGAGGGAAATTTTTTTGATCGCTTAAATCGAACGCACGTTCAATGAACACTTTCTGAAAAATCAGTCTATTCTTCAAGTGTATGCATGCTTCTTTCTCTTTCAAAATACGCATGATCTTTTTGTAGCGTAGTTAAAAAACGGATCGGGAGGTCCTCCGTTTCGATCCGGTATTTATCCTGTATTTTTTTCCGTAAGTTTTCCATTGGTCCCCGTGTGCCATTACGGTTAAAGGCCGCCAGGGCCTGTTGCATCAGGCGTACTTCTTCATCCGTGATATCCGCGGCCTGCGGGTAAGTAGGGATATAATCCTCTTCTATAGAAACCAGGGTACGTTTTTTTTGCAAGGCGTGGATGCTGCCCACCTTTAGCTTCACCACCGTAGTGCCTGCCAGCAAGTCTCCCAACCGCTGCCCGTGGCGTGTAGCCACAATGCTGATCAGGGCCACCGCCCCGCTCATTATGCCAAAGTCAATAGGGATCATGATCCAACGCAGAATAAAAGCACCTACGGAAGGCCTGCTGCCATCCAGCTTCACCACCTTAATGTCGAGCGCTTTTTTGCCTACGGTCTGCCCGTTCATAAACACTTCACAAAGCAAAAAGTAAAGCCAGCTCAATATGACCACCGGTATAATGAGCCAAAGCCCTGTCATCCCGCCCTGGGTCAGGAGTAAAATGGCCAGGAAGTAAACGGCAATCACGATTAGCGAATCGATGAGATAGGCGCCTATACGGGGGCCTACACCTGCCAGCGGGTAGTGGAGCGCTATATTTTGAGTAGTTTGTATGCCTACACTATTCATATGGTATTATTGTCTATTTTAGGCGGCCTTGCTGTATTGACAAGCTCATGACAGAAACCCGTTTTGTTCATAAAAATGCGGAGCGCTGGGCGCGCTTCGAAGATATTGTAAAAGCAAAAAAAGCACAGCATCCCGATGCGCTGGCCGAGGTTTTTTTGCAACTTACAGACGACCTGGCCTATGCCCGTACACATTTTCCCGGGGCGGAAGTTACCGCATACCTGAATAACCTGGCGAGCAATTTTCATACGCTGATTTACCGCAACAAAAGGGAAAAACGCCAGCGCTTTGCTTCCTTCTGGTTGCACGAAGTACCCCTGCTCTACTATAAGAACAGGCGTTTTGTGGGGTATTCTTTTTTGATCTTTACCCTCAGCATGGCCGTAGGTGCACTTAGTGCCGCGCACGACCACACCTATGTCCGCTTTGTTATGGGAGATGCTTATGTAGACATGACCCTGGACAATATTGAAAAAGGCGACCCTATGGGGGTGTATAAATCAATGGATCAGTCTCTCATGTTCTTTGGCATTACCTTTAACAACATTAAGGTTTCCCTATTGGCCTTTGCAGCAGGCATCTTTTTCTCCTTTGGTACGGGCTTTATGCTGTTTCAGAACGGGATTATGCTGGGCGCCTTTCAGTATTTCTTTTACCAGAAAGGGCTATTGCTTCCCTCTTTTCTTACCATATGGATACACGGCACCATAGAAATATCTTCCATTGTGATGGCCGGGGCCGCAGGTATGGTGATGGGACACGCCTTGGTTTTCCCGGGCACGTATAGCCGCAAGGCCTCCCTGCTTCGTGGAGCTAAAGAAGGCGTGAAGATGGTAGTGGCCTTAGTGCCTTTATTTATAGTGGCAGGCTTTCTGGAATCCTATGTGACCCGCTTAACGGAAATGCCGGTTTGGTTAAAGGGGACTATTATTTTAGGCTCCGGCCTGCTTGTTGTTTTTTATTTCATTTTATACCCTCGCCTGTGCCAGCGCCAGGCAGCGCATACTTCTCTAAAACAATCCTGAATCCATGTATTTCCAAAAAATAAAACTTTACCAGCAGCGCGATTTCAGCAGTGTGATCAACGCTACTTTTTTGTTCCTAAGGCAAAACTTTAAGCCTCTTTTCAGGGCGCATTTGCATATCAACGGCCCCATCATACTGCTGTTGCTCCTTGTAACCACCGCTGCCCAAATGGGGGTGGGGTTTGATTTTCAGGCCCGTTTTGATTCGGAAAGTATGGGTTGGTATACGCAAACACCCGATTACTGGCTGGGAACGGCCATTGCCGGATTGGCCGGCTTAACTTTTTATGTATTTATCTTCTTGGTTACCGGGGCGTATATGAAATTGTATCACCAGGCTCCCCCGGAAACCACACTGAGCATTACCCCTCAAGAAGTGTGGGCGGCTGCAAAACCTAAAATAGGCCCCAAAATAGTGGCGCTGATCCTCTATTCCCTGGCCGTGGGTTTTGGCTTGGTCCTTTGTGTCCTTCCGGGGGTCTTTGTAGCGGTAGCGTTTTGGTTGTACCTGGCCGCCATCTTTTTTGATGAAAAAGGAGGTGTAGACGCCTTATCCCGCTCGTACGAACTGGTAAAAGGCAACTGGTGGGTGACTTTTGGTTTAGCATTGGTCATCGGCATAATAGGAGCCATAATAGGCCTTGTATTGAACTTGCCTACCATTGTCTTTGGCGCGTTCATTACTATAAATTCACTGAGCGATCAAACAGAATTAGTCAATTACAGCCCTACTTTTTACCTGTGGGCCGTGGTCATTACTTCTCTTTTCGGATACATCGCCAATCTGTTTAGCTATACGCTGATCAACATTACCTCGGTTTTCCAATACGGCAACCTGGTGGAGCAAAAAGAAGCGCGGGGGTTAACCCATGCCATTGACGAGACTATGGATAGCCCCTCGGATCAAAACGCTTAGCTTCTGCACATGTACAAAATGGCTTTTTTGTTTTGTTTGTTTGTTTCTGGTTGCGTCCTATGGGGGCAACAAGAGGCAGATACCCTTGCGGGAAGTACAGCGTATAAAGCCTTTGCAAAAAAAGAAGTGAAAAATCTGCAGGAGAGCGATACCTATATATACCCGAGGACAAACACCAACACCATTACGCCCTGGCAGCGGTTTTTAAGGTGGCTGCGCGATTTTATCACGTTCAACGCCAAAGCCTCCTGGTGGGAATGGCTCTTGTACCTCTTTGTTTTTGTGGTCTTACTCTTTGCAGCTATCCGGCTTCTTGGTATTCGCTACAACCGCCTTTTTGGCGATCCTGAAAAAGCTACTCCACTCGATTTTACGGCCGGGGAAGAAAACCTGGACGACTTTCGCTTTGAGGAGGAAATAGAAGCTGCGTTACATCAACGCAACTGGCGCCTGGTGATCCGGCTGCATTACCTGCAGGCACTTTACTTGCTGGCACAGGCAGAATTGCTGGAGGTGAAACCGGGAAAGACCAGTTTAGACTACCGGTATGAGCTTAAAACACCCAAGGCCAGGGAAAGCTTTAGCGGTATTGCCCGCCTGTTTGACTACATATGGTACGGGCAGTTTGAAGCCGCACAAGGGCATGCAGAACAAAGTGCAGCCTATATTAACCAAATAAAAAAAATAAAGCGGGGAAATGCGTAAGCGCGGTTTGTTTTTTGGCACCCTGTTGCTTGCTTTTATAGCGTTGAGCCTGTTTTTACCCAAACCGGTAAACTGGAGCGTGACCTACAACCCAAAAGATGAGAACCCGTTTGGCGTACATGCCCTTTACCGCTTGCTGCCGGGCTTTCTCAACCAGGAAAAAGAAGAGATCAAACCCCTCTTTTTCAGTTTTGCCGAAATGGCTAAAGAGGAGTACCAGGGGAATATGCTGGTGTTGACCCAACAATATGCCGGGAGCCGCAGAGATGTAGAAGCGCTTTTTGATTACGTAGAAGCAGGAAACACCGTATTGTTAGCGGCCGAGAATATTGGAGGCTACCTGGCAGATTCTCTTGGCCTGTCCACAGGAGATTATGCGGTTGACAAAGGCCTGGAAGTAGAGCCAGCATCCCGCTCGGCCAGCGGAACCCTCGAGATGAGGCTGCGTTTCGCGCGCATACCGAGCTACCCCGGCTATACGTTTCTCTTCCCGGCAGAAGCCGCCAGGCACTACCTGATCGACAAAAACGGGCAGCTACAGCCTTTGGCCACCAACCAGGCAGAGGGCATCACCTGGGCTTCATGGCCTATGGGGAAAGGGACACTTTATTTGAGCACCACCCCGAACTTGCTTACAAATTATTACCTGCTGAAAAATAAGGCAGATCGCTATGTAGCCGGCATCCTTGCTCCCCTGGCAGAAGGCAGCGGCCCTTTGTACCACAACCAATACTACCAATTGGGCCGCAAAGAAGCACAAACGCCTTTGCGCTACGTGCTGAGCCAACCCGCGCTAAAGGCCGCCTACATTACCATGCTGACGGCCCTGCTTCTCTTTGTGCTTTTTTACGGCAAACGCAAACAACGCATCATCCCCATATGGGCACCCCTTAAAAACAGTTCCCTTGAATTTGCGCGTACGCTGGGGCAGTTGTATTACCAGCAGCGGAATCATAAAAACCTGATGACAAAGCGCATGCGCTACTGGCTTAGCTACATACATGCGCATTACCTGATGGAAAACCATACGTTGGGTGAAGCTTTTATAGAAGAGCTCAGTCAAAAATCCGGCATAAACCCGGAGGTAATAAGGCCACTGGTGCGCACTGCCGACAACATTGAGCGCGTAAACACTTTTGATGAACCGCTCTTGCTCGACCTGGAAAAGAGATTACATGAATTTTATAACGGAACCCCTGCATCATGACAGAAGAAAATCGAGATCCCCAAGAATTTCAAACCCGGATAGACCTCAGTGCGCTGCACGAGGCAGTAGAAAAAGTAAGGCACTCTTTCGGACAGGTTGTAATTGGCCAGGAAAAAACACTGGATCTGCTCCTGGTGGCGCTGCTTGCAGACGGGCATGTACTTATTGAAGGAGTGCCCGGTATTGCCAAAACCTTAAGCGCAAAGCTGTTGGCACGTTTGCTTGATGTGCAGTTTGCGCGGGTACAGTTTACGCCCGATCTTATGCCGAGTGATGTATTGGGCACTTCTGTATACCACCAGCAGCACCATACGTTTACGTACCAAAAAGGCCCTGTTTTTTCCAACGTGGTATTGATCGATGAGATAAACCGGGCTCCCGCCAAAACACAGGCAGCTTTGTTTGAGGTAATGGAAGAGCGGCAGGTAACGGCTGACGGTACCACCTACAAAATGGATGATCCCTACCTGGTACTGGCCACCCAAAACCCTATTGAACATGAAGGTACATACCGCCTGCCGGAAGCACAACTGGATCGTTTCCTAATGAAAATAGAAGTCGGTTATCCCAACGTAAAAGAAGAGGTGGAAATGCTTAACCTGCATCATCGGAAAGGGGTAGTTGAGGTAGATGGAGTAAGCCCCCTGTTAACGGCAAAACAGGTCGTTGAAATGCGTAAGCTGGTACAGCAGGTGCAGGTTTCGGAAGCATTGATGCGCTATATCGCTACGCTCGTACAGCAAACCCGTAATGACGCCAGCCTGTTTATGGGCGCTTCTCCACGCGCTTCGATAGCCTTAATGAATGCGGCAAAGGCTTTAGCGGCCATGCAGGGGCGCGATTTCATCAGCCCGGAGGATGTGCAGTTTTTGGTCCCGGCGGTGCTGGGCCACCGTGTAATACTTGCTCCTGAAAAAGAGATGGAAGGCTTGCGTGTAGACCAGGCGCTGCAGCGGTTAGTAGCTAAAGTTGAAGTGCCTCGCTAGTGCAGTTTTTAAGCGCTCTATATCTGCGGCCGCGTTTTTTTATAGCGGGAGTAGCCCTGGTGCTGCTCTTTGCACTGGCTTATGTATTCACTTTTGTATATACCCTGGGCCTCTTTTTTACAGCGGCCCTAATCGGGCTGCTCCTGCTTGAATGGATAGAACTTTACCTGACCAAAGGCAGCATTTTTGCTACCCGGAGCATGGGGGAAAGGTTGAGCAACGGAGACGACAACAAGATTAAAATTTACGTGGAAAACCGCTATGCCCGAAAGCTGCAGTTGGAAGTGGTAGATGAGATCCCACATCAGTTCCAAAAGCGGGATGTGTCGTTTACCCTTCATGTTGAAGCGCGTAGAGAGCAACTTTTGGAATATACCCTGCGCCCACGGGAACGTGGCGTGTATGCCTTCGGGAAAACCCATGTGTTTGCCATCGGGCGTTTCGGACTTAGCAGCAGGCGCTTTTCTTTTGAGGGAGAAAAAGAGGTAGCCGTATACCCCTCCTTTTTGCAGATGCGCAAATATGAATTCCTGGCACTGCATAACCGTTTGACGATGCCTGGGCTGAAGCGTTTGCGGAAGATCGGGCAAAACCGGGAGTTTGAACAGGTCAATACCTATGTATGGGGAGATGATTACCGGAGAATAAACTGGAAAGCCACCGCCCGGAAAGCGGAGTTGATGATAAATCAATACCAGGACGAGCGCAGCCAACAGGTGTTTGCGTTGATCGATAAAGGGCGCAATATGCAAATGCCTTTTGGGGGGTTAAGCTTGTTGGATTACTCCATTAATGCGGCCCTGGCGCTTAGCAATGTGGCACTGAAAAAGTACGACAGGGCGGGCCTTATCACTTTCCAGGAAAGACCTGAGCTTATGCTGAAGGCCAGCAACCGAAGCACACAGCTCACCAAAATTATGGAGCGTTTGTATGCGGAGAAAACCGATTTTAAGGAGAGTGACCTGGCCAGGCTTTACCTGGCTGTAAAGCGGACGATCAACCAGCGTAGCTTGCTCCTACTTTTTACCAATTTTGAAACAAAGCACGCGCTGGACAGGCAACTGCCTTACCTGCGCTTGTTGAACCGGAGCCACCTCCTGGTAGTGGTGTTTTTTAGGAATACGGAATTGGAGCGCATACACCAAACAGTGGCAAAGGATACGGAACAGGTGTATCAAAAAGGCATTGCGGAGAATCTCCTGTACGAAAAAAACCTTATCGCGCAGACCTTGCGGGCCAATGGCATCTATACGATCCTCACGCCCCCTCAAATGCTTACGCCCAACAGCATAAATGCATACCTGGAGTTAAAGCATAAGGGGATAAGCTGAAGCCGAGGTCCTGAAACGGCAGGGAGAGTTTTTCTGCAATCAGTTGAGTGTGTCGAAGCGATACCCCTGCTTACTTAATGCGGCCAATACATGGGGTAAGCAGCTTTCCAGGCGAGGCCAGGCTTTCACGCTATCGTGAAAAACAAGGATGCTCCCGTTTTTGGTATGCCGAAGCACATGTTCCGTACACTTTTCAGCAGAAAAAGCTGTTGAGAAGTCCCCGCTGAGTACTTCCCACATTACGATCTGGTAACCGAGCTTTTTAAGTGCTTTTATCTGGCTGCGTGTAATGCGCCCATAGGGAGGTCTGAAAAGGTGGTCAGAGGTAAAACGTTCGGCTTTCCGTATGTTTTCTATGTAGGCCGAAGTACTGTGTTGCCAACCGTTGAAATGGTTTTGTGTGTGGTTGCCAATGGCGTGCCCTCCCTTTTGGATAGACGCGACAAGCTGGGGAAAGGCCTCTGCGTTTTTTCCAATGAGAAAAAAAGTAGCTTTTGCCCGGTAGTTGGCCAACTGGGCCAGCACAGCTTCCGTAATTTCCGGGGTAGGACCATCATCAAAGGTTAGGTACACGCTTTTCTCTTTGGAACCGGCTTTCTTCCAGATCAATGAAGGATACAAAAACTGCAGCCACCAGGGGCTGTAGGGCAAAAAGACTTTCACCTTGCAAAGATGAGAATAAGGACCGTATGAACCTATGTGCAAAAAAGGTGACTGGGAGTACCCTGATAGGATGGGTCGTTTAAGTACAGGCGAAAATTTAACGTACGCTTAAGCCCTCCTCCTTTAGCTTTTTTACTTTCACAAAAAAAACGCTTATGAAAAAGTTGATGTTCCTGGTTAACGCATTGTTGTGTATAGGCCTTTACGCGCAAAATGCAAGCCTCCAATCGGGGCCTATGCCTGCTTATAGTGCTATGCGCGAGGTAGTTATTTGGCTGCAAACCGATGCCCCGGCAGAAGTAGAGTTGAGCTACGGGCTGGATATTGAAAAAGAGGTGGAGCAGACTTTGACCATTCAAACCATTGCAGAGGAGTACCACTGTGGAAAGTTTTTCATCAAGGGCCTTGAACCTGGCCGGTCATATACCTATATGGTAAAGGTGGATGGCAAGGAAGTAGCTTTAAAGTATAACAAATTCCACACGCAAAAACTGTGGCAGCACCGGGAAGAACCACCTGCTTTTCGCATTGCCCTGGGAAGCTGTGCGTATACAAACGAAGCACGGTATGATCGCCCGGGGACCCCTTATGGAAGAGCGTATACCATTTACCAGGAGATCGAAGGACAAAAACCGGATGCCATGTTGTGGCTGGGAGATAATATTTACCTGCGGGAAGTAGATTACGACAGCGATTACGGCATCAATGCACGCTATACAGATTTCCGTAATGTACCGGAATTGCAGGGCTTACTGCAATGTACCCATCACTATGCCATCTGGGATGATCACGATTTCGGACCCAATGATGCGGACCGCAGCTATGTATTGAAAGAAAATACCCTGGCTGCTTTCAAGCGCTTTTGGGGAAACTACAACTACGGGATCAATGGAAAGCCTGGGATTACGTCCTCTTTTGTCTTTAACGATGTGCAGTTTTTTCTACTCGACAACCGCTACAACCGTACCTCCAATTACCGCACTACCGGGGAGAAGCATATTTTGGGCGAGGAGCAGGTACAATGGCTGATTGACGCACTTAAGTACAGCAAAGCCAGCTTCAAGTTTGTGGCTATCGGGGGACAGTTTCTCAACCCGGTAGCGGTGTATGAAAACCATGCTACTTATGCAGAAGAGCGTCAGCGTATTCTTGACCTGATCGAGAAAGAAAACATTAAGGGAGTGGTTTTTCTTAGCGGTGACCGCCACCGTACAGAACTTACTAAAATGGAGTTGAGCAATGGTACGGTCTTGCACGAGCTTACCTGTTCTCCCTTAACTTCCCGTGCCTATGCCATGCGAGACGAAGAGCACGAATACCGAGTAAAGGGTACTTTGGTGGAAGAGCAAAACTTCGGCATACTCGAAGTTTCAGGCCCTTTGCAGGATCGGGTGCTCAAAATGCAGGTATTTGATGCCCAGGGAAAGTTGAAGTGGCAAAAAGAGATAAAACCATAAAAAAAGGCCCCAAAAAGGGGCCTTTTTTATTTTCTCTTATAAGCTAAACTGCTGGGCATAATTGTTAAAGCTCTGGAACCTCTTATTCCCCTGCAGGTCGTTAGGGCTCCCAGCGGGATCATACTGCTGGTTTAGCCGGATAATGAGCTGGTAATAACTCAGGGCTGCCCTTATGTCCTGGTCGATCCTTTTCCTTTCCTTACGGTTAAACTGAAGGAAATAATCAAGCTGCTCTTTAAGGCGCTCTTCAAAGGTATCAATGATGGCATTTGCCTTGTCTTTGGCCCCTGCTTTATAATACGCTTCGATCATACCCGTAATGAAGTAGTTAAACTCAAACTTTTCTTCCGGCATTTTCTCCATAGCAAAATCCAGGGCCTTCACGGCTTTTTCATTTTTGCCTTCTTCCGCCAGTTTATTGGCCAGTCGACCAAAGCTATTCCTGAGGTTGTAAGACAACCTGCGGTTGGTTTCATCCAGGTAAACTCCGGGCAATTCCATATTGCCATACGCAAATTTATGCATCAGGTTGTCATACATGGTTTCACTGTCTACCTCGCCAAAATCAGCCGTGCCTTGGGGCGCTTTCCCGTATCTTATGGGCACAAAGCGATAAGCGAGCCCTTCGAGCTCAAAGTATTCGTCCAGCCAGAAATACGATTTGCTGCTGTTGCCCACGGTTACACTAAAATAAATAGGGCGCGTCCAATCGTTATGGGCAATAAGGTCAACTACCATGAGGTCGCGCTTAGACAGGATAGAGCCATTCAGGTTCCAATCGATGTAGTCCACGATCTTACTGCTGTCGGCAGGTTTTACTACACCGTTTGCCAGTACGGCTTCCTTGTCGATGGGTACCCGTACTTTTTTAGTGGGGTAATACTGTAGCTTTTTGCCGTTCCCTACGTCAAAGCGGGTAGCGGGGTCATCGCTTTTTACCCACTTCATAAAACCGGAAATGGGCCACCTGGGATTCCCTATGCGTGGGTCCTGGCGGTAATAGATCACATCGCGGGTGCCCTGCTGGTATTGGCTTTGCTCAAAAGAGAAGGGTACCGGGGCGGCCTCGTAAGCCGCGCGTTTCATCTGGTCTATATACCAATCGGTATTCAGCAAGGAAAGATTTACGACCCGTACATCCGTGCGGTAGCCTTCTATCTCCTGTATGTACCAGAGCGGGAAGGTGTCGTTATCCCCGTTTGTGAAGAGAATGGCATTCGGGGCACATGAATCCAGGTACGCTTTGGCGATATCCCGGGCTGTGTAGCGGTTGCTCCGGTCGTGGTCGTCCCAGTTTTCGGCAGCCATGATGCCGGGTACCAGTACCAGGCAAGCGGCAGAAAGACCTATGGCCAGGCCCTTGCCATTCATTTTATCTTTTAACAATTCATAAATGGCTTGCACACCGAGTCCGATCCATATGGCATAGGCATAAAAAGAACCTACAAAGGCATAGTCTCGTTCTCGCGGCTCAAAAGGTTTGTGGTTGGTGTAAATGACCACTGCTATGCCGGTAAACAGGAAGAAGAGCAATACGGACCAGGCATCTTTATCGGCCCGTTTAAAGTGAAAGAACAAGCCTACCAACCCCAGCAAGAGGGGGAGGAAATAATAGGTGTTGCGTGCGGGGTTGGTCTTCAGGTGATGCGGTAGATTTTCCTGAGGACCAAGGCGTACGGCATCCAGGAAGTTTACCCCGCTAAGCCAGTTTCCTTTTGTAAGCTCGTATCTGTGCTGTTCATCGTTCTGACGGCCCACGAAATTCCATAAAAAATAACGCCACCACATATGGCCGAGCTGGTAATCAAAAAAGAACTGCAGGTTTTGCCCAAAGGTGGGCTTCTTTTCCATGTTTTTTAAGCCTACAATTTGTTTGTAGCCTTTAACGTGGTTGGGGTCACTGCTCCACATACGGGGGAAAAAGCCTTTGTAGCGGTCGTCAAACTCGGGTACTGTTTTCTTGCGGGGATCGGAAATGACGTATTTCCCGGATTCGTCATCGCGTTTATAGGTGGGGTTTCCATCCACATAATCCACTACGGGCGCGTTGAAGTACTGCCCGTGAAACACGGGCCAGTCGCCATACTGCTCACGTTTGTAGTAAGCCAGTAACGAAAGCGCATCCTCCGGGTTGTTTTCGTCAATAGGCGTGTTGGCGTTGCTGCGAATGGCCAGGGTAATAAAAGTGGAATACCCCAGTACGATAAACAATACGGAAAGAATAGCCGTGTTCCACAAGGGCTGTTCCTTTTTGCGGGTAAAACGCAAACCGAGTACGGCAGCAGCGATCAACAGGAGTAAGGCGAAGATGGTTCCGCTGTTAAAGGGCAGTCCGAAGCTGTTTACAAACAGGATCTCCAGCTTGCCGAAAGAGTTAAGGATCAGGGGGATAATCCCGGCAAATACCACTCCTAAAATTACAATGGCAATTACATTGTACATCAGGAACTTGCGGGTGTTTATCTTTTTATCGGTTTTAAAGAAATAGATCATGGCAATGGCGGGGATGGTAAGAAATACCAGGATATGCACCCCTATGGAAAGCCCGGTCATATAGGCGATGAAGATCAGCCAGCGGTTGGCACGCGGGCTGTGGTCTACTTCATTTTCCCACTTAAAAATAGCCCAGAACGCAATGGCGGTAAAAAGGCTCGACATGGCATATACTTCTCCTTCGGTAGCGCTAAACCAAAAACTGTCGCTAAAGGTATAGGCCAGGGCACCCACCACGCCACTTCCGAAGATGGAGATCACACGGCTATCGGTTAGCTCCCCGTATTTGAGGGCAAATTTTCTGCCCAGAGCGGTTATGGTCCAAAACAAAAACAGGATGGTAAAGGCCGAACTGAGTGCGGAAACGAGGTTCACCATATAGGCCTGTTGGGTAACATCGCCAAAGGCCAGCTGGGAGAATACATTGCCCACCAATTGAAAAAAGGGCGCGCCCGGGGGGTGCCCGACCTGCAGTTTTACAGCCGTGGCGATATATTCACCGCAATCCCAGAAACTGGCGGTAGGCTCTACGGTCATTAAATAGGTAACGGCCGCTACGGCAAACACCAGCCAGCCAATAAGGTTGTTTAGTTTCGAATAGTTCGATAGCATGGATGCACATTTTAAGTAACGGGGCGAAAATAGGAAAATAAGCTGCTTGGCAGGCTCAAAGTCTTGTTAAAGAAGATACAAAGAAATGCTAATGGGGTAAGGGGCAAAAGGGAGAGGCGAAGCAGCCATTGTTTGCGCTAAAAAATGCCGGGGTACAATTTTTGCTTTTCTGGAATATGCGTATATTTGCACCCCTGTTTAAAAATGTCCCATCGTCTAATTGGCAGGACAGCTGATTTTGGTTCAGTCAGTCTAGGTTCGAGTCCTAGTGGGACAACAAGACCACCAAAATAGCCCCGTGCGAAAGCACGGGGCTATTTTTTTGGAGCCAGGACGAGTCAGACCGCAGGTCTTAGGCTGTCTCGGTTCCAAAAAAGCCACCCTTTCAGGGTGGGATTTTGCGTGTCTTGGGTACAATGCCTTTTGCAGAAGGTCCGCCTTAGGGTTGGAGTGCAGCGGAGGCCCAGAGGCAATCCTAGTGGGACAACAAGAATTTCCAAGAGAATCCCCCCGACAGCGTTGGGGGGATTTTTTTGTGCCTGTATCAAGCAAGCCGAAGGTTTAGATTGGTATGGGTAAAAAAATGTAAGCTTAAAATGCTTCGAATATCCGAGTTGAAATCTATTTTTTTCTTATCCTTGTATGGTTTGGGCACAGCCTGCTCCACTGAAGTTAAAACCTCTGCTTACTAACCAACAACACAAGAAATGAGATTACTTGGTCTGCTTGTAGCTTATCTACTCTGTATTTCCTTTGCCTTTGCACAAACACAAACCGTAACTAACTTATCCGATAGTGGAACAGGCAGTTTACGTGACGCTGTGGGTGCGGCAGCCGCTGGAGATACGATCAAATTTTCACCCGGTTTATTAAGCCAGGGCGAAAACGATACCATTTTTTTGTTTTCCGATATCTTAATAGATAAAGGACTTTATTTTTTAGGATTAGATCATGATACTGCCAAAATAGTTTTGTCAGGCTCTGATTCTACGCGGATATTCAGAGTAGATGTTTCAGCATCACCCATTAAGGCCGTGACCTTTAACCATATGTTTTTTACGGATGCCAGGGCGGTAACCCTATTCGGAGAAGGAGGCGCGTTACTTATTCAGCAGCTGGATACGCTTAGGATACTAAATTCTGAATTCAGAAACTGCCATGCCACCGATAAAGGGGGAGCTATTTATGCAAGATCTTATAACTTTTTAATCCCCGTGCCGAAATATACGGAGATGACCAATTGCCAGTTTTCTCAAAATTCAGTAGACGGTAGTTCTGCAAAAGGGGGGCACATGGAGTTTGATCATACAGGTCCGATCTATATGAACCATTGTGCGTTTTCGGATAATGTTAAGAGTGGTTCAAAAATTGAATTTTGTGACGGGCTGTATATAGAAAATACCATTATCCATAACAACGGAACAAGTTCGGCCAACACGGACAGTCGAGCTTTCATCGTATCTCAGACGGATACAATTTACGCGAATAATATAGTTGCACATAACAATTATACCAATTGGAAGAGTCCGGTGTTTTGGTTAAGGAATAATAGAGGGGTGCTAATAGAGAACTCTCTCTTTTTTAATAACCAGGCGGATGAAGCGGGTGTATTTGGTTCAACGAGTAATATAGTCGTCAAAAATTGTCAATTCTATGATAACACTGCACAGGTAGGGGGAGTAACGGACTCTGAAAAAATAACATTTGAGCAGTGCATTTTTAAAAGGAATAGCGCTACCAGTCATGGGGGGGTGTTGTTCTACACGGGCAATAATGCCGGGCGCTACAGTCATTTTTACGAGTGTGAGCTGGACAGCAATTCCAGTGGAAATGGGGGTGGAGGTGCTGTCTTTGTTTCTCACTCCGATTTTAGATTCGAAAGGTCTTCTGCTACGCATAATACTACAGGTGGTGAGGGAGGAGCCTTTAGAATATTAGGCTTTAGAGGGTCAACACTCATCTCCCATTCTACAGTGGTAAAAAATTCTGCCATAAACGAGGGAGGGGCTATGGCCGTTTCCAATATTGATTCGATTAAGATCAAGAACAGCACCTTTGCGTACAATCATAGTGCCACGGCTGGAGATTTTAGCTACTTTGTCTGGACAGATTCTATTGAGGTAGAGGGAAGCATTATCATTAATCATGGTGCTCCCTTTGCTTACTACAGCCAATCGTCTACAGATTTCGTATCGAGAGGATTTAATATCCTGGAGTTCAACCACCCGAATTTGATGAGCTCGGATCTACCTGACATTGATAGTAGCTATCATATTTTAGATTCATTGAGGCCGCATTCCGGTATAGGTAAAATTATGCTTCCTTTACCCAAGACACTAGCCGTAAACAGAGGTAATCCGATGGATAACTCTTTAGCGCAAAATGGAGGTGTAGTAGCCAATATTCGAGATATTGGCGCTGCAGAAAGTAATGACAGCAGTATCATTTACACTCAAAGCTTGGCGGTTTGTGATAGTATATTTCTGAATGGTGTTTGGCGTGATTCTATTGGACTTTACATAGATACCATGTTTAACGCCAACGGCCTGGATAGTGTAAGCTATGTTTGGATACAGGAAATGAATACGGCATTTGTTGATACACAAACTGTAAGATCTTGTGATGGTTATACCTGGATTGATGGAATTACGTATTCCAGTTCCACGGATAGCGCGCAAGTGGTTTTAACGTCTGTTAATGGTTGTGACAGCATTATACGATTGAATTATACCCGGTTAGCCACGTCTTTTGTGGATACTCAAAAAGTAATGGCTTGTTCTCCCTACACCTGGATCGATGGAAACGTCTACATTCAGGATACAGATACAGCATCAGTTACGTATAACTCTTTTTACAACTGCGATAGTACCCTTTATTTGGATCTTAGTTTAACGATGATTGATACTGCGGTTCTTGTAATGAATACAGTTTTGGCGGCAGCAGATTCTAATGCTCAATATCAATGGGTAGATTGTAATCAAAACTACATCCCTTTGTCAAATGGAAATCAGCGGCAGTATGTTGTTCAAAGCAATGGTAGCTATGCTGTGATTTTGACCAAGAACTCATGTGTTGATACCAGTTCCTGTGTTGAAATAAACAACATAGGGGTAGATGAGTATACTAATTTATGGGCAAAAGTTTATCCCAACCCAACTGATGGTGCGGTTTATATTGATATTGAGGAGGACGTTCGAGTGGCCTCTATCAAAATTTATAATGGTGTAGGAACATTGATCCAAAGCTTCAGCACGGACGTTCAAGAGAGACTAATGGTTAAAATAGATGAACCTTCTGGCTTTTACTATGTGGAGCTTACAGGTTCTGACGGCCAAAGATCTCGCTTCAGAATAGTAAAGCGCTAAGGGGGGTATTGAATCACGGTCTGTTTGCCTTATTGTGCATTTATATTTTGGGTTTGCAATGAAAGTTAGAACCAGAACTTTGAAGATTAGCTGCATGCCAGGCATAACCATAACGTTTTTATCAGCTTTTAAGGTAATACGTTCTTATAGTAATGCTTACAAGATAGTGCACTCATATTCAATTGTTATCGGAGAAGTGAGTCAATCAACGGATACTATAGCTTATGTCTCGTGATAAGGAAAATAGTGCTGAAACCTCACCTGGAAGTAACCAGCTTAAGAGAAGCTTATCGCTTACCATGCTGGTTTTTTATGGAGTGGGAACCATTTTGGGCCTGGGCATATACGTATTGGTAGGTAAAATTTCGGGCGAGGCAGGAATGTTGGCCCCTTTTGCTTTTTTAATGGCCGGAATACTGGCTGCCTTTACCGGCCTTTCGTATGGAGAACTGGCGGCGAGAATTCCCAAAAGTGCCGGTGAGGTTAATTATGTTGAAGCTGCTTTTGGAAAAGCAGGCTTATCCAAATTAACGGGCTGGCTCATCGTATTTTCTGCCATTGTTTCTACAGCCACCGTGGTCAATGGCTATGTTGGGTATATTCAAATTTTTGTGCACTGGCCTTCCTGGTTGATTATTTGCCTGTTTACCATTCTTTTAGGCAGTGTGGCCGTCTGGGGGATTAAAGAATCGGCATGGCTTATTGGGGTAGTTACCGTAGTTGAGTTGATAGGGATATTGATGGTGATCTTTGTTGGGGCGGACTATCTTAAGGAGCTTCCCGAAAGATGGCAGGAGTTGATTCCCGGTTTTAATGCGGCGGATTGGCAGTCCATAACAGGAGGTGTTTTTCTGGCCTTTTTCGCATTTATTGGTTTTGAAGACTTGGTAAACATTAGTGAGGAAGCAAAAAATCCCAGAAAGGACATGCCCAAAGCGATTATTATTTCGCTTATTATACTAACGGTTTTGTATATTTTGGTGGCAGTAATTGCCGGTTTTGCACTGGAGCCGGAAGTATTGGGCAGAAGTGATGCTCCACTCGCAGATGTAGTACGGCAAAAGGGAGAGGTTTACACAAAGAGTATTGGTTTAATAAGCTTGGTGGCCATTATAAATGGCGTTCTGGTACAAATCATTATGTGTTCCAGGGTGTTGTACGGTATGGCTGAAGCTAAAATGGCTCCGGGCATCTTCCATATACTACATTCCAGGACACGCACTCCGGTTTGGAGTACGCTATTCACTGTGGGGGTAATCCTGGTTCTGGCTTTGAACTTTCAGCTGGAAAGCCTGGCCAGGGCAACCAATTATATTCTTTTGACGGTGTTTGTGTTGGTAAATCTCTCCCTGATGGTCATCAAGAAAAAGAAACCTCCTGCGACAGGTGTGGTGCAACGGCCCATTTGGGTGCCGGCTATAGGATTTTTGTTTAGTCTTGTTTTGATAGTATTGGAGATCTTGTCTGCTGTAAAAACGGTTATTCATTGATCCTTACTTCTCTCCCGCTACCGTGCAAATTTTTCGCGTGGGCCATGAATAACGGGAGATGACTTATTTGTGGGCATCAGCAAGGTGTGCTAAAATTCCCGCCCCTTGCTCGAGAAAGGTTCTAAGTGGCATTTGAAGCAATCCTGGTGGGGCAACTTGTAAAGCTAATGTCTGAAAAAACTACGGAAACGGTTCTTCAGTTTATGTGTTGCCGTTACAGCAATGGAATGAAGACCAAATGCCGGATCACTTATCTTTGAGGGAAATACACACTTGGAGCATTTGTTACCACCAATGATGAAAATGTTGACTCCTCTTAGCTGCATGGGTATCGTCATAATGTTGCTGACCTGTACAACATCTTATGGACGCAACCTGCATGATGGAGCGTTTTCCCATAATGACAGGGAAGTGTCGGGAAACAATACCAGCGAAGAGGACTCTACTTCCGAAAGCGCCTATGCATTCAATGTTAATGTTGGTGTGGGGCGAATACTGGTCCATGGTGCCCCCTTAAGTCTTGCCCCCTTTAGAAGGAACGTTTTTTTAAGTTCAGTGAGTATGAGTAAGCGGGTGTTGAAGAACGGAAGGAAGTATGAACTGATAGCCGGGGGGACGAATTTAAACTCTGAGTACCTTGGAAAATGCTATTACCTGCTTGCTGCGTTTTCAGACTCTAAGAGAATAGTCAAATGGGAGAGAAATTGGTCTTTTGGGGTAGGGGTGGCTCGATTTGATACATGGGGCACAGGCGTTGACGGCTTTGAAAACCCGGCAATTTCCTCAGAGTATAACATCGCCTTTAAAGCAGCGCTAAGGCTTAGCTATCCAATATTCGAAAGCAAAAAAGAAGCACAAAAGACTGCTTTAAACATTTTTGTGTCCCCTGCTTTTCACCATTTTTCGAATGCAGCAACGAACTTTCCAAATATGGGGTTAAACATCTTATCGTTTCAAGGAGGCCTGCGGTTGGACGTTGGTAAATACAGAAAAAGGCTGGCCGGGAAAAACACGCCTGCAAAACCGCCTAAACATACTGTGGAAGTAGAGTCCCATATGGGGTATAGGAAGTTCGATGTTTTATACGACATAATAGACAATCCAATAATATCTCAGAAAAGCGTTCCGGTTTTCGCGGTACTTGGGAACTATTATTTTCTTCAGAGTGCACATTCCAGGTTGGGTTTGGGCCTGTCCGTTATGAATCAAGGGAATGGAGAGTATTATAATTTATGGCATTCGGGTTGGTCCAACCGTCCCTTTCCGGATAAAGAAAATTTTAGTGATCTATACGTAGGTCTTCACGTAGCCTATCAGTATAAAATATCGTCCTTATCCTTTTTTCTTTACTCGGGTATCAACAGGGCTATAGCTCAGAATAGATTGATTGCCTTAAACGACCACGGCTTTGGTGAGGTGGTATATGTCAACACAGTACTGGAGGGCTTCCACAACTACAACCGCACGGGATTTATGTACCAGTTGCATGATAAATGGAAGTTGATTTTGGGATTGCAGACAAAATATTTTGCCGCGCAGTTTCCTTTCTTTGGCATATCGTATAAAATCTACGACAGCAAAAAAAGCTAGGAGCATATGCTTAAAGCAATAGTTTCTACTCCTACTTCACGATCCTTTACAAAAAAGGAAAAGGGTCATGCCTACTTATGGGTGACGTACATAGAGAGTAAAGGGGCTCCTTACATAGCCTCAGGAGCAATAGGTGGAGGTACGCTATTTTCTACGGGTTTAATGCTTTTGAGGTACAAAAAGATTGCGTGAATGTCTGCATCTTTCATTTCAGCATAATTAAGCCAGGGCATAGGCGGGAGCAACATGCGGCTGTTTTCCAGGCCTTTAAATTTCCCCTGTGTTAAGGCCTTTTTAAATTGTGCTTCCGTCCAATTCCCTAAGCCTGTTTCATCGGGGGTCAGGTTTCCGGCAAAAGAGATGCCCCAGGGCCCTGCCGCTGCGGTCAAATCCGGGTAAAACATAGCAAATCCCTCTTTGATTAATTTGCTGTCGAACTGTACAAGCGGGCGATCTGACGGGTAGCCGGATAACAGAAGCTCGGGTATGACTTCGGGCCCGTTTTTCCCCATCCTTTTGGGTGAATGACAATCGTTACAACCCATAATACCTACGAGGTATTTTCCACGGGCCACTTCACTTTCAGGAGTCGAATGTGTTAAGGGCGTGTCACTTTCCTCAGAAGGACGGGCGTCATTGCAGGATAGTATAAACAGAGAGGTTACGGCGATAAGGGTGGCTGCTGCCAGGTATAGTTTGATTTTCACGTTACATCAATTTAGTATGGCGTACAATTAAAGCGAGCTGTGTTTTTGCAAAAAGCAAGGCCGCTCTGTTCCCTTTTCTTATGTTCAAGGAGGTAATGATAAAATAAACCTAGGTTTTTATCCTTCGCCTTCACAAAAAAATAGCGGTTAATCTACAAATTGTCTCACATGCCATACGAGATACCCTCGTAAACGCTAAACATCTGGTCTAACCACGCTCGTCCGATGGATGCAGCGAAGTGAAGCGCAAAAGGGGAGTTTTTACACCCAAATCACAAAATTTACCTGGCATGGGAAGTATTCACGCAGTAGCAGGAGGGTATGGCTTCAGTCTATTCCAGGCATTAGGAAATAGAAGATGCATCTTTCCTTCCCGATTACTTCTTCTGTGCCTCCAGGTATTTTTTAGTTTCATTCACAATAACGGGCGTCAGGGCCAACAAGCCGATCAGGTTTGGAAAAGCCATTAAGCCGTTAAAAATATCGGCCACCCCCCAAACAATATCCAATTGACTTACCGCTCCTATTCCTACAAACAAGGTGAAGATAATCCGGTAGCCTTTGATGGCTTTACCCCCGGCCAGGTAGAATACAGCTCTTTCCCCGTAATAAGACCAACCCAAAAGCGTAGAATAGGCAAAAAGGGTTAAACCTATGGATACGATGTATTCTCCTAAAACGCTTCCCATTCCATCGCTGAAAGCACTGGAGGTCAATTCTACACCGGTTATGCCCTCTGTCCAATTCCCGGAAATAACGATCACCAGGCCTGTTAAAGTGCACACGATCAAAGTGTCAATAAACGTTTGCGTCATGGAAACCATGGCTTGTGCTACCGGGCTTTTGGTTTGGGCCGCCGCCGCTGCAATAGGAGAACTTCCCAGCCCGGATTCATTGGAAAACACCCCGCGGGCAACGCCCATGCGGATGGTAAGCATCACAGTGGCACCTAAAAAACCGCCCGCTCCTGCTGTAGGCGTAAAAGCCTGTTCTACTATTACAGCAAATGCCCCTGGAACAGCGCTTATGTTCATAACCAGTATCAGCAAGGCGCCTCCTATGTAGAATAAGATCATCACCGGAACCAAAAGACCGGTAACGTTTCCAATGGATTTGATTCCACCTAAGATCACAGCGCCTGTGGCTACCACCAAAACACCAGCCGTAACCCACTCGTTGATGCCAAAAGTGGAGGATAGGGCATGGGCTACGGAATTGGATTGCACGGTATTGCCGATACCAAAGGCTGCTATAGCGGCAAAAATGGCAAACAGGCTTCCCAGCCACTTCCACCCCAGGCCTTTGGAGATATAATACATAGGGCCTCCGCTCATATTGCCCTGCGCATCCTTCTCGCGGTATTTTACGGCCAACAGGGCTTCGGAATATTTGGTGATCATGCCCACTAAGCCCGTAATCCACATCCAAAAAAGTGCTCCGGGGCCTCCAATGGCAATAGCGGTGGCCACCCCGGCAATATTACCCGTACCTACGGTGGCCGAAAGGGCCGTCATCAATGCTTGAAAATGGGTAATGTCGCCCGGCTCGTTGGTGTCTTCTTTTCTTTTTATTAACGCCAAGTAAAGAGAGGGCCCCAGCTTACGAAATTGGAATAGCCGGAGTTTTATAGTTAACCACAAACCGGTGCCAACCAGCAAAACAATGGTGGGCACACCCCATACAATTCCACTGATTTCTGAAATTAGAGACAAGATAGATTCTGAGTTCATAAAGAGAATTCCTTAAGGCTTGAACAACGAGATATAGACCCGACCATCTAAAAACGATGGGCGCCAAGATAGGTAATCAAGTTTATACTGTACATACCTCATACACTTCCGCAAAGTTTTACAGGAGATCCCGGTAGGCACAAAGCCCGGTTTCATAACTCGGGCTTTTTTTGTTTTTTGCATCCCGGCTTGTAGCCATGAGGTGAGTTTGTATAAGGCCGTTCATCTCCGTATAGGATATAGAGGTGTTTGAATAATACTTCACAAGAGATATGTATATGATCGTTTTGAGTCAAAGGAAATGAAGGCAACCCCCGGATTTATAAGAATACTTAACCTTCTGTCTCTTTCCCTGGTCCTTTTTGTAGTAGTGCGATGGTTCTACGCTATTTATACCTATAGCGTAAACCTATTGTATTGGGATCAATGGGGCTTTTACGACCTTATGTTTAATGCGCAATCTTACCAGGAAGCCTTTACCTACCAATTTGGCCCCCACAGGATGGGTATCGGGATGGTGCTTACCAAAATGCTGGCTACCTGGTCTGGCTGGAATACACGGGTAGATGCGTTTACCGTGGGCAGCCTGGTGTTTTTGGCTGCTGTACTCGCACTGGTGTTGAAGAGGAGTATATACCGTAAAGTGGATTACCTGGACACAGTACTGGCCATGCTTTTTCTTACCACAGCCCAGCATGAGATCTTTACCGCAACGCCAATTGTGGCGCATGGGGCAATGCCTTTATTCCTGATAATGGTGTATTGCCTGCTGTGGAATATGAACAGTCCCTTAAAGTATGGTATGCTGCTCTTTGTTAATTTTTTGTTGGTATTTACGGGCTTTGGGTTTTTTATGGGCTTGATCTCCATATTCCTGTTTTTGCTGGCGTGGGTGAAGAACAAAAACAAAAGCCGCCTGTCATCCCTGTACCTGGGAATTTGCCTGTTTATTGCTATCCTGACCGTAGCGGCATTTTTTAAGGACTATAATTTTGCCCCCTTTCCGGGGCGTGCCGGGAGTGAAAGCAGGGAGTGGTACAGGTATGCAGCTTTTATTTTTAAAGGTTTGGGTCGCTTTGCTGCCAAAACAAATGAAATCTCTATACTGGTAGGTTTTGTTGTTTTCGGCGTCATTTCAATGGTGTTGTTGATCCATGCGTTTAGATTATGGAAAGGCGATAAGCAAAAAGAAAGCAGGACCATTGTTATACTGACAAGCTATACACTCCTTTTCCTGATCGGGGTGTCTTATGGAAGGGCTTTTTTAGACGAAAGTGTAGATGGCGCCTATGCCTCGAGGTATGTAACGCATTTGTTGCCCGCTGCTGCGGGGGTATATTTTCATGTATGTGGCCGGGCACATTCCAAAAAACTTCTCCGGTATGCTCTGTTCCTGATCCTCTTATACACCACGTTTCATTCAAAAGCGCATTTCAAGAGTATGGAACAATTCAAAAAAAAGAAAACTACATGGGTGGAGACGTACCTAAGCACAGAGCGTATCGACAAAGCAAACCAGGAAGCACAGTTTATGATACACCCCGCACCGGAGCAAACGAGGCTCCAGGAAAAGCTGGTGTACCTGAAAGAAAACAAACTGAACCTGTATTTGGGAAACCGCTAGTTGTTTTCTCTTAGGACAGCTATATATAACCGTACACTTGTTAAAAAGGTTTTCTTTTTTGTATGGATAAGCCCGGGCATGAGGGTTTGTCCTACTATCTCGATCAAGATTGCGATCTAACAGAGGCTAAAAAGCCCGGGCTCTTAACCCCGGGCTTTCTTTTTAATGCAGGTTTGTGTAATACCCTCAAAAGGCACCCCCGTTTTTTTGCATCATATATGCACATCGCGTATTACTTTTTTTCTGCCAAATTCCAACCTTAGAAAAGACTACCTTGTCTAAAAGGCATAGAAGACCCATACGAATTGGAGAACCAACCGCACCAAAGTTTACTTAAGAGCTGTGTAAAGGGAGACCCGCGGGCACAGCACCGCTTGTTTCACCTGTACGTGAAGCGCATGTACAATACCGTATTGCGTATCGTGGAAGACACGGCCGAGGCGGAAGACGTAGTGCAGGAAGGTTTCGTAAAGGCTTTTGCAAAGCTGTCTACCTTCAGGCATGAGGCAAACTTCAGTACCTGGCTCACGCGGATCATGGTCAATACAGCACTTAATAAACTGAAAAAGAAAGAGTTGAAATGGGTGGTGTGGTCGGATGAGGAAGCGCATTTACCGGAAGAAGAGACAGAAGAGGAAAACAGCTATCTGGAGCATATGCCAAGTCCGGCTACAGTGAATGCGCATATACGGGAGTTGCCACAGGGCTGCCGGCAGATCTTCAGCCTCTATCTTCTGGAAGGCTACGAGCAAAAAGAAATAGCGGAAATCTTAAACATCTCCGTATCTACGGTTAAAAGCCAGTACCGGAGAGCGCGTCACCTATTAAGAAAGAGTTTAAGCAAAGAAATATGAGAAAGAATGAATGGGAAGGTTTTTTTAAAAAGCACAGAGCGGCCCTGGATACGGAGGAGCCGGATAAAACCTACTTGTGGGAAGGCATACAAGCAGTTCTCGTAAAGAAAAAATACAATCAAAAACTCAAGTTGTGGCGCGTAGCGGCCGTGTTGTTGGCTGTATGCACACTGGGTCAAACGGCTTACTTCATCGTTGCAGGAAGTCCCGGTGTGGAGGAGTCCTACCCCATAGAAGAAATTGTAACCGATGGTGAGGAAAGGAAGGGGGGCTTCTATACGCTGGAAGAGGCCTATCAAAACGAGGTGGAGGCTTTGAAAAGCGAAGTGAGGGAGAAAGCGATCAACCCTGCCGAGTACGCAGTGCTCTTCGATGAACTGGAGTACCTCGAAGAAGTGAAACGGGATTTCCGTGACGAGATCCCCCTGGCCAATGACAAAGAACGGATTGCCGAAATGTTGGCCGACACGTATGAAAAGAAAATCTTATTGCTGGAGCGCTTACTGCAACAAATAGAGCGGGACGAGCAACAAAAAAACCAGTTTAAAGAATTGTAAAACTAAAAAACATGAAAAATACACCCATACCACTGCGGGGTCTGCTGGCGGGTTTGGCCATATGCGTTGCGCTGTTAGCCTCTGCTCATACCGGAAGTACGGTGAGCGATGCCCGCACTATACACAAGACGTTTAATGTGAACCGGGATGCCCGGGTAAACCTGAGCGCCCGTGAATCCGATGTGTTGATCACTACCTGGGAAAAAGACCGGGTAGAGGTAAAAGTTACTTTAAAGGTAGAGGCCTACAGTAGAGAAGACCTGGAAAAGATGTTTGAAGAGATGAAAGTACATATAGAGGGCGATGCGAGAAACGTAACGATACAAAGCAAGCTGCAGGTGTCCAGCTCGGTGAGTTTTGGGAGTAAAAAGCGTATCAAAACCAAAAACAACGGTATCCTTAAGGTGAAGGAGTACAGCTATAAGTATGAGATCAAAATGCCGAAAGGCAATCACTTGAACCTGAAAAACCGTTTTGGCAGAGTAGTATTGGGCACGCATAAGGCAAGCCTTGACCTGGAAATATACGAGTGTATACTGGAAGGTGTTGATGTAGATGCCAAAGCGGGCAATATGAATTTCAGGTTCTCAAAAGCAAATTTGGGGAAAGTGGCCCGCTTAAACCTGAACGCCTACGAATCTAAAGTCAGGTTAACGTCTGCCGAAGAGCTGAAAGTCAACATGAAATTCTCAAGGCTCCAAATGCTTCGCTCCAGGCAGGTAGAACTGGCGGCCTATGAGTCAAAGATCAGCTTAGGTACCACAGACCGGCTTTCGGCCAAGCAGAACTTTGGTTCGCTGGAGCTTGTAAAAGCAGAGCAGGTGCACCTGATTGCCTACGAGTTGAAGATAGATATTGCAGAAGTGGATATACTGCAGCTACACGACAGCAAGTTTTCCAGGCTAAACTGCGGTAACCTCGTAAGCTTTACCGCAGAAAACGGGTACGAGAATGTAATAAACTTATCAAAAGCAGATCAGGTAAAGCTTGAGGGAAAGTTCTGCGACCTGAATGTGGCCTTGCTCTTTAAGCGTTTGGAAATAGAAGGTTATGAGCTGGTGAGCAATGTGGGCCTGCTGGATAAAGATTTTGAAAAGGTATATATAAACGGGAAGTTTATGACGGCAAATATGCAATTGCCCCGGGACGCCCGGTATAAGCTAAATGCCGATGTACAATACGGAGGCATAAGCTACCCAACGGAAAACTTCGAAACGAAAACACATACAAAGCAGGGAGACCACCTACGTTTGGTCGGGCAAACAAGGGGATATACAGGAAATAGCCAGATTACTATCCTGGGGTATGAAACGAAAGCCGCCCTTTCCTATTGAGTATTTAAAAAAGCGCCCATATCCTCTACATTCTTTTTGCTGTTCCCTATAAAAACCCGTTTGTCAGTAAGCAAAACCGGGCGCTTTAAGAATGTGTATTCATCCAGGATCAAAGCGCGGTAATCTTGCTCGGCCAGTGTTTTTTTGTCCAAGCCCATGGCCCGGTATTTCATAGCCCTGCGGCTGAAAAGCGCTTCGTACGAGCCAGCCCGGGCTGCCATTTCATCCAGTTGGTCGGGGGTAACAGCTGTAGTTTTGATGTCTTGCAGCTGTATTTTTTCCTGTGGCAATTCCTTTAAAATGCGTTGGCAGGTACTGCAGGTGCCGAGGTGAAAAAAGAGCGGTTTCATAATTCCTTTAATTTGTATGCAAGAAGCAAAAAAATAGCATATGCACTACTTCGGGTATGCCAGCAA
The DNA here is from genome assembly GCA_028285465.1 of Owenweeksia sp. Lineage (GTDB taxonomy): Bacteria > Bacteroidota > Bacteroidia > Flavobacteriales > Schleiferiaceae > JANQPD01. The sequence goes on along the minus strand of JANQPD010000046.1, from coordinate 957 downwards.
TGTAAACACAGGTCTGTTTCAAAAAAGAGCGGGGCTTAGCCATACCACTCCACAAAGAGCTTGCTTAAGTAAACACATCCTGGTATTTGATATCTTGGAAAAAGAGGGAAATAGGCGTGCTAACCTTATGAAGCATAACAAGGGCGAGGTATACGGCTTGCTCTACGATCTGCCGGAAGAACGCATACACCACTTCTCTAAATCGGAACCCGGATACGTATTAAAAGTTAAAACCGTTTGGCTTTTGGAAGAACAAAAAGCGGTAGAAGCAGCATGCTTTATTTGCGAAAACCGCACACCGGGCTTGAAGCCCGCCAGGGCATATTGGCATACCATCTACACAGGCGCCAGAAACTGGCAATTTCCAGCACGTTACCTGCAATACCTGGAAGGTCTTGCCCCTGACTAAGCATAGAGAAAGCCTTTTTACCGTTCGGTAGGCTAAAAAGCCTGCTCGGTAACCTTTCTTTTATCTGCGGGCAGCAGCCTTGTACTTTCGGCCAAAATCAAATGCTATGCAAACCAGGCTGTTGTATCTTTTTTTACTCGTTTCATTATCGGGAAAGGCGCAAACACTTGTAAGCGGAAAGCTCACCGGCAGTAAGAACGAACCCGTAGTTGGCGCCAATGTATGGATCGAGGGGTCGTATGACGGTACGAGTTCCCAGGCAGACGGCAGTTTTTCCTTTTCTACCCATTTAAAGGGAAAACAAACCCTACACATTTCTTCGATAGAGTTTGAGGCGGTTCAGGTAGAAATCGAATGCAAAGGCAAAGAAGTACTTATCCGGAAAAAACTGAAAGCCAGTGTCAATACACTCACCGCTGTGAGCATTACAGCGGGCGCTATGGAAGCCAGCGATGAAAAGCGCTCGGTTGTTTTTAAGCCGCTCGATGTGGTTACTACATCCGGGGCCCTGGGCGATGTAGTGGGCGCGCTCAACACGCTTCCCGGAA
>JANQPD010000020.1 GCA_028285465.1 Owenweeksia sp. | reverse complement strand
GCCCCTATGTACAAAGGCAAAAAAATAGGTGAAAAACTTTTGTTGCATGCCATCGATTATGCACGCCGAGAGGGCACAAAAAAGGTTTACCTCGAATCCAACACCCGCCTTACTCCAGCCCTTACCCTTTACCGGAAAGTAGGTTTTACCGAGGTAGCACCCGACCCCGATACACCTTATGAAAGATGTGACGTACGTATGGAAGTCTGGTTTAACTAAACGGAAGCCGGTAGCATTCGCTTCATTTTAACGCCTGGTCCAAAACCGGGCATTTCTTTTGATACGGATTAATACTTTACCGCTTCTGCCGAGTGAAAAAGCTGGTCAAAGATGTCAACAGTTTCATGGGCAGCCTTTTCCGGTTTAAAAGCGGTATCCGAGATCCCCGAAACTACCCTGGAAATGTTGTGGTCAACCGTACCCTTGAAGTGCCAGTTCTTAACCGATGTAGCCGTAAGGTAAGCCGAAAAATTATGGTGGCCGGAACCCGGGCGCTCCCCTATAATGTGGATGATGCCCTTTGTTTCCATGCGTTCTGCCCGGCCGAAAAGTTCTTCCCCGCACTGATACCCTGCCCTTACTCTTCCATGGGTGATCACCAGGTTCTCTTTCGCCAAAGCATATCCTTTTTCTGTAAGAGAGCTTCTCAAAGCTTCTAAAAAGGGAGCCAGGTGCCCTTCATCGCTTAAGGCCCTGACGTTTAGCCCGTCCGAAATAATGATTTGTACGTCCGGTACTTCTTCCCCCCACTTTTGCCGGATTTGCCTGAGGCTCTGTTGGGCCGGTCGACTTAGCTTTTCTCCGGATTCAGGGTGATACACATAGTCTTTGCGGTCGGCCGATTGGGTTTTAAGGGCTACAGCAGCCGGGATCGACTCGATAAAAGCAGCCGATATTTCTGTCCACAAACTGACCTTGGCATCTTCGTACAGGCGGTGAACCTCCTCGTCCAGCTTGGGCTCCAGGTCCCAGATGTGTTCCCCATAGCCCCTGGCTATGGGCACCCCACGCTTTTTTACCTGCTCCATCACCTGTTCTCCTTCACGGTAAACATCGGCCTGGCTACGTGGGTCTCCTTTGGCCAGGCAATATTGATAGTATACCCAAACCGGATCACCAAAATGTTCAGTGGGCTTACCTTGTTGATCAATCACGCCCAGCTTTTTAAAAAAGGCCCACATGGCATCATTTACTTTATAGCCAAACTGTTCGCGTATTTTGATGTGGTTGTGAAAAGCAGTGGTCAGGTAGCTGAGCATCGGGTCGTTCTTGGTAGGCAAGGCCATCAGGTAGGCCGGATTAGCTGGCATGATCTGCTCAATGCACCAGTCGAGATCGTCCAGGGTTATGTCCATATGTAAAGTGGAACAGATGTCCAGGCCAATAGGCAAGCCGTGCAGTTTGCCCATTACGGTATCTTCCAGGCAGCAACGCACCAATTGCTCTTTTGACTTGAACACTTCAGGGCCAATAAAGCCGGCTACGTCATTCACGTGTACCCAAGGCACTTCATCAACTGCTTTTCCCCGGGCGAGTTCCTGCTTTAAAGCCCGCAGAAAACCATATTTACGCGATTCGTGTACCACCATATCAAAGCCCTCGCCATGGCCATTGGTAAAATCGGCTCCCTGACCGGTTTCGGCATACAGGCCATAACGTCCTTTGCGTTTGGCCGCATGGCTGAACATCTTTTCGATCGTTACATCAAATGTTTTATTGGCAGCTACCGTTCCGGCCAGGCTCTGAAACCAGATGCCGGTAGTACCCGGCTGAAAGGCCTCTACTTCCGCCTGGATGTCGATATGCGACAGCACACAATTCGGAATGGTATCCTCTAAGCCAAAGGTGGAAATAACATCAAATAAGGCCTGCTCAATTTTGGCGACAGACCGGGGTTCACTGGATACCGGGTTGGTCCCCAACACCAGGTCGCCCACCGCATACGACCAGGCATCAAAAACCTGCCAGCGGATGTCGTCTATATTATCGGTTGGTGAATTGGGTTGTACCCGTGCGCTCAGGTATCCTTTACTGCCAATTTTACTGTTGGGCAGTGGATTGAATACCTTTTGCCCTACATGGATCAACTCTTCATTGTGCATCAGCTTCACCAGGCAGGCAATTACATCGCTGCTCAGCCCGGGCATAATGCGCTTGATGTTGTCTTCCGTTTCGGTAAGCACAAACTCCTTCAGTTGCCCCATGGTCCAGTTCTTCAGCCGGGCGTTCACTCCTTTGTGCGTGGTATGTTTAATGAGGTCGTACACACCATCTTCGAACAAGGCATACCCATCTAGCTCACCAATAGTCGTATTTGCGAGGAGATCGCGGGCATAAGCACGTGACTCCTCGCTACCGGCTGCCACCCCAAGGGTCGCATCGCCTTCCTTAAATGCGTTCCCGGCCCCGATAATCTGGCGATAAAGGGTGATGTCCCGGTGGCCTTTAAGGCGTTGCATATACCTAAATATATCTTCCCCCGGCTGAGGCTTCTGCAGTACCACACCTTCTGGAACCTTATACAGGTCCAGTGGTGCCCATAACCCACTTCCCTTCAAGAGCGTTAAAGAAGCACTGATGAGGCCCAATTGCTTTAGGAAGTCTTTGCGGCTTAATTTCTCCACAGGTAATTGATTTGAACGACTTTAAAAGTATGGAAAAAGATCATCGGTTACACCTGTTGTAACAAGTCGATCCGGTGATGTATTTACCAAGCACACAATTGCTTTTCAAACCTTTGATTGCTTATTGCCCAACCAAATAACAAAAGCTCCGCTGATAAACATAATAAGGCTATAGATGGCAGCGGCAATCGCAAACCCGGAGTTTCCAAGGAGGGCTACTGCTATGGTAATGGCCAGTGTACCATTCTGTATGCCCGATTCAATGGAGATCGAGCGAGCCATTTTCATATCAATACGGAAAAGCCTGGCAGTAAGGTAGCCCATTCCCATTGTTCCTATGTTGAGTAAAAGGGTTACCAAGCCCGCCTGCTGTATGTAGTTAGGTACATTCTCTTTTTCCTTAATGATAAGGCCTAAGATCACAAGGGCCAGCACTACCCCTGATGCTATACGTACCGGTTTGGCCATACGCCGGGCGAAGCCTTCCCGGTAGTGCCTGATAAGCATGCCTATAGCCACGGGAATGATCACGATGACCACAATCTGCAAAATGGTAGCAGGTATGTTCAACTGTATGACCTGACCCGCATCCAGAAAATGGACAAGCGCAAAGTTTACGATAAAAGGTATGGTTAACAGCGTAACAAAGCTACTCAAAGCCGTGAGACTCACTGATAGGGCAGTATCCGCTTTTGCCAGGTGAGCGATGAGGTTGGAGGTAGGTCCTCCGGGACAGGCTGCCAGTATCATGATGCCCACCGCTATCTCGGGCCTCAACGTAAAGGCCGAAGCGATACCAAAGGCGATCAATGGAAGCAGGAACAGTTGATTAACCAGGCCTACCATTACAGCCTTGGGATACAGGAAAACCCTTTTAAAGTCGTCTAAAACCAGGGACAAGCCCATACCCAGCATGATGACGATAAGAGATACGGCTAGAATAAGCGTTGAGGCCTGATCCAAAGTAATGCAGTTTGATTTGAAACAAATATAGTCTTTCGGTTCAACCTGTTACTGCATTGGCATGAGTCACAACCTTTTGTCCATGTTTTTTCTAAAAAAAACAGAAGGTAAACCCACAAAAACAAGATCCTTGCTAATTGCAAACGGGCATTACAAAATGCAGGGGAACCGCCTCAAGGATTGAAAAGGCAATGTAAACCATCTCCCAGGTGTTTGGTTATCTTTTTATGAAGTTAGAAAATGTAGTTGGTTTATCTTTTGTTTTTATTGCGTTTTATGCATTTGCCGTATTGCTCACCGCAGCGCAACTTGCCCTCGTGCTTTTCAGCCTCTCTCCCTTAGTTGTTTTATACCTGGCCTGGCGCGTTTTAAAAGACCCTCACGAGCCCCATGCCACATTTGAGGAGCAATTTTACCTGGATCGAAACGAAAAACGAGCGCTTTAAACCGCCTTGCTGAACACCGGATTTTTTTGATGGCGGTTCATGCGGGCATCGAGCACACGGCAAATATTACGGATGAAACTCTTACCCAGTGGAGTCACTTTCACCTGGCGGGGGAATACTTTTACCAGTCCATCACGCTCTAGTGCCGCGAAAGCAGCCTGTAAAGAAAAAGTAAACCTTTCAGGCCGGTCAAGCCAATCTGTTTGGTAATGGCAGATAAGGTCGAGGATCTGTTTGCGGAGCCGCTTGTCTTCTTCCGTTAAAAAATGTGTTTTGATAAGCGGCGGTAAATCTTCCTCCTTTATCCTGTGCAGGTAGGCACGCACATTTTTTTCATTCTGTGCATAAGCTGTCCAGCTATCGCTTATACTACTGGCACCCAACGCAATACAAAGCTCTGTATGGTAAGGGGTATACCCCATGAAGTTGCGGTGTAGCCTTTTGTTTTTCATAGAAATGTACAGCTCATCTTTTGCCAGCGCGAAATGGTCCATGCCTATGTCTTTATACCCTAGCTTTTCCAAGCCTGCTTTGCCCAAGGCATACAGTTTTAGTTTTTCCGCACCGGTAGGCAGGTCCTTTTCCGAATAGGCACGTTGCGCCTTTTTCACTTCCGGTATATGGGCATAGCTGTAAAAGGCAATGCGATCGGGCCGTAACTCCTGCAAAAGCATGAGGTTACGCTCAATATGGGCGGGTGTTTGCCCGGGTAGGCCATAGATCAGGTCGTAATTAACGGAGCTGTAGCCCAGGGCACGCGCCTCTTGGGTTACCTGCTCGATCTGGGCCAGGGTTTGAAAGCGGTTGATTACCCGCATAATGCTTTCGTCAAAATCCTGTACGCCTATACTGATCCGGTTAAATCCAAGTTTACGCAAGGTGCTCAGGTGCCCGGAGGTAGTACTGTCAGGATGTGCTTCAAAACTAAAGCTATAGCGTGGGGCCAACTCTGCCTCTGCGCACAAACCGTTTACCAGCATAGCCAGGTTTTCGGGCGAAAAAAAGGTGGGTGTACCTCCGCCAAGGTGCAATTCGCGGATGATGGGTTTTTGCGGAAGGCGGCTGGTGTACATACGCCACTCCTTTAATACGGCCTTGATATACGGCACTTCCATCAGGTGGTTTTTGGTGATGTGCTTGTTGCAACCACAATAGGTACAAAGGGACTCGCAATACGGCAGATGTACATACAGGCTTAGCTCCCGGTTTCTGCTGAAGCTGAGTTGCACGTGCTGCATCCAGCGGGCAGCGCTGGTATCCGTGGTATCCCAGAGGGGTACCGTAGGATAAGAAGTGTAGCGCGGTACCGGTACGTCATACTTTTGCAAAAGTGAAAGCTCCATAGCTTGAATTTTTGGCTAAACTAAAGGGACACGGTAAGGAGAGAAATGATATTTGTTAGGGTTTGATTCCTTCTACATTTGCCCAGCGCTTTTACCTACCTTTAAGACCTGTTGATGGCCTCTTTGCCTTAAGGCAAAGGATATGTGTATCGTATACCCGGACCTTGGCCGGATAATACTTTTTATTTTATGTCATCTTGAAGATACTACTGCTTGGAGCCACCGGAAGAACCGGCAAACACCTATTGGAAAGCGCCCTAGATGAAGGGTATACGGTGCACTGCCTGGTAAGGAACCCTGAAAAGATCCGCAGAGCGCATGCGCGCATCCGTGTTTTCACAGGCTCTCCATGCCAGACGTCAGATCTGCAAAAGGCCATGCAAGGCTGCGAGGCCATACTCAGCGTTCTAAATGTTTCGCGCACCTCCGACTTTCCCTGGGCCAGGTTAAGGACGCCCCACACTTTTCTTTCTACGGTTATGCGTAAAGTAGTGCAGCAAGCGCAAAAGCAGAATATTCAAAGAGTAGTTGTTTGCTCCGCCTGGGGAGTAGCAGATACAAAACAGGATATTCCGTGGTGGTTTAGGGCTTTGATCAGGTATAGCAACATTGGCACTGCTTATGCTGACCATGAGAGGCAAGAGAAAATACTCAGGGAATCGGGCCTTTCCTGGACCGTAGTGCGCCCGGTAGGTTTAACGAACTCCAAAAAGAGAGAACACATCATAGAAAGTTACGGGAACACCCCAAGACCGCGCCTTACCATTGCGCGAAAGAGCGTGGCCCGTTTCATGGTAAAGTCCATTGGCGAAGACCGGCTTATTGGCCGTTCCCCGGTGCTTTCGGGGAAGCCTTACGCGTAACAAAAGCCTTGGCGGGGCATAGAAGGTTTACTTAGAGTGCATCAGGGCAAAAATACGAGTTGAAAGACAGCTGGGAGCCAGTTGGTTTTACAAGCTCAGATCAAGCTTACGTCTACCGGTGTTTTCTCTGGTGTGCGGCATTACCCCACGATTACCCCTTCCATGTCTAACTCTTCGATACGTGTTGCTTCCCATTCACGAAAGGGCGGAAGCATAAACCGCTCATCAAACACCTGGTGCCCAATGTAAAAGCTTACCCAGTAGCGGTTGTAAAACCCGAACACAGCAGGGTCTACGCGCTCTATTTTTGCAAAGCTTTCTTTGTCCAAATGTTCTATAAAATGGCGAAGCTGAGAAGTTTTGCGGCCGCTTCCATCTTCATTTTCAGCAGCGGAAGAACTGATCAGGATATTGTTTAGGTGCGTGGGTTTATTGTTGATGATATACGCGTACCAGTCGCTTTCGCCTTTTTCATTTAGCGTTTTGGCTATGGCTACTTTGATGTCGCTGACACGGGTAAAGGGAATGTCTTTTTTCATAGAGCAAAGGTATGAGGCCCATGGGTATTTCAGGTTCCGGTGGCGTACCATTTCCCCATCGGGTACTCGCTCTTTAGGGAAGACTCAGAAGCCGCCTTGCTTTTTCATACAACGCCACGTAGGTCGGCCCTATCGTTTGTATGCTGAACGTTTCTGCTTTTGCCCGTGCCGCTTTACTAAAAGCATAAAACAACGCATCGTTACTCAGTAAATGCACGGCTCTTTCTCCCATGCTTGCCGTATCTCCTACATCGGCCGTATAACCGGTTTGCCCGTCTATGTTCACCTCTGGAAGCCCACCTGTATTGGAGCTCACCACCGGCACACCGGCTGCCATCGCCTCCAGGGCAGCAAGTCCGAAGCTCTCCTTCTCACTCGGTAGCAAAAAGAGGTCGCTCATACACAGTACCCGCTCCACTTCCGAGGTTTTACCCAGGAATTTTACTTTTTCCTCAATGCCTAATTCACGGGCGTACTGGCGTGCCCATTCTTTTTCCGGTCCCTCGCCTATCATCAGCAATATAGCCGGTAAGGCCTTTTGAATATGATTGAAAATAGTCACTACATCGTCTATACGCTTTACTTTCCTGAAATTGGAAATGTGTGTGATCAACTTCTCACCATGGGGTGCAAAAGTATTCTTACAATTCTCCTCGGGGTGGTAAAGTGTCAAATCCACAAAATTGTGCACCACCTCAATATCCTTGCGTACTTCAAACAAAGCCAGGGTATCTTGCCGTAGGCTTTCAGATACCGAAGTTACTACATCAGAATGGTTGATGCTGAAGGTAACCGCAGGTTTATAACTGGGGTTTTTACCCACCAGGGTAATGTCGGTGCCGTGCAAGGTAGTGATCAAGGGGATCTCTATGCCTTTTTCACGCAGGATCTGCTTTGCCATGAAGCCCGCATATGCGTGTGGAATGGCGTAATGTACATGCAATACATCCAGGGCATATTTGGTGGCGACATTCACCATTTTACTGCTCAAGGCCAATTCATAAGGCTGGTACTGAAAGAGCGGGTAATCCTGTACGTTTACCTCGTGGTAATATATGTTGGCATCGAGAATATCCAAACGCACGGGCTGGCTGTAGGTAATAAAATGCACTTTGTGCCCTTCTTTCGCCAGGTATTTCCCCAGCTCCGTAGCCAATACTCCGCTTCCGCCAAAGGTGGGGTAGCATACTATGCCAATATTCATGTGTTTTCGTTTAGTGCTTTCAGCAGGCAAAGGTAGAGGTAGGAACATACATGTATTCCTTTGGCTCTATTGGAATTTCCTATGCCACTTACAAGGCTACTGCAGTATTGTTCCTTTTTTGTAGCGTTCCCGCTTTTCTATTTCGCCTGATTGGGTATAATACACCCAGTTACCGTTTTGGAGGCCGCCTTTATACGCTCCCTCTATTTTGATCTTTCCATCTTCGTAAAACTCTTTATACGAGCCATTCTTGGTATTCTCTTTATACATAAGTATAGCCTTTACCGCTCCCGACTTATAGTACAACCTTCCTTCGCCATCGATATTCCCGTTTACATACTGGTACTCGGTAATGGGATTGCCATTGTCGTAAAACCATTGGGCCAGGCCATTTTTCACGCCATCCTGGTAAGTCGATTTCTCTTGCAATTTTCCGTTTGGGTAGTATTTGATCTGCTGACCGTTGAGTCTTCCATCGGCATAATCAGCCTCTTCTGTCAGCTTTCCACCTTGGTTAAACACGTAGCGGTGGCCATGCAGCTTCCCCTTCCTGTAGTTTTCTTCTAACCGTAAGTTCCCCTCTTTGGAGATCTGGAGGTGTATCCCCTCCTGCAGGCCGTTTTTGAATACCGTTAAGGTTTTTATTTTGCCATCGGGATGGCGTTCTATTTCCGTTTCAGCCCCTGTTCGGGTGGTTTCCTGCCCAAGCAGGCTAAGGCTGCACAAGGCCCATAAGCCTACGGTCAATAGTCTCATCTTCATGTATTAAAGCATTATAGATTACTTCCTGGATTTTGGTTCGGGTAGATAAGGTGAGGAGCTTCCTGTTTTCAGCATCCGGGTGCACCCGGTTCGAAAGAAAGATGTACACCACCTGTTCATCGGGATCTGTCCAGGCCAACGTGCCGGTAAAGCCGCTATGCCCGAAACTTAAAGGAGATACACAGCCACAAGTAGGTCCGGGCCCGCTCAGCTGCGGTTTGTCAAAACCGATCCCCCTTCGGTTGTCGTCATCACAAAATTGGCAGCGTGTAAACTCATTAACCGTAACCGAATCAAAGAACTGGATACCACCGTAGTGGCCTTCCTGGAGATACATCTGCATGAGTTTAGCCAAATCGTTTGCATTGGTAAATAAGCCGGCATGTCCGGCAATACCGCCCATTAGTGCTGCGCCCTGGTCATGCACATAACCGTGCAGTTGTTGCCCGCGAAAAGCCTGGTCGTTTTCCGTAGGTACGATCTGGTCGGCAGGCACCCCAAGCAAGGGATTATACATCAGGTTTTGTGCGCCCAAAGGATCATAGAAGTGCTCTTGTACCAACACTTCCAGGGGCTTTCCCTCTATTCTTTCAATGATGCGCATAAAAAGATAATAGCCCAGGTCGCTGTATTTATACGCTTTCTCTGGCAGGAGTTTGGAATCGATGATGCGCTTGAAAATAGTGTCCTGGGCATAGCGGTTGCTGTACAGCCGGGAAGCTACCACATTACTAAAATCAAAATTCCGCTGGCTGGCATAATACTTTGCGCTGCGCCTGCCCTTTTCCAGGGTTTCCAGGTAAAAGGGGATCCAGGGTTTCAGGCGGGCCTGATGCGCCAGCACATCGCGGATCATAAGCTCTTCCTTATTGCTTCCCTTTAACTCGGGCAGGTAATACCCCAGGGGTTTATTTAAATCCAGCCTGCCCTCATCAACCAGTTTCATGAGCATGGGTACGGTAGCCGCTATTTTGGTAATGGAAGCAATATCATACAGGTCATCGGTAGTTACCGATCGCTTTTTTGCATAGGTATGGTGCCCGAAAGCTTTGTGGTATACCACTTTACCCTGGCGTGCCACCAACACCTGGCAACCGGGAGTAGCCCTTTGCCGAATGGCTTCTTCTGCAATCAGGTCTATTTTCAAAAGCTTGTTGTGGTCCAGGCCTACCTCTTCGGGAATGCTGTAGCCCAGGCGGTTGATGGCTTGGGTTTGTAAGCCAAAGCCCTCTACAAAAAGATCGGAGGCCGTTACGGGCAACACGCCATTTGCCCCCAGTGCACCAAAAACGATCTGCGCGGCTGCACTTTCTGCATCAGGATGATTCTGATAGGCCACCATGAGCCCATTGGCCAGGGTAGCCTCTGGAAAATCGCGTAGGGCATAAGGACTGGCAAAAAGTGTTAGGATCAGCTTATTTTGCAGGCTTAGCCTTTTTACAAAGCGCTTTATCCCGGCATTGATCTTATAACTCTTCCAGGGATTGACGTTACTGGTATACAAGCCGCAAATCACGTAATCGTACTGGCTGAGTTTGTTCAACAGCTTGTTTTCTTCGCCAGGCGTAAAGGTGTAGGTATCCACCCGGGTGTAATTTCCCAGGGTATGTGCAAACCCGGTGCCTGCTTCTGTACCGGCCACCACCACGGCCATCTTCTTTTTTGCCAGGTCCCTGATCGGCAATACGGTTTCTTTGTTCAGCAGTACGGTTACTGCTTCGTCAAAGATCTTTTTATTCACCAGTTCCGAGGAAACGGGATTCAGTTCTTCTTTGAGCTGCTGTGTAGGTACCAGCGTTTTATACTCCAGGCCCATCCAGCTTTTGGCCATAAGAATTTTGAGCACACTGCGGTTCAACTGGTCCATAGAAAGGGTGCTGTCTTTCACCGCTGTCTTTATCTTTTGCTTGGCCAGTTTTACGTCTTCCGAGAAGAGCAATACATCATTGCCCGCCAACAACGCCTTCAGGTCAACCTCTCCGGGCGCATAGCGGGCCGATACGCCTTTCATGTTTAACGCGTCCGTAAACACCAGACCGTCAAAGCCCAGGCTGTCTTTCAGGAATGCCGTAACCACAGCTGGTGAAAGGGATGAAGGCAAACCACTTGCATCAAGCGCCGGCACATTTAGGTGCGCGGCCATTACGGAAGCCAGGCCCTGTTCAAAAAGCCTTTTATACGGGTATAACTCCACCGCTTCCAGGCGTTCAAAAGAATGCGCTACGGTAGGCAGGGT
>JANQPD010000009.1 GCA_028285465.1 Owenweeksia sp. | reverse complement strand
TTTGGGTAGGAATTTTCTGAAAAGCCCGTTTTTAGCCTCAAAAGGTTAATTTGCTTTCCCACTGTATACACCAAAGGTTAATTTTTGGGGTATTCCCTGCTTTTTATACACAAGGGGTTAATCTTTTCGGGTTTATTCACGCTTAAAGTTAATCCTAATGTAGCCAAATCTTCCGGGTTTCTCTGCTTGCGGCTAAGAAACCCGGAAGATTTTGCATAAAGCACACCTTTGGCCCGCATCCGCGCGGGCCAAAGTTTACTGCTTAATGAGCTTTTTGCTTTCCAGCACCCGTTCCCCGGACTGTACGGAAAGCATATACAAGCCCCGCGACAGCCCGCTGAGGGCTATGCGGAACCGGCGCTCTCCTTTGCGCAATACACGCACCTGCGCCAGCGCCCCGGTGGCGTCCCGTACGTTTACCTGCACTTTTTCCGGCACGTAGGCCAGGCGCAGCTCTACATAATCTGCAGCGGGGTTGGGCAATAAGGCTTCTATAAGCCCGATCCGCCCGCGGGTATCTACCGAGGCGGTGGTAATGCCCTCTACCAGGGGGTCATCCCCTTTTTTGGCCAGCAGGCGGCTTTGGCATAGCTGCTTTTTCTCTAAATACGCTTCTACCTCTATTTCCTGGTGCAGCAGTGCTTCTTCCGCCTCGCATACGCACCTCCAGTATTCGGTTTCCATAAGCGCTTCCAAAGTGGCGTGCTGCTCCGCCTCGGCCAGGGTGGTAAGCGCATAATCGTAATGCTCGGCCATGCGGTACATATGTGCCTTGGCAAGGTTCAGCTCGTAAAGCATTTCGGGGTCTATGCCCGGGGTTTCGGCCAGCCTTTCGTTGAGCTCGTCTATCACAATGCCCAAATAGGGGTGCTCCGGTTCGTTTTCTACCGCCCGGTTCAGCGGCACCAGCTTTTGCTCATAGGCGTTGGTCAGGGCTGTCATGATCATGCGCAGGCCATACGCCAGCAGGGCCTGTTCATTTTCGGTGGGTTCGCTCAGGGGCAGCGCCAGCAGGCTACCCAGCTTGCTTACGGCCAGCAGATCGTCCTGTATGGTATCCCCGTAGCTGATCTCCCCTATGGCATCGTAGTAGGCATCGCTCAAATAGGTGTTGGTATAGCCGTTAACGTTAATCACGCGGAAGCTGGGGTAGCGCAATACCATTTGGTTGTAGGGCGAGGGCTGCGAATAGCACTGCCATACCATATGCGCGGCAGAATTGTTGTGGTTGCTTACCCCTACCGTTTGCCCTGACGAGGTGTACATGGCCACGGGCAGCGCGCTGGCAGGACCGGGCATATTGTTGTTGTATACGTCTACCAACAGGCTGCTTCCCAATACGTGGTGTTTGTCAAAGCTCCCTTCTATAAAATAGGTGCTGTTGTTAAAAAAGTGGTTCAGGCCGTTGTGCAGGCGCAGGTCCAGGGCGTTTTCCAGTTCCAGGCCTATGGCGTTGCCCGTAAGGGTATTGCGGGCCTCTTCGCCCAGGTCTACAAAGCTGTGTATGGCCTCCAGGCCGCTGTGTGCATGGTCTATGGAGCGGGTGCAACTCATACGCAACTGTACATCTTCTACCGTAATGCCCACGGTGGCCCGTTTTACATCGCAACCCTCAATATCCAGTGCCACGGCACTTTGCCCGCTAAAGTGCATGCCGCGGTCGGCCTGGTCTTCGAAAATGCTCCGTTCTATGCGGCTGGCCCCGGTGGCGTTGCGCATGTGCAGCCCCTTTTGCCCGCCCTTAAAGCGGCAATCTACGAGCGTTATGCCGCTGCCCTCAGCATAAAAGCCGGTTTGTTGCGGGTAAAAGAACTTACACCGGTTTAGGGTAAGTTTGTTGCCGTAGTAGGTAAGCAGGGCCTGCAGCTGTACGGTACCCCCGTAAAAATAGCTGCGGTCCAGGCTAACGTTGGCCTGCCCCAAAAGGCGCAGGCTTTCGTAGGGCTGCGCGCCCAGGTTCTCATAGCACACCTCAGTGCTGGAAAAAGGGCCGGCTATTTCCAAAAGGGCGTCTGCGCCCAGCTGTACCCTGGCCTGGTCTATGGCAAACAGGCCCAGTTGCGGGGGAATGCTGGCTATGCCGATCACTTCCAGTACTTTTTGCGCGGTATCGGTTCGCTCCAGGCGGATCTCCGCATCGGCCCCGAAAGAAAAAGCGGTGGTATAGCTTTGCCCTTTGGGATGCTTAAAGCGCACAAAACCGCTGCCCGTGGGTGCAAATACGGCATCCTGCTTTAAGCTGAGTTTGCCCTGCAGTTCCAGCACGGCATTGTTCCCGGCCAGTTCTATAATGGCCCCGGGGTGGATCACCAGCTCGGCCCCGGGCTCTATAAGCAAACGGCTGCCCTGCTCTACCCGCAGCGTACCGCCATTAAGGAGCTCCAGGCGGCTGCCTTTTAAAAATACCATATCGGCCGTATTGCCCTGGCTGCCCTCGCCCAGTTGGAACACCCCGCTGTTGTGTACCTCTACGGCGGTATTTCCGCAGGCCCCGGCCGTATAGCAGGTATAGGCCATACCCGGGGAGGTGCTTTGGCTGCCCCCGGCATAGCCGATGGTACCGTGTTTGTTTACGTACAGGCGGCCGCCCTGCACCACATCTACGCTGGAAAGGTGCTTTAAAAAGGGCGCATCCGGATCGCCCGTGCGGCCGTAGTTGTAGTAGCCGTTTAGAGAGGTTTTATAGGCCCCCGTTTGTGGGTGGCGCAACTGCGGGTTGTACTCGATTTGCCCAATCAGCCAGTGGTAGAGTTCACGTGTAACGCGGATATGCTCCATATTGGTATCCCTGGCCTCTGCACCTCGCCCGGGCGCCCAGTAGGTATCAAAGGGGATTTTGCCTTGCGCTTGCAATGGAATTTCGTTATTTTTTATGTGCAAGGTTAAATCATTGGTATCCACGTCCAGTGCGCTTACCGAGCGGATAAAGCTGTGGGTAGGGGTGCTAAGGGTAACGATATCCAGCCCCATCCCGTTAAGGGAATGGGCAATGGTGTAAGGGGTATTGTTGGTGCTGCCGGGCGCTTCGGAATAATTGGGAAAGTTGGCGGGCACGCCTACGGCTGTAAGCCATACACTGAGCAGGGCATTGGCCAGGTGCAGGCCGGGCAGCACGATATTGGCCACTCCCTGGGCCGCCAGGATCACCGCCAGGCAGGCGCCCCCGATAAAGGGAATATAGCTCAGGCTTTTGGCTAACACCTGCACCGCTGCGCTTGCGCCGTGGGTAAAGCCGATGATCGCGGCCAGCCGGGCGGCCGTGCCCATCTGGTTGCGCTCAAAAATGATCCCTGACGGGCTGTTTTCGGCATAAGCCGCTACTTTAAGCAGCGGAAAGGGTGCGGGGATGCCCACCAGGTTGCCGCTTACGGGCACCCAGCCGGTGCCTATAAAATGGCCAATGGGCAGGGGCAGCACCAGTTCTCCTTTAAAATACTGCTTTTGGGGGTGCGCAATGGTTTGGGCCAGGCCCTGTTCGCTGCCGTTGAGGATGGCGATCCTGCGGCACTGGCGGGGATGGCCCAGGCTGTCGAACTCCTTTACAAAGGCATTGCGCACGGCTTTGGCGGCCGGGTCTATATGCGCCACCAGCATTTGCCGGGCGCCCGGCCCGTTAAGGGAGAGGTCCCAGTTGGGCTTTATCTTTTCCCCGTCAAAGAACATATCGTCCAGCCAGGCAAATTCATCGCGCAGGTGTTTTACCGATTGCTGCAAGCCCAGCGGGATATGGGCCCCGTTGTGGGGGCTGTCGAAGGTGCCGTACAGGCGCACGTTGTGGCAGCAGCCGTCTGCCTCCATTTTGGCCAGGGCGTAGCGCGCCACCAGGCCGCCCATGCTGGCGCCGATCACCACCGGTTTTTCGGTGCTGCCGTTGCGCTGTAGCTCGGCATTGATCCACTGTATGGCCTTAATGGCGTTGAGCGCATTGGCCTGTATGTAGTCGCGCGCGTTCTGGTTGTCGATGTATACGATGTCGTAGCCCAGCAGCACCAGCGAGTCGAAGGCATTTTTAAGCAGTTTGGCCTGGGTAAAGATCTCTTCGCCCGCGGCATTGGTAATGTAGCCGGAGGCCAGGGCCTCGTAGGTAATGTCGCCATAATCGCGGATGGCCGATTCAAAACCCTCGATAAGGAAAACCGGCTTTTTTAGCTTTTTGGATTCATTCGCGTAGCGGATGCTGATGCGGGCCTGTTTGGGCACAAAACCATTGGTGTTTACCCGGCAAGGCGTGGGTAGATCCGAGGCATACAATACCGTATCGGCCGGCCGGGCATTGGGCACAATGGTAAGGGGCATGCGGCTTTCTACCACTTTGCTGCCGTAGTGCAGGCGCAGGCGCAGGATGCGCTGGTAACTGTCCCAGGCCGAAGTGGCGGTGTAGTGTACGCGCACCGGCTCATCAAAGCGGATGGGTTTAAAACCTTCCCCATTGTCAAAGTCCATTTCGGTATAGCTGGGTGCGCTGCCCTGGTTTTCGATAAATAGTGCCCGCACCAGGCCAAAGGTTATGCTAAAGTCGGTGCCCTCTTTGTACACGGCACTGTTGGTAAAGGCGCCCGCAAAGGTTTCGTGCGCGGCAAAGGCCAGGCGCGCCAGGCTATCGGGATTGGGGTAGTACTGGTATACGTTATTGGCCCGGTCCAGCCAGAGGGTATCGGGCATGGGGCCGAGCTTTTGGGCGGTAGTATCGTACCAGAGGTAGCCGCTGTCTACCGCGCCCGGTATAATGCGGTGAAAATCGAGGTGTACGGCCGCTATGGGCACTTCGTAGGCCTGGCGGGCGATGCTGTCGCGCGTGCGGAAAAGCGCCCCATCGGGGATCAGGGCCGGGTTTACGCAGCTTTGCTGCATATCGTTTACCAGCATATTCCACCAGCCTTTTTCAATAAGGGGGGCGGGCACCATACCGGGGAACAGGTAGGGCGAGGCCTTGTAATTGGGGTCGAAACTCCAGTGGTACAGGGGGCTGCGGTTGTGCAGGAGCTGGCTGGGGTAATAGTTGGGGTCCAGTTGATCGAAAATGGCCCGCAGGCTGTCGGGGCCGGTTTGCGCCCGCAGGCCAAAGCCCAGGCAGAGTGCTGCAAACCATAAGGTATATTTGCGTAACATAAGAAATAAAAGATTTAGTTAAAAAATGAGAGATTGAGCTATAGTTTTTTCAGGTTAAACACCGCTATGCCGGCCAGCATGGCGGTGTTTTTTTAAAGAAGTGCATCAGGGAAAACCAAACGTACAGGCCAGGTATTTTTGCATGGGTTAAAAGTGTAATTGATAGTTAATCGTGTCAAAAGCTGGAACTTCTATTTCTTCGTTCCAAAGGGAGTCTAGACCATTGGAGGTGGTACCGAAGTAAAGCGTGTGGGTAGTATTCCCGGCAAAATCCCAGGTGCGTTCTATATTAAAAGAGCCAAAAAACTCCTCGTATGCGCCTGCGCCAAAATTGTATGCAAAGCGCTGTATTGAGCCGGTATTTTGATTGGTAAAATGAAATTTTACCCAGCCCCTGGCGACTAAATAGTAGTGCATTTTTTGGGTACCGCCACGCCCGTGGATCTTATGACGTTCCAGATTTTGATAAGTAGGCCAGATGTAGTGTCGGTTGTTTACCGTGTTTTCGTCTACGCCTACAAAATAGTTTTTCCGGTTACTTAAGGAATGGCTGAGCTCAAAACTGCCGTCTTCTTTACTCATACTCTCCGCTACCACGCTATATGTATTAGAAGAACCCCAGGTGCCTACTTCTTTTTCTTCGTAGATCACTACCCGCACGGGCGGGTGGCGGATGGCTTCGTCCGTGCCGTAGGTAAGCACTTTGCCCTGTATGGTGGTGTCTTCAAATTTCTCCTTTTGGCAGGCGGAGCACAGGCATACCAAAAGCACAGGTAAAAAAGAGGTTAGGGGTTTCATAAGCAATAAGCAGTTGAGTGAAAAATCAGAGATTGAGCGATAGTGTTTTTAGGGAAAACCGCCCTGCGGCCAGACAGGGTGAGTTGTTTTTGATACTGTCACAGAAAGCCGTTTTTTGCATAAATGAATTTTGTCATAGTTCTTGGTTTTTCTGTTTATAATGCTAAGCTATCCAGGTATACAGTCTGGTTGATCGTGTCGAAAGCAGGGACAAAAACTTTGATTTCTCTTGGGTAGTATTCTCCTCCTGTTTCAATAGTAGCATACACTTTATGTTCCATATTCCCTGCAAAATCTATAGTGGAAAATTTGTTTGTGGCCCCGTAAAATGCTTCATACCAACCTCCACCGGCGGCAAAAGAATAGGTATCTCCGTCTTGATGGTCTTTGGTTAATAGATGAAACTTTACCCAACCCCTGGCGACTAAATAGTAGTGCATTTTTTGGGTACCGCCACGCCCGTGGATCTTATGGCGGGGAAGGTCTATGTTCCCGTAGCTCGGCCAGATATAGTAGCGGCTATTTACCGTGTTTTCGTCTACCCCTAAAAAATATTTTTTCTGATTACTTAAAGAATGGCTGAGCTCGAAACTGCCGTCTTCCTGGCTCATGGCTTCTGCTACGGGCGTATAGGTGTTGCCCGAGCCCCAGGTGCTTACTTCTTTTTCTTCGTAGACCACTACGCGCACGGGCGGGTGGCGGATGGCTTCCTCCGTGCCGTAGGTCAGCACTTTGCCCTGTATGCTGGTGTCTTCAAACGTCTCCTTCTGGCAGGAGGAGCACAGGCATACCCAAAGCACAGGTAAAAAAGAGATAAGGGGTTTCATAAGTGATAAGCAGTTGAGTGAAAAATCAGAGATTGAGCGATAGTGTTTTCAGGGAAAACCGCCTGCGGCCAGACAGGGTGGATTGTTTTGCCGTCAGGGAAAACCGTAAACAGGGTAAGCGTATGCAGCCATACTTAAAAAGTTACCTGATAGGAGATGGTATCAAAGGCGGGTACAAAGAATTTTTCCTGCCAATTGGTCCATTGGTCGTTTGTAAACTTATTTAAGGCTATTTCATGTTCCATGTTCCCAACAAAGTCCCAAATGGCACTATCATTTACGCTGCTGTAATATATCCGTGAAGCTCCCCCTCCCAAATTATAGCCGTATATATCACCTGGCTGGAAATGCTCACTTTTAAAATGAAACTTTACCCAGCCCAGGGCACTTAGATAATAGTGCATTGTAAGGCTACCGCCACGCCCGCTGATCTTGCGGCTTTGGTGGTCTCTGCTCCCATAGGTGGGCCAGATGTAGTGCAGGCTTTCTTTTACCGTATTTTCATCCACGCCTAAAAAGTAGTCGCTGCGGTCGCCCAGGGCATGGCTTAGGCTAAAACTGCCGTCTTCGTTACTCATGGTTTCTGCTACCACATTAAAGGTGGCCCCGGAACCAAAGGTGCCCGGGTGTTCGCGTTTGTAGATCACTACCCGCACAGGCGGGTGGCGGATGGCTTCTTCCGTGCCGTAGGTGCGTACCTGCCCTTTAATGGTGGTGTCTTCAAATTTTTCCTTCTGGCAGGCGGAGAATAGTACAGCGTATAGAGTAGCGAGCAGTAAGACGTAAATGTTTGTTTTCATGTGCATTGTTTCATTTGCGTGTTCAAACCTAGGGCCTTTCTGCCTAAGAAAGTATACACGGTTTGGGTAGGAATTTTCTGAAAAGCCCGTTTTTAGCCTCAAAAGGTTAATTTGCTTTCCCACTGTATACACCAAAGGTTAATTTTTGGGGTATTCCCTG
>JANQPD010000001.1 GCA_028285465.1 Owenweeksia sp. | reverse complement strand
GAACCACCGTTTCTTCGGCCTCCGGGGGGACCTGGCTGCGCTGCAGGAGCGCCTTGATCTTATAGAGCAATACCTCAGAATCAAAAGGCTTGGTTAAATAATCATCCGCCCCGATCTGGTAACCATTGAGAATATCCTGCTTAAGTGTTTTAGCCGTCAGGAATATAAGCGGCACTTCTTTGTCGAGGTCACGAATTTCTTTAGCCAGCGTAAACCCATCTTTATTAGGCATCATCACATCGAGGATACAGACAGCCGGCTCGTGTTTTTTAAACGCCAGCATACCTAATATGCCGTCTTTTTCCAATATAACCTCAAAATCATGTAGCTCGAGGTAATCCCGCAGCACTGCACCAAAGTTTGCATCGTCCTCAACCAGTAATATCTTGTGTTGTTCCATATTCTATAGCGTTCAGGTTCTAGGCAAGTAGACGTAGAATTTACTGCCCTCACCTCTTTCGCTCTCAACAGTAATCCTCCCACCATGGGCTTCCACTATGCCATATGCATAGCTTAAACCAAGACCATGCCCTTTTATGTTGTGCACGTTCCCCCCGCTTATGCGGTAAAAACTTTCGAAAATGTGCTTCTGTTCCTCTTTTGTCATGCCCATCCCCTTATCGCTTACAATGATGATGAGGTGACTCCCGGTAAGCTCTGTTGCAACCCGTATCTGAGGTGCGTTTATAGAGTACTTAATGGCGTTATCCAGTAGGTTAATGATTGTATTTCCGATGTGGTTCGCGTCTATATGCAACTCTACCCCTCCATCGTTATAAAACTTTTGTATCTGCCCGCCTTTACTCTCCAAACTCAGGCGTACATGTTCTATGCATTCATCCAATAGAGTAGAAAGGACCGTTGGTTCAAAGCTCAGTTCAAGTTCTTTTTTATCCATTAAAGCAGTGCGCAATACACTTTCTACCTGTATGTTCATCCGGCTGTTCTCCTGTTTGATCACTTCACTGTACTGCCGGATACGCTCTGGCGAGTTTATGACTTTAGGGTTATTCAAGGCATCGATTGCCAGGTTTATGGTCGCAATCGGGGTTTTAAACTCATGGGTCATATTATTGATGAAGTCCGTTTTAATATCATTAATCCGCTTTTGCTGCAAAGAGTATGTGAGCGTTTTATAAAAAGTGATGATCATAGCCACAATGAACAGGGCGCTAAAGAGCAAAGTGAGCCACATGCTGCTGAGCAGGTAATTTGCTTTTTGCGGGAAACTCACCATCAGCAGGCTGGGGGCTAATACATCACTGGAAAAAAGAGCTGTTTTATAGGCTTTTCTTTCATCTAATAATTCCTCCTTATTTTGAAAGGTAATAGCCGCTTCATCATTCTTCACCACATAAGCATAGTCTAAATGAATCCCCCTGGCTTTTAATTCAAAGGCAAGGAGACTGTCCAAATGTTCACTAAGCAAGCGTTGTTGAATGCCATAGCCCCGCGTCAGATTAAAGAGGATCATCTGGCGGAATACGGAATCCATTTGCCGGGCTTTTTGCCTGAGGTTGAAATAGCTTATGCCTTCCCCGGGCAATGCGTTGGTATCGTCTAATACCGCGGCATGTAAATTTCCCCTGCTGTCCAGGTCAAAAATAGTATCGTCATTTACCTGAAAGGAAAGGCTTAAATTCCGCTTATATGAATACTGTCCGTTAAGGCGTATGGAAGAATCCGCAAGGGAACCGGGGGGATCAAGCTTTCTATTCCTGAAAAAGAGAGGCTCCAGGTTAAAGGAATTCATGATCATATTCATGCTTTCCATTGTTTCCAAGCGGTTGGAAACATCTTGTAAAGCTTCTGCTACTTCCTGGTCAAATTTTTCTTGTTTGATGGCATAAGAATTCACAATCCAGTACGACTGAATGCCACTGACCCCCAGGAGAGAAAGGCTCATAAAAACAATGAGCCAGGAAAGCCTTTTTTTACTTTTTAATACCTTTAATTTCATAACGGCTGGCACAAAAGTAAACGTGCAAAAGCCGGATTTATGTGTCCTTAACAAGATTTTAACATCATTCAGGCAACCCTTAACAGTATAAGATGTGTCTAATAGGTAGCTTTACGAGACGAAAACATAAAAACTAAAACACTATGAAAAATCTTATCAAGACACTCCCCTTTCTTGTTCTCATGCTCTTGCTTGGTATTGCTGCGCAGGCGCAAAGCCAGGGCAATACCCAGAGTCAACCTACTGTTGTAGATCCGGATGTGGGCAATCCGCCTCCAGAGTGGGAACCACCAACAACACTTTCTGATCAGGAAGCTGTTAAGCTGAACGTTTTTTCACTTTACCCTAATCCTTCCCGCGGTAAAGTAACGCTCAAGTATATAGCCCAATCCGAGCAGGGTGATTTACTGGTATACAACCTGATAGGGAATTTGATGCGCAGGTATACACTACCCAAAAGAAGCGGCATCCAGGAAATGGATTTTGACCTGAGCGCTCTGCCCAAAGGTTACTATATAGTAAAACTAGGAGAACGAAGCTTAAGGCTATCCATCCAATAACAAGAACACATTAACCGTAAAATAAAGCCCGCTTTATGCGGGCTTTATTTTTTTGAGATCATGGCATAAACACCTAAGTTTGTGGTTTACACACACTCCCTTATGTCCCGAAAAGCAGTTAAACCAACCGGTAAAGCTTTAAAGACCTCTTCAACATTTTCTTTAAAAAACCTGCTTTACCCTTTTCTTATTGTATTGAGTTTTGCCTTTATTTATAGCTATATATATGATGCGAAAATAAATTTAGGGGGCGACAATGCAGGCTATTACATCCTGGGCAAAAGCATCGCCAGCGGGCAAGGCTATTCAAACATCCATATGCCGGGCAATCCCCCTCACAACCACTTCCCCCCTGGTTATCCTTCTATTTTGTCCTTTTTTATGTGGGTTTTTTCAGAAGACATCGGTTTTCTGAAAAGTATGAACGGCCTTTTCCTTTTGGGTTCAAGCCTGGTCATGTTTTACATCCTCAAAGATATTTTAAAGAATTCCCGCCTCGCTTTTCTTGGTGCAGTGTTGATGCTTTTCAATATGCATTTACTGTCTTACAGCACCATTATGATGAGCGAAATACCTTTTCTGTTTTTCTCCTTGCTCATTATCTATTTCTTTATACAGACCATTAACCAGGACAAGCCGTTCCAACAGCCGCAGCTTTATGTGGTCATTGCTTTGAGCGCATATGCCTTCCATATACGTACCGCAGGTTTGGCGCTGATCGGGGGCATTGTACTTTACCTCCTGCTGCGCAGGCAGTTTGCCTATTTAGGGGCATACCTGGGTGGCTTTATCCTGCTCTGCCTTCCCTGGTTTTTACGGGGACGCAACCTGGGCGGAAACGGGTATATTCAACAGCTTTTTATGAAGAACCCCTACCGGCCTGAGGAAGGTATGATGGATGTAAGCGATTTCTTTGGGCGCTTCTTTGAAAACCTGGGACGCTATATAAGCAAAGAAATACCCAATGGCATGTTTCCTTCGATCCAGGTAGACTATAGGGCAGACATAGAGGTATCGGGTATTCTGCTTGGCCTTTCTTTTTTAGCCCTCATCGTGTTTGGCCTCATCAAGCTACCTCGTTACCGCAGCCTCTTTATCTGGTATTTTATTGGCACCTTTGGCATACTCTTGCTGTGGCCGGAAGTGTGGTTTGGCATACGCTTCGTTTTGCCCCTCTTGCCTTTTTTCACTTTCTTTTTCTTTTATGGCATTTACGAGATCCTGAATTTCCTAAGCAAAAAAATAGCCTTAGACCTGCAGGTCAACCCCCTGATTTTACTGGCTTCCGTTTTGCTTTTCATGCCTCAGCTCAAGGCATTGAATGCCAGCGCAGGCAAGCGCTATGACTCGCGCTTTCAGAATTATTTCGACATGGCCGATTGGGTAAAAAACAATACTGCCCCTAATGCTGTGATATGCTGCCGGAAACCGTCTCTCTTCTACTTGTTTGCCAGCAGGAAAACCGTTCGCTACCAAAGCACCATGGATTACAACGCCTTTATTCAGGACCTCAACAAAAAAGAAGTTACACATGTGGTGGTAGATGCCCTGGGTTTCAGCAGTACGGGGCGTTATTTAGTGCCGGTAATCCAAACCAATCCTTATCGTTTTAAAAAGCTGTTGGCGTATCAAAACCCCGAAACATACTTGCTTACTTACGACAAAGATGTAGGCTACATAGGAGAGTGGCGCCAGCAAGGAGAGAATCAAATGAGTGTGAAGGAAGGAAAAGGTACGTTTACATACAAAAACGGACAAGTATTTGAGGGAACCTGGAAAAACAACCTGAGAGAAGGGATTGGCACAATGACCTATCCGGATGGGAATGAAGTAATAGCCCGCTACAGCCAGGACCGCATAATAGAAATCGTTAACGCCCCCGACACTACGCTGGCGGAGTAGTATATTTGCCACCCTTTTTAGATCAGCAAATGACATTTAACAAGCTTAGTATTGTAATTCCCGCCTACAATGAGGGTGCTACTATACACCTTATCCTGGACCGTGTAAAGGCCGTAGAACTAAAAAACGGTATCCTCAAAGAGCTGATTTTAGTAAACGATTGCTCTACCGATAATACGGAACAGGCTATTTTAGACTACCAGGCCGCAAATCCCGAATTGAACATTGCCTATTACAAACATGAAGTAAACAAAGGGAAGGGGGCTGCCTTGCACACGGGTATCAGTAAAGCTACGGGAGAATACACCGTTATACAGGACGCTGACCTGGAATACGACCCCGAAGAATTCAACGTTTTGCTAAAACCCATTTTAAACGGTAGCGCGGATGTGGTTTACGGATCACGTTTTATGGGTGGGAACCCCCATCGCATATTGTTCTTCTGGCATTCTATAGGGAATAAATTCCTGACTTTCTTAAGCAATATGTTTACCAACCTGAACCTTACGGATATGGAAACCTGCTATAAGCTCTTTAAAACGCAATACATTCAAAGCTTGAACCTCAAGGAAAAGCGATTTGGGTTTGAACCGGAAGTAACCGCCAAAATTGCCCGTATTCCCAACGTACGTATATACGAAGTAGGCATTAGCTATTACGGCCGCACTTTTGATGAGGGAAAGAAAATCAACTGGAAAGATGGTTTTCGTGCGATCTATTGCATTCTGCGCTACAACCTTTTTTCATAGGCAACACAGCATTTTGCAGCTTCTTAACCCAGGCGCTTAAAGCATTGAGCGTGTCTTGTTTTTTTGACGCTGCTTAAAAACTATAAGCAAAGCTCACAGTGGGCATAATGGGCAATTGATCAACGCGCTTGTTGTCAATGCGGTCGTAGTAGAAAATGTTTTGATAGTTAAAGATATTGGTAGCTCCTGCAGATACTTCTAAAGCCTGAAACTCTCCTATCTCCCATACTCTGGTAAGGCTTACGTCAAAGCGATGATAATTCGGCAGCCGGTTGCTGTTCAGTTCTCCATATTCTATCCCCAGCGCACCATTTTCCTGGGTATAGTCATAATTCAGGTTTGGGTTGCCATTTTCATCCAAAAAGAGTTGTTGGCTGTAAAAAAGCTGGGTGGGCGTAAACGGAAAGCCGGAGCCAAAGTTATAGCGGGTACTTATTTCCCAGCTTTGGTCTTTCCCGAAAGAATAGCTACCCACAAAGTTTAGGTTGTGCCTGCGGTCAAAATGCGGGGCGTATACCACCAGGCCATCGTCACGGGTAACCTTACTAAGAGAATACACAAACCAAAGGTTCAAACGGTCCCTGCGATATTGCATCAAAAGATCAATCCCCCGCGCGCTTCCTTTTTCTATAATAAAGTCGGCATACAGGATAGGGTCCGTACCACTGGGCGCGTCCTGTACATCGTTGTACAACTTATTGCGATTGGCATTCGTAAGCTGGTTGAAATCCTTTAGGTAACCCTCCAGGTTAACGGTCAGGTATTTGTTTACCTCGAATTCAAAACCCACTACGTAGTGATTCGCCTTCTGTAAATTACTCGTAATCGTAGTTCCCCTGAAATCATTCGAAACTTCATCAGGGCCACTTAAAAAGCCGTAAAACAAGTTCACCACGTCCCGGTCGGAATTGGCGGCCACCAGGTTTTGGCTGTACATGCCCGCAGAGCCTTTAAAACGCATCCAACTGGTGATGTTGTATTTTAACCCAATACGAGGTTCTATGGAGAGTTCACTTAAGCTGCTGTAGTAGTGCAGGCGCAGACTTGGTTCCAGGATAAGGCGATTGGTAGCGTATTTGTACTTCCCAAAGCCCCCCAGTTCCGTAGTGTTTTCTTCAAACAAGTTATTGCTCCCTACACCAGGGTCAAAAAAAGTAGCATACCCGATCGCTTCCAGTCCATACTTAAATTCATGTCCTTTGCGCAGGAAATATGTGAAGTCAAGCCCCCCGTTGAAACTGGTTATGGAAGAGTTCCTTGGCGTACCTCCGTTTTCTACAGAAGTGATCTCATACTGGCTATAGGATATATCGCCTTCAAGTAAGACTGCACTATTTGGAGGAATGGCTGTAAAATCCGCACCTGCGCCGTAGCTGTCCCAACTAATGCTGTTGTTGCCCCCAAAACGCACTGCATCCTGGAAAGAGAACCCGAAAATACCCAGGCGGCTGCCGTTGTCAGATTGCGAAGAAAGCTTGGCATAGACGTCTGTAAAGCTAAAAGGCAGCCCATCATATTCGGTTTCTACGTAGGGGTAAAAAATACTGCTCGTTTGATCTAAGTAAGAGGTTTTGGCCGACAGTAAGAAAGCGCCATTGGAAAGGCCGTTTTCATTTTTCTTTCCAATGGGTGTTTCAAGCAAGGCTTTGGCGCTATAGGTGCTGGTAGAGATCTTTCCACTGAATTTTTTCCGGTTCCCGTCACGGGTTTGAATATCCATTACCGCACTGTTGCGGCTCCCGTAATCGGCACTAAACCCGCCACTATAGACATCGGCAGAACGAATGATGTCTGCATCAAACACCGAGAAAAAGCCAATACTATGAAAAGGATTGTAAATGATCATTCCATCGAGAAGCACCAGGTTTTGGATGGGTGCTCCGCCCCGGATGTACAATTGCCCGCCCTGGTCACCGGTAGTTACAACCCCGGGTAAAACCTGAATGGCTTTCACAATATCCGCATCGCCCCCCACACTGAATTGTTGTATTTCCTTAGGGTTTAAAGAAACTACACTGGTAAGCACCTTTGATTCCCGCGCCTGCCGTTCTGCATTTACCACTACATCTTCCAGGAGTTCTGCCTGCTGCATCAGGTAAAACGTAACGCTCCTTACCTGGTCTTCCTTTATGTTTACTTTTTCTTCTAACGTGTTATATCCCAGAAAACTTACCGATATAGTACGTTCCCCAACGGGAACATCGTTCAGTACAAAATACCCATCCTCATTGGCTACAGCGCCAATCCGGGTGCCGTTTACTACAATATTTGAGAAGGCGATCGGTTCTTCGGTAGCTTTATCTAGGACAAACCCACGCACCTTACCTACTGCCTCCTGGGCATAAGAATAACTGGAGAAGCATAACAAGACAATCAGGAATAAGAAGGTTTTCTTCTGCATCATAAAAGAATAATAGGGGATGTATTTTTTCAAAGAGGTCAAATATCGTTTTTTAAGCTTTACTGGTAAACTATTTTAAAGAGCAGCTCTCTTAAGAGTTCCGCATCGGAAACATGCGCATTGCCCACACCCTTGGATCTCATGTCGCACTCCCGCAAATACCCAATAACACGCGCCAGGCTCTTGATGTTATAATGGCGCAAAGCCGCCTGGTATTCTTTAAGCCCGTAGGGAGGTATGCGCAACGCTTTAACCAATCCTCTTTCACTTTTGTCCGTGGCCTGTGCCGCTATTAATAAGCGACTGAAGAAATTATACAGCAGACCCAGCGTAAGTACCAAGGGGTGCTCTCTAGGGTTGGACGCAAAATACAACTGTATGCGCATTGCCTTCTCAAAATCTTTATGTGCAAGGGCGTTGGTCAACTCAAAATTGTTGTAGTCTTTACTAATGCCTATATGCTCTTCTATGATATGTTCGTCTACCATGCCTCCCTGCTGCACTACCAATTGTAGTTTTGACAACTCACTATCGATACGGCCCAGGTCTGTACCCAGGCTTTCTGCCAAAAGCTGCACCGCTTTCGGGGTAGCCGAATATCCCTTTCCCTGCATGTGATTGCTTATCCAATCTGCAATCTGCCAGTCCCGCACCTTCACAGACTCAAAAAATACGGAAGCGTTGCTTAGCACCTTAAATACTTTTTTGCGCTTATCCGGCTTTTTATACTTATAGGCAAACACCAATACCGTGGTAGATTGCGGGTTTAAGGCATAGTTTTCCAATGGGTCCCAATGGCGTAAATGCTGTGCCTCCTTTACTATGACCACTACTCTATCGGCCATCATGGGGTAGCGCTTTGCTTCTCCGATTATACTGAGCATATCGGTTTCACCTCCGTATAAGACCGCTTGGTTAAAGCTCTTTGCTTCTTCGGGGAGCGCGTGCTGCTCGATATACTTCACCAGGGAATCTATATAAAAAGCTTCCTCTCCATACAGGAAGTACAAAGGGGCAAAGCGCCCTTGCTTAAGATCGTTAAGGATACCGGGATACGTCATAAAAGTATAAGCACTGCAAAACAACAAAAAGCTGATGAAACCAAAAGCAGCCTTAATACATTTGCGTCATCATGTTGTCGCACTTAATTCCACTGACATTACCGGAGCCCCCTCTTAAGCTGGCTAAGAAGAACAACCAACCTTATGTATGGGATGCCTTGCGCAAAAAATACCTCCTGCTTACCCCTGAAGAATGGGTGCGCCAGCACATTGTACATTACCTGATCAACCTGGGCTACCCTCAAGGTAGTTTTGCCCTGGAAGGAGGTTTTCGACACAATCGCTTGCAAAAGCGCACCGATGTACTCATTTACAAAGACAGCCGGCCGGCCCTATTGGTAGAATGTAAAGCGCCCCAGGTAACCGTCTCACAGGCTACGCTGGACCAGGCCTCGCGGTACAACCTGCACTATAAGGCTGCTTATATCTTATTGAGCAACGGCCTGACACATATTTGCGCACGCATCATCCCTGGCAAAAACGCCTATTCTTTCATCGATGAAATCCCGACTTATGACCAACTATAAAACGCTCCTGCTGAAAAAGGGAAAAGAAAAAGCCCTCGAACGCAAACACCCTTGGGTGTTTTCCGGTGCTTTTGCATCACTCCCGGAAACGTTGGAGGAAGGAGAAGTGGTACGCGTGGAAGATTTTACCGGGCACTGCCGAGGCATGGGCTTTTACCGTACCGGAAGTATTGCCGTAATGCTCTTTTCTTTCCGGGAAGTTGAAGAAGTAAGCTCTTTTTTACGCACAAAGGTGGAAAATGCTTTGGTCTACAGGGATCAACTCGGCTTTTTCAAAAATGGAGAAAGCAATTGCTGCAGGCTGATTTTTGGCGAAGGAGACGGGCTGCCGGGCCTTATTGTTGACCGTTATGCAGACACTGCCGTAATGCAAATGCATCAACGTGCCTGGCTACCCTTCCAGGATATGTTAGCCGAAACCCTTATAGCAAGCGGCCTGATAAAGCAGGTATACAGCAAGCCTGCTGAGAAAACCGGCCTGGCACCGCGTTACCTGGTCGACACTGGAAACCGCGAGGGAGAAGTAAGAGAAAACGGCCTGCGGTTCTTGATCGACTGGGAGAAGGGGCAAAAAACCGGTTTTTTCATCGATCAACGTGAAAACCGGAAGCGCCTGGGCACCCTGGCGCAAGGTAAAAGTGTGCTCAATACTTTTTCCTACACCGGGGGCTTTTCCCTTTATGCGCTGGCCGCTGGAGCGCAAAAGGTTGTTTCGGTAGACCTGTCGGAAGCAGCCATTGAACTGGCCAACCGGAATGCAGCGCTTAACGGGTTTGCGGCAAGGCATATAGGCATTGCTGCCGATGTTTTTGAATACCTGAAAGAAAAAGGCGAGACATACGACATCATCGTGCTTGACCCCCCGGCTTTTAGCAAGAGCAAACGTACCGCGCATAAAGCAGTGCAGGCCTACAAACGCCTTAACCTACTGGCTATGAAAAAGATAAAACCCGGTGGATTGATCCTTAGCTTTAGCTGTTCACAACACATATCCCCGCAGCTCTTCACCGACACTTTACGGGCCGCCGCCATAGAGAGCAAGCGATCGGTTCGCCTTGTAGAAAAACTCGTGCAACCGGCTGATCACCCCGTGGATATGTATTTTCCTGAAGGAGAATATTTAAAAGGGGCCATTCTAAAGATCGATCATTAACCCATACTTTTAGGGGTATGTTTCTGCATACCCCGTGCAGGTTCAGTAAAGATTTGTTTTATGCCTTCACTTACAGAAACCTTGGGAAAACGCTTGAGCAAAACAGAGCTCGTTGAGCGTTTTCAAAAAGAGGCCTCCCTTTTTGGGGAAGCCCTGGCGCTGGCCACAACGGACCTGAAGCCCCAGGCCTGGCGGGCTACCTGGTTGCTCCGGCATGCCATGCGTGGGCAGGATGCACGTATACAGGAGAAAACAGATCTTATCCTTTCCGTGCTCCCTCACCGGGAAGAGGGCCATCAGCGGGAGTTACTGAAACTGATCGAAGGCATGTCTTTCACAGAGGAGCAGGAAAGCAAGCTCTTTGACTTTTGTTTAGGCCTTTGGGAAACCATAAGCAAAAGTTCCTCCGTGCGGGTTACCGCTTTCAAAATGATGGCACAGATCGCCAAGAAATATCCTGAATTACAGAATGAACTCAAGTTCCTGACACAGGACCAGTATACCGAAAGCCTTAGCCCCGGAATTAAGCGAAGCTTTGAAAAGATGAAGTAACAAAACGAGGTACCATCCTTAGCGGCACTGAAACTTCACCAAATCCTATCTGCCCTACACTCAATCTTGAAACAATGCCTACTTTTGCGCCTTAGCAAAACACCGCATGGAAAACCAGCTTTTAGCCATCTCGCCAGTAGATGGCCGTTACCGCAAACAAACTGAGGCCCTGGGGAATTATTTTTCCGAATTTGCCTTAATACAATACCGCGTGCGGGTAGAAATTGAATACTACATCGCACTTTGTGAACTCCCTCTACCTCAACTTAAGGGTTTTGACCGCTCGAAGTACATTGAATTGCGTGACGTATACCTCGACTTTTCGATGAAAGACGCCCAGCGCATCAAGGAAATTGAGCGCACTACCAATCACGATGTAAAGGCCGTGGAATACTTTATCAAGGAGCATCTGGATGAACTGGGCCTCGGAAAATTTCGGGAGTTTGTACATTTTGGACTTACCTCCCAGGATATTAACAATACGGCCATACCTCTCTCCCTGAAAGAGTACGTGGAAAATGAATATGTGCCTGAATTGGGAGAGCTGGTTATTACGCTCAACAACCTTGCAGAACAATGGGAAGACATTCCTATGTTGGCGCGCACACATGGCCAGCCTGCCTCCCCTACCCGGCTGGGCAAGGAAATTATGGTGTATGCCGAACGCCTGGACCAACAGTTAAGGCAGATGCGCCATATCCCCTTTTCAGCTAAGTTCGGAGGAGCAACCGGCAATTTTAATGCCCATAAGCTAACTTACCCCGGTATAGACTGGCGGGCCTTCTCCGAGGATTTTGTGAATGGTACTTTGGGTTTGCATCAATCCTGGCCCACAACGCAAATTGAGCATTACGACAATATGGCCGCCTTATTTGATTGTTTTAAACGCATCAATAATATAGTGCTGGACCTGGATCGCGATTTGTGGACCTACATTTCCATGGACTACTTTAAGCAAAAGATAAAAGCCGGAGAGATCGGTTCCTCTGCCATGCCACATAAAGTCAACCCTATTGACTTTGAAAACAGCGAAGGCAACCTGGGTATTGCCAATGCCCTGTTTGAGCACCTGGCCGCTAAATTGCCTATATCGCGTTTACAACGCGACCTCACAGACAGCACCGTTTTACGCAACATCGGGGTACCGCTGGGACATACCCTTATTGCCCTAAATTCCACTATAAAAGGTTTGGATAAGCTACTGCTCAATCCCGATAAAATTGAGGAAGACCTGGAGGCCAACTGGGCCGTAGTGGCTGAAGGCATTCAAAATATTTTGCGCAGGGAGCATTATCCTGACCCTTACGAAACTTTAAAGCAACTTACCCGCACAAACCAACAGGTTACCCGGGAAAGCATCCACGCTTTCATTGACACACTGGAAGTAAGTGATGCCGTTAAAGATGAATTAAAGAAAATTACCCCCCAAACCTACACTGGGCTCTGATGCATATTGACGGCACTGATATAGCCGCGGGCCAGAAAGCTTTGCTGGAGATCAACGTAGCGCGTTTGCCTTCCGGCACGCCTATAGACCTTCCTGTTCACGTAATCCGGAGTAAGCAAGAAGGTCCGGTAGTATTACTTAGTGGGGGCATGCACGGTGACGAAGTGAACGGCATTGAGATAATAAGGCGTTTCCTTAGCAGTAACCCGGAAAACAAGCTGCTGAAAGGAAGCATTATCGCCATGCCTATCATAAACGTATATGGATTTATAAACTTTGCCCGCTATGTACCTGATGGCAAAGACGTAAACCGTAGTTTTCCCGGTAAAGAAGACGGTTCCCTGGCCAGTATGGTTGCACACGTACTTACCACCAAGATCCTCCCCCACATAGACTTTGGTATTGATTTTCATACGGGTGGGGCAAGCCGCACTAACTTTCCTCAATTGCGTTACGAAACAGCCGATGGAGTAGCGCGGGAAGTTTCCAGCGCTTTTTGTGCACCCTTCGCCTTAAACAGCAGGGTTATAGAAGGCTCTTTCAGAGAAACGGCCAATAAACTTGGGAAAAGTGTGGTTGTTTTTGAAGGAGGAGAAACTTTGCGTATTGACCCTAAAACAGTAGATGAAGGCCTGGATGGCATTAAGAGGGTACTGCATCATTACGGTATGCTTGCCCGTGCTCCCAAACCGCAGCCTTCTAAATTTTTCCAGGATTCACACTGGGTACGGGCTGAAGTATCCGGTTTATTCCGGCACAAAAAAGAAAGCGGCAAAAAGGTAAAGACAGGCCAAACCATTGGATACATCTCCAGCCCCACCAATGACTATTCCGTAAAAGTAAAGAGCCCTTATGACGGCTATATCATCGGGCATAATAATTTTCCTTTAATACACAAAGGAGATGCCCTCTTCCACATAGGTACCCAGAATAAATAAGATGTGTTCTATGGATTAGTGAACCTGGCCTGCGGTTGACGGTTACAACTTCAGAAAGCCAAGTTGAGAATATTAAAGGTGTAAAATTATCACTTTGATAGGTTTTTATCATTTTATTGATCACCTTACTAAAAAATACCGTATTTTTTAGCGAATCTCTACCTATTTAGAAAACCTATCGATTATAATGCAAAGTATATTATGCTTTTCAGTAGACATTGCTTTTAGTATTTTCGCATTGCTCTTATTTAATAACATCCTTAAAACCAAATATTTATGATTTTTGATATAGACATGATCAAGCAGGTATACGCTAAATTCCCCGAACGGGTGGCCGCGGCCCGTAAGCTTACAGGGAAGTCGCTGACCCTTGCTGAAAAGATTTTATACGCGCACCTTTGGGAAGGGATACCGAAAAAAGAATACACTCGGGGTAAGAGCTACGTAGACTTTGCCCCGGACCGGGTAGCCATGCAGGATGCTACCGCTCAAATGGCCTTGCTTCAATTTATGCAGAGCGGGCGTAAAGAGGCTGCTGTACCTTCTACCGTGCACTGTGATCACCTGATCCAGGCAGAAGTAGGCGCTAAAAAAGACCTTGAAACAGCCAAGAAAAAAAGCTCGGAAGTGTTTGACTTTCTTCAATCCGTTTCAAACAAATACGGCATTGGTTTTTGGGAGCCAGGTGCAGGGATCATCCACCAGGTAGTGCTTGAAAACTATGCCTTCCCGGGGGGTATGATGATCGGTACGGACTCTCATACGGTTAATGCCGGGGGCCTGGGCATGGTAGCCATAGGTGTAGGGGGTGCCGATGCCGTGGATGTAATGGCCGGCATGCCCTGGGAACTGAAGTTCCCCAAATTGATCGGGGTAAAACTGACCGGGAAATTAAGCGGTTGGACTGCTTCTAAAGACATTATCCTCAAAGTGGCGGGTATCCTTACAGTAAAAGGAGGCACCGGGGCCATTGTTGAATATTTCGGGCCCGGAGCTGAGTCGTTGAGCTGTACCGGTAAAGGAACTATTTGCAACATGGGCGCTGAGATCGGAGCCACTACCTCTACTTTTGGTTACGACCAGAAAATGGCGGAATACCTTCGGGGCACGGATCGCGCTGAAGTGGCCGACCTCGCCGATGAAATTGCTGAACACCTCACCGGAGACGCTGAAGTATACGAGCACCCGGAAAAATACTTTGACCAGGTTATTGAAATTGACCTGAGCACATTAGAGCCTCATATAAACGGGCCATACACCCCGGACAGGGCTACCCCTATTTCCGAGTTCGCCAAGGCAGTAAAAGAAAATGGCTGGCCCGTAGAATTGGAAGTAGGCCTTATAGGAAGTTGCACCAACTCTTCTTATGAGGACCTTACGCGAGCCGGTTCCATAGCCCAGCAGGCTATAGATAAAAATCTGAAAGCAAAATCTGAGTTTACCGTAACACCGGGGTCTGAACAAGTACGCTATACCGCTGAACGCGATGGGCTGCTAGACAAATTCACCGCCATGGGCGGGGTTGTACTGGCCAATGCCTGCGGTCCCTGTATCGGCCAGTGGGCAAGGCATACAAATGACCCGGATAAGAAAAACTCCATCATCACCTCCTTTAACAGGAATTTTGCCAAGCGCAACGATGGCAACCCGAATACCCACAGTTTCGTAGCCAGCCCAGAGTTGGTTACCGCTATGGCTATTGCCGGTGACCTTAGCTTTAACCCCCTTACAGATACCCTGGTTAACGAATACGGAGAGCAAGTGAAACTAGCTGAACCTATGGGCATTGAAATGCCTCCGGCAGGTTTTGCCGTTGAAGACAACGGTTTTCATGCCCCCGCAAAAGACGGCAGCCAGGTAGAAGTGAAGGTGGCCAAAGACAGTGAGCGATTACAGTTGCTGGAACCCTTTAGTGGGTGGGACGGCAACAATTTCAAAGACATGAAGCTGATCATAAAAGCCAAGGGAAAATGTACAACCGATCACATCTCTATGGCCGGACCATGGTTGCGCTACAGGGGGCATCTGGACAACATCAGCAACAATACGTTAACCGGTGCCGTAAATGCATTCAATGACAAAACGGACTCTGTAAAAAATCAACTGACAGGCACATATGGCGCCGTACCGGATGTGCAGCGTGCATATAAGAAAGAAGGTATCCAAACGGTAGTCGTGGGCGATCACAATTATGGAGAAGGCTCTTCCCGGGAGCATGCCGCTATGCAGCCTCGCCACCTGGGCATGCGCATCGTACTGGTTAAATCCTTTGCACGTATCCACGAGACCAACCTCAAAAAACAGGGTATGTTAGGTTTAACCTTTGCCAATGAGAACGACTATAACCTGGTGCAGGAAGACGATACCATCGAAACCCTTGATTTGGATGCGTTTGCACCGGATACGCCTATTCACCTGGAGTTTACCCATGCGGATGGCAGCAGCGACACCATAAAGTGCAACCATACCTACAATGAAAACCAGATCGATTGGTTTAGGGCCGGGAGTGCTTTAAACAAGATAAAAGAAGAAAACAAAAAGCGTTAGGCCTCATTTTTGAAGTGCATGAAAACAAAGGCTCCCGCTGAACTATTTTTGGCGGGAGTTTTTGTTTTACAGGAGAACGGGCACGTACAACCACTACAATGATTAAAACACTTTAGCATGAATAGTCCCAATTGGCAAACCGTAAAAGAATATACGGATATCACCTATAAAAAATCCGGCAATGGTGTGGCACGCATCGCCTTCAACCGGCCCGAAGTACGCAATGCCTTCCGGCCCAAAACCGTGGGCGAACTTTATGAAGCTCTTTTAGATGCACGAGAGGATACCTCCATCGGTGTGGTCTTGCTTAGCGCAGAGGGACCTTCTCCAAAAGACGGGGTATACTCCTTTTGCAGCGGAGGAGATCAAAATGCACGCGGGCATCAGGGCTACGTAGATGAAAGCGGCATGCCGCGCCTCAATATACTCGAAGTACAGCGCCTCATTCGTTTTATGCCCAAAGTGGTGATTGCCGTGGTACCCGGCTGGGCCGTTGGAGGCGGGCATAGCTTACACACTGTTTGCGACCTTACCCTGGCCAGTAAAGAGCATGCCATCTTTAAACAAACCGATGCAGACGTCACCAGCTTTGACGGAGGTTACGGAAGCGCTTACCTCGCCAAAATGGTAGGGCAGAAAAAAGCACGTGAAATATTCTTTCTCGGAAGAAATTATTCTGCTCAGGAAGCGGCTGATATGGGTATGGTAAATGCCGCCATTCCGCATGAAGCATTAGAAGCTACAGCTTACCAGTGGGCACAGGAGATCCTGGCTAAGTCACCCACTTCCATTAAAATGCTGAAGTTTGCGTTTAACCTTACAGACGATGGTATGGTAGGCCAGCAGGTATTTGCGGGAGAGGCTACACGACTTGCTTATATGACTGAAGAAGCCAAAGAAGGACGCAATGCCTTTTTAGAAAAACGCAAGCCTGATTTTAAAGACATCAAGTGGATCCCTTAACCTTTATCATTTAACCCAGGTGCATTTTCTTCTTGATGCGGCTCAGTGATTGAGGCGTGATCTTCAGGTAAGAGGCAATGTGCTGTTGCGGAACCTGGAGCACCAGATCGGGATAACGCTTCATAAATTCCCTGTATTTATCACTTGCCGTACCGAAATTCAAAAAATCGTTGTCCTTTATCTTATTCAGCAAAGTGGCTTCGGTAAGGCTTTTGGTAAGTATGTACAGTTTGGGAATCTCTTCGTTGAGCGCTGTCCACGCATTTCTTTTGATCACCCATAGTTGTGTAGGCACAGCAGCTTGTAAGGCAGTTTCTGCAGGTTTCAGATCGTAATAGCTTTCCAGGTCCACTACAAACTGGTTTGGGCGAACAAAGTATTTGGTCACTTCGACTCCCTCTTTATCTAACGCAAAGCACCGCACTACCCCTTTTTGCACGAAACCAATGCTATGGCATACCTCTCCCAACCCAAGCAAGTGATCTCCTTCCCGGAGCTCCATTTGTTCAAAGTGAGAGAGAATATACCGGATACGCTCATCCGGCAGAATGCCACCAAAACTTAATGCCGTGTATAGTTTTTCCATTTCTTTTTACTTTACCAAACCCAGGTCTAGTACACTTTGCGCACAGGAAAGTATGGCTTCTTTATTCGGCAGAGGCTCCCAGTTCAGCTCCTTCCGTGCCTTGGCGTTGCTTAGCTTGCGGGCTGTACCCAGGTCTATCAATATCGGTTTTAGAGAAGGATCGAGCCTGGAAAACAAACGTACGGCAAAGTTCGGCAAAGAAGTAGTGGGGATCTTTCTTTCCGGGTACGCCTGTTTAAGGATTTGCGCCACTTCTTTGAAGCGCATAAAGCCTGCCGAGCCCACATAACGCTGGTTAGCCGCTTTGGGAGATTCCATAACTTTTATGAGAAGCGCTGCCACGGAACGGACATCCACCATATCAAAACCAATGTTTGGAACAGCCGGGGTACTGCCGTCCATAATTTTGATCACAATATTGGCGGAGGTACCGAAGTCATTTTCCAAAACCGGCCCTAATATGGCACCCGGGCAAACCGTGCTCAGCTCAGTTTCCGGATCCTGCCCCTCGATAAAATCCCAAGCCGCTTTTTCGGCCAGGGTTTTGCTTCTAAAATAAGGTGTGCTGTCTTTTACATTTCCCGTATCCGTCCAATCCTTTTCATCAAAGGTCTTGTGCCGCTCTTCCTTTTTCTTGCCGTACATAATGGCTCCTGAAGAAGAGGTCAACACAACTCTTTTCACTCCATTCTTCACTGCGGCTTTCAAAACATGTAAAGTCCCATCAACCGCGGGCCTTACCAGTTCTTCTTCTTTTTTTGGCAACGTCCTCGGAAACGGAGAGGCAATGTGTTGAACGTATTGCACATCCTTGGTGAGCTTCTCCCAAACCGTTCTATCGGTCAGGTCAGCCTCCTCAAAATGAAGGTTACCGGCATGATCCGTATGTGCCGCTACCATTTTTCGGATGGCTTCGGCACGCTTCATATCCCGTAGGGTTCCGGTCACTTCATACCCCTTCTCTAGCAGTTGAATAGTGGTGTGCGAGCCCAAAAAACCCGTTACACCGGTAAGCAATACTTTGGTTTTGGATGACATTTAGTTTTTCTATTTGTTCCGTATAGCAAATTTCCGCTTTGAAAAGGGATAAACGCTTAACAAATGGTAAATAAGTCCTTTGTAAGACCGCCGCATAAAGGGTATATCTTATCATTTTTTAAAAGATTTTTTAATTTAAACACCTTAAAATAAATGGGTTATAGATTATCAAATCTACACACTTAAACCTTTGGCCTTTTCATCCATCAAATGAAGTATGCCAAACTCCATCGCCATGAAAAAGCATCTCTTTATCTCCGCACTTGTATTGACTGTAGTTGCAATTGTATCCTGCAATAAAGAAACCCGTGAAAAAAACCTTCCTGCCGATACCTATCCGGCTATAGAAGCGACTTTTTCAGGAGCGATTGACCCCGATGCACTCGAAAACTACGCCCATCAAAATGTACCGGACTATATAAACAAGGACAACACAGATGGAAACCCGGTTACCGACAAGGGAGCCACTTTAGGGCGGGTGCTTTTTTACGATAAAAACCTTTCCGTAAACAACACTGTTTCCTGTGCCAGTTGCCACCAACAGAGCAATGCCTTTTCCGATGTAATGCCTTTGAGCCAGGGGGTAAACGGGAATACAGGCCGCCATAGCATGCGCCTGATCAATACCCGCTTTGCAGACGAAGTGCGCTTCTTTTGGGATGAGCGCGCCAATACCCTGGAGGAACAAACTACGCAACCCATCCAGGACCATGCAGAAATGGGTTACAGCGGGCAGTCCGGTGATCCGGGCATCAGTGATCTGATCGTAAAACTGGAGGGGATCGCATACTATAACGAACTCTTTGCCTTTGTTTTTGGAGACGCAGAGATCACCGAAGATCGAATGCAAAGAGCCCTGGCCCAGTTCATACGCAGCATTCAATCCTTTGACAGTAAATTTGATGAAGGCCTCATGGCAAGCGGCAATCTTGGCGCCCCGTTTACAAATTTCACGGCTGAAGAAAATCAGGGAAAACGGCTCTTTCTAGCACCGGCACAGTTTAATAACGGGGTGCGGGTAGACGGTGGAGCAGGATGTGCCGGATGTCATCGCCCGCCCGAATTTGATATTGATCCGAACTCCCGCAATAATGGCGTAACGGCCACGGCAGGCAATGATATGGTCTCGGACCTGACTAACACCCGCTCTCCTTCTCTACGAGACGTAACCAGAACAGATGGCACCTTAAACGGTCCGCTTATGCACAACTGCCGGTTTGCCACCCTGGAGGCAGCTATCCGGCACTACAACAGCATACCGGCAAACAATGCGAACCTGGACCCGCGCTTAAGGCCCCAGGGAAACCTTCAGCAACTAAACCTGACTACGGATGAAATAAACAGCCTCGTAGCCTTTATAAAAACGTTGAGCGGGAGTGAAGTATACCGTGCACAAAAATGGGGCAACCCTTTTCCTGAATAACGGAGCCATATGCTTAATGCAGGCGTTTTACCAACGTTTGCGATACCTCCTGATATACTTTTACGGGCGACCAGCGCCTCCATTCAAATGCATCGAGCGCTCCTCCTATATTGATGTAATAGTCCAGGTGGTACTGTTGTAATTCATCCAGCACATGCGGCCGGAAGTTGATGCCTGCAATCCACCCTTCCCCGATCTCTTCAAACCACTCTTCGTAGTAATCGGTAATGTCTGCATGAAAGTTGAGCACCCCTTCCCCTATGAGTATAAATTTATCTATCCCCTCGCATAAAATGGGTTCCAGCACATCGCGTTTCAACGTCATGATGTCGTTATGCAATACATCGTTCCACTCACCAAAAAACTCCAGGATACAATAACCTTCTGTATAATCCGCATACAGTTGTTTCATAAATAGAGTTTCCACCCCAAAGTTATCCCATTGGGGGTGGATCAGGTGGTCGTAGATCTTGTCGGTAAAATACACCTCACTGTTTTCATAGCCATAGAACGGAGAGTGCGGATCTTCGCGAGCAATGTAAAGGCTTCGCCATAAATAATGCGGTTCTATTTGATGCATTTCTCTTACTTGAGTAAAGAGGCAATATAGCAATACCCATTTTTCAATTTGTATGCCCACTGGCATTTAAAAATATGCTGACCTGTTAAACAAAGTAAGGCCCATATGTTTTAATAGTCCAGTATGAAAGTATTGATCAGTGGAGGATCGGGCCTTATTGGTAAGGAGATCAGCAGGCAATTGTTATCAAAAGGTTATCAGGTAGCCCACCTTAGCCGTAGGGGAACGAGCAGCATGAAAAACATAGCGGCCTATGCCTGGGACGTAGATAAAGCTACCTATGACGAGCAGGCATTTATGTGGCAACCGGATTACCTCATCAATCTGGCCGGTGCTCCTATAGATAACCGTTGGACGCCCACCTACAAAAGCGAGATCCTGCGCAGCAGGGTAGATGGTACCCGCCTACTCTTCCAGGCCGTACAAAAGCATATGGTTCCGTTAAAGGCATTTGTAAGTGCTTCTGCCGTGGGCTACTACCCCCATAGTTACACCGCTAATTATACGGAAACATCCAAG
This sequence comes from Owenweeksia sp., assembly GCA_028285465.1. Taxonomy (GTDB): domain Bacteria; phylum Bacteroidota; class Bacteroidia; order Flavobacteriales; family Schleiferiaceae; genus JANQPD01. Next base: position 12,115 of record JANQPD010000001.1, on the reverse strand, counting down.
CCAGGTAATGATTTTTTATCTGAAGTATGCGTGGCTTGGGAAAGGGAAGCGGAACAATTTAAAGCCCTTAATATCCGCACGGCCTTATGCCGGGTAGGCATTGTACTGAGTGATGCCGGAGGTGCTTTACCCCAGATTGCCAAACCGATACGCTACGGCCTGGGTGCTCCTTTGGCCAGGGGCACGCAATGGATGCCCTGGATACACCTGGAAGACGTAGCACGGGTATTTATAGAAGCCATGGAAAACCCCGCTGCCACCGGCCCCATAAATGCCGTGGGGCCATATAACATCACCAATGAAACACTCACTAAGGCTTGCGCCCACGTTTTGAACAAACCTTTGTTCCTCCCCAATATTCCCGCTTTTGCGTTGAAACTACTTTTAGGCGAAATGGCAGAAACGGCACTGTCGAGCAACAAGGTTGAGAATACCCGCTTACAGACATTGGGTTTCAACTACCGCTTTTCAACATTAGAAGCCGCCCTGCAGGATCTATTACAATAAAAAACCCCTCACTTGCGCAAGGGGTTTTTCATATTGATTAACTAAAAACGTTTATAGTGTAGCCAGGTGCCTGGTTAAACGGCTTTTTAAGTTGGCTGCCTTGTTTTTGTGAATGATGTTTTTCTTAGCCAAACGGTCGATCATGGAAACTATCGAAGGAAGCTTAGCAGCCGCTTCTTCTTTGTTCTCATTAGCACGGAAAGCGCGAATGGCGTTACGGGTAGTTTTGTGCTGGTAACGGTTTAAATCGCGTTTCTTTTCGTTTGCTCTTACTCTCTTTAAAGCAGATTTATGATTTGCCATAATACTCTTTCTTATAATAGTTGCAGCCCATAGGGGAATCGAACCCCTCTTTCCAGAATGAAAATCTGGCGTCCTAGCCGATAGACGAATGGGCCCTCAACGGTTACCCGTTTTTTTGGGACTGCAAATGTAGATACATTTTCAATACCTGCAAATTATTTTTTCAAATCCCCGTCTTTTTTCAGTTGCGCGGAAAAACGATAGCCCAACTGCTTTCCTGTTTTCAACTGAAGTTCATTGCGTTTGTTTTCCAATTGCTTCACACTCACCACCATTACATCTTCAAATTTTGGGGTTATCAGGTCAAACTCAAGGCCGTAGATCACGGCAGTCTCTGCAATTCTTTTAAGGCAGTCGGGAGTTAAAACATCCAGCGCTACATTGTTGTACAGAAAACCTAACTGGCGCTTTCCTTCCACAAAAAAATGCCCTTCGTGATTTACGAAGATCCTGCCCAGCAAAAGGCCTATGTCATCGGGCCTGTTGTACCTGAAACTGTCGGCCAAAAAATTGTAGATGTTTATCACACCGAAATACGCTCTCTTCTTATCCTCTTTGATGTAGCCCGTTTTCCATACCGAATGGTTTCGTGGAAAAACAAATACATTGGTATGCATATTAAATAGGAGCACATCCCCACTAAAGGTGATCTCCGCTTCAAAAGGGTTCTTGTCTTTGAACGAAATGTGCACGCTTTCGTCTACCTTACAGTACTCTCCGCTAAGCTCCCCGGCCAATTGAGCAACTATCTCTTTCAGCTGCTCAAAATGCATTTTGGTTTGCCGGAAAACCTTTTGTTTAGTACTCGCCTTCTCATTCAAAAGGCCCATGATCTGCGGATTGCAGGCTTCTGGCTCCATAATGGTTTATTTAGATTTTAATATGCCTTGGCAAAAAGTACCCTGCGACTTGAAGGCTTCCCACTGAATACGCAGCTACCCTGCTCTTCTTCAGCATCCATAGGAATGCAACGAATGGTAGCCTTGGTAAGTTCTTTAATTTTTTCTTCTGTTTCGCTAGTGCCGTCCCAATGCGCGCTTACAAAGCCCCCTTTGTTTTCTATGGTATCTGTAAACGCTTCCCAGTCATCTACCTTGTGTGTGTTTTCTTCCGTAAAAGACAAAGCTTTCTTGTAAAGATTCGCTTGTATCTCGCTCAAGAGCTGCTGCACTTTTCCGGCAAGGCCTTCGATGCCGGTTATTTCTTTCGTAAGGGTATCCCGCCTGGCCAGTTCTACCGTACCGTTATCCAGGTCCCTCGGTCCAATAGCAATACGTAGAGGCACGCCTTTCAATTCGTACTCGTTAAATTTCCAGCCGGGCTTATGTGTATCGCGCTTGTCATACTTGACCGAAATACCTTGCTCCTCTAATACTTTCTTTATCTCATTTGCTTTTACCGATATTTCCGACAGTTGCTCTTCTCCTCGGTATATAGGCACGATCACTACCTGAAAAGGAGCTAAATTTGGGGGCAGTACCAGGCCATTATCGTCAGAGTGGGTCATGATCAGTGCGCCCATTAAGCGGGTACTTACGCCCCAACTGGTCGCCCATACATACTCTTCTTTTCCTTCTTTGCTGGTATATTTTACATCAAAGGCCCTGGCGAAATTCTGCCCCAGAAAATGTGACGTACCGGCCTGTAGCGCTTTTCCGTCTTGCATCAGCGCTTCAATACAGTATGTATCCAACGCACCGGCAAAACGCTCGCTTTCCGTTTTATACCCCTTTACTACGGGTATGGCCATAAAACCTTCGGCAAACTCGGTATACACGTCCAGCATCTGCCGGGCCTCTTCAATGGCCTCCTGCTCGGTAGCATGTGCCGTATGGCCTTCCTGCCAAAGGAACTCAGCCGTGCGTAAAAAAAGGCGCGTACGCATTTCCCAGCGTACCACATTGGCCCACTGGTTTACCAGAATAGGTAGATCACGGTAGCTTTGGATCCATTTTTTATACGTGTCCCAGATAATGGTTTCCGAGGTAGGGCGTACGATCAGTTCTTCTTCCAACCGTGCATTTTCATCTACCACTACCCCACTTCCGTCATCGGCATTTTTAAGCCGGTAGTGGGTTACCACCGCACACTCTTTGGCGAACCCATCTACGTGGGAAGCTTCTTTACTGAAGTAAGATTTCGGGATAAAAAGCGGAAAATACGCATTCTCATGCCCCGTAGCTTTGAACATCTTATCCAGTTGTGCCTGCATTTTCTCCCAAATGGCGTACCCATAGGGTTTTATTACCATAGACCCGCGCACAGCGCTGTTTTCAGCCAAATCGGCCTGCACCACCAACTCGTTGTACCATTTCGAGTAATCTTCACTGCGCTTTGTAAGGTTTTTCGCCATTATTTGATACTTGGTATAGAATTTGTAATTTAATGAGCGAACAAAGCTATAATATTTACGTCTCACCTCAAATGGCAATAGTTATGAAAAGAATATGGATCCCCTTAGTAGCAATGAGCATGACCCTCGCTTCATGCAGCAGTACCACAACCGTAGCCGACAATTATTACGATGACGGCATTTATTACGATCCTTCTTACGGTGAGCCCGATTTTAGTTTAAACGACATAAAAGAAAAGGAACAAGCACCCAGCCAGGAAAATCGAAGCTTTCAGCAAAATGGCTCTACGGTCTACCTGGATGAATATGGCAATACCGGAAACCCTGATAATGAGAACATTTACGTGCCTCCTACTACTTCTACCCAGGGAGATGTAATCATCAACAATTACAACAGCCCCGCCTTTGGAAACCCTGGCTGGAACGCTGGCTTTGGTTTCAACAACTGGGGTGGCTGGGGTGTAGGTGTAGGCTTTGGAGGCGGTTTGGGCTGGGGTCCCGGTTTCGGAGTAGGTATGGGTTTCTATGATCCCTTCTTTTATCAACCCTGGGGGTGGAACAACTGGGGATGGGGTTGGAACAGACCTTGGGGATGGAACAACTGGGGCTGGGGGTGGAACCAGCCCTGGGGATGGGGTGGTCCCGGATGGGGTTGGGGAGGCCCTGGATGGGGATGGGGCGGTCCCGGATTCTGGCATCCCGCCAATGGATTTTATGACAACAATATATACAGGAACCGCAACATCACCTACGTAAGAAATATCGGTAGCCGTGGACGCAGCGATGTACGTGGCGGTACCTCCGGAAGGCGCAGAAGCAATGTAGCCATAAATCCGAGAGGTGGAAATACAACCACTGTAGGACGGGGTGTAAACGCAAGCCGCAACGGCCAGACCCGAAGCAGCAGGTTCAGCGACAATGCCCTTGCCGTAAACAACCGCTCTACGGACCTGCGTGGTCGCGAGAGCAGCAGCCCCACCCGTGGTCTGGCCACAAACCGAAACACCCGGAACAGTACCTATGAGTATGTACGCAACCGCAGCCAGGAAACCCAAAGCCGGGTAAACCCCAGGGCACAAGAGGCATATAACCGCAGCCGCAGTAACAATACTTCGGGGACTGACTTCAGAAGCCGCACGCAGGCCTACGATAAGAGTCGTTCAAGTGCAAACGAACGGTCAAGAAGCTATGCACCAAACCGCAGCAATACGGGCAACACCCAAAGAAATGCAGGCACTTCCAATCAACGGGCAACAACGCCCAGCAGATCTGCCGGAAGCAATAGCTCAGGCGGCACCCGTCAGCGTACGTACCAGGCTCCCCGTCAATCCAGCGGGAATAACTCAAGGGCTACGAGTCCTTCAGGGAACAGGACCTATTCACCTCCTCGTAGAAGCACTACGCCCAACCGCAGCGCTAGCCCCAGCCGGTCTTCTTCAAGCGGGCGTAGCTACACACCGAGCAGGAGTTCGGGAAGCAGCAGAAGCTATAGCCCTTCCCGCTCTTCGGGTAGCAGCAGGAGTTATAGCCCAAGCAGGAGTTCCGGAGGAAGCCGCTCGGGTGGTGTAAGCCGCTCCAGCGGAGGCAGCAGGGGAAGAAGATGATCCTAAAACACAAAAACATGAAATCGAAAGTACTTATAGCGCTTATGTGTCTTGCTCCGTGGGTGCAAGCACAAACCGTAGACCACATCATCGACATGACTGGTCCCCAAATACACGGGAGCGCCCGCTACAGTGCCTTGGGTGGAGCTTTCACCGCGTTGGGGAACGACATGGCTGCCATTCACTATAACCCCGCCAGCATAGGCGTTTTCAGGAGGGATCATTTTGGCCTTAGCCTGGGCTTCCAGAATGCCAATACAGCTGCCCGCTATGGCAACAATACCATTGATGACAATGCGTATGACTTCTTATTTGAAAACATCGGCCTGGTTAAAAAACTCCCGCGCAGGAGCCGGTCTAAATCCACTTTTGCTTTTGGCTTAAGCTATACAAAAAAGGCGGATTTTTACGAAGAGCTGAGTGCACGTACTACGAACACACAAGGTGAATCTTTTGCTGATTTTTTGGCTTCAAACTCTTTTGGAAAAACACCAGATCAACTCTTGCAAGAAGGTTTGTTTGAAGAGTACGCTGCTTTCGGTGCCTTTTTAACCGATTACTCCGATAGCGTCAGCCAAGTCATTGACCGGCAATATTTCGTTAATGATGGTTCCATAGAGCAGGAATATGTGATCAGCAAAAGTGGCCGCATTAATGAATTTGCCCTCAGTTTCGGGGGAGATTACGACAATTTTATACAATGGGGGGTTTCCTTAAATATTCCAAGCATACGCACCACCAAAAGCTCTATATTCAGCGAGGTTGGTTTTGCAGATAATCCCACTTTATTAAATAATCATCAGATGGAGCGCTTCGAAACCTTCTCGGCCACCGGCTTTAATGCAAACTTTGGTTTCATTCTAAGGCCCAGCCAATGGCTTCGACTTGCCGCCAGCTATCAAACGCCAACCATTTATCGCTTCAACAGTCAATTTGATGTAACCTCCATTACCAATTTCAATGACGGTACCAGCGAAAACTGGACGGTAGTAAGCGACAATACCGGAAGCCTTACTATACCGGGAGTATTCCGTACCGGGGCTGCCTTTGTGTTGGGCAAGAGGGGGCTGTTTAGCCTTGATTATGAAACGTCAGGCATACAAAACAGCAGTTTGGCCGGCCTGGATTATGCCTTTGACCAGGAGCAGATCAACAACCAGTTGCAGCGCATTAATACCTTAAGAGCGGGCCTGGAAATACGATTTGACCGCTTGTTTTTGAGAGGCGGGTATATGAACAGTTCCAATCCTTTTGTGGAAGACTCCTTTTACCAGCAAAGCATGAATGCCTATACCGGGGGCATTGGGTTGCGCAATAAGTACTACACCATCGACCTGGCTTATGTGCGCAGTGTACTAGACCGTAACCTCCCCACCTATAGTACAGATGCAAATGCCCTCGATGCCCTAACTGCCGGGAACAACCTGATACTAAGTTTTGGCCTGATGTTTTAACGAAGTTTCCCATATAAACACACTTCATTTAAGATGACCCGCAAACGCGGGTCTTTTTTTGCTTTCCCTTACTTTAGCGCATTACTTCTTAAAAATCCAAGTGCATGAAGCTAAAATTTGGAATCCTGGCCCTTTTGACCGGGCTCACGTTCATCCTTTCTGCTCAACCCGAATTTATTAAAGACCTGTCTCTCTCCGCTTTTAAATGGCGTGGCATAGGTCCTGCTTTAACCAGCGGACGTATAGCCGATATTGCCGTAAACCCGGAAAATTTTTCTGAGTACTACATCGCCGCCGCTGCGGGAGGTGTTTGGAAAACCACGAATAAAGGTGTGACCTTCGAGCCTGTTTTTGATAAACAAGGTTCCTTTTCCATTGGTTGTGTAAGGATTGCGCCGAGCAACCCCCACCTCATCTGGGTAGGCACCGGTGAAAACAACAACCAGCGCAGTGTGGCCTACGGAGACGGCGTGTACAAAAGCCTGGACGGAGGAAAAAGCTGGGAAAATATGGGATTGAAGAACTCCGAACATATCGGCATGATCGCCATCCACCCGGAAAAGCCCGAGATAGTATACGTAGCCGCTTACGGCCCCCTCTGGAGTGCCGGAGGAGATAGAGGCATCTATAAAACCGAGAACGGAGGAGAAAGCTGGAATAAGGTCTTAGCCGTTTCAGAAAATACCGGGTTTAACGAAATCCATATGGACCCCAGGGACCCCGAGGTTTTATATGCTACCGCACATCAGCGGAGGCGGCATGTATGGACGTATATTTCCGGTGGGCCGGAAACAGCCTTGTACAAGAGTGTAAACGGAGGCAAGAACTGGAAGAAGCTGGAAAACGGACTACCCGGAGGCGATAAAGGCCGCATTGCCCTGGCAATTTCTCCCGTAAACCCGGATGTGGTATATGCCATGGTAGAAGAAAGCGGGGTATACCGCTCTACTGACCGGGGGGCCTCCTTTGCGTTTATGGATGACTACAGCACCAGCGGAAATTATTACGTAGAGCTGGTTCCGCACCCTACTCAGGTTGGTACGCTTTACAGTATGGACACCTGGATGCACATTAGCAATGACGCGGGGAGAAGCTGGCGCAAAGTACCCGAAAAAGCCAAGCACGTAGACAATCATTGCCTCTGGATAAATCCTACTGATCCCAGGCATATGATTGCCGGTTGTGACGGAGGCCTGTACGAAACCTTTGACGCAGCCGAACATTGGCATTTTAAGCCCAACTTACCCGTAACCCAGTTCTATAAAGTAACTACAGACAATGCACGGCCCTTCTACAACGTTTACGGGGGCACGCAGGATAACTTCAGCCTGGGCGGGCCTTCGCAAACCATCAATGATCGGGGGATTGCCAATAGCGATTGGATCATTACCAATACCGGGGATGGCTTTGAAAGCGCCATTGACCCCACGAATCCAAATATTATATACGCCCAGTCGCAATACGGAGGTTTGGTGCGTTTTGACAAAGCCAGTGGCGAAAGTGTAGGCATAAAACCCAGCCCGGGCAAAGGCGAACCTGCCTATCGCTACAATTGGGATGCCCCGCTTCTGATCAGTCCGCATAACCACAAGCGCCTTTATTTTGCCGCCAACAAAGTGTTCCGGAGCAACGACCGGGGCAACAACTGGGAGGTAATCAGTCCCGACCTCAGCCAGCAAATAGACCGCCATACGCTGCCTGTAATGGGGAAAGTATGGAGTGTAGATGCCATTGCCTACGATAAGTCGACCACCAATTATGGCAACATTGTAGCTCTGGATGAATCCCCCTTACAAGAGGGGCTTCTATATGCCGGCACCGATGACGGACTCATCCATGTAAGCGAAAACGGGGGGGAAAGCTGGACCAGGTACAGCAGTTTCCCAGGCATCCCGCAAAACACCTATGTTAATATGTTGATTGCCGACAAGCATGAGGCTGATGTAGTATATGCCGTATTCAACAACCATAAAAACGGGGACTTTAGCCCCTACCTCTTAAAGAGTACCGACCGGGGAGCCAGTTGGTCCAACATCAGCGGCAACCTTCCCAAAAAAGGCTCAACATACTGTCTGGCTCAGGACCATGTAGATAAGCATCTGCTCTTCGCAGGTACGGAGTTCGGTGTTTTTGTGAGCTTTGACGGAGGAAGCTACTGGAAAGCCTTAAACGAAGGTTTACCCACGATAAATGTACGCGACATGGCCATCCAGGAGCGAGAGAATGACCTGGTTATCGCCACCATGGGCAGAGGGTTTTACATATTAGACAATTATGCACCCTTGCGTGAAATGAAGGAAGACAAACTATCGGGCAATCACCTTTTTGAAATTGAAGACGCCCCTCTCTACCTGGAAGCCTCCCCCAACGGCTATGGAAAAGCCGGGTTTCATGGCGCCAGTTATTATTTCACCGAGAACCCCGAAACAGGTGTACACATTTATTACCATCTAAAAGACATGCCCAAAAGCTTAAAAAGTACCCGGCAGGAAGCAGAAAAAGAAAAGGAAAAAAAGGGGGAAAACATACGCTATCCCTCGGCAGAGGAGCTTAGAGCCGAAGACCGGGAGGAAAAGAATTATGCGCTTTTTGTTATCTCAAACGAAACAGGAGAAGAAATAAGCCGGTTCACTTCTTCACTTTTCAACGGCTTGCAAAAAGTTACCTGGAATGGCCGCCTGAGTACGAGCAGTTATGTAAATGAGGAGGGAGCACCCCTTACGAAGGCCAGTGGAGCAAACCTGGCCTTACCGGGCACATACAGCCTGAGTATGTATAAGAGTATTGATGGTGTGCTGACCCCCCTTGAGTTAAGTCAGCATTTCCAACTCACAGCTTTGAATAACACCACGCTTCCTGCGGAAGACCGGGCAGCCGTATTTGCTTTTCAAAAGGAGCTGGAAGCAAGCAGGCGTAAGCTTTATGCGGCAAACCGCTATAAGAGCAAGCTCGAGAAACAATTGGTGACATTAAAGGCAGCCGCACGTAACACTCCTGGAGCGCCCCTGGAAAGCCTGGAAAAGCTGCGGAAACTCGAGTATGACCTATATGATATAGAAGTAGAACTTAACGGGGATGAAAGTTTGCGCAAACGCCAGTTTGACACCCCTCCCTCTTTAATGGGGCGTATGGGGCGTGCCGTGTGGAACTCTTATTATTCTACGTCCGCCCCTACCGGGGAGCAGCAAAAAAACCTGGCCATAGTGCAGGAAGAGCTCCCTGGCTTGTTGGATAAATTAGGCCTTATTCAAACACAGGCAAAAGACATTGCCCTGGCTTTGATAGCGGCAGGGGCGCCCTACCCGGAAGACCAACTTCCCGAGTAAAGGAGCACCTCGGTCGAAGCGCAAAATCATAATAGGAATTAGTGATGTGTATTTGTCTAGGCCTTACTTGACAAAAGGCTTAATTCTGTACCTTTGACGCCCTTTACCGGCAGGGATTGCCGGTATTTTATACACGCTAAATCTGTCTATTGCATTTATGAACGCAGAGCACAAAAACGCTTTTATGAAAGCTATTGAAGAAATAGGGGATGACCACCTTACCAGTAATGCAGAAACCCCTTTACGGGCTGATGCTTTTGACATGTCTGAAGAAGCGAAGGTAGAAGCGATAGAATACCATTTTGAAAAAATAATGGACACCCTGGGGCTCGACCTTACCGATGACAGCCTCAAAGGTACTCCACGCAGGGTGGCCAAAATGTTTGTCCAGGAAATATTCGGAGGGCTCGACCCGGCCAAAGAGCCCAAGGCCAGCACCTTTGAAAACAAATACCAGTATGGCGAAATGCTGGTAGAGAAAAACATAGTAGTATATTCTACTTGTGAGCATCACTTTTTACCTATTGTGGGCAGGGCACACGTGGCATACATCTCCAACGGGCGCGTAATCGGGTTAAGCAAAATGAACCGCATTGTGGATTACTTTGCCAAAAGACCCCAGGTACAGGAGCGCATGACCAAACAGATCGTACAAGCTATGCAAAAAGCACTGGGCACCAAAGATGTAGCCTGCGTAATTGACGCCAAGCACCTATGCGTAAACTCTCGGGGCATACGGGATATAGAAAGCAGCACGGTAACAGCTGAATTTGGCGGCAGCTTTAAAAAAGACAGTGTAAAACGCGACTTCCTGGACTACATCAATATGAAAACCACCTTTGACGCTTAAACCTCATGGCCCTTTACGAAGAAAACGAGCTCTATCTCTACAATTCACTTACGCGCAAAAAAGAAAAATTCGAAGCGTTGAATGCGCCCTTGGTAGGGATGTATGTATGTGGACCTACTGTATACAGTGATGTACACCTGGGAAATTGCCGTACGTTTATTTCTTTCGATATGGTATACCGCTACCTGACGCACCTGGGTTATAAAGTGCGTTATGTGCGCAACATTACCGATGCGGGCCATCTGGAAAATGATGCGGATGAGGGCGAAGATAAGATCGGCAAGAAAGCCCGCCTGGAGGAGTTGGAGCCTATGGAAATCGTGCAACGTTATACGCTCGGGTTCCGGGAAGTAATGGGAAAGTTCAATGCCATTCCACCGAGTATCGAACCTACCGCCACGGGGCACATCATAGAACAAATAGAAACCGTAAAGAAAATTATGGAGGCCGGCATGGCCTATGAGGTGAACGGCTCCGTATACTTTGATGTAGAGCAATACAATACAGATAACCATTACGGCAAACTTTCCGGCCGGAAAATTGAAGAACTGCAAAGTGGTACGCGGGAACTGGACGGGCAAAGTGAAAAACGCAATCCGTTGGATTTTGCCATTTGGAAAAAGGCCTCTCCCGCACACATCATGCGCTGGAACAGCCCTTGGGGTGAAGGTTTCCCCGGCTGGCACCTGGAGTGCTCCGTAATGAGTACCAAATACCTGGGAGAGCAATTCGACATCCATGGCGGAGGAATGGACCTGAAGTTCCCGCATCACGAATGTGAGATTGCACAGAACAAAGCGGCAAACGGAGACGAAGCTGTACGATACTGGATGCATGGCAATATGCTCACCCTTAACGGGCAGCGCATGAGCAAAAGCACGGGAAATACGCTCAACCCGGGAGAGCTTTTTACTGGAAATACCGATAAACTCACCAAAGGCTTTGCACCCAGCGTAGTGCGCTTTTTTATGATGCAGGCCCATTATGCCAGCCAGTTTGATTTCAGTAATGAGGCATTACTGGCCGCAGAAAAAGGATTCAACCGCTTAATGGAAGGCTGGCAGAAACTACAACAGCTCCGGAGTGGTGGGACTTCTGATTTCAACGTAACCCAATGGAAACAGGCATGCTATGCTGCTATGAACGATGACTTCAACACCCCGATACTCATTGCCCACCTGTTTGAGGCCGTGCGTTTTGTGAATGCGGCAGACCCCAACGCCAGCGGGTTAAGCGATGTGGATCTGGATAGCTTACAGACATCTATGCACGCCTTTATTTTTGATGTTCTAGGCCTGGAAGAGGCAAACGAACAGGAAGGACAACACAATAAGCTAGATGGGGTTATGGAATTGTTGATCAAACTGCGAAAAGCAGCCCGGGATGACAAGAACTGGGCCCTTTCTGACAAAATCCGTGATGAACTGGATGCTTTAGGTATTCAACTGAAAGATGGAAAAGACGGGACTACTTATAGCATAAACTAGCCTGTCCTCGACTGCGCTCGGACAGACCTTACTTTCCAAAAACTGAGATTATTTCACTAACCCGATGCTTCATTGAGCGAAGTCGAGATGAGTTAGGTAGTACCAAGCACTGCGCAAGCAGTTGGACTCTCTTCGACTACGCTCGGACAAACTTCACTTTTAAAAACAGAGATTACTTCAAAAAAACTATGTCTCATCGAGCGAAGTCGAGATGAGCTAGGTAGTACCAAG
>JANQPD010000088.1 GCA_028285465.1 Owenweeksia sp. | reverse complement strand
CTGCAGGGTTGCACCCGACTGTAATGCAGGGGTAGGCATATTGATCCCTACAATTTGCTTATTAAAGCTTCCCCCAATAAGCGGAATACTATCGCCTGAGTTTTCGATATAAAGCATTTGATCGGTCATTTCTCCCCAACCGGCAAAACTCCCGATAAAAACAGAGGAACTTGTTTGTGCTTCATAACCTGCTCTATTGCCTATAAAAGTGTTAAAAGCCTCTGTGGTAAGAGCCTTCCCTGCTTCTTTCCCTATGAGTACATTGCGATGGCCGGTTGTTAGTGCTTCGCCAACATCCCGTCCAATGCCGATATTACCGTGGCCCGTAGTGCTATTCTTCAAGGCCTGCGTACCGATGGCAACATTGCCGTATCCGCTAGTCAAACTCAGCATCGTATTATAACCCAAACCAATATTAAAATCACCGGTTGTTATGATATCAAGGCTATTCTCACCTAAGGCTATATTGCGTGCTGCATCACTTTGTATGGAATCCATATTATTTAAACCGAAATGGTAATTCCCGGTGCCTGTCGCTGCTATGATCTTAGGTGCATTGTCTACAAAAGAAGCCAGGTCTACTCCCGTTCCTGCTTTATCGATCTTAAGGCTGTCGCCCGACAAGGTCAGGTTCTGAATTTCATTGGTGGTAGAGCCATCCACTTCCGTGAAAGATGTGAGGTAGCCATTGTTATTTACATACGCATCTACTTGAGCCTCACCCAAAACACTGTCCCGGAAAGAACCGCCATTTTCCAGTGTGACGGTAAGCCCTAAGCGCGAGATGGACTGGTCATCTGTATTGTCCTTATAAGCGGCCAGGTTTACTCCTGTTCCTGCTTTATCGATCTTAAGGCTGTCACCCAACAGGGTCAGGTTCTGAATTTCATTAGTGGTAGAACCATCTACCTCCGTGAAAGATGTGAGGTAGCCATTGTTGTTTACATAGGCATCCACTTGAGCCTCACTCAAAACACTGTCCCGAAAAGAACCACCATTTTCCAATGTAACGGTAAGCCCTAAGCGCGAGATGGACTGGTTATCTGTATTGTCCTTATAAGCGGCCAGGTTTACTCCTGTTCCTGCTTTATCGATCTTAAGGCTGTCGCCTGATATAGTCAGATTTTGAATACCCACCTTTTGCCATTGGCTGTTTTGATATACAAAAAAGCCGGCATCATCCGTGCAGTATACCAAAAGCCCATCGGCCGGATTGCTGATGGCGGTCATTTGGGTATACGTCATGCGTGTAAGCAAAACACCGGAAGTATCTGAAACTACTTCCAGCTTGGCACTGGAGTGTGGCGTTAGCGTACCTACTCCCACCTGCGCATAGGCAGGAACAAGTAACAAGACTAGAAAAATAGCCACAAGATACCTTAAAGTGATTTTCTCTTTCATAACATCTTACGTTCTAGTTTTTGTAATGAAAAGGGTTTTACTTTTGGGCTTGTGCTTGTTGCACAGACAATCTCCTCAGTAGCTTTTTTTTGATATCATCCATTTCATTTCTGAGTTCCTCTCTTTCGCTTTTAGTCTTACTCATTTCACTCCGGATAGAGGCTTGCTCCTTTTCGGCCTGGCTAAGAGAGCTCTGTGCCTGGTTCAGTGAACCCTGTAGCTGCTGCTTCTCGGTTTCCAGTTCGGTAATTCTTTGGTAAAGGGCTTTTATAGACTCTACAAACATGGGGTCATAATCGCCATAAGAGGTCATCAGGTAGCCCTGACCATCCTTGGATATTTTAGAGGGCCATACTTTTTCCAGGTCCTGGGCTATAAATCCATATTGTATCCCTTCCGGACGAGTTATGCCGGTTACTGTATCATTCCATTCGTAGCTAACGCCTTTTAAGGCCAGCATTTTTTGCAGCATCTCTTCTGACTGCATATAGTTGATGTTGGTCTTTAAGCGCTTATCCGAATTGGCCGACCAATTACCGGCTACACTTTTAGAAGCATCTCCATTTACCTTCAGCGCAGGACCACCCAAAAGTAAGCGGACGACAGGCGTATTTATACCAACAATATCGTTAAAAAAGTTGCCCCCAATAAGCGGAGTAGAAGAGGTAGAATTTTCGATATAAAGCAAACGATCTCTATCTTCATCATAGCCGGCCTGATGGCCTATAAAAACCGAGCCGTCTGTTCGGGCATGTTTCCCCGCTTGACGACCTACAAAGGTGTTACCATATTCGCGGGTATCCCATCCTGCTTCATCGCCTATTAGTGTGTTTCTATTGCCTGTCACCCTGCCACCGGCTTTACGTCCAATGGCTACATTACTGGTGTCCGTTTTATTATTCTCCAATGCCCGCGTACCGATGGCAATATTATAATCACCAGTCGTTAAAGCATAAAGGCCACTATCACCTAAAGCTATATTCCGTACTGCACCACTTGCTATGGATCCCATGTTGTTTAAACCAAAATGGTAATTCTCAGTTCCTGGTTCTTGCACCACTCTAGGTGCATTGTCTACATAGGTTTTCACCGCTTTTTCCGTAGGAACGGCCAGATCACTATTGCCCGCTAAGCTTGCATCGGTACTGAATTCATCGATAGCACCTCCATTTTCCAAAGCAATATCTCCACCTACCTGCAGGATGGCTCCCGAATTTAATTCAGGGGCCGGCATGTTGATCCCTACAATCTTTCTGTCAAATCTCCCGCCAATAAGCGGAATACTATCGCCTGAGTTTTCGATATAGAGCATGTGATCGGTTGTTTCTCCCCAACCGGCAAAACTCCCGATGAAAACAGAGGAATTTGTTTGGGCTTCATAGCCTGCTCTATTGCCTATAAAGGTGTTCAAAGCCCCTGTGGTAAGAGCCTTCCCTGCTTCTTTCCCTACGAGTACATTGCGATTGCCGGTGGTTAGTGCTTCGCCAACATCCCGTCCAATGCCGATATTATCGTAACCCGTGGTGCCAT
>JANQPD010000073.1 GCA_028285465.1 Owenweeksia sp. | reverse complement strand
TTTGATTGGTGGTTTATTGCAAATTTAAGCTTCTTAAAAAAGTAGATGTAGTAAATTACTTGCCTTCTTACCAGAAATCCGTAAATCGCCTCGGATTATTAGTAAGCTGTATAAAAATTTTAGTTATCCACATGCCTCGGGCCGGCTGTTGCATGGCATCTTAGGTTGAAAAATAAGAAAGCCCTTACAGCTTGTAAACCATGGCTTTCTCAGAAAGCGTCAACGGCTTCAATCTTGAGCTCTGTACGCCTGTTCAAACTTCTTCCTTCCGCGGTTTCATTGGTAGCTACCGGAAGTGTATCTCCAAAGCCCCGGGTATTTAGCCTTTTGGGGGAAATGCCTTTTTTAAGCAGGTAGTCCTTAACCGCCTCTGCACGCTTTAAGCTCAGATCCTTGTTATATGCTGCGTTTCCCTCATTATCCGTATGTCCTTCCAACAAAATGCTTACGCCCGGATTGGTCTTCAAAAAGCTTACTACATTGTTGAGTTCTGCGGTGCTTCGCGGATCAAGCTCATAACTATCCGTAGCGAAAAATACGTTTTCCAGTTTTACCTTTTTTCCGATTTCTATGGGTATGAGTTCTACATTTAGCTCAAAAGCGCGTTCTCTCGTATGTGTGGTAAGGCTAAAGTTCTTTGAATAAAACAAAAAGCCCGGTTTTTGTATGCTCAAGGCATAATCCGTATGTGCGGGCAATACGCTGAAATACCTACCTTGTTTGCTGCTCTTGTCACGGTAATCCTGTG
Source organism: Owenweeksia sp. (assembly GCA_028285465.1). Lineage (GTDB taxonomy): Bacteria > Bacteroidota > Bacteroidia > Flavobacteriales > Schleiferiaceae > JANQPD01. The sequence continues at coordinate 15,392 of JANQPD010000073.1, read as the reverse complement.
GGGATGCTCCCAGCGTACTGAACAAGATATCCGCCTGGAGAGGTGCTTTGGTTTTGGCATTTATTACCCTGCCCTTTACATAGGCTATAGCCTCTGCCCTGGCTTCGGGCGGAAGCTCAAACGAAAACAGGTCTATCAGACCGTGGTTTACCTCTCCCTGGTCGGAAGCGTAAAAAGCTGTTTTGCCATCAGGCCCTACAACAAGTCCGAACTCCTGCCCGGCTGTATTTATCGGATACCCCAGGTTCTCCGGTTTGCCCCAGCTTCCGTCTGCCTGCTTTTTACTCACAAAAAAGTCGTGATCTCCCATGCCCGGATGCCCTTCCGAGGAAAAGTACAAGGTCTGGTTGTCAAAATGAATAAAAGGCGATTGTTCCTGGTATGAAGTGTTTATAGGCCCCTGAATGGGCTTCGCTTTACTGAACCTGCCGTCTGTACGTAGCTCGGCCACATAAATGTCGATGTTTTTTGCCGTACCGCTGCTGCCGCGCACAAAATAAAGGGTTTTCCCGTCACTGCTTATCGAGGGTTGACTTTCCCATAGAGGTGTATTGATGCTGTCGCCCAGGTTTACCGGCTGGCTCCATTGCCCCTTGCCCTGGTAAAAAGAGGCAAAAATGTCACAGCTCCCCTTTCCGTCAGGACGTTCGCAGGCGGCAAAAAAAAGCACATTGCCATCCGACCGGAGGCTTTGCGCACCTTCGTTAAAATCGGTGTTCAAAAAGCCGCGCATCACCTCTGATTTCCCCCATTCACTGGTATCCGAGTCCCTCCTGCTTATCCAAAAATCTTCATCCCGCTTACTGCCCGTGGGATCGCGGTGTGTAAACACCAATATCTTGCCATCGGCCGATATAGAGGGAAAGTAATCCATTTCTGCCGTGTTGAGTTCCGCGCCCAGGTTCTTTGGTGCATAGGCCTTAGGACTGGCTTTTGCCTTAAGCGCGAAATGGGCATTAGCCAGTGTTTTGTTTGTTAACGCAATGTATTTGCTGCTGGCCTTCGGTTCTTCCTGGTACTTCTTTAGCATTTCAATACTCCGCGTATATTCTTCTGCTTCAAAAAGTGCATTCCCATAGATATAGTAAAAAAAGTAAGGCGGGTTATAGCGGAGGGCACCTTCGTAAAGGACCAATGCTTTTTCCCCTTCTCCCCGCTGGCTATACAGCTCAGCAGCCAGCATGCGTGCCTCCGTAAACTCCGGGCTTTCCTCTACAGCTTTCAATGCCTTTTCCAACGCCTTGTCCGTTCTATCCTTGGCCATCTCTTCCCGGGCCTGGTTGTAGTACTTAAACGCCTTTTTGCTTTGCCCTGCTGCTGAAAGGGAAACCGCAAAGCTTGCCAGAAAGAAAAAGATAATGCGCATAGCTGATTTGTGTTCGTCCAAAGAAACAAAAACTAATCCCAATTATTGTGGCGCACTGCTCCTGTACAATACGTTTGCACACTTTACCCCTGTCTTTCCACATACCTGTAAAAACTTTTTTGGTGCATAAAAACGCGCCTATGTATACTATTTTTTATAGAATTCTTTTTATTTTAGCCATATGAATTATCTGGCAGAAAACATCAGGCATTTGCGCAAGCAAAAGCAACTCACCCAGGCGGACCTGGCCGCCAAACTGGGCGTAAACCGCAGCTTAATAGGCGCGTACGAGGAAGGAAGATCGGAACCGCGGCTAAAAACCATTCAAACACTTTGCATGCTCTTTAAGGTGAATTACCAGCAAATACTGGGCGTTGATCTCCGCGAAGAAAATGCACCGCAAGCAAGCAAAACAAAAGATCTTACGGGAAGTAAGCTGCGTATATTGCCGATAGCAGTTGATGAGGAAGGGCAGGAAAAGATCAGTTTAGTACCGCAAAAAGCTTCTGCAGGATATACCCAGGGGTTTGCCGATGTAGAGTTTATTGAGCGCCTGCACACTGCCGTGCTTCCATTTCCCGAACTCCCCCGGGAGCGCACGTACCGGGTATTTCAAATCGAAGGCGACAGCATGTTGCCGGTGCAGCCCGGTACTTATCTCCTGGGAGAATATGTAGAAAACTGGCAGGAGATAAAAGACAACAGACCCTATGTAGTGATCACAGCTAATGACGGCATTGTATTTAAGCGGGTGCAGAATGAGATAAAGGAAAAAGCCAGACTTTGGATGATCTCTGACAATAAAGTGTATAAGCCTTATGCATTGCCCGTAAACGAAGTACTGGAGGTGTGGTACGTGCGCGGCATGATCAGCTTTGACCTTCCGGATGTAGATACGTACAGCCATTATCAAACACAGGAGTTGTTGGATATGATGCATGCACTCAAGGCAGAAGTGAAATCGCTTAGCGAGAAGATGAATGCCCGGGGATAAACCTAAAAAGCTGAAGGCGGGTAGGGGGGCACAGGTAAACCCAAACAACCGATTTGCCCGGCACAGCTACCTTACGGAGCAGGATTACCTTGAGTTTTTGCGCCTCAACGGAGAAGACACTTCGGAGGAGCGTAAAACAAAATTCATAGAGGTATACCCGAAAAGCATCCTGAACCGGGTGGATAGCCCGGATATAGGAAGGAGCTGGAGCATGAATCCCTACCAGGGATGTGAGCACGGCTGCATTTACTGTTATGCACGCAATTCTCATGAGTATTGGGGCTACAGTGCAGGCAGTGAATTTGAGCAAAACATCCTGGTAAAGCGAGATGCCCCTGCCCTATTGGAAAAAGCCCTGCAAAAAAGAAGCTGGGTACCTGAACCCATTATGTTGAGTGGCAATACGGACTGTTACCAGCCGGCAGAAAAGAAATACGGCATTACGCGCAAACTGCTGGAAGTACTCCTTAAGTTTAAGCACCCGGTAGGGCTTATTACCAAAAATGCACTGATCTCCAGGGACCTGGATCTTTTACAGGCCTTAAATAAAGAGCAACTGGTGCACGTAAGCATCAGCCTTACCAGCCTGGATGAAAGCCTCAGGCGCAAGATGGAGCCGCGCACTGCCACCGCAAAAAGAAGGTTGCAGACCGTGGGGGTATTAACGCAAGCCAATATCCCGGTAAACATTATGATGGCCCCTATTATTCCCGGGCTGAACAGCCATGAGATCATGGATGTGGCCAAGGCTAGCTCAGAAGCGGGAGCAAGCGCATTTAATTACACCATGGTCAGGCTGAACGGGCAAATAGCGGGCATTTTTGAAGATTGGGTGCATACGCATTTCCCTGAGCGGGCAAGTAAGGTACTGAACCTCATCCGCCAATGCCACGAAGGAAAGCTTAACGACAGCACATTCGGACGCAGGATGAGTGGAAGCGGTGTGTATGCACAGCAAATAAAAGACGCCGTACAGCTGGCGCGCAAAAAGTATTTTGCCGATGCTGCTTTCCCGGCTTTAAACACCAGGGCTTTTGCGCGGGCACCTAAAGGTCAATATGGCTTATTCGGATAAGAAGTACGGTTTTCGGCATCCTGAGGCTAACGTTCCTCAATAGCTTCCTCTTCTTTTTTTTCTTTCCCCAAAAGCTTTTGCCAAAGTTCAGAGAAACTGTCAAAATCAATTCTGTAGTAAATGCCCACGCCTTGCTGGTACTGGTTGCCCGCGATAAATTGATTATCCAGTTCACGATTAAATACCTTAGCCCGGAACCGGCCGTCTTTAGTGATGTTGTATTCAATCTCTACTTCTCCGGCCACCTGGTTCGTGTTTTGGCCAACGGGCACACCTACCGTACCATTCACTGTTACCCGGTCGTTAAAAAAGGTAGTGGAAAGGCCTACCTCAAATTCTTCCTGCGAATTCCCGACTCCTCTTTGCCCGGAGGGGTCTTGCTGGTAGTTTAAAGAAAGGTCATAGCGGTCGCTGTATTCGTTAAACCAGGAAGCCGCCTGATTGGCCAGGATGTCCCAGCCATTCACTAAGTTACTACCCGTATTGCTTACACCGGATTCGGGAATAAATGTATTGGTGGCCAAAAGGGAAAAAACCTGCTCTGTTTTTTGATCGGTGGCCCCTATATTGCCTACTACTGCTTGTACCAACGGTCCTGCCCGGGGTGTTTTAATATCAAAGGTGATCTCCGGACTGGTCAGGTTCCCGTTGATGTGCAGGTAAACTTCGGTTAGCGTGCGCCCACCGGTATAGCCTGCAACAATGAGCGAAGGATCTGCCCGGGTAGTATACACTGCGGTCAGGTCCACCATCGCATCAAATGGGCTGCCGTTGAACGTAATGGAACTCCCCTGCTCTACCCGAAACTCGCGGTTAAAAAAGCCCTGTAGGTTAAAGTCGTATTTCCCCTCTTTTATGGTATAGGTACCGAAAAGTTCCATTTCACCGCTCCTGCCTATGTTCAGGCGAATGTTGCCTTTCCCCTTGGCGTTTAGCCTATTGCCGGTGCGCTCATCCAGAATGATGGCTACTTCCGCATTCTCATTTACGTTGATGTCAAAATCAAGACTGATGCCTTTATCTATATTGAAGCGTTTTGTCTCTTGCTGGGTTGTATCCGGCTTGTCCCGGTCTACAAATGTGATGTATCCCTTCTGGCTTTCCGTTACGGCCCCTCCCAGGGGAATGTTAAAATTGGTTTGCCGCTCGGTAGTCACATTTGCCGATACCTCCAACAAGCTCGGAGGGCCTTCCATCCGTATCTCTCCCGTGGCGAAGGCAGTGCCGTAGTAGGCATCATCGGTGGTAGGGGGTGTGTTCAGTACAAGCAATTCATCGGCTTTTATCTTCAGGTCAAGCTCAAAATCACGAAACTGATCATGGAGTACTTTTCCTGATAAGGTTCCTGAAGTGCCGTATTTGCTGTCCCGTAGTTTCAAATCGGGAAAAAGGATCTCATCTTGTTTGAATTGGACTGTGGGCGCACCCTCCAGGTTATAGTCTGTCTGTAAAAAGGAAATGGTGAAGGCAACCTTAGGGAGTTGTACTTCTCCTTCTATGCGGGGGGTGCTTACGGGGCCCTGCACTTTGATCTGCCCATCGAGGAAGCCACGCATGTTCTCAGCCACCCCCGTAAGGAATGGATTAAGGGCCGCCAGCCTGAAGCGATCGAAATGCACATCAAGATCTATGCTTCCGGTGCTATCCGCCTGGTAATATCCTTTTATCCCGAAGGTGCGCAGGTTGCCCAAAATCATTTTAGCTTCCAGGCTAATGGTGTCATTTTCCGTACTCCAATCGCTGCTCAGGCTCAGGTTGCCCAGCGCTGTTTCGTTCATCTGCAAGCTGTCGATGCGCAGGTCGGCCGCAAAGCGGGGTTTTGATAAAAGCTGACTTAAAAGCACATCTCCATGCAATTTTCCTTTAAAACTGGCCTCAGGCGTAGCTATAAAGTAATTGACCAGGCTCATACCAAAGCCCCTCAGGTTTACCCGCAGTATCTGGTTCTCATTATCGCTTATATTGCCGTTTATGGCTACCAGGCGGTCTTCGTTTGTGATCCTGAAATTCCTGATGTGTACCCCTCCGGTATCCAGGTATATGGTATTGTTGGGTTGTATCTCAAAATCCTGGTACCCGATGTTAAAGGGCGACCTGAGCACCCCGAACTCAAAGCGATTGGTATCTTCTTGCAAGGCATACCCACTGATGCGCGCCCTGCCGTCAACGCTGTCTTTGAAAATGGCCGACAGGTTGTAGAAAAGCGTGTCGTTGTAATAGAAATTGCCGAGGTTAATGCTGTCGATCTCAAATCCATTCGGCAATATAAAAGCTCCGATCTGAAACCCGAGTTCCGAACGACTTGTTCCTCCTGAGTACTGTAAGTCGATGTGTTTTACATCGTAATCCCCGTACGCTACCCCCTTAGAGTCGAGGCGTAGCTCTAGCTTGCGAACCGTATCGGAGTAGCTCCCGAACAACCTGGTATTGGATTTAATTTCCAGCTCGGGCACGAATATTTCCGTAAGCAGGCGGGTATCTTTGACGGTAAAATTGAAATCAAACTGTTCATCCCGTGGAGCTTCTATTTTGTTCTGACCAATCAGGTATTTATGTACTTCATGCTGAAAGGCTTTAAATATACCCTCATACGTAAACGCGCCTTTTACGTTGGCATCCAGTATATTAGAACGCACCTCCAGCTCTTTCCCCTCTCCGGTAATGTCAGAGTTTACAATTACATCTTCAAAAAAATAGAAATTGGATTCATTGGCATAAGTCACATCGGAAAGGCGTAGTTGCCCCAACCAATCCTGGTAGTGATATGCTCGTAAATCAATATCCAGTTCTGCTGTTATCTCGGAGATGCTATCTTCTACAAGCCCCAACGCATCGAGGTCCGCTTCCTCAATGCGCGCCACAAAATCGTAACGGGAGGTGTCGCTCTGAAAAGTGGCTTCCCCGTCAAAAACAAACTGCAGGTTAGGGTCTTTGACAGTAAACGCCCCTTCAAAGGTGCCTTCTTCTATTTGCCCGTCTATGTACATGTTCCGATAAGCATAGTCCATAGCTTCAAAACGACTGACGTTCCCCTTTATGTAGGTAGCCATGGTTCTGGGATCAAAACCCTGCCCGTCTACCTCGATGCTTAAAGCTATTTCGCCTATGGCTTCCTCCATGCCTGTAAGCTCCCCAAGGTGTATGCTCTCGGTTTCTACGGAACCTTTATAGTGCACTTCCCGTCTGCTGCGTTGATCAAAAAAGAGGTCAAAATCCAGGTCGCCAAGGCTTGTGCTGATATGCCCGGCTGTTTTAAAATCCCTGAGGTACCCCTTGTACGTACCGGAAAAACCTACTTTTCCCAGCTCATCTACTATTTCAGGAAGCGTATCGCTTGCAAAAAGATGGTAGAAATACCGGGCATCGGCCGGAGTAGCCAGCAGGTTAAAATTACCGGTAGCTACGTATAAGCTTTCTACCCGTGTAGTGTTTCGGATGTGTACATCTCCGCTTATATTACTTCCTTCTCCTATTCCCAGATCCAGGTCTTTAATCCGCATATCATTCACAGGTCCTTCCACTTTTCCTTTTATGGTAAAAGTCTTGAAGTCAGGAAAAACCGGAGCAAAATGCTGTATATCAATGCTGGAAACCGAGGAGGATTCCAGGTCTGCCACCATGCGTACTTTGTTTACGTAATCACGCATGTCCTGCATGCTGCCGAACTCCATCCGGTAATCTCCCTCAATCTCGCTGTTAGCGGTTTTCAGGTGAAAGTCTTGAAGGGCTATTTCGTGCTTACCATATGTAAAACCACCCCAAAGCTCTTTTAGGGCCAGGCCGTATTCATCATTCAGGCTGAGGTCCTGCACATCCAGGGAGAAAGTACTTCCCCTAAGATCAAAATCATGTATTGCTCCGTTGATGTGCACCATTTTAAACGCAGTACAATTGGAGTCACAGTTGAAATTCTCCAGCCAAAAACGACTCTCATTCAACTCGATATCCAATATCTCCATGTTGAACGGCTTGGATGCAGCGGTATCTCCTGAGCTGAATTTGGCAATAAACTGACTTAAATTGCTCGAGCTGTCTCCCTTTGCCGTATGCAAATAGAACTTTGCGGTATCCATCTCCACCGCCCTAAGCCCCAATGTACCGCTCACCTGGCTATATCCACCGATCTTCACATCGAGGACCCCGGTATAGATCAGCGTATCGCCATAGGCATCGGGCAGGTACACCTGCTTTAGTAAAACCTCATCGGGGAATATATACCTGAAGCTTTTTATGCTGGCATTGAGCCCGTATTTTTCATTGGCCCATGCCGTAGTTTTCCTGGCCACGTATGTTTGTACAGAAGGGAAAGAAAATACCAAAGTGAGTATAAGCAACAAGGCCAACACACTCAAAAGAAACCACAGTACTATTTTAAGAAATCTTCTAATCTTACCTTTGCTTTATCAATAAGGCCGCTTACAAGAAGATACATCGAAGCCGGACCTTATGTTTACGTTTTTCATACCGCAATTATTTTCTTCCTGCAACAATGGAACCATACATTTTAGGCATTGAATCAAGTTGTGACGATACCAGCGTGGCGGTAATCCATGGAAATAAAATCCTGGCAAATGTAACGGCTAATCAGCACATTCATCGCGCATACGGGGGTGTGGTGCCCGAATTAGCTTCCCGGGCACATCAGCAAAATATTGTACCCGTGGTAAACGCAGCCCTGGAGGAAGCAAAATTAACCCCTGACCAATTAAGTGCCATAGGTTTTACATCGGGGCCGGGTTTGTTGGGCTCTTTGTTGGTGGGCACCTCCTTTGCCAAAAGTATGGCCCTTAGTTTGGGCATCCCGCTCATCGATGTAAACCATATGCAGGCACATATCCTGGCGCATTTTATTGAGCACGCAGCTATGCAGCCACCTGCCTTTCCCTTCCTGTGCCTCACGATAAGCGGAGGGCATACACAATTGGTACGCGTAGATGATTTTTTTACCTACCAGGTTATAGGCGAAACTATTGACGATGCTGCGGGAGAAGCTTTTGATAAAGCGGCAAAGATTATGGGGCTGCCCTACCCGGGAGGACCTTTGATCGATAAATATGCACAACTGGGAAATGCCGAAACTTTTTCTTTTGCCAAGTCGAGGGTTGCCGGCTATGATTATAGCTTTAGCGGACTTAAAACCAGCATTTTGTACTTCCTGCAAAAAAAGGTCCGGGAAAATCCCGATTTTGTTAAAGAGAACCTATACGACCTGTGTGCCAGCATACAACACACTATTGCGGATATGCTTTTTGAGAAGTTAGAGCAGGCTGCCGCTCATTTACGCATTAAGCATATTGCGATAGCCGGTGGAGTAAGTGCCAACTCCGAAATACGTTTGAGGTTAAAGGCCAAAACGGACTGGCATACGTACATCCCTGCCTTTGAATTTTGCACAGATAACGGCGCTATGATTGCCATGGCTGCTTACTACCATTACAGAAAGGGATACGAGGCCTCACTAAACACGGTTGCTTCTGCACGCATGAGCGTGGAGCAATCAAAAGACAAACCTTTTTCATGAAAAACAAAAAGCGCGAGAAAAGGCTCATTGGCGCTACAGACCGCATAGATCTTCCGGATTTTGCGCTCAAAGATGTGCCTTGTAAGATCGATACAGGGGCTTTTACAAGCAGCCTGCATTGTTCCAGGTTACGCATTATAGAAAAAGAGGAAGACCATTACCTTTCGTTTAGCTTGTACGACAAACGCTTCGGTATTCTCTCCCGCCGGGAATTCCGCTATAAAGACTTCAGGGAAAGAAAAGTACGCAGCAGCAATGGCGAATTAGATTACCGCTATTCCATCAAAACCAGTGTGTTGATCTTCGGAAAAAAAATTAAAACAGAATTTACGCTCAGTTATCGGGAAAAAATGAAATATCCCATACTCTTGGGGAAGCGCTTCCTAAAGAATCGCTTTCTGGTTGACGTGAGTGAAAATGACCTTTCTTACAAATTAAAAACAAGCCATGAATATTATCGTACTGTCCACAAATCCTAACCTATACAGTACCCGCAGGCTTGTGGAAGCAGGCGAAGAGCGCGGACATACCGTATCCGTCATCAACCACAACAAATGCTATGTAGTGATCGAAAGCGGAGACCCTAAGGTATATTACAAAGACCACCCCATTACAGATGTTGCTGCTATAATCCCCAGGATTGGTGCCTCGGTTACCTTTTATGGCAGCAGCATCATTCGCCAGTTTGAGATGCAAAAGGTTTTTACCACCACGAGCTCATTGGCCCTTGTCCGCTCTCGCGATAAATTGCGCGCTACGCAGATCTTAAGTCGCCATGGGCTGGGCATTCCTAAAACGGCATTTGCCAAATTCCCAAGTGATATCGATTACCTGATCAAGCAGGTGGGTGGAGCCCCGCTTATTGTAAAGCTCCTGGAAGGGACCCAGGGACTGGGGGTGGTACTGGCCGAAACCCGTAAGGCGGCAAAGTCTGTTATAGAAGCTTTTTATGGGTTGTCTGCCAACATACTGGTGCAGGAATTTATTTCGGAAGCAGGAGGGGCAGACATCCGTGCCATTGTAATAAACGGGAAGGTAGTGGCCGCTTTTAAAAGGCAGGGCGTGGAAGGTGAGTTTCGAAGCAACCTGCATCGTGGCGGGAGCGGAGCCCTGATAAAACTGAGTCGTGCTGAAAAAACCGCTGCCATAAATGCCGCCAAGGCACTGGGGCTTGCGATAGCGGGTGTGGATATGCTGCAAAGCAAGCGCGGACCACTTATCCTTGAAGTAAACTCCAGCCCCGGCCTGGAAGGCGTAGAAAAGGCCACGGGTGTAAATGTGGCGGGTAAGATCTTTGAGTATATCGAAGAGAACTACAATAAGCCGCAAACGAAAAAACAGGATAAAGTTGGCGCCTGATGAACTTGTTTTTTGCCATTGATCTTTCAGCTGAAGGCGGTAGTTTAGAAGCTACCGAAACCCACCACGCTACCAAAGTCCTGCGAAAGCAGGTGGGAGAAGAAATATTGGTTACCCAGGGTAAAGGCGTTATATACCGTGCCCGTATCCACCAGATCTCCAAGCGACAACTGGACTTTGAAAACCTGGCGGTATTCAAAGAGGAGAAACAAACACGCCATTTACACCTGGCAGTAGCGCCCACTAAAGCCAATGATCGTTTTGAGTTTTTCCTGGAGAAGGCTACTGAACTGGGGGTGCATGAAATTACCCCTCTGCTATGCAGCAACAGCGAACGAAAAATATACAAGACCGAAAGAGGGAATAAGATCATCCAGGGCGCTGCAAAACAATCCCTGAGCTGCCAATGGCCTGTATTAAATGAGCTTACTTCCTTAGCTGACTTTTTTGAACGCACGAGGCATGTAGCCGGGCAAAAGAGTATTGCGCACTGCCATCCGGGAGAGAAAACCGACTTTTTCACCATTGCGCAAAAAGAGCAGGCATTGGTACTCATCGGACCCGAAGGGGACTTTACACAAGAGGAAATTGCGGCTAGCAAAGAATACGAATTCTCCCCTGTTTCACTGGGCCAAAAACGGCTGAGAACCGAAACGGCCGCTTTGGCTGCTTGCTTTGGTTTTCTCTATACCCAACGAAAGATTTAGCGCTGCACCTGGACTTTCTTGCGGAGTATGCCCCGGTCCGTTTCCAGGTATAATCCATACATGCCATTCGGTAATGTACTAAGGTCTATATACAGCAGACCTTTATCACCTTTGCGGACAGGTGTATTCAGTGTTCTCCCGTTGAGGTCGTAAAGCTTTACCTGGTGTATTTTTACCGCATCCGCAGGGTACGTTACAGAAAGCTGCTCATTTGCAGGTATTGGGTAAAATGCAAAGCGTTGCGCCCATTCTGTTTCCTCCAGCCCAATCTGGCTTAAACGGTAAGCTAGTGTATCGCTCCCTCCACAGGCATTTGATACAATTAAACGCACGTTGTAAGAAAGGCTGGGTACCAGGTAAGTGTGCAGGGGCACTGCCGTGCCCGAGGCCGTATTCCCGTCTCCAAATACCCATTCATAGTCTGTGGCATTCAGGCTGGCAGTGGCATCAAATTGTACCAGCATGCCTGCCGAAGAAGTACTCACTATGGTATAGGTCCAGCTGGCAAAGGGTTTTATACAAACATTTACTGCCTGCTGAGTCGTTAGCGTATCGCCACAAGCGTTGTACACTTCCAGGGTTACCACGTAGTTTCCGGGAGCAGCGTAGTTGTGCGCGGTAAACATGCCCGTTGAAGTATTCCCGTCTCCGAAATCCCAGTTGTAACCGGCCGCACCAAGCGAAACAGAAGCATCAAACGTAAAAGCACTGCCTGTTTGGCTGAAGACAAAATCAGGCTGTAAAACAGCACATACCACCAATGTATCTACAAGGGTATCTGCGTTGCCACAATCGTTAAACCCGTAAAGCGTAATTGCATATACACCCGGGCTGGCATACGTATTGCTTGAAATAGGAGCATTGCTGCTGTTTCCATCACCAAACTCAATATACAGGGAATCTGCATTTTGTGTAGCACTGGCATCAAAATTACCCGTGAGGGGGCCGCCAGACGTAATTGTTAGAGCTGTTATAACAGGAGGACAGGGCAAGGTAGAAAAGGGCAATAATACCCTGTTGCTGCTTGAGCCAAGGCCACAACTGTCTTCCACATATACATCATAAGCCGTATTAGGTGTTAAGCCAGTTAAAGCAAACGGAGAACTTACATTCGTGAACACCGTGCCACTGGATACCGGTTGCCCGGCTAGTACCAGGATCACATTGCTAAAAGCCCCGCTTGAGGTCCAGGATACATCAGCTGTATTCGCATCGATGTTGTTCACGGCTACATTTGCAGGTGCTAAACAAGGTAGCGACTGCTCCCTGATCTCAACCTGATCGAGCGCTATATTTGCGTTAGCCCCTGTTGCATAGGTTCTAAAACGCAATTTTATCGTTTGTCCCAGAAAACCACTCAAATCCAGCGAATCCTGGAGCCAGGCAGCCGTTTTGGCATTTTGCTGCTCGCCCTTCAGGCTAAAAACATTTCCGGACCAGTTGCTGCCATCATTTACCTGTATCGCAAAGGAGTCGATATCGTTTCCAAACATGTGGTAGTAAAAAAACAATTTGGGGGTATTGGCAGTAGCGGGGATAGCGATTTCCTCGGATTCTATATCGATGTCTAGGGTGCCAAAGCTGTTGTTTACGGCAAAAATGTATTTTCCGGAAAAGCCCCCGTCCGGTCCGGAAAAAAAGCTGCTTGTAGGTCCGGATCTTGTGCCCCACCTGCTGCCGGTATTGGTTGAACGGGTCCAGCAAGAAGAAATCTGATCGCCTGTGTTGAAAAACCCTATGCCGCTCACCCACTGGCTGCCGTCAAAACTCTCACTGTAAGGCAGGGTTCTTACCCCGCATTGGGTAGCGGCTTGTAACGCACCCAGCCAAAGGCTTACATCGCCTACCCCACAACTATCTGCCACATAGATCTCGTAGGTAGAGGAAGGTTGCAAACCGGTGAGGGTGGCACTTGTTCCGGTAACGGGTATTATGGTGAAGGGGCCCGTGGAACCCGACAGGCGGTACCGGATCAGAGCGTTGGCCGCTCCAGCACTGGTCCAGCTTATGGAGACACTCGTGGTGGTGCTTGAGCTAAAGCTGAGGTTAGAAGGGCGTGGGCAGTTAGGCGATTCGCCTACCCATATATCGTCTATGGCGATGTCGTGTGTGGTACCGAAGTTATTTGTGCGGGTAGCCACTAGGCGTAAACTTATGGTATCGTTGGGCAAAGAGGTCAAAGAAACAATTTCTTCCCTCCAGGCGGCTGCGTTGCTTGTTTGCTGAGCCCCGTTTAAAATGGAAAGCTGTTGCCAGGATTGTGTCACCTCATTCCAACCCTCTACTTCAAAAGATTGTATGTTGTTGCCAAACAGATGATACCAGAAACGTAACTCAGGACTGGAAAGATTGGAAATATCCAAGGCAGGCAACTCCATTATGGCACTTGTGCTGATGCTGGTAAACCCTTCCGCATGTATGTATTGGCCGGAACCGGAGGTGTGGTCTCCCGTAGGCCCGGTATTGAATGAGATCGTCCCTCCGGTATTTACACGCCAGAAATAGTTATTGGTATTGGGCGAAGGCGTAAAACAGGGGCTGATCACGCCCGGATCATTGAAGATAATGCTCGAAGCAAATTCAGGTTGTTCGAAGTCTTCGGTATAGGGGGTAGCAAAAACGGAGCAACGGGTAGTATCGCTTACCGGGCCTACCCAGCCGCTCACATCCCCACCTCCACAGTCATCCCGTACATAAAAATCATAACCTGTATCAGGAGATAGACCGGTAACGGTAAAGGGATTGGTTGTTGCTGATAAAAGCGTACCACTTCCGCCCCCCACGGCAAAACCCACGGGTCCGTATTCTATTTCCCAGGCCGTAGCTCCTCCGCTGGTCCAATCCAACTGCACGGAGGTTGTAGTAGTAAGCAATACGTTGAGCGCGCTGGGTTTAGGACAGGAAGGTTTTTCATGGATGTCAATATCGTCAATGGCCACATCTGCCGCAGTAGAGAAACCGGGTTTCTGTGCCACAAACCTCAAACGGATGGTATCATTGGCATAAGCAGAGAGGTCGATGATCGATTCTTCCCAAGGTGCCGTTTTGGATGCCTGCTGCTGTGCGGAAATGCTGGTCAATTGGGTGAACCCTCCTCCATCGTCTATCTCTACGGCCAAAGAACCTATGCCATTGCCAAACATATGGTACCAAAAAGACAGTTCAGGAACGGTAAGCGGACTTAAGTCGATAAAAGGAGTGGTAATGCTGGTCGTAAAAGGAGCGCCAAAACCCCCAAAAGCTGATTCTGCAAAAGCATACTTTCCACTGCCTGAGGTATGGTCACCTGAAGGACCTGTAAAAGCAGAAGCAAAGGCAGGAGGCCCCAGCACCCAGAAATAGGAAAGGCTAATGCTTCTGTCCCAGCACACGGGAAAACTGCCGGAGTCGTTAAATACGGCCGTACTGGGTTTTACAAAATCGCTTCCTTCAAAATCTTCCAGATACGGGGCGGGAACGGGTATACACAAAGTGGAAGCTGTTAAAGGGCCTATCCAGTCACTCACATCTGTAGTACCACAGCTGTCGCGTACATAAAAATCATAGCCTGTGCCTGCCGAAAGCCCGGTAACCGTGAAGGGATTGCTGTTTGCCGCTACAAAAGTCCCGGAGCCTTTGGCAAAGCCGGGAGGGCCATATTCGATCATCCAATTACTTGCTCCTCCGCTGGTCCAGGACAGGGTTACACCGGTAGTCGTATTTGCCGTAGTACTCAGGTTGGAAGGTTTGGGACAGCTGGGCTGCTCCCTGATCTTAAAGTCGTCTATGGCCATATTTATGCTGAAGCCAAAGATCCCGCTCCGGTAAGCTCTGAAGCGCACTTTGATGGTGGAATTGGTGTAAGCGCCCAGGTCGACATTGGCTTCCAGCCAGGCATCTGAAGAGTTGCTTTGCTGTTGCCCTGCAACGCCCCACACCCGGGTCCAGCTTGTGCCGTCAAAAACATCAGCCGCCATAGAGTCTATGTCTGTACCGAACATATGATACCAAAACTGGAGTTCGGGAATGGTAAGTGGGGTACAATCAATGGGCGGGGATTCTATTATGGCTTCTGTATTTTGGGTAAGGCCAAGCCCGAATATTTCTCTCGTAAATAAATATTTACCGGAGCCGGTGGTGTGGTCCTGGTCCGGACCTGAGTTGAACACGGGGGTGGCGTTTTGGCCGGTAGACCAGAGGTATTCTGTGGTGGTATCCCTGTCCCAACAAGCGTCTACAGTGCTTAGTGTTCCAAAACCTATAGCCGGGGCCCAGGTATTGCCATCAAAAGTCTCCGTAAAGGGAGCGGTAAAGGCTGCACAGTCCGTACGTCCGCTAACCGGAGGGGTCCAAACAGAAACATCACCCACGGCACAACTGTCGCGTACAAC
>JANQPD010000047.1 GCA_028285465.1 Owenweeksia sp. | reverse complement strand
CCTGAACGGGAAAGAAGTATACAGGGCACGTCCAAATCAAAATAAATATACCCTGCAGCACAGTTTTCCAAAAGGTGTTTACCTGGTAGAAGTAATGGCGCATGGGGAATGGCTTATCCCGCAAAAACTCATCGTGCAGTAAGTCTGTATTTTTTTCTGATATTGCCCGAAGTAACTAAGGAGTATGGAGCAGATATTTTTGGTGCTGGGCATTATTGAATGGTTTTTCCTTGTAGTTCTTGGTAGCCAGGTGGTTTACTTGTTTGTCTATGCTTTTGCGAGTGTGTTCAAGTACCGTCCGAATATTCATGTAGAGCACCAGGCGCCCTTAAACCGGGTTGCCGTTATTATCCCCGGGTATAAAGAAGACCGCATAATCGTTCATACCGCTTCGGATGCCTTAAAACAGGATTACCCGAAAGAGTTGTACCGGGTGATGGTGGTGGCAGATAGTTTTGCACCCGAAACCCTCTCAGGTCTCCGTGTTTTGGACATAGATGTGCTGGAAGTTTCTTTCGAAAACTCTACAAAAGCAAAAAGCGTAAACAAGGCCCTTGAAGCGTTGGCCCCCTTTAATTTTGATATGGCCGTAGTGCTGGATAGCGATAACCTGATGGCTCCAGGCTACCTTAAGAAGGTAAATGCAGCGTACAATGCAGGCTTTAAGGTGATCCAGGGGCATCGAACAGCAAAGAACCAGGATCAGGATTTTTCTCTGCTGGATGCTATAAACGAGGAGATCGGCAACAGCATTTTCAGAAAAGGGCACCGTGCTTTAGGGGTGTCTTCGGCTTTGATTGGCTCGGGAATGGCGTTTGACTTTGCTTACTACAAACAAGTGATGGCCGATATAGAGGATGTGGCCGGTGAGGATAAACTAATAGAGCTAAAAGTGCTAGAAGAAGGGCAAACGATTGAGTACCTCGAAGATGCCCTGGTATATGATGAAAAAGTAGCCAACGCTTCGAACTTTAGTAAGCAAAGAACCCGCTGGGTCGGGGTGCAGCTGTATTTTTTTAAGCACTATTTCTTAGATGGTTTCGTAAAACTTTTTTCAAAAGGCAATTTCGGTTATTTTGATAAAGCCTTTCAGATGTTCCTTGTTCCAAAGGTGTTGCTGATCGGTATTTTTGGTGTGATGGGCTTACTGAGCTTGTTTACGCCTCTGAGCCTATACTGGCTATACCTAATGGTCCTTTACTTCCTGGCATTGGCCTTGGCGGTGCCCGGAAGATTCTATAATGCCAGGCTCCTCAAGGCATTGTTCAATATCCCAAAGGCGATTTGGGCCATGTTGTTGGCCATACTCAAAATCAATAAGTCTACTGCTTCAAAATTTGAGGTAACAGAAAAAACGGTAGAAAACAGGGAGCCTTAGCTTTTTTCAACTTTGCGGATGGCCCCGTAGATTTCATTTACGCTATTTTCCCAGGTATGGCTGTGCGCGAAAGTTATCCGTTTTTGTTTCTCTTCTTCCGTATTAGCAGCCAGCGCTTTTTCAATAGCTTCAATGTATTCTTCTTTTCCCTCCGCTAAAAAGGTATGCTCTTCAAAAATACCCATGGCCTTGGTTCGCGTAGCTACCGTAGGTTTGCCCATGGCCAGGTACTCGTCAATTTTGCGGGGATAATTGCCAATGGTCATAGGGTTTACAATCTGTGGGTTCATGGCTACGTCAAAATAGTGCAGGTATTGCGCTAGCTCCCCGGGTTTCTTAGGGCCCGTGAAATGCACGTTGTCTAACCGGTGTAAAGCGCTGTTTTTAAATGCTTCGTCTTCCGGTCCCACAAATATCCATTGCCACTCCCTTTTTTCTTCTGCTAGCTGCTCAAGCAGGCTCAGGTCCAGGCGTAAGGTCAATAAGGCGCCGATATAACCAATGCGGGGGTTGGGGATGTCTCTGTACTCCGGAGGTTCTTCGTAGTGCTGGCTTAAATCAAAAATACTGAGGTCACACCCCTGGCCTACATAATAGGCGTGTTTGTTGTGCGCAGCGCAATAGTCTCTCAAAAAAGTGCTGTTGGCTACTGCTACATCCGCCTTGGCAATGAGTTTGGGTTCAAGGCGCACCCCGTGCTTTTTGAAATAATCTGTAGAGATCAGGTTGTCACGCGAATAATAAACATAGCTTTTTGGCTTCAGCAATTCCTTTAAATAAAAAGACCGAAACATATCGCTGTCGTTAAACAACAGGAAATCTTTGAAGTCCAAAGCCTGTAGTCCTTTTTTTATCTCTCTTGCGATACGCTTGTTGTTTCGCTTGTTGAAGAAATCAAACAAAAAGCCGTCAGGCAGTATGTTAATGGACTCTAAAACGGTGTTCGGGGTAAGGGTCCACAGATTCTCACTTATCTGCTCAAGGGCGGGAGCTTCTCCGTTCAGCACCTTTTTGCGTTTGGCAATGATTTGAGCATCCTCGGGCCGGTTGCGCAAAAGGGTGTTCCGGTCAAGCGGTATGTTCACATAAAGTACCCGGTTGTGTTTGGCCACCTCTTCCGCAATGTTTTTACAATTGCTGCCGATGGGCACATCCCATGGTTGCTGGCCTACAAATAAAAAATCCTGCCCCGTAATCCTGTTGGTCATCCCGTTTCTGAATTTTGATTGTGCTACATTAGCGCGATAAATTTAGGTAAAGCACTTTGATAGCAAGAATCAAAGAACTGGTTAAAACCAACAAATTCCTTTCTCTCCTCAGCAGTGGCACATCTGCCATATTAGGTTTAGTTACTTTTAGCTTGTTGGCCCGTTCGCTTTCGCAAGACGATTTTGGATTTTGGGGATTCTTCATTGCCAGTTTTACGCTTTTTGACATGCTGCGTTCCGGCTTGTTGAGCTCGGCCATGATAAAGGCCATTGCGGAATGTAATGAGGAAGAAGAAGCCGCAAGGGTAATTGGTTCCGGTTGGCGCCTTAGCTTGCTTATCACACTGATTGCGGCGGTGGTGGTTAGCCCCATTTTTTATTTCATATACAAAGCCAAGGGAGAATTGGGCTACTTACTTGTAGCGCAATGGTTTACAGCCCTCGCTTTTGCAAGTGTCCCCCACACCATAGCCACCTGGATACTAAATGCTTATCTGCGTTTCGACCGCATTGTGTGGATACGTTTTCTCGTACAAGGTGCTTTTTTCGCAGGAGTGGTATTGGAATATTTCCTGGACATGGGGCTTTGGTTTGTGTTTGTGGTATACTTTGGCGCCAATCTGCTCGCTACCCTTCTTGTGCTGATACGCAAGTGGGGGAAACTGCACTTTTTTAGAAGGGCTACAAAACAAACGAGCCGCTCCCTGCTCAATTTTGGTAAATACAGCATGGGTACGTTGATCGGCAGTAATTTATTGCGAAGTTCAGATACGTTTATCATCGTTTCATTCCTCGGACCTGCCGCAAATGCGGTGTATATGGTGGCCGAACGCCTTATCGGCTTATTTGATATTCCCTTACAGGCACTGGTCTCACTGGCCTTTCCCACCTTGGCAAAGAAATATACGCAGGGGGAAAAAGATACATTTGAGCGAGAATTCGAGGTGAGCGCAGGCTTTAGTACCATATTGCTTATCCCGGTTAGCATCCTCACCTTTCTCTTTGCCGAACCCCTGGTGGTATTGCTGGGAGGAGCAGAATATGCCAATGCCGCCAACATACTGCGGATCTTTGCGGTTTACACCGCGCTTACTCCTTTGGATCGCTTTAGCGGAATAGCACTTGATGTGCTGCATCGGCCGCACTTAAACTTTTACAAAGTGCTGGCCATGCTGGCGGCCAATGTAATTGGAGACCTGATTGTAGTACACTATACGGATAACATTGCCTGGGTTGCTTTTGTATCCATTATCACCTTCGCTACCGGTATTGTTTTTGGCTTTGTTTTCTTGCGCGATACGATTCCTTTCAGACCTCTGATCCTTTTAAAAGCGGGGACCGGAGAAGTTGTGCGTCTTGTTAAAAAGTATGTTGGCAAGTAGGTGAAATTGATAAATTGGAATTTTTCCAATTTTAGGAATAAACAATATCTTTCCAACGTAAATCCTTAAAATGGAAATCCTTAAGATTTTTGTAGTGGAAGACAACGAGTTGTATGCAAAAATGATGCATCACCACTTGTCGCTCAATCCGGATAATGAAGTAAAAGTCTTTCATGACGGCAAACAATGTCTGGATAATCTACACTTAAAGCCTGGAGTGATCTTTCTTGATTACAGCCTTCCCAACTTTACCGGAATTGACGTGCTGCGGAGAATAAAACAAAGCCACCCCGACTTGCCCGTGGTTATCGTAAGCGGACAGGAAGATGTGAGCACAGCTGTGGAATTGTTGCGTGAAGGGGCCTATGACTATATCGTTAAAGACGAGAATGCGAAGGACCGCATGTGGAAGGCGACCAACAACATCCGGGAAAATACCGAGCTGCGCCAGGAACTGGACCGTTTGCGTGAGGAGGTAACGTCTAAGTATGATTTCTCAAACATCAAGGGCAATAGCCCGGCTATAAAACGGGTTTTTAAGCTTATTGAAAAAGCGGCCCGCACAAACATTACCGTATCCATTACAGGAGAAACAGGAACGGGTAAGGAATTGGTGGCTAAGGCCATACACTATAATTCTATAAACAACAACAAGCCCCTGATTGCCGTAAACATAGCGGCTATTCCAAAGGACCTTCTTGAGAGCGAACTCTTCGGGCACGAAAAAGGAGCATTTACAGGAGCGCTGAACAAGCGAGTGGGTAAGTTTGAAGAAGCCTCGGGAGGTACTATTTTTTTGGATGAAATCGGGGAAATGGATACGCAACTGCAGGCTAAACTTCTGAGGGTGCTGCAGGAAAAGGAAGTAACGCGCATCGGAAGCAACCAGGTCATCAAGATCAATGCACGCATACTTGTAGCTACACACCGGAACCTCGCGGAAGAAGTGAAGAAAGGCAACTTCAGGGAAGACCTTTATTACCGCCTTCTAGGGCTTCCTATTGAGCTGCCTCCCTTAAGAGACAGGGGGAACGACATCATTTTGTTGGCCAAGCATTTTGTAGATGCCTTTGCCAAAGAAAACCGGATGGGGAAGGTGGGTTTGAGTAGTGATGCACAAAAAAAACTGCAATCCTACCACTGGCCCGGCAATGTGCGTGAGTTAAAAGCGGTAGTGGAACTAGCGGCCGTATTGGCTGATGAAGGCCAGATAGAAGGAGAAGACATCAGCTTTAACTCTACCAGCTCCGTTAATGAAATGCTGTTGGAAGAAACCACTTTAAAAGAGTACAACCGGAAGATCATTCAGCATTTTTTAGACCGGTACGATAAAAACGTAGTACAGGTAGCCAAAAAACTGGAGATAGGTAAAAGCACCATCTACCGCATGGTGCAGAACAATGAACTCGATATATAACGACCAAATTTCAGATCATGTCAAAAATTTATGATTTAAGCCAACTGGAAGAACTTGCCGGGGGAAGCATGGACTTTGTGATGAGCATGGTGGACACTTTCTTGGAGCATACCCCTCAGCAGATCCAGGAACTACAAGATCAATATAATGATGGGAACCTGGTCCAGGTTGGTGCCATAGCGCATAAGATCAAACCTAACATTGACTTATTCGGCATTACCCCGATCACAACAACCGTAAGAAGCATTGAAAACAAGGGTAAAGCCGAGCAGGACGATGCAGAGTTGAAAGAGGAGATCGAGAAACTAAGAGAAACCCTGGAGGTGGTATTCGATCAACTAAGGGAATTGAGGGCTTAACCAACGATACACGCATGAAACAAATACTCATTATTGACGATGAACCTATTATGCGGAAGCTTCTGGAACAGATCCTGAAGCAGAAATATGAAGTGGTATCACTGGAGAACGGTAAAGAAGCTTTGGAATGGATGTACTCCGGCAATATACCGGATGCGGTGGTAGCCGACCTGAACATGCCTGAAATAGATGGCTTTGAGTATATTGCCAAAGTAAGGGAGAGCGCCTTTTTCAGTGACCTTCCCCTTATCGTCCTTTCAGGTGAAGAAAGCTCTTCCGAGCGCATAAGGTGCTTGAAACTGGGAGCAAACGATTATCTGATAAAGCCCTTCAATCCTGAGGAACTGGGTTTGCGCATCGACAACCTAATCCGTTTAAAATCTTGATCCGCCTACTGTACATAGGAGAAAGAGAAGATAGATTGCAAAAATTGCAGACTACCGAGGGACTGGCGTTGACACAAGCTAAAAATGTGGTGGCTTTTGACAATCTTGAATCTGAGTTGCATCAGTATGACCTTGTAGTGAGTGAGTACAAACTGAGAGGTCTTGATGGGGATGGCATATACGACCGCTACAAAAGTATATTGCGCCATAACCGCCTGCCCTTTATGATCATTGACGATCATTTTACAAGATCCCGGAAAACGGGTTTTTTAAAAGAGGGCATATCCGAACTGCTCGAAGAAGATTTTGATCCGGCCTCATTGGTAAGCAAAGCGGATTTTTATAAGGAAATGCTGGCCAACCGCATTGAGCGGCAACGCAAGAAAAAAAGGGTTACAGAGTATAAGATCCCCCTGGCAAAGCGCTTGTTTGATATAGTTGTTGCGGGCATAGCGTTGTTGGTGATATCGCCTGTACTCATCCTGGTTATCATTGCCATCAAGTTAGAATCAAAAGGGCCTTTCTGGTACAAATCCAAGCGGGTAGGCACGGGCTATAAGGTTTTCGACTTCTATAAATTAAGAAGCATGTATACCGATGCGGACAAGCGTATAAAAGAATTGTCTCACCTAAACCAGTATGCTTCGGAATCTTCTGAAAATGAAGGACCTAAAAAGAATAAAACCCGGGCGAAGGACGACAAGGTTACGCTTATTTACAAAGATGGTACAGAAATGAGTGAAGAGGAATACCTTGAGCTAAAGCGCCAACAAGCTGCGGGAACCTTTGTAAAGTTCAAAAATGACCCCCGCATAACCAAAGTAGGGCACTTTATTCGAAACACCAGTATCGATGAGCTTCCTCAGCTGATTAACGTATTAAAAGGAGATATGTCGATCGTAGGGAACAGGCCCTTGCCTTTATACGAAGCCGAACAATTGACAAGTGATGATTGGGGAGAGCGTTTTTTGGCTCCGGCCGGTATTACCGGGCTTTGGCAGGTAGAAAAAAGAGGGAAAGGCGAGATGAGCGAGGAAGAGCGAAAAGCCCTTGACAATCAGTATGCAAAGAATTTTAGCTTCTGGAACGATATTAAGTTGATTTTGAAGACAGTGCCTGCATTGTTTCAAAAGGAAAACGTATAGGTATATGAGCGTAATAAGCCCGAGAGGGAAACAGTTTTCATTTCTTTTGGTACTGGCGGTGGTACAGGTATCCCTTAGCGCGCAGGTAACTACCGGTGTGGATGCGGCATTGGATACGAATCAAAAAATAATAGACGTAGATACCATCTCCATAGAACTTACGGAGTTTTTGCCTCCGCTGGCCGTTTTGATAGATAGCGCCATTGCGCATTCCCCGGAGGTGGATTATTACAAGGCCCGGGTAAAGGAAAGAGAATACCTCGTGGGCGCGGAAAAAAAGAGATGGACCGAGAATATCTTTTTGGATGCGCGCTATGGGTATGGGAACCTGGGTACGCTCCAGATCCAGTCGGGAGATACCATTTCTACCAACCAGGCTTTACTCAATTACCAGTTGGGGGTAGGGCTGCGCGTACCGCTTGATGTTTTTTACGGAAGGAAGGACCGCATACGTGCGGTAGAGGCAGCCAGGGAGGGAGAGATGGCAAAAAAAAGAGAAATGGAAAACCTGATCAAAGACCGGGTTATTACTTCTTACAACCGTGTGGCGAGCATGAAGCGCCTCTTACAGATTTATTCCGAAGCAAAGGAGTCGGCCGAATTTATTCTAAAGATGAGCGAGGAACGCTTCGCAGACGGAGAGATCGGGTTAGATGAACTGGGCCAGAATACCGAGTTAAAGGCCAAGTACAGCGCGTTGTACGAGAATTTAAGAACCGAATACAGCAACGAATATGCACAGCTCGAGAGGCTGGTGGGAGTGCCCTTTAGCAAATTTGAGAAGCAATAATTTATGAGCTTAGTCCAGTTTTTCAGGATTTTTAACCGCCATTTAAACATCTTTTTGCTCACCTCTTTGGTGCTTGCTGTAATGGTTTTTGTGTTCACCCGAAATCTGGCGAAGAGCTATGAATCGGAAACCGAGATATACACAGGTATTGCCTCCGGGCTTAATGTAAATTCCGTAGAGCGTGCTACGCTGGATTATTTTGCTACTTCGAATGCTTTTGACAACCTCATCAACGTTATCAGGAGTCGTCAAACGCTTGAATTAACCGGGGAGAAGCTTATGGTGCGACACCTGATGCTTGACTCTGTAGATGAGCGGTACATAGGAGTAGAGGCATGGAAGAATCTTAATTTTATGGTTCCGCCGATACTTCAGGACTCATTGGTGGTTAAGGGGGATACCGTGCAAACGTTAAAGAATGTACAGCGGTATAAGCGGGAAAACTATTCCAGCGACAAAGTGAAGCTGGCTTTTTTTGACGGGACTTCTCCATACAGTTATAAAGCTATAGAGAGGGTGGGTGTAGAACGGATCAGCAACTCCGATCTCATTAAACTCCGTTACACCTGGTCTGATCCGGGTATCGCACAACAAACCCTGGTGATACTGAACCAGGTATTTACAGAACGCCTTACTGAAATAAAGATGGGCCAGGGCAATGACGTAGTGGAATATTTCAGGAAACAAGTAGCCTTAGCCGAACAAAAACTGGCAGCAAAAGAGCTAAAACTCAAAAATTTTCGTACGGAAAACCGCATCATCAATTATGAAGAACAGACAAAATCCATTGCGGTACAGAAAGAGAATATGGAAGACGAATATCAGAAGGAACTTGCCAATAAAGCGGCCAACGAGGCAAGTTTGGTGAGGCTGGAAGAGCAGCTTGCCCTGAATAAGGAGATCCTGAAATATGCCCAGGAAGTGCTTTCCAAAAAACAGGAATTGGGCGATGTAACTTCTAAGGTTGCCGAACTGGAAGTATTTATCAACGATCAGGAGCTATTAAAAAAACTGCGTAAGCGCCAGCAACAACTCACGGCAGAAATCAATAAAGACCTGTTAACACGCTATCAATACAGCAAAACAACCGAAGGGGTGCCTGTGCGGAATGTATTGCAAGAATGGTTGAACTATACATTGGCTTTGAATGAAAGCCAGGCCAAACTTAAGATCTTCCAAAACAGGAAGCGCTACTTTAACCGTGTTTATGATGAGTTTGCTCCTCTAGGCTCGGAAATAGACAAGATGGAACGGGAAATTGATGTACAGGAGCGCAATTACCTGGAATTGTTAAACAGCTTGAATGACGCTTTAATGCGCCAGGAAAGCGAGGCACTAAGTACGGGCGGCCTGGTCATCACGGTACCGCCTTATTACCCGTTACAGCCTTTGAGGTCGAAAAGCTTGCTTCTGGTCTTAATAGCAGGAGTAGTAGGGTTTATAGTACCCTTTGCGGTTATGCTGGTTATGGAATTTTTCGACAATACCATTAGAACCCCCATTCGGGCCGAAGAATTTACCGGTCAGAAACTCCTTGGGGCCTACCCCAACCTCAGTGCCATGGGAGAGAGTAAATATGTAGATATGGGCTGGTTGAAGGAGCATGCTACCGGTTTGATGAGCCAGAATTTACGCCTCCAAACGCGCCACCAGGGACTGTCGGAAAAAAAACCGAAGTATGTACTGATCTATAGTACGCGTAAAGAAGAAGGCAAGATATTAACGGCCCACACCCTGGCTAATGAACTGGTAAGTTTAAACTTCAGGGTGTTGTTGGTTTCCTACAGGGAGGTATCTGGCAAAGTGGATAAGTTCTATGACTTTGCACAGTATGAGCGAAATAAGGAGTTCCTGAATACCAAAGAATTTGATGAGCTGATCCCCACTTCTTATAACCACAGGCTATACGATTACATCTTCTTTATGATAAGTTCCGTAATCTCCGAACAGTACCCTATAATGCTGGTTGAAAAAGCGGATATGGCCATCAACTGTGTAAACGTAAACCGCAGTTGGAAGAAAGGAGATACGTTTGCGTTAAAAGAGTTTTCCAATACGTTATCCGTAGAATCGCGTATGATAGCCAACGGGGTAGCCCCGGATTATATGGATGTGGTGCTAGGGGATATTAAAAAACACCGTTCTTTCCTGCGCAGGTTTGCTAAGAATGTGATCAATCTTGAGTTTAAGTCCAGGAAGTTGAAGGAGGACTACTAGAAGCCATTTCAGGAGTAGGCCTTTCTTTTAATTCTACTTCGCCCTCAACATTCCATTTTCGCATACTGTATAAAAAAGAAATACTCAGGAAAACAGTAGGTGCTATAGGGAATTGGGTCATTACCTGGTTTCCATAATTGGCTACAAGAATCCCTGCATAGCCGGCCAACATGGCCATGGCGAGTGTGCGCCTTTCATTATTCGGCTCTTTCCACACCCATAATATACCATCAAGGAGAATGTACAACCAGATGAGTACGTAGAAATTCCTGCCTATTAACCCGGTTTCGGCACGGATGCGGGTATACAGCCCATCCGGCTCAAAGTCTGCCAACCAGGTGCCCGGAGAAAAACGATTCCCCCAACTGCCCACGGTTCCAACCCCACCGCCAAAAGGCTTATCACGTAAATATTCTGTAAGACGGGCGCGATTTACCAGACGCACTTTAAGGGAAGCATCTTCAGGGTCGAGCGCGGTTCTTAAGCGATCCAGGCTATAATTTCCCGCGCCTATGGAGGTGTATTTTAAAAAGATGAAGCCTCCGAGCAACACAGCTGCCCCTGCGAGCAGGATGCGGGTATTTTTGATCATCACGATATAGCACATACCGCCTATGGCAGGTACAGCCAAAGCCCCCCGGGTGCCACTCAACATCAGGGCGTAAAAGCTAAGTAAAGAAGTGATGAGATAGAAGGCCTTACGCCTTTTGCTAAAAGGGCCTACAAACAGCACGGCTGCTACAATGCATACATGCCCCATGGCAGCTCCAAAGGTGCCGGCATCAAAATAATAGCTGAATACCCTGAGTTTTCCAAAGAGCAAGTGGGTTTTGTATTCTCCGCTATCCAGCCAGGCCTGTTCTGCAGCAGATACACCCAGGTACTTTTGTTTAATGGCCCAGGCTACACCGAGGAGGGATAACCAAAGCCAGATGTTTAAAAAGCGATAGAAATCTTTTTTGCTGTTGAATATTACCAGGCCCAGAGCAATAAAAAGCAATTGATAAAGTGCAATGCCCCGCATAGAATAAAACCAGGCCACCACGCTGTAAGCTAGTGGGTTAGCTATTTGTAGTACAATATACCCCATCCATAGCATCATCAACAACACTACGCGGTTATAGGCGAGTGACAGGTCGAGGTATTTCCAGTTTTTGAAGATCAATATAAGCAGGCAGGTTACAAGTAGTCCATCTACCCCCAAACCAAAGGGAATGCTAACCGGAAGGTAGCGCGACAAAATGGGCAGGATAAAAGAAAGGATTAAAGCCCCGTAAATGCCGATTTTCGGGTTGCGGATGAACAAGGCAAAAAAGACTACAAAAACGGGCAAACCCAAAAGAGCCAGGGCTATCGAAATGCCACTCCGGGCAATGAGAAACCCACATACTACAGCTAAAAGTATGGAAAGGGTATACTTTAATACAGCCTCTTTACTGGTCAAAGTGCTTTTTATTCCGTTTCAACTTCAAAACTTTTAGGCAGGCTAAAAAAACGCCTGAAGATCTTGTCCGTGGTTTCATAGTACATGTAATCAAACAAGATTTTATTGCCATACACGGTTCTTCCTCTAAGTTTAAAATCTTTGTATACGCCCTCTACATCGGGAAAAACCCTGTGTAGTGAGAAGATATGGAAACGCATGCTCTCTGTTTTGGCAATGCGCTGGGTCATAAGCATCAAAACGCGGTCATAACGCTCTCTTACCCTGAGGCGTTCCAATATTTCTTTCAGTACTTTTTTTTCCTTCACATTGCTCAACAAACCACCATCCATCAGGCTTATTTTGCTTAACTGCAAGGCAGTGTCCGCCTTGCGGACAGCAGCTTGTAATTCTGCTTTTCTAAACAAATAGTAGTAAGCATCGATCTGGGTATGCCACCCTCTTTTGGTCACCGGATATTTATAAGAACCACTGGTATACAGTTTTACCAGGAGCATAAGGGTATCCTGACCATATTTCACCGGATAAAGGAGCAGCTTTTCAAAATTGTCTATGCCCAGGCGGTTTTCCTTGTTTTCGTAGTTTTCCTCATCGCGGGAAATAAGCCTGGGATAGATGGTTTTTTCTTTACTCATCCATTGCCCATCTTTGCTAAGGCTCCAACCCGTGATGCTATCCGCTAGCTCACTGCTTGGTGTTTTTGCTACAATAGGCAACGGCCTGTTTTCCCGCAATTGGGCAAATACCAAGAAGGGGCAGAACAAAAAAAGAATGAAATAGCGCATCATAATGATTTACTTAGCATTTTCACAAATTTACATCAGCTGGCAGGCGCACCACAGCCGGAAAGAATTATTTTTGAAACACTTATTAAACATTGAAGCAAGCGCATAGCCCTTTGTCATCCCCTCTTTTTTCATTTCTCACCGTAAATTACAGGCAGCCTGAAGTAACGCAGGAGTTAATCCGGTCGCTGGAAAAGCTGAGCTACTCAAACTGGGAGCTTGTAGTGGTAAACAATGATGACGCATCAAATGCAGAGCTTGCTCAGGCACTTGGAAAAAAGGAACGTATTACCTATCTCGAGAGCGGGAAAAATCTGGGTTTTGCAGGCGGGAATAATGTGGGCTTACCACATTGCCGGGGGGAGTATGTTTTCTTTATAAATAACGATACGGAAGTTCCGGAGGATTTATTGGAAAAGAGCTTAAGTGTTATCAGGCAATACCCGGATTTTGGTATGATGAGCCCTAAGATCAAGTTTTTTCATGAGGATAACCTTATACAATATGCAGGAGCTACGCCCATGAGTGTGGTTACTATACGCAATGCGGGGATAGGCGCCGGAGAAAAAGACACCGGGCAATATGATGACGTACGCGAAACGGCATTTATACATGGGGCGGCCATGATCGTCCCACAAAAGGTGATCTGTGAAGTAGGGCCGATGTATGCCGATTTTTTTCTGTATTACGAAGAATTGGATTGGAGCGCGCGCGTAGCCAGGGCCGGTTACAAGATTATGTATAACGGCATGGCTACCGTATACCATAAAGAGTCTGTAAGTACGGGAGTAAACAGCCCGCTGAAGATCTATTACCTTACACGAAACCGCTTGCTCTTTGCGCGTAGAAACTATCC
The DNA here is from genome assembly GCA_028285465.1 of Owenweeksia sp. Classification (GTDB taxonomy): domain Bacteria; phylum Bacteroidota; class Bacteroidia; order Flavobacteriales; family Schleiferiaceae; genus JANQPD01. The sequence continues at coordinate 27,926 of JANQPD010000047.1, read as the reverse complement.
CGCATGGCGTGTTTTTTTGGCCTGGATTTATTTTAGCTTTATCGCGGTTCCGAAAAATGTATTGAGCTGGCTATTGAAGGGCAGGAAAGACCTGGCCCATGCTTTTTGGAGAGGCTATATATGGAACTTTGCAAACAGGTAGCATGAGGATTGGTATTGAAGCGCAGCGTATTTTCAGAGAGAAAAAGCACGGGATGGACTTTGTGGCCCTGGAAACCATTAGGGAGCTCCAAAAGCTTGATGCGAAAAACGACTACATCATATATGTAAACAATGGCCCGGACCGGGCATGCCTGCAGGAAACGGAGAACTTCAAAATAAAAGTGTTCTCAGGCGCGTACCCTTTTTGGGAGCAGGTACGGTTGCGTGCCAAAGCACAAAGAGACCGCTTGGATGTATTGCATTGTACCAGCAACACAGCCCCGGTAAACATTGGGGTTCCATTGGTTATTACGCTGCACGACATCATTTATTTTGAAACCAACCCTTTCTTTGCAAAGGGATACAGCCTCTATCAAATGTTTGGAAATGCCTACAGGCGATGGACGGTGCGCAATATCCTGACCGAGGCCAGGAAGGTTATTACGGTGTCCTATTTTGAAAAGAAGCGCTTTGAACATTACCTGGAGCTGCCGGGCGAAAAAATAGAAGTGATCTACAACGGGGTGAGCAGACATTTTAAGCCGGTAAAGGATAAAGAAGTACTGGAAAAAAAGCGGCAGCAATACCAACTTCCCGAGCACTTCTTTTTATATCTGGGAAATACGGACCCCAAAAAAAACACCACCCGGACTGTGCTGGCCTTTGCAAGGTATTGCGAAAAATACGGGACCAAGCATAAATTGGTGGTGGGAGACCTGAACCCGGACGTTGTACAGATACTGAGTAAGCATGGCTATTCGCGCTACAAAAATGAGATCATATATACAGGCTATATAAACAACCTGGACCTACCTGCGATTTTAAGTATGGCGGGGGTATTTTTATACCCAAGTCTGCGTGAAAGCTTTGGTATTCCACTTTTGGAAAGTATGGCATGCGGCACTCCTGTGCTTACGGGAAATACATCCTCCATGCCCGAGGTTGCGGGAGAAGCGGCCTATTATGTAGATCCACTTTCTGAGGAAGAAATAGCGGAGGGGCTTCATCGGTTAAGCACAGATGAAGATTTACGCAATACATTGATAAGTAGAGGATTGGAGCGTGTAAAAGACTTTGACTGGAAAACAACCGCTCAAAAAACCCTTGCGCTTTATCATGAAATTGTAGAGTAAGCATATGCTAAGATTTTTACCCCCTACCTATATCCGTCAGTTCCAGCAATACAACTACATACCCTTTGGTGAAGTTCCGGCATCAGACTTTGCGTTTATCCAGGAGAAGATCAAAGCCTTGCAGAGTCCTGATCCTCTGGTTTCAGTAGTGCTTATTGCCTGGAATGAACAGGATTTCATCCTCGCCACCCTGGCCAGTTTAGCCCATAGCCAGGTGAATTTCCCTATGGAACTGATCGTAGTGAACAATAATTCTACAGATCATACACAGGACTTCATTGAACGCTGCGGTGCCATTTCTGTATTTGAGAAGCGGCAGGGCTATGCACATGCGCGACAGGCGGGACTTGATGCGGCCAAAGGAAAGTTTATTGTAAGTGGAGATGCGGATACGATCTACATGCCGCAATGGATAGAACAATTGGTGGCACCCCTGCAAAAGAAGGAAGCCTTGTGTACATACAGTTTGCACGCTTTTTATACGGATGAACAAAAATATCCGCCCTCTTTACTCCTCTACCAGCAAGCGAAATACATAGGTGTCTTGATCAAAAATGCAAAACGTCCCCATCTGAATTGCGGAGGGGCAAGTATGGCATATGTAAAGCAAGAGGCAACGGAAGTTGGGGGATACAACTTTGAAGTAGACCGGGGTGAAGACGGCACTTTGGCTTTTGAGATAGGTAAACGGGGAAGCATTAAACTGGTGCGCTCCAGGAAGGCCATGATCTATACAAATATGCGCAGGACCAAGATGGATGGCAACCTCATGGCTGCCTTCTGGAAACGCTTTGTTTACAACATGAAATTTTTCACACACTATTTCTCCAAACAAAAAACACACTAAATGGAAATCGCCCTCTGGATATTGATCGCCCTGGTGTTTTACACCTATCTGGGATATGGTTTGTTGCTCTTTGTGCTGCTTCGGTTAAAGCGCATTTTCAAGCCACGCAGGTACAACTTCAGCGATCGTTTTGAACCGGAAGTCACCCTGGTCATTCCCGCCTTTAACGAGGAAGATTTCATTTTAAAGAAGGCGAAAAACAGCCTGGCCTTAGACTATCCAAAAGACAAACTGCGCATTTTGTTTATTACAGATGGTTCCACTGATAATACCCGCAGACTTTTGGAAGAGGTAGAAGGGGTAGAGGTGATCCATGAAGACAGGCGGGCCGGCAAATCTGCCGCAGAAAACCGGGCTATGAAATTTGTAGAATCGCCTGTTGTGGTGTTCTGCGATGCCAATACCTTGTTAAACAGAGAAGCCATCCGGGAGCTGGTAAAATATTACATCGACCCTAAAGTAGGAGGTGTGTCCGGTGAGAAACGCATCCGGCAGGAGGGGGCAGAAAGCGCTTCAGGAGCAGGAGAAGGCATTTACTGGAAGTATGAATCTACGTTAAAGCGTTGGGATGCAGAGCTCTATACAATTGTGGGGGCGGCTGGTGAGCTGGTAAGTTTCAGGAGCACCTTGGTAATGACCCTGGAAGAAGATACCATCCTGGACGACTTCATGCAATCGCTGCGGATCTGTGAAAAAGGGTACCGCATGGAGTACGAGCCTAAAGCCTATGCTATGGAAACTGCCAGTGAGGACGTAGGTGAAGAGCTTAAGCGGAAGGTGCGCATAGCAGCGGGGGGATGGCAGGCTATGAGCAGGCTTACCAAATTGCTCAACCCCTTCAGAAACTTCACCCTTAGCTTTCAGTATGTATCTCACCGCGTGCTGCGCTGGTCCGTATCTGCTTTGGCACTGCCGGTTATATTAGCACTCAATGGCTTGTTGGCTTACCTCGAAGAAGGATGGTTCTACAAAGAGCTGCTCCTGGCACAATTGGTTTTTTATGCCATGGCGCTATTGGGCTGGGCCCTGGAGAATAAAAAGATCAGGGTAAAGGTGCTCTTTATTCCCTATTACTTTCTAGTAATGAACTATGCCGTTTTTGCGGGTTTTGTACGCTGGGTGAAAGGCGCTCAGAAGGCGGCCTGGGAACGCAGCAGAAGAGCAGCAGATCTGACAGACTTTGAAGATGTTTAATCCCTATTTGGGAATTATCAAGCTTTTTATTCCCTTTTTAAGAATAATCCAAAAATGGTTTTTATTGTAAATCATTTTAAATCAACACCTTATTTTTTTTATTTCCAGTGGTACGAAATTTACGTAAGTAGTATCGTAACCACATAATTGGTACGCCATGAAGAAAACATTAGTCATCACTTTTATTTCGGCCTTACTTGCAGGTGCATGTAAAAAAGAAACCACTGATTTTGCTAAGGGAGCCGTAAACGGACCTATTGAAGAATTACAAGTACCGGCTCAGTTCAACTTTAAAACCAGCCGCGATCTCGGGGCAACGGTTCAGGTAAACGGGCTTGATGATGCGCCTCTACAGGGCATCCGGATAGATTTTTACGATCAGGATCCCCAGCATGGAGGAAAGAAATTTGCTGCGGGCTATACAGATCAATCCGGCCGGATGAGTACGCTGATTAAAGTACCTGCATACCTCAGGGAAGTGTTTGTACAATGCCAGTATCAAGGTTTTGCAAATAGTGCCACAGTTTCCGCGGCCCAGTCTATTTCCCTGAATTTTGGAGGTAAGCCCGCTCCACGTGCTTTGAAGAAAGCGGCTATGACCACCCCTATTCCTGCCGGTGGAAATGTGTATTACATGGGTACATACAACAACTCGGGCGTACCCAGCTACCTGGAAAATCCCGGTGATCCTATTTCCCAGGCGCTTTTAGATGACATCAATGCTTCTCTTCCGGAACGGAACCCCGTACCTACCGCAAACCCTTCTTACCTTACTCCGGGCAACAACCTCGATGTGGTAGTAACAGAGCTTAGCGAAGTTTGGGTAACCTTTGTATCAGAAGGGGCAGGCTATAAAAACGCATTGGCTTATTATGTTTTTGACAGCAATAACCCCCCGGCCAGTGCAGCGCAGATCGATTCGGTATTTCTCGTTTTCCCCAATGCCTCATTAAGTGGTTCCGGGGGCGATCTGAATGCAGGCGACAAAGTGAAACTGGGTATATTTCCGGCTGGAAAAACCATCAGTTGGGTGCTTTTTCAAAATGCCTGGGATTCAAATTCCCAAACCGTAAAAGTGAACAACGCAAAGGTATACTCAAACCCTGCTTTTAACCCTGGCTCAGGTACACAAAGGCAGCATACGGTTCAGTTGAGCGACCCTGCTCGTCAGATCCTCTTGAATGGTGTAGAGGATATTTACAGGAACTCAGGGGGCTCTGACCAGGATTTTAACGACTGCATCTTTTATGTTTCTGCTAACCCCTTTAGGGGGATAGACAATGGAAGTACGCCTCCCTTGACCAATTCAGGAGACTCTGACGGGGATGGGGTAGATGACCCACAAGACGAATACCCCAATGACCCGGCACGTACGGCTGATATAGACTACCAGGGAGCACTTGGCTTTGAAGACCTATGGCCGGCGCAGGGTGATTACGACTTCAATGACCTGGCTGTAGATTATAAGATCACACATGTCATCAATGCACAAAACCAGGTAGTAGATGTCAAAGCCGATTGGACCATTAAGGCGGTAGGTGCTGCTTTTAATAACGGCTTCGGCTGGCAGTTTGCTTCTTTGCCCAGCACCTCGGTATCCACGGTAAGTGGCAGCAGCATAACCACTGGCCTGGTTAGTTTAAACGGGAACGGTACGGAAGCGGGACAAAACACAGCTACTGTAATCGCATGGGATCAAACTTTTTCTGAGATCCAGCATGCAGGAGGGCCATTCATCAACACAATAAAGGCTGACCCCTACGTACAACCCGTTACCAAAAGCATGACGTTGAGCTTTGTAAATCCGGTGCAGACCAGTGCGCTTGGCTTGCCTCCTTACAATCCCTTCATCTTCGTAGATGGGGATAGGGGCAGGGAAGTACACTTGAGCAATGGAAAGCCCACTGCATTGGCCACGTCAAATTTGTTGGGAAGCGTTGATGACGACAGTGATCCGGGACAGGAGCGCTTTTATAGAACGGAGAATAACCTGCCCTGGGCCATCCATGTATATGGCACTTATCAATACCCGATTGAGTACAGCCCCATTAATGAGGCTTACCTGAAGTTTTCTCAATGGGCTACTTCCGGCGGGACGAGTTTTGAAGATTGGTACCTGGATCTTTCAGGATATAGGGACGCCTCAAAAATATATTAAGAGAAAGTGTGATTGACTACGTTTAGTTGAACCGGGAAGGCCTGCATTGGAAACAATGTGGGTTTTCCTCTTATAAAGGCCATAGATTTAAAGTGTGGCCAGCTCTGCAGCCAGGTTTATACGCGCCTGTTTCTCGAAAATTTTCCGAAAACGTTCTGTTTTAAAAATATGCCTCATTTCCAGAAAGTGGCGTAATACCTTTTTTCTGCGGTTACGGTAAAGAATAGGGGGAACGAACCGGTACTCTTTGCGGATGTTCTTTGTATAGTCCCGGTAAATGTCGGGCGCTTCTCCTAAAATAGCCAGATCAAAGTCCAGCAGGTAAGCTGTATCCTTGTCTTCATTTTCCAAGTGGTTCTGAGTAGCTAAGATCTGCTTTTGACAGCATTCAATTCTCCCGCCTGGTACTTTAAGTTGCTTCATGCGTGCCTCGGCTATAAAGGCACTTTTTTCTTCATTGTCTCTACGAAGCGGGTTGTAGATGATGTCGTGGTAGAAAATGGAGAACAGCAGCGTATCAAAATCGTAGATAAGGTCTTTGCAGTCTTGGGCATGCCTTAACATATACGCCAGGTGGCCAAGGGTATGGTAGTGCCGGTTTTGGCGGGTATATTGCTGCTCCAGTTCTGCCCATAAAGTTTCTTGAAGTGCTTTATTATGGGTATACCGAGAGCTCAGATGTATCCAACTTTCTTTTACAATATGCATAGAGCTGCTATACTTTATTTAACCTTGAAGCAGTTAAACACACAACATAATTAAGGTACTAATCCAGTATTTCCACGATGCTGTCTGCTATACTCAAACAGGAAGTAGCGGCAGGAGAAGGCGCATTCAGCACGTGGATATTGTTTCCTTGCCGTTCTATTTTAAAATCATCTACCAAAGTGCCATCAGCCATTAAAGCTTGCGCCCGTACACCTGCCCGGGCAGGTACAATGTCTTCTTCTGTAAGGTTGGGGATCATCTTCTGCAGGGCTTTCAGGAAGAGCGCTTTACTAAAGGCACGCTTGTATTCATCGAGCCCTTGTTTCCAGTGCCTCGAAAACAGTTTCCAAGTACCGCTGAAACCAAGTGCCTGTATGCTGTCTTTAAGGCTAAATGAAGTACGTGAGTAACCCTCTCGCTTAAACGAGAACACGGCATTGGGGCCACATTCTACAGAGCCATCCGTCATGCGTGTAAAGTGCACTCCCAAAAAGGGAAAATCCGGATCGGGTACTGGATAAATAAGGTGCTTCACTTTATGCTTACCGCTTTCGCTTAGTTCATAATAATCTCCCCTGAAACCTACAATCTGCATATCCAGTTTTAACCGGTCTTTCCGGGCAAGGCGATCGCTTTGCAAGCCTGCACAAAACACGGTTTGCCTGGCGTTAAAGCTTCCGCGGTCGGTCAATACCCCTCCTTCAATGGGTTTCAATACTTTGGTATTGAGCAATACTTTACTCTTGGCGTTGATCTTCCTGATCTGCAACAATAAAACCCGGCAGAGCTGCACATAATCGATGATGCCGGTTACAGGCACTTTAATGGCCTGTACTCCAATGGCAAAGGGCTCTATTTTAGCAATTTCGGCCGGACCGATCTTTTCTATATCCTCTATTCCGTTTTCAAGGCCTCTTTGGTATATTTTCTCCAGGAGGGGAAGCTCTTCGGTATCCGTGGCCAGGATGATCTTCCCGCAGATGTCATGGGGTACTCCGTACTCTTTGGCAAAAGCAACCAACTGTTTACGTCCGTCAATACAGTTTTTGGCTTTGTAGCTTCCGGGTTTATAATAGATGCCGGAGTGGATCACTCCCGAATTGTGCCCGGTTTGGTGCGCCCCCAGGCGGTCTTCCTTTTCGAGGATGGCAATATTTTTTTCGGGATATTTAAGTTGGTACTTATAAGCGGTGGCCAACCCAACCACACCACCACCTACCACCAATAGGTCAAATGTGTTTTCCATTTGTTTTTTATTCGCGGGGCAATTTAGGGCGTACTATGGTAAAAACCCGCGAAATATTAAATCCAAAATGGATGTCGCCATCTAACCAGTTGCCGGGTGTTTCAGTGAAGACCAGGGGGTCACTTACTCCCCGGGAGTTGGTTAAAAACAACTGAAAAACATGCCCACCGGTCTCTATATCAAAACCAACGGAAAGGGCATTGTTGTAGTCCTGTAGTGCCGTGCCATCAAAAAACTGCTTGGTAGGGTTTATTTGGTACACGTATTCAACCGACAAGGCATGCATTTTAGTAATCTTATAACGGGCGCCCAGACCCAGGCAAAATACGCTATTGCTGTACGCTGCGCTGTCAACCGTATTTTGATGCACCAAAGTAGGTACCAGTTCTGCACTGAAGTTCTGGCTAAACTTTCGTGCAATAACCAATTCGTTTACAAAGCTTAGGCGTTGAGCAGTATTCAATGGCCGGTTTTCCGGGGTACGCTGTGCCGTGTAAAACATACTCGAGTATCCGACAATGCTTACCGGCATGTTCACCTCGCCTGAGCTCTGTCTGCACAGGCGATACTTTACAAAACCGTCATACATTTTCTGAAAGGAGCTTTGCCCGATGCCCACATTTAACCAGTCTGTTATGCCATAGTCCACCGTTAAACGTACCTGGGCATTGTGTAACCCTAAAAAATTGTAGAAGTAATTCGTTCTAAATGTTCCAAAGCGGTGCAAGATCATATATTGCAGTACTCCCTTAGCAGGCAGCTCAGGACTTTGAAGGTTAACCACCCGGGTACCTTTGAAGGTGGCAAAAGCATAGGAGGTTTTGGGCTTGCTGTCTGCTTCTAATTCCGCAAGCAGGTCATCCTGTCCGGAAGCCATAAACCCCAGAAATAAAAAAAGGCCTAAAGAAAGGCCCTTTAAAAGACGGTTATTTTTTTGCAGCATAGCTCATTCTTACGGTTACCTCCAGGGTATCAGCGATGTTGTCCTGTTTGCTGGCGGGAATCTTGATCTCGTAGTCGGAGGGTTTTATGTTGAAAACCGAAAACAGGTTTAGCTTACCTCCATTTACGGTGAACTCCACAACTTCTACGATCTTTTTCTCTACCCCATGAATCCTCATTACGCCACTCATCTTTAATTTATACGTGCCGTCTTTGTCCATATCGATCTTTGTGTACTCTTCGATGTTTCCCTTAAAGGTGCCGTTCGGATAGGCCCCGCTTTCCAGGTAGTTTTCATTAAAATGCTCCTGCATAAGGGCTTTTTCAAACTGAAAACCCTTGATCGGTACCACGAAGGCGAATGTACCATTACTCAAGTCTATTACACTACTTACCTGGTTGTTTTCAGCTTTTATATCCTCCAGAGGCGCATGCGAAAAAAATTTAATGTACCCGTTCCGGGTCATCAGTTTCTGTGCATTAATCCCTGTAAACACCAGGGAAAGGAACAGAACAAAAAAACTTCTCTTATTCATGGGTTCTAATTTAGTTGTTAAGTGCGCCGGCATCTATCCAGGCTTCGATCTTGTCGATGTCGCAAGGAGGCAGCCTGGGACCACCCTGCGGCATAAGGGGGCCTGTAGTATTGGTAATCCTACCATAAAAACTACCATTATCCGCAATGCGTTTTGCATCGGCATACAAGCTTAGGTCTATCCCTGCACTGGCATTGGGGCCAATGTGGCAGTTCGGTGTTGCACAAGATCGTTCCAATAAAGGCTTTACAAAAGCACTGTAGGATACATCAACCGTATCGCAAACCGGGGAAGGAAGATCCTTGTAAAGATCCTCTTTATTGTCATAGTAGCAGCTGACTACGAGTAATAGGAGCAGGGCAGGTGCGTGTACTAAGTACTTCTTCATAAACAAATCTTATAAACAGGCCCCTCAGCCAGTTAAAAGCCAAACTTACACAAATTCCTTATAGAAATTCATTTCCGGATTGGCCCAGATTTGATGATTAAAAATAAACTGTCGATAAGAAGCAATCAAAGCTTTGTATCTTCCCACAAATTTAATGTCTCAGCCATATGAAAAAGTGGTTAATCATATTCATTCTCCTGATTGGTGTGGCCCTGGCAGGGTATTTCTATGTATTTCACAAGCCCCACCGCAATGTGCAGGCCGAGGAAGCCAGTGTACATTTGCGCGCAAGAGAATTGTTCGATGCCTATAAGCAGGAAGTAAGCGCAGCCAATGCGCAGTATTTAGACCAGGTAGTGGAGATCAGGGGAGCCATAACGGAATTAGACGACAACCACCTGATCCTGGAACCCGGCATCTATTGCCAGATGGCAGAGGGTTTTGCTCCCTCCGGTTTAACAGAGGGTGGGGAAGTAACCGTTAAAGGCCGGGTGGTAAGTTTTGACGAGCTCTTTGAAGAAGTGCGGGTAGACCAGGCTTCTCTGGTACTTCAATAAACGTATTTTGTTTTTGGCACCCGTGTCAATAAAAAATAACCCAAAACAAAGAAAAGGCTGAGCGCTAGGGCGCTTATCTTCATGCTTCCGGTGAGGTAGATCAAAAGCCCGTATATAAACGTGCCCAGCATAATGGCTACTTTTTCTGTTACATCGTAAAAGCTGAAGTAGCTCGCATGCGATTGTGTTTCAGCAGGTAGCAACTTGCTGTATGTACTCCTGCTTATCGCCTGAATCCCACCCATTACCAGGCCTACAAAACCTCCAAGCAGGTAAAATTTGAGCGAAACATTGGGGTCTTCGCGGGTAAGAGAATAGGCGGCAAAGCAAAGCAGTGCCCATACTGCAATGCTGATCTTTAAAGACTGCATATTCCCAAATTTCTTGCTTAAAAAGCTGAAAAGGTGGGCACCGGCAATCCCTACAAATTGAATGATGATAATAGTGACGATGAGCTCGCTGAGCCCTAAACCCAATTCCTCGCTTCCATAGAGGCTGGCCAGGTAAATCACCGTTTGTACCCCTATGCTAAAAAAGAAAAAGGAGTACAGGAACCTGCGCAATGTTTTTTGGAACTGTAGCTCTGACATAACCTGGCGCAACTCTTTAAAACCCTTGAATATGTAGCGTTCGTCAGGTTTACGCTTGTACACATTTCCGGGTAATCTCCTCAGGCTGAGGTGTGCAAAACCAGCCCACCATATGCCTACCATCAGGAAACTTATCCGCGATGCCTGTCCGGAATCACTTAAGCCGAATGTATCCGGCATTTGGATCATAGCCAGGTTTATAATGAGCAAAATAGAAGAGCCGATGTACCCCAGAGAAAATCCCTTTGCACTAAGACTATCCTGTTCTTCGGGAAGGGCAACTTCGGGCAGAAAGGCATTGTAAAAAACCAGACTACCCCAAAAGCCTACACTGGCTAGCATACTGGCCGAAAGACCTAGCCAAATGTTGCTGCCGTCAAAAAAGTAAAGAGCGGCACACGCTATGGCCCCCAGGTTGGCGAAAAAGCGTAAAAAACTTTTCTTTTTTCCAGTATGGTCGGCTATGCCGCTGAGTATAGGGGAGATCAACGCAACAACAATAAAAGAAAGGGACAAGGAATAAGAATAAAGGCTGGTATTGGGAATCTCATATCCAAGAAAAGGGACATTTCCCCCCTGGAAGTAATCTCCGGTAACGGCAGCAAAGTAACTCGGAAAAACGGCTGTGCTGATCACCAGCGAATACACGCTATTGGCCCAATCATAAAAGGCCCAGGCATTTTTGGTTTTTTTGTTCATGGCGGGCGAATATAGCATAATTCTAAAAGGAAAAGTGCCATTATATTTGCCCCATGTCAATAGCCATGGAAGCGGTGCAGAAAGCGCAACACCTTATAAAACAAGCGCAAAACATCGTGATTACCAATCACACAGGTCCTGATGCGGATGCTATGGGGGCAGCCCTAGGTCTACAACTTTTCCTGCAACATCTTGGCAAAGCTGTTCAAGTAGTTGTGCCCAATGTGTACGCAGAGCTGCTTAATTTCCTACCGGGAAGTGAAGAGGTATTGGTGTATGAAGAGAATCTGGAAGCAGCCCGCGTCCTGTCCAATGCCGATCTGATTTTTCACCTCGATTACAACGCCCTGGGGCGAAGCGGACCAATGGAAAAAGCCCTGCGCCATCACCCCGCCAAACGCATTTTAATAGACCACCATCAACAGCCGGAGCGTTGGCCGGAGGTATTGTACTCCGATACAGGCATGTCTTCTACCTGTGAAATGATCTATCACTTTGCTGAAGCGATGCATTGGCTACCTGTGCTTAATGCGCAAATCGCCACCTGTCTTTATGTGGGCATTATGACAGATACGGGCAATTTCCGTTTTAGCAGCACCAGTCCTACTACCCATCGTGTAGTGGCCTCCCTGCTGGAAGTGGGTGCTGTGCCCCACGAAATTGCTTCAGCCGTGTACGACAGTAACTCACGCGACCGCCTTAAACTCCTGAGCCAGGCATTGGAAAACATGCAGGTGTTTGAAAAGGAGCATACGGTACTCATTCCCCTTTCACAAAAAGAGCTAACCCGGTTTAACTTCAAAAAAGGGGATACAGAGGGTTTTGTAAACTATGGCCTTTCCATTAAAGATATAGTGTTGAGTATTTTTTGCACCGAAAATGAAGATAAAATAAAGCTGAGTTTTCGCAGTAAAGGGAACTTTGACGTAAATCAATTTGCCCGTGATCATTTTGAAGGAGGGGGGCATAAAAATGCTGCCGGAGGCGTTAGTTACCTTAGCCTGGAACAAACCTTGGAAAAAGTGAAAAAGCTGCTCCCGGAGATTGTGGAACGTCAAAAGAAAACCAATTGAAACTCCTGAAAGTACTTACTATCGTTACAACCCTTGTGTTAGTAGGCTGTCAATGTGGTTCATCTCCCACCAGGGGCGATGGACAAAGCCCGCCTTTAAACCGGGAACAGCAAATACAAAACCAGCGCGATTTTTTGGCAAAGGAGCGAGAAAGTATAGAAAGCTACATCAAGGACCGTGGCCTGGACATGCAACGTACCGGAACGGGCCTGTATTATAAGATAACTAAAGACAGTATTTCCGGAGGCAATGCGGAAACCGGAGATATCGTATTGCTGGAATACACCATCAGTTTGCTAAACGGCACTCGGCTTTATAGTTCTGCCGAAAGCGGCAAACGCAATCTGCGGATAGATAAGCAAGATGCGGAGATTGGTTTGCACGAAGCTTTAAAGCAATTGGGCCTTGGTGATGAGGGGCTGTTTATCTTACCTTCGCACCTTGCTTTTGGCGTGGCAGGCGACCAAAAAAGGGTACCGCCTGTAACGGCACTGGTATATGAGATTAAGCTTGTACAAATAGAAAAATCAAAATCATAATGATGAAAAAAATGTGGGCAGTAGCCACAGCTTTTCTGGCACTGGCGTCATCCTGTACGTCACAGAATTCAGTAACGGTAAACGATAAGCAGCTTAAACTGGAAGACGGGATCTATGTGAAGTTCCAAACCAGTAAAGGAGATATCCTGGCAGAGCTGTATTATGAAAACGCACCTCTTACTGTGGCCAATTTTGTAGGGCTGGCCGAAGGAACCATTGAGAACAAAGCCAAAGCTAAAGGAGAGCCTTACTATGACGGACTTAGCTTTCACCGGGTTGTGCCTAATTTTGTGATCCAGGGAGGTGACCCGCAAGGAAATGGCAGCGGCGGCCCGGGTTATTCTTTTGCCGATGAATTTGATCCAAGCCTGAGACACGATACGGCAGGCATTCTATCTATGGCCAATTCCGGTCCTGCTACAAACGGAAGCCAGTTTTTCATCACACACGTGGCCACCCCTCATCTCGATGACCGCCATTCTGTTTTCGGTAAGGTAAAAGAGGGGATGGACGTAGTTAACACCATTGCCCAGGGGGATAAAATGAACAAAGTTGAGATCATTCGTATGGGTAGTGAAGCAAAGGCCTTTGACGCTGCCCAGGTGTTCAATGCTAAACAGGAAGAAGCTAAAAAAGCAAAAGAAGAGGAACGTAAAAAGCAGGAAGAAGCGGTAAAATCACTTTTGGAAGGGGCTACAGCTACGGGCAGTGGCCTTTACTATGAAATAAAGGAGGAGGGCAAAGGAGCCAAGCCCGAAGATGGGCAAACCGTACTGATGCACTATGCGGGCTATTTGCCAGATGGAACTTTATTTGATACCAGCATTGAAGAGTTGGCCAAAGAAAAAGGAACATATAATCCGCAACGTCCTTACGGGCCTTTAGAGGTAGTAGCCGGACCACAGGCCCGGGTAATACAAGGTTGGAAAGAAGCCATCAGCATGATGAAAGTAGGGGATAAGTATAAACTGATCATTCCCCCCCAACTGGGTTATGGAGAAAGGGGGTACCCACCGGTAATTCCACCTAGTTCTTACCTTGTATTTGATGTTGAAATGGTAGGCATAAAGTAATATGGAAAACGGAATGTATGCGAGGTTTCATACCTCCAAAGGAATGATAACCACCAGCCTGGAATTCGAAAAAACCCCGCTTACGGTGGCTAATTTTGTAGGCCTGGCTGAGGGAAAAATTGAAAATACGGCTAAAGCCAAGGGAGAACCCTACTATGACGGTTTGAACTTTCACCGCGTGATCAATAATTTTATGATCCAGGGTGGAGACCCGAAAGGTACCGGTTCGGGTGGACCTGGGTACAATTTTCCCGATGAGTTTGATGAACGTTTGCGTCATGATGGACCGGGAGTGCTCTCCATGGCCAATGCAGGGCCGGGAACCAATGGAAGCCAGTTTTTTATAACCCATGTAGAAACACCCTGGCTGGACGATAAGCACTCTGTATTTGGGAGGGTGATCGAAGGCCAGGAAGTAGTAGACCAAATTGAGCAGGGAGATAAGATCGAGAACCTGGAGATTATCCGGACCGGAAGTGCAGCCGAAAGCTTCGATGCGGTAGCCGTTTTCGAAAAGGGCATGGAAGACCTGGTAAAAGAGGCTGAAAAAGAGCGCCAGAAGGGTGAGGCACAGCTTGAAGAACTTACAAAAGGTTTTGAAGCAAGACCGAGTGGCCTGAAGTACAAGATCATGCAGGAAGGAGAGGCCGATGGGAAGCAAGCCAAAAAGGACGATATGGTAGCCGTGCATTATCGAGGCATGCTGCTAAACGGCAGTACCTTTGACGATTCCACCAAACGCGGAGAGCCTATCCGTTTTCAACTGGGACAGGGACAGGTCATCCCCGGCTGGGATGAAGGCATAAGCCTTTTAAGGGAAGGGCAGGAAGCCCGCCTGGTTATTCCCCCGGCACTTGGCTACGGAAGCCAGGGGGCAGGAGGGGTAATTCCGCCAAATGCCACACTCATTTTTGACGTGTTGCTCGTAAAGATCGATTGATAATAAAAAAGAAGCCCGGTTTACCGGGCTTCTTTTTTACAAAAGGTCTACGCGTTTTAACAAACCTGATTTGGAATTGCGGCTTAGCGGAAGCCGCAGCGTTTTAAGCACAACGGCATCTTCGGTAATCTCAGTGATCTTATCCAGGTTAACCACGTAGCTGCGGTGCACCCTGAAAAACTTTTCTGAATTCACCTTTTCATTCACCTTCTTTAAAGTTAAGGGTACCAGAAATTTTTCTTTGTCGGTGATGAGGTAAGTATAGTTGTCAAAAGCCTGTGCGTACAGAATATCGGTCACCGATACCTTTTGCAGCTTATGATCTTTCTTAATGAAAAAATCCTTTGTAGTACTTTGCTCCTCTAAGGTTCCCAGTGATCGGCTGTTTTCCTTATGCCGGGCTATGGCCAGCCCTATATTGGTGGTAAGCTCCTTTTCGTTAAAGGGTTTTACAATATACCCGTAAGCTTTTAGATCTGCTATCTTTTTAAGGGTTTGAGGATCTGTATAGCTCGTAAGGAAAATAATAGGTATCTCATAGTCTTCATTGATCATACCTGCCAGCATGAGGCCATCAATATGCCCGTCTATATTAATGTCGAGCAAGGCAAGGCTCGGTGCATTATTCTTCAGAATGCGTATGGCATCGTTTGCGTTGTGTGCGATACCCGCCACGCCATAGCCCGCTTCGTTCAGCGTGTCGCAGATGTCCTCTGCTATAAGCGGCTCATCTTCCACTACCAATATGCTATCAAGCAGCTCTTTCATAAGGTATTTCTATATCAATTACAGCGCCTTTGTTCGTACTTACTTTTACTTGTGCCTTGAGTTTCGTAGCCATGCTTCGCACGATCTTGAATCCCAGGCTGTTCAATTCTTCAAATTTGAAATCAGCCGGAAAGCCTTTTCCCGTATCGGAAACCCTCAAATGTAAGCTGCCTTTTTCTACTTTCAAATCTATATGTACAACGCCCTTTTCGCTTGCAGAGAAAGCGTATTTTATTGCATTGGTGATCAGTTCGTTAATGACCAGACCTATAGAAATCGCCATATCGGTAGAAACCTCTACTTTTTCGGCTTTGGTGAAAAGGGCAACCTGACTTTGATTCCCTACAAGCGAATCTTTGGAGGCTTGTACAAGCTGTTCTACAAATTCCTGCAGGTCTACTTCTTTAAAGGTTTGTGACCCTTGCAGTTTTTGATGCAGCAAAGCAATGGTTTTTACCCGGTTAAAGGCTTCGATCAAAGATGCCCGAGCTTCTGGCGAATGCACGTTCTTGCTTTGCATTTTAAGCAGGCTGCTTACCACTTGCAGGTTGTTCTTTATCCGGTGGTGACTTTCCCGCATCAGGTTTTCTATTTCCCGGTTGGCCTTCTGTATTTGCAGGTTCTGTGCATACAAAAGTTTTCTCTTTTTACGGGAGTTCATATAGAAATAGGCGAGTAACACCAAAATGATGAGTATGGCCCCTGTGCTCAGGATCAGGATCCTTTGCCGGGCCGAGCTTTTTTCCAAACGGAGCTCCTGTGCTTGTATCTGCCTTTCTTTTTCTGCAGTCGCGTATTTGGTTTGCAGTTCGTTTAGGCTATTCCGTACCTCTACCCCGTCCAGGCTATCGCTCAACGCGTGATAGTCAGTAATATAGCCATAGGCTTTTGCATAATCTCCCTTGGCCTTGTAATACCTTGACCAGGAACGGCTCAGGAACATATCTACCTGCCTGATGTCAAGTTTTTTTGCAAGAGAAGCCGCGCTATCCAGCACTTCCCTTGCTTTCAACAGGCTATCTACGGCTACGTAATAGTCTGCATAACTGACCAAACCCATAAAGCGGTTGTTCCGGGTACCTACTTCTGTATTGGAGAAAAAGGGTTCGATCTTCTTAAAGATCGGTCCTGCCACATGAGGCAAATCCATTTGCAGATAGAGGTATGCCAGGTTTATATTGATGGAGTACTTTATGTAAGGGTCATCGGGTGCCCGCCGGTCGGCTTCCTTATACGCTTCAATAGCTAAAGAATCCATGCCCAGGTCCAGGTAGATGTTGGCGAGGTTGTGGTAATCAAAATAGAGATCCGGGTCGTTATGTGCTTCATATATAGCAATGGACTTCAGAAAACAATCCAGGGCCTTTTCATAATGCATAGAATTCTGATACAATTGCCCCAGATAATTGTACGTGAGACCTTCTAATTTCTGTAAGCTATCTACCCCCTTGGTTTGCTTTAAAGCCCTGTTCACGTAATACAGTGAACTGTCGTAGTTATTCAGTTCATTGAGATAACTGCTATAGTACAGGTCGTAAAGTATCCTTAATCTTGTCCAGCTTTTTTTAGAGACAGACAGTGCTTTTTTGGCCTTCTCGAAATAAACCAAACTGGAGTCCGGTTCATTGGCACTCAAATCAATGGCCATTTCCAGCCAGGTGTCTACTTCTTTTTTCGTGTGAGATTGGCCAAGGCCTTTTTGTAGGCCAATTGTAAAAACCGGGATTACCCACAGACATCGATAAAGGCCCAAAAAATGATTCATACGTAGTTCCAGTGTGTTGCCCTTCAAATGTAAGGAAAGCCCGTTAGTCTTTGCTGTAAAGGGACAGTTTTGTCCTACATTTACACTTCTAAATTCAACAAAAAATGAGCAATTACGACCTAAAATTTTCACGCATCCTTATCGAAAAAGAGGATGACGAATTAAGCATAGAATGCACGATTAGCGGAGATTCTTTTCCCGAACCGGCCAATGCAGATTTAGACTTTGAGAGTGGTACTTTTTACGGTAGCTTTAATCCAAATGGAGATGCCCACTTGGTTGATGCATTTACCTTTACGTATTCTGGTGAAGCGCCTGAAGGCGAAATGCAAATCCTCTTTACAGATTATCCTGAAAATTATACCGGTGTAGCGCTTAAAGCTTCTGCTGCATTTGATACGGAAGAAGGGGGATTTGAACTGGAAGGAGTTGAGTTGAAAAAAGGAGAAGCGGGAAAACACACAATAGCGAGGTTAAAGAGAAAAAACCAAGCCGGAGGCAAGAAGAGAATTGCCAGTTTCAATGAAGTGGCCCTTACGTATAAAGGAGTACCAAGAACGGCGGGAGATATGGAAATCGTAGACAGTGCAACGGATGACCTTACCGCTACCTGCGCCCAGGAAATCGATTTCAATGCTTTAACGGAACCACTTTTGTTTTGCTGGCACAATAGCGAAATCTCCAATGGCGCTACCTTCATTGGTTGGATAGATATGAAAGACAACAGCTAAACTAAACGGCCTTTACATTCCTCCCTCATCATTTCCAAAGCCCCTATTGCCGCCTCGGCCCGGGCGCTTTTTTTGCTGGTTGATCCGGTAGGAAAAGGTGAGGAGGAATTGCCTTTCGCGCCACTGAAAATCAGAAGTGCTTTCAAAATTGAGCCCGCGGCTGGTACTTTGCCTGCGCCTGCTGTTAAACAGGTCATTCACCGAAAAAGTTAGTGTAGCGTTGCGGTTTAAGAAATCCTTGCTCCAGGCCAGGTTTAAGGTATAGATGCCTTTTTGTGTTCCCTGTGGAGTGGTGCGGGGCGCACGCAAGTTGGCATTTACCTGTAAACTGCTTTCCCAAAAATCCCATTGACTGGATACCCGGCCCTGCGCGGAGAAATTCGTGTTTCCATAATCAATGCCTTCAAAGTCACCTACGGTAATGGCCTGGTAAATGTTCAGGTTGGCGTTTGCCTGCCACCAATCCGATAGTTTATGGCTATAGGTAAATTCCAGGCCATAGGCATCTTGAACACTCAGGTTTACAGGAAGGAAAGTGCTGACTCCAGTGCTGTCAACCGTAATAATACGCGCTACTACACCCGTGCGGTGACGGTAATATGCACCTGCATAAAAGGTGATCTTGGGCCAGTAATGCAAATACCCCATTTCGTATGAATCCGTAAACTCAGGGTCCAGATCTGGGTTGCCCTGGAAGATATTGCGGTTGTCGCTGAAGTTGGAAAAGGGCAGCAATGAACGAAAACTAGGACGGCTTAACCTGCGGCTATAACTTAGTTGTACATCGCTTGTTTTGTTTACGTCATAGGTGACAAACGCGCTGGGAAAAAAGTTAAGGTATTGCTTCTCGACAGGCTCCTCGATACGATTTAATACAGCTGTACTGATATCGGTATATTCACTGCGCAGACCTAGCTGGTAGGTAATCTTACCTACGGCATCATTGTAAATGAAGTAACCTGCCAGGATGTTTTCCAAATACTCGAAATTACTGGTGAAGGCCTCCAGGATACTGTCTTCCTGGCTTACTGCGAAATTGTTAATTACAGTTCGAAACGTATTCCGCGCCCCCATTTCAATACTGCGTTTCTCACCAAAAGGCTTCACATAATCGGCCTGTAGCAGGATATTTTGCTCGTCTTCCTGGTTGCGTACTTTTTGCGTAAAGTTTTCCAAGGCCGCAGAACTGCTTTGCGCGATATTCGAATTTTCCCGGTCATCGCTGTCCTGGAAACGAAAATCAGCAGTCAACTTGTGTTTTTTATCCTTTCCTATTTGGTGTTCAAAATGAACGTCTCCTTCCAGGGTACGTCCCCGCTCAATTTCATCGTCAATTCTCTCTGTTTGTTTTACGAGGGCGTCATTGGCATTAAAATCTTTGTAGTTCAAAGTAACCACGTTATTGTTCAGGGAGGGGCGGTATAAAAGACTGGTGGTAAGAGAGGTTTTAGGCGTAAAGTAATAATCTACCCCAAGGTTAAGGGTAGCGTTGGTGCCCCCTCTAAGTTGCCTTCGTTCCCGCTCAAAAGTATAGACCGTATCCCCAAAAAACTGCTGTAACGAGCTTCCACCACCGGGAGCCCGGTTGTAGTTTAGGCCCAGGTTGCCAAAGAAATTGATTTTGTTTGTCCGGTAATTGAGACCGGCGGAAGCACCGTAATTGTCCGGGTAGCCGCCCCTCGCCTCAAGATTGCCATTAAAACCACGCTGCTGCTCTTTTTTGAGTATGATGTTAATGATGCCTGCTTCTCCTTCAGCATCATAACGGGCCGAGGGGTTCGTAATCACTTCAATACGTTCTATCTGATTGCCTTGCAAGAGGCGGAGGGCTTCGGCCGGGTTTGTGCCGATAAGCCCTGAAGGTTTGCCATTAACGAGGATGCGTACGTTGTTGCTTCCCCGTAAACTTACATTTCCTTCTACATCCGTGGCCACCGACGGAATATTATCGAGAATATCTGAGGCGTTTAGCCCTTTGTTCACGAGGTCGGCGCTTACATTATACACCCGTTTATCCTGTTCAAAAGTTATGAGGTTGGCCTCAGCTTCCACCGTTACTTCATCCAATGCACTAACAGTGGGCTGAAGTATTATATCGCCCAATTGCTTTGGGACAGAAGACAGCTCGATGGGTATATTTTTACTTTGGAAAGAAATAAAAGAAACGCGCAGTGTGTACCTTCCGGAAGGCAGTTCGAGCAGAAAGCTGCCGTCTGCTTTGCTCGCAGTACCTGCTTTTAAAGTGCCTTCCGAATAGGCAGCCAGGGTAGCGCCCGGCAGAGGTTTTCCCTGTGTATCCACTACCCGGCCGCTAAGCGATTGCGCGGTCAGAATGCCAGGCAGAAGGCAACAAAGGAGCAGACAGGTATATAAACGCGTTTTCAAATAGTTTGTATTGCTAAGCTTCAGGTTAGCCTTTCCCACATTTAGACCTTGAACTCTTTTTGCAGCCGGTCTTCGAGTTCTCCCAATTGGTCACGGAGGGCTGCAGCCTCAATAAAGTCTAATGCCTTGGCCGCATTTTCCATTTTTTTGCGTGTTTTTTCAATCTCCTTCCGCAATTGTTCCTCGTTGTAATATACCGGGCCACTCTCAGCAGCTATGGCGGTGCTTTGTGTTTGAATGTAAGCAGTAGAGTTTGCCGCTTTTGATGTGGCCAAAATGGATTCTTTGGACTTTTTGAGTGCGGTGGGCTTCAGGCCGTGTTTTTCATTGTATGCCTGCTGCGCAGCCCGTCTCCGGTTGGTTTCATCTATAGTGCGCCGCATGCTGTCGGTGATCTTATCGGCATACATGATCGCAAGCCCGTTAACGTTCCTGGCGGCACGACCCACGGTTTGCACCAGGGAGCGCTCAGCACGCAGGAAGCCTTCTTTATCGGCATCCAGGATCGCTACCAGCGATACTTCCGGCAGGTCCAGGCCTTCGCGCAAAAGGTTTACCCCGATCAAAACATCAAAAAGCCCGAGCCTGAGGTCGCGCATGATCTCTACTCGTTCCAGGGTATCTACATCGGAATGAATGTAGCGGCAACGCACGCCATAACGGGTGAGGTATTTGGTCAGCTCCTCCGCCATACGCTTGGTGAGGGTGGTAACCAAGGTACGTTCATCTATTTCTACCCGTTTGTTTATTTCCTCCATCAGGTCATCTACCTGGTTTTCAACGGGACGTACTTCGATGGTCGGGTCCAGCAGACCGGTAGGACGGATCAATTGCTCTACCACGACCCCTTCACTTTTCTCAAGTTCATAATCGGCAGGGGTGGCACTCACATAGATGACCTGGTTTTGCAGGGCTTCAAATTCCTCGAACTTCAATGGGCGGTTGTCCATAGCTGCCGGAAGACGAAAGCCATACTCTACCAGGTTTTCCTTACGTGAGCGGTCGCCCCCGTACATGGCCCGTACCTGCGATACGGTTACGTGGCTCTCATCGATCACCATCAGGTAATCATCGGGAAAGTAATCCAGGAGGCAAAAAGGACGGGTGCCCGGAGCGCGGCCGTCCAGGTAGCGGGAGTAATTCTCAATACCGGAGCAATACCCAAGTTCCCTGATCATTTCAAGGTCAAATTCCGTGCGTTCCTGCAGGCGTTTTGCTTCCAGCGGACGTTGGTTTTGCTTAAAAAACGCCACCTGTTCTACCATATCGTCTTGGATGTTGTGTATGGCAGATTTTAAGGTTTCCTTGCCGGTTACAAAAATATTGGCCGGGAAAATCCTCACCTGGTCAAAGTGCTCGATAACCTCCCGGGAAGAAGGGTCAAAACGTTCTATGTCTTCTATTTCGTCACCAAAGAAATGTATGCGAAAGGCAGTATCCGCATACGCGGGAAAAATATCCACGGTATCGCCTTTTACCCGGAAGCTCCCCCTGGTAAATTCGGCCGTGGTGCGGTTGTAAAGAGCGCCTACCAGCAAGTGCAAAAATGTATTGCGGGGGATTACCTGGCCCGTTTCCAGTTCTATGATCTGGTCCGCGAATTCCTTGGGGTTTCCAATGCCGTACAAACAGGAAACAGAGGCCACCACCAGCACGTCCCTGCGCCCGGAGAGCAGGGAAGAAGTGGTGCTTAAGCGCAGCTTTTCAATTTCTTCATTGATGGAGAGATCTTTCTCAATATAGGTACCACTGGTAGGGATATAAGCTTCCGGCTGGTAATAATCGTAGTACGAAACAAAATACTCTACCGCATTATCCGGGAAAAACTGCTTGAACTCTCCGTAAAGCTGCGCAGCCAGAGTTTTGTTGTGGCTGAGCACCAGGGTAGGTCGTTGGATTTTTTCTACGACATTGGCGATGGTAAAGGTTTTCCCACTTCCCGTAACCCCTAGGAGGGTTTGGTAGTGCTCGTTGGCTTCCAGGCCCTGGGCAAGCTCTTCAATAGCCTTTGGCTGGTCTCCGGTAGGAGCGTAGTCGGATTGTATTTTAAACTTTCTGGACATAGTTTGCAAAAGTACATTACTGTTCAGGGAAAGTGTGTTGCTGATAGAAAATATCTAAGCCCGAAGAAGCCGGTATAGGCAAAGCAGGATAAAGATGGAGGCAGCTTTGAACCGGCTCTGCAGAATATCCGATCTCCATATTTACAGGTGGAGCCCAACCTCATTAGGCGAATTAAGCACTATTGATCCCATTGCATAAACCTGGCCTAACGAGATCGTCTTACCAACCTTTTAGAAAACTCCGGAAATAAAGAAGCCCGGCATTACAGCATTATTCATTGGCTTGGAGGGAACATCACTTCCGGCTTAAAATGCGCCAGCTATAATTATTGCCTTTTAGGGAAATTCTGTAGACAAAGACACCTGGTTTTGGTTCGCCCGCCATACCTGGCTGACATATGAGTATATTTGCCCCCAACCAAAAAGGTCATATGTCTGAATTCTCCGAAAGGCGGGTACGGCTAGTCTATGTATTGTCTTGCTTTACGTCAGCGCTGGCTTTTGTGTGGTTTTGGCTGGCGCGCAGCTTAGACATGACCGAGTTGGGCTGGTATATCCTGGGCGCTTCGCTCACCTTTGTCCTTACTGCCATCCTCTCCAAACGGGGGAGTCTTACCCTGGCGCGGATCATTTATATGGTGGTGTTTAACCTCAGTGTTACCCTTACCGCCAGCTTTATAGGCAAGGCCGGTAGTGTAGAATTTATCTTGATGTTCTCTCTGGCACTGCCCTTTATCATGTTTTCCTTTAGGCGGGAGCGCCACTTTGTATGGATATTCTCCAGTTTTTCGGGTTTGCTTTGGGTGTTGCTATACCTTACGAATTTCACCCTTTTTGCCGATACTCCTATGGATCCTCAGCTAGCAGGTCAGGTTATCTATCCCGTGTCTATAGTCAGTACGATACTACTGGTTACCTATCAGCTTGTGTATTTCTCATTTCTCAATGCCCGGTTTTATTCAGATATCCATAACCAGCGCGAAGTGGCGGAGGAGGCTTCCAATGCCAAGTCACGCTTTTTGAGTACGATGAGCCATGAGATACGTACCCCACTCAATGCGATCATCGGCCTTTCACATATCCTCAACGAATCTAACCCGAAGCCTGAACAGAAGGAAAACCTCGAAGCCCTCACCCATTCCGGCAACCTGTTGCTGAGCCTGCTGAACAACGTGCTGGATTTTAGTAAGCTTGAAGTACATGAAATGAAGCTGGAACCCGTGCCTACAAACCTCAAGGAGGCCATGCAACAGGTACAGAAAATTCACGAGGCCAATGCTGAGCGTAAACGCATAAGCCTGGGCCTTTACATACCTGAAAACCTGCCGCAGGTATGGCTAGACATAATACGCTTCAATCAGGTGGTGAATAACCTTGTTTCCAACGCCATTAAGTTTACCCATAAGGGAGAAGTAAACATCAAGATGAAGGTGCTTTCGCAAGACGATAGGCATATGGAACTGCTGACCGAAGTCATTGATACAGGCATCGGCATTGCCGAAGACCATCAAGATCAGGTTTTTGACGTTTTTACTCAAGCCTCAACCGATACCACTCGCCTATATGGCGGTACAGGATTAGGTCTGCCCATCGTACAGAAAATAGTGGAAGTTATGGGTAGTAAAATCCACCTGGAAAGCGAACCGGGAAAGGGCAGCCGTTTTTACTTTACGCTAAATCTGGAAAAGGCTATAGAACAGGAAGTGGAAGAGGCCAAGGAGCGTACGGTGTACAACCTTGAAGGTAAGTACGTGCTACTGGTGGAAGACAATGAGATCAACATAATGGTGGCCCGCCAGATACTCGAAAGGGCCAAGTTGAAGGTAGATGTGGCCCGCAATGGGCAGGAGGCTGTGGATCAGGTACAGCAAAACACTTTTGACTTAGTATTGATGGACATCCAGATGCCTGTAATGGACGGCTACCAGGCCAGCAGGGCCATCCGCGGGTTTAATGAAAAGTTGCCCATATTAGCCCTTTCGGCTTCCGCCTATATAGAGGTGAAAGACCAGATCTTTGAGAGTGGTATGAATGGTTTTATCTTCAAGCCCTTTGAGTCCATCGACCTCCTGCAGCAGGTGGAAAAAGCCGTAGGGGCATAGCGTATAGGATGCACCTCAAAGATTTCATCCCCTTCTTAGACATATACCGCTACCGCTTTATCCGGGAAAATTGCTTGAACGTTTCGTAAAGCCGGGTAGCCGGAGTTTTATTATGGCTGGAGGCCTATCTTTTTCCTATTGATCAGTATAGCCGGGCTTTATGTTTACGTCTAATGCCGCGGCTTCTATTAACAGGGCTTTGATCAGGTCAACAGGTATTTGTTCAGGCGTTGTGAACCGCAGTTGCCTGATCTCTTTATGTCTGGCCTCCGGAAAAAGTATTTTTTCGTCTTGGAATAAGTATCCTTTGGTGAAGCCCAGCAAAACCCCATCCTGGATACCTCCCCAGGGCACATGCCCGGGCCAGATGAAAGCAATACGCCTATTGAGGTAATAAAAAGGTACGTTATAGCTCAGTTTTTCTCTTACCCGGGGCAGCGTATCAAATACCAGTTGGCGTAAGCTTTCCAAAACGACAAGTTGTTCTCTGGGCAGTTGCACCAAGAGATCTTCTACATCTTTATACTTGATAGGTTGGGGGGAGTTCATTTTATTGATGGGATAGATTGTGTTTTGTGTGATGCTACTACACCTGAAGCCCTAAGCCCCATAAGGATGCTGTCAAAGAGCACCTCAAAACTATCCGTAGTCTTCATATTGAGTTTATGGCGAATCCGATACCTGCGCTGCTCCACACTTTTTGCTTCTATGTTATGAAGAATGGCTATTTCTTTTGAACTAAATTTCAGGAAAATCAGAATAAGAATGTTGATATCCCCCTCAGAAAGTTGGGGGTATTGATTTTTCAGGTAGAAAACCAGGGCATAATTTAGTTGCTTGGAGCGCTTTAAAAAACGCTGACGGTTTACGGCACTGTTAAATATCTGCTGCAAAAGTAAGTTCAACTCCTGCATTTGTTCCCGCATGTTTTTTACGCTGTTCTCCCTGGAGATTTCACCTACTTTTCTTTTAAGGTCGCTTAAAATATTATGGTTTTCTACAATGTTTGTAGCAAAGGAAGTAAGTTCTTTATTGGTGTAGTTTAACTCATTGCTCAGGTATTGTTTTTGGAGCTCAGCATTTTTTAAGCTGATCTCCATCAATTTCTGGTCAGCCTCTCTTTTTCTCTTTGCCTTCTGTCTCTGGAGCAACACGATTACGATTGAAAAGATGAGCACTAAAGCTAAAATCAGAAACAGGAAAAGGCGGAGGTATTCTTCTTTTTCCATTTTGGCCTGGAGCGTTTCCAGTTGTTGTTCTTTTATTTGAGAGGTATATTCGAGTTCTATCAGTTTTAAGGAGTTGGCTTTTTGTTCCTTTAGCCTTGCTTCTTGTATGGAATCCCCTTTTTGGTAATACAGCAGTGCCTTTTCATGGTCATTAAGCTTGTTGTACAATTCAGAAAGCTGGCCATATGTTGTGGCTTGTATGTCACCCCCCAAGTAAAAAAACACTTTAATGCGATCAAAATAATGGAAGGCCGAATCGTATTGCCCCAGGTGGGTATAAGTACGCATAAGGTTTCCCAGTATGGAGGCTTCAAAAACAGTGCTCTGATAACTCTTTTTAGCGGGAAGCAGATGAAGTGCTCTATAGAAATACTTTAGGCCTTGGTCATAGTTTTGAAGACTCATCTCTATATACCCCAGGTTAGAACACAGACCTGCCTGCATGACGGAGTCTGCTTGTAATTCAGGAATTTCAGAGGCCCGATTGTAATAATACAAAGCGGAATCATACATTTCCTCCCGGGTGTAAACGACCCCGAAGTTGTTGTAAATGGTTACTACATTTTCAATGTCATTGATGCGCTTGCTTATTTGCAGCGCTCTGTTTAATAAGTTCCGGCTTTGAGCAAGGCTTAAAACATCGAGAACCCCCATAGCCCTATAGGCGCTGGCCAGGTTGGTACTGTCCTTCAGCTTTTCAAAGATCTCCCGTGCCTTAAAGAAGTACTCAAGCGTAAGGTTTTGATCTGTAGTAAAATAAAAAAGTCCTTTATGTACATAGAAGCTGGCGATTTTAGCGCTATCCTTTTCTTTAAGGGCTGATTTTAACTCCGATTCAATAAACCGGAAATTGCTGTCCAATACATCAGAAGTGCGTTTCTCTTTAGTGCTATTGAAGTCTTCTAATCCATTTGCCGAAGGTGATCCTTGACCCGACAGGCTTAATGACAAAAAGCATATGCTCATTGCATGGAGTAAAGAGCGGTAAATACTTCCTCCATTAACAGGTGCAGGAGGATAAAAAGCACGGGCTTTAAAATGAGGAAAAAGCATTTATATGTTATTTTTTAGTGGGTGATGAAGGGATGTTGCTAAGCTAAAGTAATATTATGATATCTGTTTTTCAATAAGTTATATACAGTGTAGAGGTGATGTAGAGGTGCGGATCTGCTTTTTTGGACTTAACCGTCCATAAATTTAACCTTAGCAACACAGCGCATAGATCAACCTTTTTATGAGGCAAAGGAAGGCTTCGTAAACCCGGCTATTTAGCAAAACGCTTTTCAAGGCCTGAGTGCGCATTCATATTTGAACTAAATCTAATGATTATGAAAAACAGACTATTCTTAGTTTTTGGGATCATGACTTTTTGGAGTACCTGCTATGCACAAGTTCCTGAATACCTGTATTATCAATTTGACGATTCTACCGTAGTTTTCAATTTTGCGTCAAACCCCCAGGGAAACCAGAATATTCCTGTTCCTTCAAATCTCTTTATCGACACGGTTGGTTTTCAGGCTTCTAATTCTCTATCGGGGAACACAGGCCCTGCAGCAGGTGGAATAAACAGTAATTTTTATCCGGACTACAGTAAGGACTTTACGGTCTCTTTTTGGTATCAGAATACTATGCCGCTTACCACTGAGACTTGTTTTTACCTGTTTGGTGATAGTGCCGCTGATTTTCATTGTGTGGCCACCATAAACAACGGTACAGGTTTTGTCACCGTATACGGAAGGGGAGGTCTTAGTCTTAATATCGCATTGCTTCCTGTTGCTTCTTTGGGTAGCATGTTTCATATCGTGTATGATGCCACCCCCACTTTGGTGGGTCCCTATGGTAGCTATACTATGTACTCCAACGGTTTTAGCCTTGTGGGAACATTGCCCATAACATCGCCTCCTTTTAACAACAGCAGCGGGCTTAGCATTGGCAGTGCACCTATAAGTACGAATGCGATTACTACTTCGCCTTCATGTAGTGAATTTGCCGAAGACATGGGAGGAAACCTGGACGAGTTTCGATGGTATGACCGGGCGCTTACCGCTGCGGAAGTAGGAAATACTTTTTTAACCGATGTGACCGCCCTGGGGGCATGTACATCCTACACCAATTTTAC
>JANQPD010000038.1 GCA_028285465.1 Owenweeksia sp. | reverse complement strand
GGGCAAAAGTGTACGGCCGTGCGTAGGATACTGGTGCCGGATTCTAAGATGGACCAGGTGCAGGAAGCCTTGACCAGCAGGCTAAAGAAAACCACGATCGGAGATCCCCGCCAGGAGGGCGTGCGTATGGGTGCGCTGGCCACCAAACTGCAAGTGGAGCGCTTGATGGAGAATGTGAATCGGCTTAAAAAGCAGCAGGAAATGGTATACGGAGACCTGCGTGATTTCCCGGTTGTAGGCGCTGAGCGGGAAAAGGGCGCTTTTGTTTCTCCTATGTTGTTTCGCAATGACGATCCTTTTACCCATACGGATGTACACGAAGTGGAATGCTTTGGCCCTGTAAGTAGCTTAATGCCCTACAAAGACCTGGAAGAAGCAGTAGAAATTGCCAATATGGGAAAAGGTTCCCTGGTTTCTTCTATTGTAACGGCTGATGACAAGATCGGGCGTGCTTTTGTGCTGGAAGCGGCCCACATGCATGGGCGTATTTTGGTGTTGAACGAAAAGTCAGCCAAAGAAAGTACGGGGCACGGCTCTCCGATGCCTTTGCTTACGCATGGGGGGCCGGGCCGGGCCGGAGGGGGCGAAGAAATGGGTGGCAAGCGGGGCGTATTGCACTACCTGCAGCGCATAGCCATTCAGGGGCACCCGGACACTATTACAGAGATCACGCAAGTATACCAACCCGGGGCAAGTCGCCCGGAAGCAAACCCGCACGTTTTTCGCCAGCATTTTGAAGAGCTCAAAGTAGGGGATACCGTGTATACCCATAGGCATACCGTTACAGATGCCGACATTGCCAGCTTTGCCCAGGTAAGTGGGGATAATTTTTATGCCCATGTTGACGCTACTTCCCTGGAAGGCACCATTTTCGAAGGCAAGGTGGCACATGGTTATTATGTACTCAGCAAGGCAGCCGGGATGTTTGTAGATCCGCGCAAAGGGCCTGTGCTGCTCAATTACGGCATAGACGAATGCCGCTTTACCAAGCCGGTATATCCCGGGATGACCATTGGCGTAAAATTCACCGTAAAGGAAAAAACAGACCAGGAAAAACGCAGCGAAGAAGATGTGGCCAAAGGCATTGTGAAGTTCAACGTAGAAGTATATGACGAAACGGAAGAAACAGTAGCCCTGGCCACCATATTAACCATGGTGAAGAAGCGCGATCAGCAATAAATGACGGGATATGAAACTTACCCATTGGAAAAACGGCCCGCCTGAGCCTCCCTTTTATGCGGTAATCTTTATTTCGAAGAAAAGTGAAAACCTGGACGGCTATGCCGAGATGGATGCTTTTTTAATGGAAGAGGCGCAGAAAGAACCGGGCTTCCTGGGCTACAGCAGCCAGGCACGCCCCGGAGGAGGGATCTTTATCAGTTACTGGCAAAGTAAAGAAAGCATTGCAACCTGGCGTGCGCATGCCAGGCACCAAACAGCTAAAAAGCAGGCTTATGCACAGTGGTATGATTATCTGCACAGCATGATCTGTGAAGTGGAAAGCAGCCACCTCTTTGAACGCGGCTTATCTGAACACTAGGGCGATATACTTCGTATGTAAGATATGAAATATACATCCGCTTTGTGCTGTTGCTTCCTTTTGGTAGGTCTGGCCTGTCAAAAACAGCAAGAAACCCAAGCCCTGGCGCCCCGGGTGCCGGACGTCATTCACCCTTGGGACACCCTGCCCTGGCAAACCTATATCATTCCCCAGGGGGCACATTACAGCAATGAAAACACCCTTCGCTTTTTTAATGAAGACAGCCTGGTCTTCCGCCTGAGCTTTGACACAACAGCACGCTACCAAACGCTTTTGCCAACCAATCAGAAAGACTGGAACAAGGTGCTGGGTTTTTCGGATTGCGGAGGACATCACCACGGCAATAGCGCACGTCTTGCCTGGCGTTATGACCCATCTTCAGACCTCATAGAGCTGGGGAGGTATTTGTATCGAGACAGTACCCGCACGTTTACAACCCTAGACAGCCTTCCTATAGGGGATACCTTGTACGCTACAGTATATCGAAATGCTACAAATTATGGCTTTACTTTGGGCGAGAAAGAGTGGTTGACAGGACGCAGATGCAAGAGCACAAACCTGAGCTATTGGTTGTTCCCTTATTTTGGAGGCGATGAAACAGCTCCACAGGAGATACACTTATATGTGCAACACCTCACCCCCACGCTTTAGAGAATCAAATCTCTCCTCAAACCTTAGGTACCCTGAAAAGTTAGCCTATTTTTGAGCCAAAATTTCTTCTATGCAAGACGCTACACTGCAAGGCCATGTACAGTCTGACTTTAGTGATGGGCTGGCCACCATTGAATTCTTTCATCCGCTCAGCAATTCGCTTCCCGGAAGGCTATTGGCCCAACTGGCAGAGCAAATTACTACGGCCGGACAAAGGGAGGAAGTCAGGGTAATTTTATTGAAGTCGAGTGGTGAACGGGCCTTTTGTGCCGGGGCAAGCTTTGATGAGCTGTCTTCCATTGAAGACCTGGAAACGGGGAAGAAGTTTTTTAGTGGTTTTGCGCAGGTGATCAACGCCATGCGCAAATGTCCGAAGCTCATTATTGGCCGCATACAGGGCAAGGCCGTTGGAGGCGGGGTAGGGCTGGCTTCTTCGGTAGACTACTGCTTTGCTACCAAACATGCCGCGGTAAAGCTTTCCGAACTTGCCGTTGGCATAGGTCCTTTTGTAGTGGGGCCTGCGGTAGAGCGCAAGTTAGGCTTAAGCGGGATGAGCGAACTGGCCATTAACGCAACCGGGTGGCGCAGTGCCGGGTGGGCGCATCAGCGGGGGCTGTACAATCATGTTTTTGACACAGCAGAAGAAATGGACGAAGCGATTCATTCTTTAATAGCGAAGCTTAAGCAATCGAACCCTAAGGCCATGGCCGGGTTGAAAGATATTTTTTGGCAGGGAACCGAGCACTGGGATGCGCTTTTAACAGAACGGGCTGCTATTAGCGGGAACCTGGTACTTTCCGATTTCACCAAAAACGCGATAGCCGCTTTCAAAAAGAAATAAACCAAGGTGTATACAAATCCAACCAAAATGAAAAAGAACCTGATCCTTGCCTTTCTGCTTGCTGCAGGAGGTCTTTTTGCACAAGCAGACGACAGTGCCGGCGGCAGTCAACCACAGCTTAGCCAGCCGGTAGATACGGCCTGGAAAATAGGGGGCAATGTGGGGCTTCAATTTACGCAGGCGGCTTACCAAAACTGGCAGGCAGGCGGGGTAAATTCTTTTGCCGGCAACGCGCTCTTCAGCCTTTTTGCCAATTATGACAACGGGGGAAAATGGACCTGGGTAAACCGCCTCGACCTGGCGTATGGTTTAAACTTTCAGGACACGGTGTTCAACAAAACGGACGACCGCATAGAGCTTGAATCCAGGGTAGACCGCTCTCTGGGAAAAAACTGGAATGCATCAGCCCTGTTAAACTTCAGAACCCAGTTTACCAATGGCTATAATGCTCCGGGGCAGCGTGGAGATTCCATTCGCATTTCGAGCTTCATGTCGCCCGGCTACCTGGTAACAGCCCTGGGCTTTACGTACAAGCCCAATAAAAAATTCAGCTTGTTTCTTTCTCCGGTTACGTCTAAAATGACCTTTGTACAAGATCAGCGCCTGGCAAATGAGGGAGCCTTTGGGGTAGAGGCAGCGGATACGGTAAACGGGGTGTTTGTGCCCGGGTCTAATTTCAGGCAGGAGATCGGGGGCTTTTTGAACCTCGCGTACATTACTCCTTTGGCCGAAAACATAGATATGCAATACCGCCTGGCCTTATTTTCTAATTACCTGGATGGGCAGTATAAGTTTATTGATGTAAACACAGAATTCCTGCTGTTTATGAAAGTGAACGATTATATATCAGCCAACATTTCGCTTAACCTGATTTACGACCATGATATTATTTTTGATACCAATGATGACGGCACCCCGGATGGTCCGCGTACTCAGCTCAAGGAAGTCCTTGGAGTAGGTTTCGTATATAACTTCGGGTATAAAGCAAAGAAGTAAGCGAACGGTTTACCCTTGGGTAAAAAGACGAATGGTTCAGGTGTATATTTCTGCCGGTATCGGGTAAAGTTTACGCCCTTTTTCTAGAACGTTTCGTGAACTAAAACGTGCCGGAAGGTTTATTTCATAAAACGGCAAAATTTTTGATAGGGCCGTGCCTTTTTTATATTTTGGCGTCTCTTAAGCGTTTCTTCAAATTGATCCGACTGTATGTTAAAGCAGCAGCTTAGTCAAAAACTTCTTCAAAAACTCTCTCCGCAGCAAATTCAGCTTATGAAGCTGATACAGCTACCTACGCTGGCGCTGGAGCAAAAAATAAAGGAAGAGTTGGAGGCGAACCCTGCGCTTGATGAAGGGGCTGAAACACAAGAGGAGTATGCAGAACCGCAGGAAGAATACCGGGAAGAAGACAGCCAGACTATTGAAGCGGAAGATATCAATGTAGATGAATACCTCAGTGATGACGAGGTGCCCGACTACCGCTTGAGGGCAAACAACTACAGCACGGATGATGAGGATGCCCGTGTACCTGTTTCCGGCGGAACTACTTTTTCGGAGTTGTTGCTGGATCAGATCAGCATGTTAAACCTGGAAGGGCAAGACCGGGAAGTGGCAGAATACCTGGTAGGGAATATCGATGACGATGGCTATATACGGCGTGAATTGAGTGCTGTGGTGGATGACCTGGCTTTTACCCAAAACATTTTTACCGAAGAAGAAAAACTGGAAGAGGTTTTGGAGAAGATCCAAACCCTGGACCCTCCCGGAGTAGGTGCACGCGACCTGCAAGAATGCCTGCTGCTTCAGCTAAAGCGAAAAAAAAACAGTGCCACCATACGGTTGGCTTGCGTAATTGTGGAGAAACACTTTGATGAATTTGCTAAAAAACACTACCGCAAGCTCATGGAAAAGCTGGAGATAGACGAAGTATATCTCAAAGAAGCCATTGAAGAAATAAGCCACTTAAACCCCAAACCCGGGAACAGCGGCAGTACAGGAAGGGCGGTGCAACAGGTTATACCGGATTTTACCATAAGCATTAATGAAGGAGAGCTGGAGTTATCCTTAAACGGGCGTAACGCACCGGAGCTGAACGTGAGTCGAGAGTATAAAGATATGCTTGAGACGTATAAAAGCACCCAGGAGAAAAACAAAGCACAGAAGGAGGCGGTGCTCTTTGTAAAGCAAAAGCTGGACTCCGCCAAGTGGTTTATAGAAGCCATTAGGCAACGTCAGCAAACCCTCCTGGTCACTATGTCTTCTATCATGAATTTCCAGAAAGAGTACTTTCTTACCGGTGACCAGCGCAAGCTGCGCCCGATGATCTTAAAGGACATAGCCGACGAGATCGGGATGGATATCTCTACCGTTTCACGTGTGGCAAGCAATAAATATGTAAGCACTCCCTATGGTACGTTTTTGATCAAAGAGTTCTTTTCCGAGTCTATGAAAAACGAAGCAGGAGAGGATGTATCCACCAAGGAGATCAAAAAAATTCTGGAAGACTCCATTGCCGAAGAAAACAAGCGAAAGCCTTTAACGGATGAAGCATTGGCCAGGCTGCTTAAAGAGAAAGGTTACCCCATCGCACGCAGAACCATTGCCAAGTACAGGGAACAATTAGATATCCCGGTTGCACGCCTGAGAAAAGAACTCTAGTTGAGTACTTCATTTGCCAAAATATTATCCTACATTTTTCACCCTGCCATTTACCCTGTTTTAGGCGTATGGGTAGTGCTGGAAACAAGTCCGGCTTACATCAACAGGGAAGCCGTTTGGTTTACCCTGGCGCTGGTCTTTACCGGTACCTATGTTTTTCCTCTCCTTATTAGCTTTGGTTTGTACAAAGTGGGCATGGTAAAAAGTCTGGAAATGCATTCACGCGCGGAGAGGCGCCTGCCCTATTTAATAGGAGCTGCATGCTACTACATCACTTCCCTGTTTTTGAAAAAACTCCCTCTGCCCGAAGAAGCTTTTTTGTACCTCATGGCAGCGGCTTTGCTTATTTTGATCCACCTGATCAGTTTTGCTTACCTGAAGCCCAGTGCTCATCTGGGGTCGGTTGCAGGTTTTACTGCTTTGCTTGTTGTACTTAGTCTGCGCTTGCACATTTCACTTTTACTCTACCTGAGCTTTTGTTTTGTGACAGCAGGCTTTGTGGCCTCCGCCCGCTTAAAGCTCCAGGCACACACTCCGCGCGAACTGGTTTACGGCTATGCCACAGGCTTATTAGTTGTGGGAGGCATTGTGTTATGGGTGTAGCTATGCCAATTAAAGCTGTTTCCATTAAGGGGTTATAAACACTCAAGGTTAGACGACCGATCCCCTGCTCCGGAAATTCAAATAAGCTATAAACTAAAGGAAATGCCCACACTTAAAGTCCGGATCTGGTCCAGTTCAAAAGTGCTGGCCTGAGGAGTACCCATATTCTCTACCAATTGGCTTCCACTCTCAAAAAGGGGCGAAATCCCGTAGTAGGCAAATACATTGAAATAGTGATAGCCAATACGCCCGTAAATACCGTAATTAAAACGGTTTAGGCTGCCCAGGTCGTTAAATGTGATGTTTACCTTATCCGTTACATATTGACTGTAGCTGTTTACCCGCACACCTACTCTACCCCCAATATAAAACCGGAAAAATCTGCCTTTGGCATTAGGAGTACCCCGGAAGCGCAACTCTAAAGGAAGGTGTATGTATTGAACTGTTAGCTTATTAAAATCTACGGTGTCATACTCAATAGTGGTAAACACCTCCGCCCCGTTAGCCGGATTAGTAGTGATGCGCAGGTTGTTGTAATAATTGTTGCTGTGAAAGCCAAGGCCGTATCCTAAACCAAAGTTTTTAGAGATGCTGTAATCCCCGGTAAAGGTAAAAGAGTGCCCGTTGCTCCATATCCCCTGGGTAAGTGACCCGGGAGCATCTAAAAACAAGTCATGGGTGAGATCGTAAGAAAACCAATCGGCAGACTTAGGCTTTATCTGACCCAAAAGACCGCTAGTAAAAAGGAGAAAGAGAAAAACAACGGAATTTTTCATGGGCAAGTGCATATATAAAAGTTTAGTGAAACCCTGGATTCAAAGATTTTATTAGGAAGGGTGAAAATATGCATTTTAGAGCAACAAGGAGAGCCGAGAAAGGTTTATCCTTATCCAAACCAGGGGTGCAACCTTTTGGCTAGACGAGTGTACAGCGAAAGCCTGCGCTTGTTATTACCTTTGCAGAAATTTTTTGAGCAAACATGAGTCAGCATCTTTCAGAACAAGAGCTACAGAGAAGAGAGGCCCTGGAAAAATTAAGGTCTTTGGGTATAGAGCCTTACCCGGCAGCGGAATACCACCTTAGCCATAGCCATGCAGAAGTGCATTCAGGCTTTGAACAGGCGCCTGCGGATAAGGCATGGAAGGAGGTTTCACTAGCGGGGCGCCTCATGACCAAACGCATTATGGGGAAAGCCTCTTTTGCCGATCTACAGGATGCCAGTGGACGTATGCAGCTCTACTTTAACCGGGATGAGATCTGCCCGGGAGAAGATAAAACCCTATACAACGAAGTATTTAAAAAACTACTGGACATAGGGGATTTCATAGGTGTAAAAGGATTCGTCTTCAAGACCCAGATGGGAGAAACCACCTTACATGTAAAGGAATTCACTGTGTTGAGCAAGTCCCTACGCCCGCTGCCGGTAGTAAAAAAAGACGAAGAAGGCCAGGTATACGATGCTTTTTCTGACCCGGAGCAGCGCTACCGTATGCGGTACGTAGACCTTATCGTAAATGAGGGAGTGCGTGAAACATTCGCAAAGCGCACAAAGATTATAAGTGCGATGCGTGCCTTTTTCAATGCGCGGGGCTACCTTGAAGTAGAAACTCCTATTCTACAACCTATTCCGGGGGGCGCCGCGGCACGCCCGTTTATCACGCACCACAACGCCTTAGATATTCCACTTTACCTGCGTATTGCAAATGAGCTGTACCTGAAGAGGCTTATTGTAGGGGGCTATGAAGGGGTATATGAGTTTGCCAAGGACTTTCGCAACGAAGGTATGGACCGTACCCACAATCCCGAATTTACCGTGATGGAAATCTATGTGGCGTACAAGGATTACTTCTGGATGATGGAGTTTACGGAGCAGATGTTGGAACATGTAGTGAAAAGTGTAAATGGCGGAAGCACCGTGGTTACTTTGGGCGACCGGGAACTTGATTTTAAAGCTCCTTTTAAGCGGATAAGTATGATGGACGCGATCAAAGAACATACAGGCTTTGACATAAGCGGGATGGATGAAAAGGCATTGCGCGATGTATGTAAGAAACTCCATATTGAAACAGACCCCAGCATGGGAAAGGGAAAACTAATTGATGAGATCTTTGGAGAAAAATGTGAGCCACATTATATCCAACCCACTTTCATAATGGATTACCCTAAGGAAATGTCACCTTTATGTAAGGAACACAGGGAAAACCCAGCCCTTACAGAACGCTTTGAACTGATGATCAATGGCAAAGAAATTGCCAACGCCTACTCGGAGCTCAATGACCCTATAGACCAACGGGTCCGCTTTGAACAACAATTAGAGCTTTCAGAAAAAGGGGACGATGAAGCCATGTTTATCGACCAGGACTTTCTACGTGCCCTGGAATTCGGCATGCCGCCAACTTCGGGCATGGGTATCGGGATCGACCGGCTTACGATGTTGCTTACCAACAACAGCAGCATCCAGGAAGTACTTTTCTTTCCTCAAATGCGGCCGGAAAAAAAACCAGCGTTACCGAGTAAGAAGGATTTTGAAGATTTAGGCGTACCCGCTGAATGGAGTGCCCATACACTGGCCGTTTTTGGCACCGTAGAAAAGCTAAAGGAAGCAAAACCCACCCAGGTGCACCAACAAATGAACGGCTATAGAAAAAAGAAAAAATTAGAAGTAGTGGCACTGCAGCTTTCCGATGTAGAGCGCTGGTATTGATATAAGCATAAAAAAGCCCTGACTAAATCAGGGCTTTTTTAATTAGGGTCAGGCATGGTACTCAGAGGGAGCCGTGTCAGCTCTGAATATGGAGTATTCGTTTAATAAGGGAAAGAAGTCTAACCTTACTTGAATACTTTAAATGTCTTATCGTCAATTAAACACTGCTAAAGTACCGGGCAGGGTAATGTAAGAGAAGCCCTATTTTACAACTGTGTATAAAATAGCCACCATGGGGTAATATGATTTTACCAGTGCTTTTAGGAAGGCATGGCAAAACGACTTAAAAAGTCGGCAAACGTGCCTTAGACCTTAGAAATGAACCCGCGTTTCCAGCATCTTGAGTAAGCCTTCTTTGTTTGCAGCCGAGACAGGTAATGCAGTACCGCTTCTTAAAAAGATGGTAGGGGAGCGCCCTTTCTCTATTTCCAAAATATGATTTACATTGATGATGTGCCTTTTGTGTGTGCGGTAGAAGCGGTCTTTGGGAAGTATTTTTTCAAAGTAAGCCATGGATCTGGAACTTGTGATCTTTCCCTTTGAAAGCACCATTATATTCGTATAGCTTCCGTCTCCGGTTAGGTGTTCAACATCGTCGAGTTCTAAAATCTCCGTTCGGCTCAACGATGGAATAGCTATGCGCTGTAGCTCAGACGCTTTTATGGATTCAAGTGTTTGCAACAATTTCTTTTGCTGGTTTTGAAGGCTGTTGTTAGCCACCTTCTGTATGGCTTTGGCCAGTTTTTCCTCATCTATAGGCTTCAGTATATAATGGATGGCATTATACTCAAATGCCTTAATGGCGTATTGATTGAAAGCCGTTGTAAAAACTACCTGGAAAGGCGGGTTTTTAAAGTGATCAAGCAGATCAAAACCGTTTTCAGCACCCAGCTTTATGTCTAAAAAAACTACGTCTACGTCAAGTTCATGAAGCTCTTTTACAGCCGCTTCTACACTATTGGCGCTACCTACCAATGTACACTCAACCGAGTGTATTTCAGCAATTAAGGCCTGTATGAGTTTAATTGCTTTTACTTCGTCATCTACAGCATAACACCTGATCATATTTTTGTTTTTAAAGGTAGTGCAAGAGTAACTTTAGTGCCTAAAATCTCTTCTCCTTCCCGGTTGGTTTCAAACTGTATCGAATACTCCTCTTGTTCAAGCCTGGACAATAAGTATAGGCGCTCTTCGATATTCTTTATAGCCAGTGAGCCTTGTTTCTTCTTGTCGATTAATGCATCAAGATCAATACCAATACCATTGTCAATAAGCTCTATTATAAGGGAACACTCCTTTTTCTTATAGAGGATTATGTGAATTAGAGGTTGCCTGGCAGAGTGGGGAAAGCCATGCCAGATGGCATTCTCTACCAAGGGCTGCAAAAGCATATTGGGAATTAAAATACGGTTCATATCGAGTTCGAGGTGATTGGATATCTGCACTTCAATAAGCTCCTTTTCTAAACGAACCTGCTCTAGTCTTACGTATGTTTTCAACCGCTTTAATTCTTCTTCCAGGGAAATCAGGTTTTTCTGACTGGACTCCAACACATCCCTTACCAGGTTGGCAAAATGGGTAAGAAAACGGTTGGACTCTTTGATGTTTCCGCTAAGGATTAGGTATTTAAGGGAGTTCAGTGCATTGAAGATAAAGTGGGGGTTGATCTGTAGCTTGAGGGCATTCAGGGAGCTTTGCAGGATCAGGTTTTCCCTGCGTAAATTTTGTGC
>JANQPD010000030.1 GCA_028285465.1 Owenweeksia sp. | reverse complement strand
TTCGGGGACTTTGTAGACAATGGGGGCGACAACCTGGTAAAGGTGCCCAACAGCACGGATTACATCCTGGCCCAGTCGTATGACCAAAGCGTTATGCTGTTGCGCTTCAACCGCCAATGGGATACCCTTTACACCCGGCTGTACCAGTTCCAGGACAGCCTGCAGACCATCTTCTATAGCCTGAAGATGGACGGAGACAGCAATATTGTGCTCACCGGGGAAGCTTATAGAAGGGATACCCGTAAAATAATCCTAACCCTGGTGAAATTCGACCTGGACTTTAATGTGGTTTGGGAAAGCCAGATAGATGATCCGGTAAGCGACCTGGGTGGGTATTTTGGAATCCATCTTTTGCCTGTGGACAGTGGTTATCTGATAGGTGGCGGAAGCTATTATATTGGAGGCCCCTTACCGAACCAGGGGCTCTATGCCTTGATCGACAGACAGGGAAACCTTAAGTGGAAGCGCCTGATCGACCGGACAAAAAGCGTTTCAGCGCTAAGGATAGGCCGCCATTCAAGTGGGGATTATTTGTACGTAGGCAATTATGAGTTGGATACGGTGATATACGCTTACAGAAACCCGGACCGGCTGCTTTTGGGTCGTTTTGATCTTCAGGGCAACCTGATCGATGAAAAAGAAATAGGCCCCTTGATGAACTACTTCGGTTTAGATGGCTTTACACGCCTGTCTAATGGCCATTAAGTAATAGGCGGACGTACGCTAAACAACGGGCGTTTTATTGCGCACCTTTTTTGTTTTGATGAAGACGGGAATACGGTATGGCACCACCGCTACTTTTACGCCTATGAGCGGGAAGCTTGTTATCTGGAGAACTTCAAGCTGGCCGGCAACGGACTATTGGCGGTCGGGCAGGTCTTTGATGCAGAGCGCAGGTTTTCCAACAACGGGGATAAATTCCAATGGCTGCTGAGCATAGACGAGAACGGTTGCGTAAAGCCGGATAGCTGCGGGCAGTATTTCAGTATCCCCGAAGCCCCGGGTGTGCCTGCCTCTATGCGCCTGTTCCCCAACCCGGCAGATGCCTATACGCTTTTGGAATGGGAACATACGGACATAGGAGCCTGCACTGTAGAGGTAAGCGATATAGCGGGAAACCGTATGCTAAAGAAAAGGTTGCCCAATCATATCCGGCGCTATAGGCTACACACCGCCAATTGGGATGCGGGCATCTATGTATTGCACTTCATCCCTGCATCAGGCCAACCTGCCGTACAGCGGTTTATGGTACAACGCTGATGTCAACGAGAGCTTTCATACTAGCCTGTTTTCTGTGCAGCGCATTTGTGGAGTTCCTGGCTTTCTGGCCTTTTAGCCGGACCTATACCCGCCGGGAATCCCTTTAGGGCAAGGCAATATCCTG
Source organism: Owenweeksia sp. (assembly GCA_028285465.1). Taxonomy (GTDB): domain Bacteria; phylum Bacteroidota; class Bacteroidia; order Flavobacteriales; family Schleiferiaceae; genus JANQPD01. The sequence continues at coordinate 204,288 of JANQPD010000030.1, read as the reverse complement.
GCGGGTACAGGTCCTGTAGGCGTTTGCTATCCCTGTCCCTAGGTAGGGATATCGTAAAACCGCTTCACCCGGTCCACCATTTGGTTTTCGGTCATGTCCTGGGCAGGCTCAACGGCCTTTATCATTTCAGTTTTAATCTGACTATCTTGTTCAATGTGTTTTTTGAGTTCCATGCGCATTTCCCCGGACCCGAAAATGTATAGCTCATCGGCATGGTTTAACTGGCCGGCTACCTCATTTATATAACGTTTCACGTCCTGTCGCTCACGCCTTTTAAATGTGTTTTCCCGGCTGATGTGTTGTTGCCCCATAAAAGAGCCCCGGTCGCCTTCATCATCATTAAGATTGCCTCTATGCTCTATGTTAGCTGCAAGGGTATTAATGTTCACTTTGTTATTTTCTATGGTAATGATCACGGCTTTGGAGCCATCTATCCATACACCTGTTTGCTTCATCTGGATATATTTTAAAGTTATGATACTGTGTTTTAAAAACGAAATATAAAGCTAAGGTACAACCGGCTAAATGGCAATAGCGGTTCGGCAAAGTCTTGCGGATCGGGTTTCCCTTTTGCATGCGCTTCTAGGGTATCACTACAACCTTACTCTTCAACACTTCATGGGATGCGTTAAGGATGTGCAACAGGTACATGCCCTGCAGGCCTCGCAATACCAACGCTTCTGTAAAGGCATACTCCTTAAGCTTACGGCCGCTTAAGTCAAATATTGCTGCCGTAAGCGGAAGGCCGGAGCCATTTTCTATCACTACCCGGTGGAGCTCGTTCCTGATCTTCACCTTGGAAAGACTTGTTTCTGCCATCCCGATCTGTCCGTTTTGGTCCAGCAGCAACAAAAAAGGGTTGTTTCCAGACAATACAGGTACGGATATATGCAGCCCATCCGTCAATACGAGCGTATCCCCTTTAGCCGGGTCAACCCACCGGATGGTGAAATGCGAAAGCTGCTCCAGGCTGAAACGCATTTCCACCAGGGTGTCCCGGTCTGCTTCGAGCACCAAGGGAATGCGTTCAACCCCCTGCGGGGGTAAACCGTTTATCGCATAGCTGTTACCGGTGGGGTCTGTGCTGTACACATTCAAGGCGCCTTTGCCTGTGTTTTTCTTTTTCAAGCCGTCAAAACCAGGGTCAACCGCCTGGCTTAAGCCGTTTTCCAGTGCGATATAGTGTGCATCTTTGCGGAGGCCGTTGTTGGCCGCGATGGTTATCTGGGCCAGCCCGTTTTTGTACAGGCGGGTATTTTGATCGAGGGTTACCTGGGTTTGGTTGTAGTTAAGTGTTCCGGCACTGCTTACCTTAACGAAGAAGGATTGCCCCGGATGTATATAGCGACTGGCATTGCCCGTACTGCCGTTGTGAAACTTCCAGGTATGGGCACTGTCTACATAAAAGGTAGCGTTTAGCGTGGCGTTGTCGTTTTTTAAGGCAGTCCAATCGAGGGGCGCGGTAAAGGGGTTGGGTACCAGGTTCCAACCCTGGTCTGCGGCGGCTACACCATTGTCCAGGTAAACACTTACCGCCCCGGAACGGCTGTAGGTTCCCCTGGCCTCAAAGAACAAGGGATAATTCCCAAAGTGGGGAGGCCCCAGGTATACCCCATAGCCAATGCCGGTACCTTTATTCAGGTTTTCTGCCCTTGTCCAGGTGCCCTGGTCGGTATTGGGATCGGTGGTTTGGGCATCGTAGTACCATACATTCACCTGGCTGGCCGCACTATTGGCAGAAGTGTTTAGAGCGGCATTGCCCAGGCTCACATCGGTTAAAGTGCCCGTAACGGGAAAAGCAAGACTATGCCAACGAGCGGTACTCCCCCTAACAATACCTGTATACTTCAGGTGGGCATTGATGTCGCCCGATACCTGCCCCGGGCCGTTAGTACCGTCTGCTTCAATATAGAGGGTATCGGTAAGGGTGATGCTGTTCCCGCTCGCCACTTCCAACTTAGCGCCGGCTTGCACTTCTATGCTGCCTACTTCGCTAACCGTGGCGGTAACCTGCGCTTTATTTCCCTTTTGCACTATAATTTTACCATTGGCGAGGTTTCCGGCAGGACTGCTGCCGGTATTCCACTGGGTGCCATCCCATACAATTTCCGGTAAAACGTAACCATAAAGGGCTATGCCCGGATCGGTAAGCTGTTCCCCGGCAAAGCCTTCTACATCAAAAGTGCCCGCGCTACCGGAGGCGTTAAAGGCATATATCCGGAATTCTACGGCAGAAGTGCTTTCCAGGTCTATATGGAACGCCCGGGTCTCTCCACTGGCTGAAAGCCCGTTTATATTGGCGATGTCTGCACCGTACCCGTCTATACTGCTCCGAATGCGCACCTCGTCCGGTCCCTGGTTGCTTCTGTCGAGCCGTATTTTTATTTGGCTTAGGAACACTTTCCGGCCGGTGTTGGGCGTCACGGTAACACTATAGTAGGCATTCAGGTCGATGGCGTTGGTTTGTGGCCATCCCCGGCTATTAAAATCACCCCCTGTATTGGCCGTCACCCCGCTGCGGCATAACGCTACTGTAGTAAGATCACTTAGCTGATAGGTGTTTTGTGCGGAGGCTACACAGTTGCCCGTTGTGTTGTTTTCCCGGTCAAACTCTGCCAGGAGGATGGTGTCTATAGGAGTGGCGGTTGTGTTGCTTCCGGTGCTGTCGTATTGAAAATCGGCAAATACCGGTATGTGGTCGCTGGCCTGGTGCAGGGCATTGGCCACAGAGGCACTCACTGCGCTGTTGGTAGGCGCGCTATTTATGGCCAGGTTGTAGTGTTGTCCGTCATTTCCGAAGGCCGTCATAGAGCCGGGCGTATAGCTAATGCCTCCGCTGCTGTCTATGGCACGGCTCATGAGGATAAGGTCAAAACGATCGTCCATACCCCCGCTGGCACCCCCGTTAAACTGGGTAGTTCTGGGAGATTGCGTATGGTAGGGGGCATATGCAGCATTGTTCCAGGTACCGCTAAGGTTGATCTGGTCAATAAAATGTCCGTCATTGCCGGCCGTATTGTCGAGCAAGCGGGTGTAAGCGGCTTCGGTGCTGCCGTAGATGTTGAAATCTCCGCATACAATGCTGTACGCGCCATGAGGCAGCTGATCGGTATACTTGCGCAGGGTATCCACCTCGGCCGCCCGTAAGGCTTCATCTGCCGAAGAGGGACTGGCTTTTAAATGCACCCCAAAAACATGGAGCGTATCTGCGCTGTTTACCGGTCTTAACTGGTAATGGTAAATATCGCGCAGGGCGGTGCCGTACGTTTGCGTGCGGATGAACTGGAATTTGGCAGTTTTATAAAAGAGGGAAATATCCAGGTCGTTCCCATCCACAAAAGAAGCCGTATCGTATTGCATATTGCTGAAGTTCATAACACTGTCCAGGAACATGGCCGAAGCAGACCGCCCGGATAGTTCTTGTAGTACGAGGATGTCCGGGTCAATCTCGTTGATGATCAACCGGAAATCGGGATGGCGCTGATCGATGTTGGAGGTAGAATACCGCAAGCTGTTGTAGCTGGCCAGGCGAAAACTATTGGTCTGGGCGAAAGCGGTTAGCCCGCTGAGCATAAGGGCTAGAAAGACCAGGACGGAAATATGACGCATAGTGAAAATAAAAGCGGCTAATAAAACCCGCTGTGCCGCATTCTGCGAAAAGGGAAGTTTAAAAAATTGTTAAGCCTAATGATTAAATAATAATGAGATACCCGATAATACCGGGTAATAAAGCATGCGCTTGGCAAAGAGTAGATGATGGGTATAAAGCCCAAGGTGAGCAGGATGCATAAACTATAATACGCCCAAAGGGAATAGAGGTTGGCGCCCGCTTTACACCATGAAAGAGAAAATCAGATTCTTTAAAGGCCTATAGCTCTAAGTGATTAAATTTGGGCCAATGGCCACCAGACAGGAACACACACGGATGTGTGCTTTATATAGCAGCGGCTTCCCGTGAGTAGCTTTGTACTCCATAGCCTTTGGTTTCGGGAAGCTGGGGCCGTTTCTGGCGGGTATCTATACATTTTAGCACTGAAGCATGAAAGCTTTTGTATTCAACACATATGGGCCTCCTGAAAAGGTGCTCGCTCTGGCGGACGTGAAAAAGCCCGTTCCAAAAAATAAACAACTGCTTGTAAAAGTGCGGGCCACTACCATAAATGATTATGATTGGAGCCTGGTAAGAGGCAAACCCTATCTCTATCGCTTGATGTTTGGCGCATTCAAACCCAGACAAAAGGTCCCCGGTATGGAGGTTTCGGGCATCGTTGAAGGGGTAGGAGCAGGCGTAACAAAGTTTAAACCGGGGGATGCCGTGTATGGCGACATATCCGATTATGGTTTCGGGACATTTGCCGAGTATCTATGCATCCATGAGCAAGCCGTAGTGCGTAAGCCAAACGCCATAGGTTTTGAAGAAGCGGTTGCGCTTCCACATGCGGCAGTGCTTGCTTTGCAGGCTTTGCGGGATGTGGGGAAAATTGAACCGGGGCAAAGTATTTTGATCAATGGAGCCGGGGGAGGAGTAGGCAGCATAGGGCTGCAGCTGGCTAAATTTTACGGTTGCCCAGTAACGGGGGTGGATGCGGGAGAAAAGCTGGATATGCTGCGTACAAATGGTTTCGACCGGGTAGTAGATTACCGCGAAGAAGACTTTACCCGGAGGGGAGCGCAATACGACCTGATCCTGGATTGTAAGACCAATAAACCGGCTCTTTCCTATCTGCGCGCCTTGAAGCCGGGAGGGAAATACGTGACCATAGGCGGTACCCCTGCTCATTTGCTCAGGCTTTTGTTTTGGAGCAAAATACTGCCCCTCTTTTCATCAAAAACACTCCGTATAGTTGGCTTAAAACCAAATAGAGGGCTGGATTTCATTGAGGATCTCTTTGCCCGGAAAAAGCTAAGCTGTGTTATGGATGGTCCTTATGTCCTGGAAGACATTCCCCGCCTGATACAATACTTCGGGGAGGGGAAGCATAGGGGCAAAATCGTAGTCAAAATACATTAGAACAAAGGGCGGGGTATCAGGAGCGTATAGCATGCGGGCTTTTAAAGAAAGATACTACAAACCTGAAAAGCCACCGCTCCCTAAATCACCACTCATATTCTTGTTAAATGTAGCGGTAGAAACGAAAAAAGGCACTTCTTTTGATATGAGAACAGCATAAAATGTTAAAACCCCCTATTTCCAATGCCAAACATCTATCACGATTTTACGATCGAAGCTACCCCGGCTCAAGTATTTAAAGCAATAAGCCTACCTGAAGAACTCGAACACTGGTGGCCGCAACAATGCAGCGGAAAGCCCGAGGTAGGTGCACACTATCGCTTTTATTTCGGTCCGGAGTACGACTGGCAGGGCCGAGTAAGCCACAGTGTGGAAAACAAGGCTTTTTACATGGAAATGACCAAGGCGGATGCAGACTGGAGCTTCACTTCTTTTGGTTTTGATCTCTTGCCGGTTTCCATAGGCACGCAAGTACAGTTTTGGCACAAAAACTGGCTGGCCTCCAACCATGCCTACCGCAAGGCGGCTTTTTGCTGGGCGTTGCTCCTTAATGGGCTAAAAAAATATGCAGAAACGGGAGAAATTATTCCCTTTGAACAACGCTCTTAAATCCATCGCTCTGAAAAACACCCCAAAATTATTCCGGGTTATACTGCCGGTGCACAACATTGAAGCCGCAGCAAAGTTCTACGCCGGCTTACTGGGCCTAAAAGGCACGCGCGTTTCCGGAGGCCGGCATTATTTTGATTGCGGGGGAACCCTGCTGGCATGTTACGATGCCCGGGCAGACGGAGATACACAATCCTTCAGGTCTAATCCCGAACATGTATATTTCAGTGTTGACGCCCTGGAAGAAGTTTTTGAACGGGCAAAGCAATTGCCCGTTCATGCGTTAGACCCGGCAATCGAAACCCGGCCCTGGGGAGAGCGCAGCTTTTATGGCACAGACCCTTTTGGCAACCGGCTTTGTTTTGTGGAGGCTGATACCGCTTTTACGGGCTAGGGGACTCCATATATAGCAAGTCGCTTAAGCGCAGTACAGTAGAATACCCGCGTCGGGAAAAATAAGAAGTACCTTCCTCACCCAGGGCCATAACAAAATCTCCCCCCCATGCGCCTAAGGATTTTATGCTGCCCCTGAAATCGGTAAACAAGGAGGATTTTACGGTAGGCAGGCCCACAGCCCTTGAGGTAAGCGCTTCATGTTCTTCTATCAGTTCTTGTAAGGCACCAATGGTAGAAACCGACAAAAAAGCGCGGGTAAGCGCGCTGATTGTTTTGATCAATTCAGCATCTTTGGCCTGTTGCAGAAAGCGGTTTACCTCGGGGAGGCTGCGTTGCTTCTGGTTTAAGTGCACAAAAAGCGCTTCATAAAAAGGAGCAGGGAGACTGGTTTTTTCCCAAAAAGCCTTCTGCGGTTCTTTCAAATGGTACAAAATGGGAGAAGAAGCTTGTGCACAGGCTACATCATACCCGCTTCCCCGGGTGCTTTTAAAAAAGAGCGTAAGGGCATCCACTTCAAAGAGTTGCGCAACCAACGCTATAAGGCTGCTGCTGCTGCCCAGGCCCCAGCTTGCGTCAAACTCAAGGTAAGAGGAAAGTTGTACTTGTTTAATTTCTTTTCCTCCAAGCTTGCGGGCGTTTTTAAAGAGGCGTTGCAGAAAATCAGCTTTTGCAGGATCCTCGGTGCGCATTACCGCATAGGCGTCATCAAAAACAACCGAGAACCAACAGTTGCCGTGTAAGTCAAAGCTTTGCCAATGTATGCCTTCCTTTTCATGCGGTACCGCAATAAGGCGTTGCCCCTGGCGGGTAGGGAAGGCCAGGGCCTGTGCACCTTGCAGCACGGTGTATTCTGCACTGAGCAGCAACTTGCCGTGCGCATAATATTCTTGCATGAGTTTAAGGCTGTTTCTTTACCTCTGCCGGGCTTTTTATGCCACGTAAGGCACAGAACTTGTTTACGGCAGCAGAGTGAGAAACTACTTTATCTTTAAAGTAGTGGATAATGGTTCCCTTTTCTTCATCAGTCGCTTCCAGCTGGTTCAGGATGTTGAGCAGGTGCATTTTCATATGCCCTTTTTGAATGCCCGTAGTAACCAGGGCGCGCAACGCGGCAAAGTTTTGTGCTAAACCACTGCTGGCTATGATGCCCATTAACTCCGCAGCATTCGGCTGATCCAGCATGTGCAGGGAAAACTTCACCAAAGGGTGCAGGGTGGTTAACCCACCTACTGTGCCCAGGGCCAGGGGTACTTCGATCCAAAAACGAAAAGTCCCGTCTTTTACTTCACAATGCGTTAAGCTGCTATACCTGCCCTTGCGTGAGGCATAGGTGTGGCAGGCTGCTTCAATAGCCCTGAAGTCGTTGCCGGTGGCTAATACCACGGCATCGATACCGTTCATAATGCCCTTGTTGTGGGTAGTGGCCCGGTAAGGCTCTACTTCTGCAATGCGCACGGCCCGCTGGAACTTGCGTACAAATTCTTCTGCGCTTACTTCTCCGTCTGCCATTTGCTCTACGGGGCAGCTTACCTCGCTGCGTACCAAACATTCGGGGGTGTAGTTAGAGAGGATGCACATTACGATCTCAAGCTGCTCATCGGCTTCTCCCGCGTTGGCCTCTGCCATTACCGCTTTTAAGGTAGTGGCAAATTGCTCCAGGCAGGAGTTTATGAAGTTGGCGCCCATAGAGTCACAGGTCTCAAACTCTGCTTCCAGCTGGAAGTAATGCTCGATCTCGTCTGTTTTTGCTTTTAATTCCAGCGAAGTGATCCCGCCTCCACGCGCCCGCATATTGGCGGTAATGTCTTCCGTTTCTTTATAAAAGCGGCTGCGGTTTTCTTCAAAAAGCCTTTCCAGCTGGCGGTGTTCCCCTTCATATATAAAATGTACATGCCCTATTTTAGTGGTAGACACCACAGTGGTTTTGAACCCTCCGCGGGCTAGCCAGAAACTTGCGCTTTTAGCCGCTGCTGCTACAACCGAGCTTTCTTCAATGGCCATGGGCAGGGTGTACAGTTTGCCGTCTATTTTAAAGTTGGGGGCTACTCCATAAGGCAGGTAAAAGTTGCTCAGCGTGTTTTCTATGAATTCATCGTGTAGCTTTTGTCGTTTTTCATCATGGTGCCAGTAACTTTTCAAAGTATCCAGGGCACGGCTGTCGCCACTGAAATAGTGTGCTATCAGCCATTCCATTTTTCCTTCTTTGCTGAGTTTTGAAAAACCTTTTACGGGATTGTTCATAGAAGATATAGTATTGAAGTAAGCCTTATAAATGCAATACCGGGCCTTTTGTTGTGCTCGTTTTCTTTAATGTATTGTTAATTTACACCAAACCAGGCTGCGTATTTTGAGAAAAGGCGCCTGTTCCACAGCTCTATTACCTGGGCCTTGCTATAGGTAAGAAGCGACAGAAAGTAGCGTGTGCGTTGGTAATAGGGGAAGGGAGGGTCGAGTAAGATGAAGTTTTTGTCCATAACGACAAAGGCATCCAGGTCTAATTTTTCCGTGGCGCTAAAAGAGCCTACCAGGTATTGTTTGGGTAGCGCTTCTTTTACGATGGTTTCTCCTTCAAAATTAGTGAGCACACCTTCCAGGTTTCCACTTTCTATAGCTTTATAGTCATAGTCTTCGTAAAAATAGATCTTGCCAAAGGTGTACGTTTTCAGAAAGGCCAGGCGAATGTCTTTTTTCTCGGTTTTTATCTGTAGCTCGAGTTCCCGCATTTCCTTGTCCCTGCCGGCTTTTTGTAAAGCTTCCCTCTTGAGTGTATAGTTTGGCAAGCGCACTAAGAGCGCATGATCGCGCAGTACCCGCAGGTTTTGCTTTGCCTGGGAGGCCTTTGAGTCGGGTTTATCCTCTTGTGCATGTGTCCCATTGTAAAGAAGCATGAACGCCAACAAGCAAAACAGGCTAAGCGTATTTAAAAGCTTTTTCATAATATTGATCTCACAAATTTAATGTGTTTAACAAAATATGTCGGAGGTAAAAGTAAGCAGTACACACAACTTTGCTTTTTGGTTTCATTTATTGATTACCATTTTGGCCTGGGTGGGCCCGTTTTTGTTTTCGTGGTACCTCATGGTTACGGCTTACGGCCTGGTGTTGCTGCAGTTCCTGATCTTTAACCGTTGCCTGCTCAATGCCCGGCATGCCCTGGATACGGAAACCGACAAGGAAACAACTTTTTATTCTTACCTCTTTGAGCAAATAGGGTATTACCCAAATCGTAAAACGCTTAAGCTCATCGTAAGGCGTTACCTGTACATCATACTTTCTTTAGTAACTGTTTTGTGGCAGGTAGTGCTGGGCTTTGAGCCGGTATTGTTTTAACTCCAGGGTGTTAAAAGGCGGTTGGCTGCCTTAAAGGTGCTTGTCGCCAAATTGCAGCTTTACGTCATTCACAAAAGCCTTGATCAATTGTTCGTTCTCCATCCGGCAGATGAGCAGGGAATCGTCATCGTCTACCACGATGAAGCCCTCTAACCCTTCTATCACCGCAAGTTTTTCTTTCGGTATACGGATCAGGTTGTTGTGGCTGTCGTAGGCAAGCGCCTTTTGCGCCACCAGTGCATTCCCATTTTTATCGGTATCCAGGTGCTCATAAAGGCTTCCCCAGGTGCCGAGGTCACTCCAGCCAAAATCTGCCGGGATCACATATACTTCCGATGATTTTTCCATGAGCCCGTAATCAATAGACTCATTTTCACAAGCGGGATATACGCGCGCCAGAAAAGCTTGTTCTTCAGGGGTGCCCATTAGCGCTTTGCCCTGGTCAAAAGTAGTCTTAAGATCAGGCAGGTGTTGACCTATTTCTTCCAGGAAATAACTGACAGACCAAATGAAAAGCCCCGAATTCCAGATAAAATCCCCGCTTTCCAGGAACTGTTTGGCCAATTCTATGTCGGGTTTTTCGGTAAAGGTCTTCACCTTTTTTATCTCCGAGCCGGGGGCTTCTTCCTGGTTGATGTACTGGATGTAACCGTATCCCGTATCGGGGCGATGTGGCTTTATACCCAGGGTGTACAGCCGGTTGTGGGCCGCTGCCTCCTGCAGGGCTAAGCGCGCTACACGTGTAAATTCTTCTTCATTGCTTACCAGGTGGTCGCTGGGGGCGATAAGCATAATCCCCTTGGGATCTTGTTTGAGGATACGGTAAGCGGCATATGTAATGCAGGGAGCCGTATTTCTGCGGGCCGGCTCCAGTATGATATTCACTTCCGGGAGTCCGGGAAGCTGTTCGGCTACCAGGCCTTTGTAATTTTTATGGGTAACTACGTAAATGTTTTCGGCCGGTGTTATTTTCAACAGCCTTCTGAAGGTTTGTTGTATGAGGGTTTCTCCTGTACCCAGTATATCGTGAAATTGCTTGGGAAAACGGGAGGTGCTGACAGGCCAGAAACGGCTTCCTATACCTCCGGCCATAATAACGCAATGGATGTGGCTCATAAGAATTATTGAGCGGCAAAAATATGAATATCGTGAATAAAGGTGGGGAAGGAGGATTTCTTATTTGTTAAATTTGCCGCTTCTTGTAACAAAAGAAGTTTGGAGAGGGGTGGGTTGTAAAAAGTCCGGAAGCGGGTTTTTTGGAGAAGAAGAAACCCCCTGCCTTTTGTGAAGATCTATAGGATGAAACCTGTCTTGCCGCCACACTTCTTAACAAAAAATATGTATGCTGAATATAGTTCTCTTTGGCCCTCCCGGTGCAGGAAAGGGTACCCAATCCGAAAAATTAGTAGCCCAATACAAACTGGTGCATTTAAGTACGGGAGACTTGCTCCGTTCAGAAATAAAAGCGGGCACCACTTTGGGCGTAAAGGCCAAGGCACTGATGGACCAGGGCTCTTTGGTGCCGGATGAAGTGGTGATCGGGATGATCGAAAACAAACTGGCGGCCAATAAGGAGGCCGGGGGCTTCATATTTGATGGGTTTCCCCGCACCACCGCACAAGCCGAAGCACTGGATGCGCTCCTGGAACAACACCATACTTCTATTGCAACTATGCTGGCCCTGGAAGTGGCTGAGCGGGAACTTGTGAACCGCCTGCTGGAGAGAGGCAAGAGCAGCGGCCGCCCTGATGATGCCAACGAAGAAGTGATCAAAAACCGGCTGCAGGTGTACCAGCGCGATACGGCTGTAGTGGCGGATTATTATAATGCACAGGGAAAATTTACCGCTGTAAATGGCGTGGGCAGCATAGAAGAGGTTTTTGACCGGCTTTGCGCAGAAATAGATGAAAAGGCACACGCCTGATGAACAGCAACTTTGTTGATTACGTAAAAATTTACTGCAAGTCGGGTAAGGGAGGAGCCGGGTCTACACACCTGCACCGCGACCGTATGACCTCAAAAGGGGGACCGGACGGAGGAGATGGCGGCCGGGGCGGTCATGTGATTTTACGAGGCAACAGCAACTACTGGACCTTATTGCACCTCAAATACCGCAAACACATCAAGGCGGCACAAGGCGGCAACGGTGGACAAAGCCAGAGTACGGGAGCCCAGGGCACCGATGAGATTATCGAAGTGCCCCTGGGGACAGTAGCGCGCGATGAGGAAACCAACGAGATACTCTTCGAGATTACCGAAAACGGGGAGGAAAAAATTTTGCGCCAGGGGGGACGAGGCGGCCTTGGCAACACCCACTTTAAGTCGTCTACTTTCCAGACCCCCCGTTTTGCCCAACCCGGAGAACCCGGAGAAGAGGGGTGGGTGATCCTGGAACTGAAAGTGCTGGCCGATGTAGGACTAGTAGGCTTTCCCAATGCCGGTAAGTCCACCTTATTATCCGTGCTTTCCGCAGCCAAGCCGGAAATTGCAGATTATCCCTTCACCACCCTTGTACCGAACCTGGGCATTGTGTCGTACCGGGATTACCGCTCTTTTGTAATGGCAGATATTCCGGGGATTATTGAAGGCGCCAGCGAAGGAAAAGGCCTGGGTTACCGCTTCCTGCGACACATTGAGCGCAACTCCATCCTGTTGTTTTTAGTACCGGCCGAAGCGGAGGACATCCGAAAGGAATACGATATTTTGCTGAATGAGTTGAAGGCCTATAATCCCGAGTTGCTGGACAAAGAGCGCATACTGGCTATTTCTAAAAGCGACATGCTGGATGAAGAACTGGAAAGAGAAATGCAGGCGGAACTGGATAAAACCCTGCCCAGGGGACTTAAGCATTTGTTTATCTCTTCCGTAGCGGGAAAGGGTCTTACCGCGCTTAAAGACCTTGTTTGGGAAACACTAAACAAAGAAGAGGATGAAATGGCCTGAGTGGGACAGCACGCTTTTTCTTTACCTGAACCAGTTGGGCACTGAAAGCTGGGATTGGTTTTGGCTGCAGGTATCAGGCGTATCCATATGGATACCGCTCTACGCGTTGATTGCATACCTCTTGTATAAGAAGCTGCCTATGCAGCAATTTGTCTGGATGCTCTTTTTTTTAATCATCAACGTTTTTCTCACGGATAAGAGTAGTGTATGGTTGTTTAAAGAAGTATTTGAACGGCCAAGGCCCTGCCATGTAGATGAATTGCTTTCCCAGCTCAGGTTGGTAAAAGGACATTGCGGAGGTGCCTACGGTTTTGTGTCTTCGCATGCAGCCAACACTTTTGGACTGGCCACACTTATTTTCCTCGTTTTGAAGAAACACTCCGTAGCGTATGGCCTGCTGCTCTTTTTTTGGGCGGGTATGGTGGGATATAGCCGCATTTACCTGGGGGTACACTACCCGTTGGATGTGGCCGCTGGCGCCTTGTTGGGTGTGGCCTGTGCCAACATTGTATACTATTTGTTCCGGCAGGTATTGAAACGCGGATGAAACTCCTGCCTTTCATATATGTTTTTTTGGGCGGTGGCCTGGGCAGTGTAATACGCTATGCCCTAAGCCGTTTGTTTGCCGGGTTCAGGCTTCCCCTTTCTTTACCGCTCGCTACTTTCACCAGCAATATGGTAGCTTCTCTTTTATTGGCCTTGCTGGTTGGGATGAGCTTGCAGCAAAAAGGGCTAAGTCAAAACCAGGCCCTTTTCTGGATGGTGGGTTTTTGTGGTGGCTTTAGCACCTTTTCCACTTTTAGTATGGAAAACTGGCAATTGTATAAAAACGGGGATTTTCTTTGGCTTGCACTTAATGTTTTGTTGAGCGTAGGCATAGGGCTCCTGTGCTTTATAGTGGTGGCTAAAAACTTCAGCGCAGCAGCGCAATAGTGCCCCGTTTGCGATGGGTTAAGCGCGTTTCGTTTTCCGTAACCTCAATTAAATAAGTGTAGTAACCGAGGGGTGCAGGTGCTCCATGGTTCATTATTCGTCCGTTCCAACTGTACTCTTGATCGGTGCTTTCAAAGACAAGGCCTCCCCAGCGGTCGTATATCTGTATGGCATATTGCCTGATGCCGGTTACGGATACTTTAAAGGTTTCGTTTAGCCCGTCCGCATTAGGGGTAAAAGCATTGGGAACATAAAAATTAAGTGGGGCCACAACACGGTAGAACAGCTCCAGGGTATCCGTACAGCCGAATGCATTGTAGGTAATGTGTGTAACTTTAAAGTTCCCGGTATCGTTGCCTTTAAAGGTAAGCTCATCAAGATCTGCTACCATGCCCTTTCCGGGAATAAACGTTTCGGTGCGGACTTGTTCAGAACTGTCCTTTACCGTAATAAAAGGTTCAAAAACACTCACCAGGCTAGGCTTCAGGGATAGCTCTCCTTCCGGAACAGGGTTTATACGGATCATCTGCGGGAAAAATTCACTTAACGTATCCGTACACCCTTGTAGGGTAATAAGCGTATGACGTATGCTATACACCCCTGCCTGGGTGTATTGATGCGAGGGAGAGGCGAGAGAAGAAGTGTTGCCATCGCCAAAATCCCATTTGTGCAGCACCTGGCCATAGGCCTCACTGCTGTCGGTAAAAGAAACACTCGAGCGGGCGCACGCCTCTTCATCCGGAACATAATGTTTCAGAATGGGAGCCGGGTATATGTATACACTGTCTTCATAAATCGATTCGCAACCTGCATCGCTCACGGTAAGCCTCACCAAATAAGCACCCAATGCACCCCAGCGTACATTCCTTGGATTTTGAACGCTTGCATTTCCTTGGCTTACATTTCCCCCGAAATCCCAGCTAAAAGCGGCCTGACTGCTGAAATTTCCAAATGCTTCAAAGCTAACCGAATGGGTATCGAAGCAAAAATCACCACCTAAGGTAAACTGCGCAGAGATCGGGTCCTGCGCGGTAAACACCTCATAAGAGGTATCGGCACAACTGGTATTGGGGTCCGCTACCAGCATAACCGTGTAACTTCCGGCATTGGTATAAGTGTAGATGGGATTGGGGTCCGTGCTAACGTCTGTAGTGCTGAGCGGGTCGCCAAAATCCCAGTAATAGGTGCTGGCGTTGATGCAGTCTTCTTCAAAATGCACCGTTTTACCGGCGCAAGGATCCCGGGAGCTATTTACCTGTGCCTCAATGCGGCTTATGATCGCCCGGCAGCTTCCTGAAATGTTGAATTGAAAATCCCGCCTTAAGGTGCTCAACAAAACTCCATTCCGGTACTCTTCTACACAAACGGCAAATACATATTGCCCCACCTGGGTGGGCCTCCCTGTAAGGCGGCCGTTACGGGCATTCAGGTTAAGGGGAGGAGAGGCAGGCATAGGGAATACAGGTGAGAAAACCCCCATAAAAGGTACCTCGGCATACGGGGGCGGGGCGGCCGGGCTCGGTCTGGGAGAGTTGAAACCCGTACCTCCCGTCTGGTCTCTGCCCCCGCCATGCAGGGGGTAACACAAGCTGTAATACAAACTGTCTCCATCGTCTTCATGTGCGCTTAAGTCAAGGCTTATGCTTTGGTTCAGGCAAAGTACTACGGGAGGATCGGCATTAAAGCGGGGGCTGCTGTTACAGGCCACATCATTAGAAGGAATGGCAATAGAATAGGTGTTGCCCCAATTGTCCGGGCTGGGTATATTGCTGATCGTCTGGTTGCGGCAGCAACGTTGATGTGTGAGGATATAGCCTCCCGGAACGGGTGGGAGGTTGATGGTAGTACGGTATATGGCTTTTTCCGTACATACATTATTGGGAAGCGTAGTACAATTGTTGGGGGCTATTATCGGCAAATTGTTCTGGCTTAAGGGCACGGGTTCAAGATTCGCCAGCAGGGTATTATTAGCCGTGTATATGGTGATGGAAGCCGCAGAATCAAAAGGAGCCCCTTGCGACAGACAGTCGCGGTAAATGGTAAGGCTGATCTCATAATTGTGATTCCCTATGCAACGGTAGCTGATCTCACCACCTACGAGATGTGCTGCATCAAGGTGGGAGCCGCCCACGAATAGAAAGAAAAGTAAAAAGAGTAGCCGTTTCACCACTTTGCCTGCATTGGTGCTACTAAAGTACAAAAAGCGTTGCGGCCAAAATGTATTTAATGATGAGGGGTAGCCTCTTTTGAGTAAACGGCCTTTTGATCCTTTTTTATCAGTTGCTTCAACGCAATAGCGTTAATGTACCTTGCTTCAGGTGCTCCATACCGCTTTCTTCATCAACTACCCGGATCAAGTATGTATAATAACCGATAGGCGATGCTTTTCCCTGGTTCATTATTCTTCCATTCCAACTGTAACTTGGGTGGTTGCTTTCAAAGATCCTTTTACCCCAACGGTCGAAGATCTGTAACAGATACTGTTTGATACCCAGTACAGAAACCTGAAAGACATCGTTAAGCCCGTCACCATTTGGTGTAAATGCGTTGGGGATGTAAAATTTCAAGGGCGCCTTAATCCTGAAATCCATTACCAGGGTATCGCTGCAACCGTAGCCGTTGTACGTGATATGGGTTACCTTAAACAAACCTGTGTCTTTTACTGCGATTCCCACAGAGTCAAGATCCGTTAAGATCCCCCTTGTGGGCACGTAGGTTTCGGTTCGCAATTGCTCGGAAGTATCCATAATGCTTATAAAGGGCTCAAAAATGCTGGTTACGCGAGGGGTAACTTGCAGATGTCCCTTGGGTACCGGCCACACCTCAATGTAAAGCGGGAATTCTTCAAAAAGTGTGTCCTGGCAACCACCTAAGGTGATCAGGCGGTGACTAACCGTATAGAGCCCGGGGGAGGTATACACATGATTGGGGGAAGCACTACTGGAAGTATGTTGATCTCCGAAATCCCAGGTATGCAAGTGGGGTTGACCGTGGGTAAGGCTGCTGTCCCTGAATTGCACACTAAGTGGTGTGCAACCGCTTACTATTGGCGCTTTGTGCCTCAATTCAGGATCGGGGTAAATGCTAATGCTATCGGAATAAGCGGAAAAACAGCCGTCTTCTTCTGCCGTAAGCGTAACCCAATAAGTACCGGGAGTATTCCACCGTACTTGCTTTGGTTCCATGTCATTGCTGTTGTTTGCCCCCACCGTATTTCCTCCAAAGGTCCACGTATACCGGGCGTTGTGGCTAAAAGGGCCGGAAGGGTAAAAATCCAGCGCATGCCTGGCAAAACAAAGCGCCCCGGTATGGGTAAAAGAAACGTTTCCGGGTTCTCTCACTACATATACTTCGTAAGAGGTATCCGCACAGGCCGTTCGCGGGTTGGCCACCAGCATTACAGTAAAACTTCCTGTATCCGGGTAGGTATACACCGGGTTTTGTGCACGGCTGGTATCGGAAAGCATACCGGCTACGCCAAAATCCCAGTAGTAAGAGGAAGTATTGAGACAGCGTTCTTTAAAGTGTACGGTTTTTCCGGAGCAAATATTTGACGGGTTTTCCGCTTGTTCTTCTATAAAACTCAGTGTAACCAAGCAATTTCCGGAAATATTGAATTGAAAATCACGTCTTAACGTACTGAGCAAAATACCGTTCCGGTACTCTTCCACGCAAATGGCAAATACATACTGTCCTACCTGGGTAGGTCTCCCGCTCAATATTCCCGTATGTGGGTCTATACTAAAAGCCGGACTAGCCGGTATCGGGTATTGTGCGTTGAGCGGTGGAATAAAATTGATGAGGCTATAGGGAGGGGGAGCTGCAGGGCTTGGGGCTGTACTGTTGAACCCGGTACCGGATACTCGTCCACCACCGTGCATGATCCCGCAGAGGCTATAGTGTACACTATCTCCCTCAGGTTCGGTAGCGCTTAGGTCGAGGTTGATCATTTGATTAAGGCACAGTACTACCGGCGGGTCAACATTGAAACTGGGGCTGCTGTTGCAGCTGGTGTCATTTGGAGGTACAGAAATGGTATAGGTATTTCCCCAATGGTCAGGGGTAGCAATATTGCTGATGGAATTGTTCCGGCAACAACGTTGATGGGTAAGGGTATAGCCACTGCTGTTGGGCGGCAGGTGCACGATGGTCTGGTAAATGGCCTTTTCCGTACACACATTAGCTGGAAAGGTAGTGCAGCTATTGGGCGGGATCAGGGGTAACCTGGATTGGGCGACCCTTGGTACCCCGGTATTGAGAAATACATTTCCCGTACCTTCATAAACGGTTAAAACCGCCGGGTTGTCAAAAGGTGCTCCGCTAGAAAAGCAATCCCGGTAAATGGTCAGGGTTACTTCGTAATTGTGATTGCCCAGGCAGGTATAACTGATCTCGCCTCCTACCAAATGCGCTGCTTTTCCCGAAAAGGGCAGCAGTCCGCAAAAGAGCATGTACCAAATAAAATGCCTGGGCATGAGTAGCAGCTTTAGAAGACCAAAATACTAAAGGCACCCGGGCAGGGTAAATTGGTTTTTCCCAGTAAGCTGCTTCGGATTATTGAATTTTTCTAAAACCGCCAGCCAAGGGCGGTGTTACCGGAATTTCTTGTGATAATCGGTTATCGCCTGTTCAATTACCTCTAAGGCTACTTCTCTTCCCTGGAATTCCTCTACTACCACGCTCTTTTCTTCCAGTTTTTTGTAATCTTCAAAAAAGCTACGGAGCTCTTTTATGCTGTGGGGGGGCAGCTCGGAGATGTCTTTGAAGTGGTTTACGCTCATGTCATTGGCGGCTACGGCAATGATCTTGTCGTCTTTTTCGCCACTGTCCAGCATGCGCATTACGCCAATTACCTTGGCTTTTATGAGGCACATGGGCACTACTTCTATTTGCGAAAGCACCAAAATATCCAGGGGATCATCGTCATCACAATAGGTTTTGGGAATAAACCCGTAATTGTGCGGGTAGTTGATAGAGGAATAAAGCACGCGGTCCATCATCAACAGGCCGGATTCTTTGTCAAGTTCATACTTCGCCCGGCAGTTTTTAGGGATCTCTATAATGCCGTTTACCACTTCGGGGGCATTTTGGCCGATGCTTACGTTGTGCCAGGGGTGGTTGTTCATCTTGTGAAAAGGTTAAATGTTATTGATCGGGATACTGTATGCGCACATGGTAGATGTTCATCAGCATCTTTTTAAAGATCTTTTTGATCTCCTTTATTTCTTTTAGGGTGATGGCGGCATTTTCAAACTGGCCGCTTTCCATTTGGTGGTCAATGATGTTTTCGACCAGTTTGTCGATAGACTGGGCATCGGGTTTGGACAGGCTGCGGCTGGCGGCTTCCACGCTGTCTGCCATCATCAATGCGGCTGTTTCTTTGCTAAAGGGTTTCGGCCCGGGATAGGTAAACTTTTCCAGGTCTACCTCTTCTTCGGGAAAATTCTTGATAAACTGCCTGTAAAAGTACATCACCGTAGACGTGCCGTGGTGTGTGCGAATAAAATCCACCAAAAGGTCGGGAAGGTTATGCTTCTTCGCCATTTTAATGCCTTCCTTCACGTGCCCGATGATCATTTGGGCGCTTTCCTCAAAGCTCAGCTCATCGTGCGGGTTAAGGCCGGTGTGCTGATTTTCAATAAAGTACATAGGGTGCGTTGTTTTCCCAATATCGTGATACAGGGCCCCGGTACGCACCAATAAGGCATTTCCCTCAATTTTTAGAATGGCGGCTTCGGCAAGATTAGCGACCTGAAGCGAATGTTGAAAAGTACCGGGTGCCTTTTGCGCCATTTCCCGTAAAAGCGGATTATTGGTATCGCTGAGTTCGAGAAGGGAAATGTCGGAAACAAAGCCAAAGAGCTTTTCCTGGAAATAAATAAGGGGAAAAGAGACGAGGGTCAGGAAGCCATTGCCCACAAAATACCCCAGGTTTTCCCACTCTATTTGCTCAAAGGTACCTTCCTGGATCAGCGCGAGACTCAGGTAACTCACGCAATAAATGGCAATGATCTTAGAGGCGGTAAAGAAAAGCTGGCTGCGTTTGTACAGGTTATTTACCAGGATAATGGCAAAGGTGCCTGCCACAAACTGCAGGTAGATAAACTCGAAACTGTTGGGCACAAAAAAGCCCACCAGCATAATGGCGATCATGTGTACGAACAGGGCCAGGCGCGTATCAAAAAAGCTGCGCAGGATGATGGGCAAAATGGGGAAGGGAGCCAGGTACATATACTCAAGGCCAAAGGATAAGGTAAATTTTCCCATAAGTACGATAAGGGCAATATTCAGCAGGATGAAGGTAAGCTTGGATATATCCTCCATGATCTGCCTGCGGTATTGCAAAAGGAAAAACAACAAGGCCATGTACAGTACAGTTACAATAAGGATCTGCCCCAGCAGGATAAACCAAAGGCGTGCCCGGTTTTTTAATGGGCCGGAATAGGTTTGCCGCAGGGAGTCCAGCTTGGCGTATTTTTCGTCATCCACCAAAGAACCTTTAATGATGATGAGCTCTCCGCGTTGCACCATGCTCTTCACGGGCAAAATGTTGTTGAGCTCTTCCTTAAAGTATTTTTCGGTTAGGGTGGGATTGTAAAAGACGTTGTACCCCAGGTTGTTGATCAACAAACTCTTGATGTTGGAAAGGGCTTCCCGCCTGGGATGCTCCTCAATTCTTTCCATCAACAACTTACCTGCTTCGTTAATGCTCAAAAAATTACTCAGGCCAACGGGCTTGCTGATGTTGCCTTCATTGAGCATTACATCTCCGTATACTCCCTCTTCGCCTAGTTCAAAAGGTTTTAAGATGCCCTGTTTATAGAGCTGCCGGAGTATTTTACTCCCCGTTTTTTGAAGCCCTTCCAGGTTAAGACCCTGCAAAGCCGGGGGCAGTGTGTCCTGTTCCCACTCCAGCCAATTGCTTTTTAGCTGGGATTGGAAGCTCTGAATGTTTTGCTCTTCTACGTCATTGCGTTTCACCAGGAAAAGGGTACGGTTTTCCAATAAGGCGCGCTTTTCCTCTTTAAGCTCACTTTCTGTTTTGAGAATAGGAAAATCAAAGCGGGCTACCAGGTCTTCGTAAAGCCACGGTTTTCCCTTGGTAAACTCATACTTAAACTTAGCTTCCCGCGGGTACAAATACACCACAAAAGCAATGGATACCACCAACATGAACACCGAGGCGATCTGCAACTGCTTGTTTTGCAGGAAGAGGAGCAATTTATTCATAGACGTTCATCGATGAACCAAAAGTAACCATAAGTAGAGCACGTACAAATTCGGCTATATTTTCTGTACTTTCGCGGCTCTATCTCTCAAAAATTAAGCGAGTTTTCTATGAAAGAAGTAGTCATTGTTTCAGCCGTAAGAACCCCTATAGGCTCTTTTGGCGGAGCACTTTCCAGTATACCGGCTACCCAGTTGGGAGCCATTGCCATTAAAGAAGCTTTGGAACGCATAGGATTGGAGCCCGGAAAAGTACAAGAGGTACTGATGGGCAATGTATTGCAGGCCAACAACGGGCAGGCCCCGGCCCGGCAGGCCGCCAAAGGGGCCGGTTTACCCAATGATGTGCCCTGTACTACGGTAAACAAAGTGTGTTCTTCCGGCTTGAAGGCGATTATGCAAGGCGCCCAGGCTATAAAATGCGGTGATGCCGATATAGTGATTGCCGGAGGTATGGAAAACATGAGCAGTGTTCCGCATTACTTGGCAAATGGCCGCAACGGGCAAAAATTGGGCAATATGCCCCTGGTTGACGGTCTTTTGCGGGATGGCCTAACCGATGTATACAACAACGTACACATGGGCAACTGCGCAGAGTTGTGTGCCAAAGACATGGAGTTCAGTCGTGAAGAGCAGGATGCTTTTGCTATGGATAGTTATACCCGCAGTGCAGATGCCTGGGCCAATGGGCGCTTTAAAGCCGAAGTAGTGCCGGTAGAAGTGCCCCAACGCAAAGGAGAGCCCCTGGTAATTAGCGAAGACGAAGACTATAAAAAGGTAAATTTTGAAAAAATGGCGCAGCTTAGGCCTGTTTTTGACAAAGCAGGGACCGTTACGGCAGCCAATGCCAGTAACCTGAATGACGGAGCCGCGGCAATGGTGCTTATGAGTGCCGAAAAAGCCAAGGAACTGGAATTAAAACCCCTGGCTAAGATCGTGTCCTATGCCGATGCCGCGCATGAACCCGAATGGTTTACTACGGCTCCTGCCAAAGCGGTGCCCATAGCCATTGGCAAAGCGGGACTCAGCAAGGAGGACATTGATTTCTACGAGCTGAACGAAGCTTTTTCAGTAGTAGGCCTGGCCAATATGAAGTTACTTGGCATTGATTCTTCTAAAACCAATGTAAACGGAGGAGCGGTTTCCATAGGCCACCCCTTAGGCGCTTCCGGAGCACGTATTTTAACCACTTTGATCCACGTTTTAGAGCAAAACGATGGAAAGTATGGTGCAGCCGGTATTTGCAATGGGGGAGGAGGCGCATCTGCTATGGTGATTGAACGTATGGCCTAAACTTCGATCTACAACATGCAATACGGCATTTGTTGTTTGAGCATTGTACCGCTTCGGGCAGAAGCATCCGACAAGGCAGAAATGGTGAATCAGGTGCTTTTCGGAGAGTGTTTCGAGATCCTGGAGAAGGGTAAAAAATGGAGCCTTGTAAAGTTACAGCACGATGGCTACCAGGGCTGGATAGACAACAAACAATACGAAGCGGTGGCGGAAAGCTATTTTGCTGCCCGGGTCAAAGCGCTCCCATTATGTTCCCTGGAACTTATCGACCTGGTAGCCCATGAAAAATCAGGCAGGTATTTCCCTATATTAATGGGGAGCTACCTGCCTTTTCCTGAAAACGAAAGGCTGGACATGGGCGTTTACTCCCTGAGCTTTTCGGGAAACTACATCAGCGGAAAACAAAACCGTGCGCAAATGGTAGAAACGGCCTATCAGTACCTGGGCAGCCCCTATCTGTGGGGAGGGCGTACTCCCCTGGGGATCGATTGCAGCGGGTTTACCCAGATGGTATACCGGCTGGCGGGATATGCACTTCCACGCGACAGTGGAGAACAGGCACAAATGGGCGAAACGCTGAGCTTCATCGAAGAAGCAGAGCCCGGAGACCTGGCTTTTTTTGATAACGAAGAGGGCAGGATTAGCCATGTAGGGCTTATGCTTAACGACAACCGGATCATTCATGCTTCCGGGGAAGTGCGCATCGACCAGTTGGATCAATCCGGTATTTTTAACGCGGAGCAGGGTATACATACCCATCATTTGCGTGTGATCAAGCGTGTTATCTAAATAGTTAATAATTTTTTAAGAAGGGGATTTTAGTCCTTTGTCAATTTCTTTAACTTTAGCCGTTAAGCTATTTAGCGCTTTCGTATCTGAGGGCTCTGACAACCCATAAACAGAGGTTGAAGTGCGTTAAGAAGCGTTTTACAAACTAAAATCTTTGTGTTATGCAGCTTTCACAACTTCTTCCGGACAATGACCAGAACGGGATATCCATTCCTCTTTTTGAGGTGGGAGTAGCGGCAGGTACGCCCAGTTACGTTTCTGAGTTTTTTGAAAGCAGCATCAACATTCACGAAACCCTGGTTAAAAACAAACACGCTACTTTTTGTGTGCGTGTAAACGGGCAATCCATGATCGATGCAGGGATCGATGACGGAGATCTGTTGATCGTAGATAAGGAATTGGAACCACAAAACAACAACATCGTTTTGGCGGTGATCAACGGGGATTATACCGTAAAACGCCTGTATAAAAGGGGAGAAGAGCTCTTTTTACAGCCCGAAAATAAAAATTATGCGCCCATTAAGATCACTCCCTTTATGGACTTTCGCATATGGGGGGTAGTGACAGGCCTTATCAAAAAGTTTATTGATTAGTAAAGCCTTTCAAGGCCTTTACCAGCCACCCCATATTCTCTGGCTTAGGCATTGTCTTCCTTCTAACCCTCTTCCATGCGCGCGCCATGGCTAACGTAAACTCCTTTGAGATGTGGCTCTTGATCTATTTACCTGTGGCGACAGCAAAAAGGGAAAAGAAGCCGCGATCCGGCTCGCACTGGATGCATGTTTTGCCGTGTGTTACGACATAGGAGGCAACGACAAATTCACCTTAAAGGAATAGCTTGCCTGGTTTTAGATTAACCTGGCTATGTTTCAAGGACAAGGCAGAGGTATTGTTGAAGAAGTGAGCTAATAGCATCAAGATATTTCACTGCGGTTGGTGTAAAACAAGAGCTATGGGTTTTGGGAAAAAGGCGGGTACAGTATAATACAAAAAAAGAGACAGCTAAAGGACTGTCTCTTTTTGTTAGCGTGTGCTATTTGGAACGTGGTAAAGACCTACATGCCCGATGAATTATTGCCCTCCAGTATTTTGAAAAGCTCTTCTAGTTTAGGCGTTAAAATAATTTCGGTTCTGCGGTTTTTTGCACGGCCTTCTTTGGTTTCGTTGGGGGCTACCGGGCTATATTTACTGCTTCCGGAAGCAGTAAGTCGCACACCGGGTACATTGTATTTATCGGTAAGCAAACGCGTGATGCTGGTGGCCCGTGCGGTACTCAGCTCCCAATTGTCCGGGAAGCGTGTGGTATTGATCGGTACATCATCCGTATGCCCCATAATGTTGATGTTGATCCTGGGGTTTTCCAATAAAACCTCTGCTACTTTGGCAATGGCTTTTTCGCCCTCGGCATTTATCTTAGCACTGCCGGAGGGGAAGAGCAGCTTATCGCTAAGCGAAACGTATACTTTACCGTTCTTTACTTCTACACTCAGGTCTTCGGCATTGAAGTTGACCAGTGCATCCTCCACGGTTTTCCGCAGGTCGTTTACAATTTGTTGCTGTTGTTCCAGGCGCTCTTGCAGCGCTCTGAGACGCTGCGCACGCAATTGCAGGGCCTGGTCTTTCTGATCCAGTTCGGTACTCTGTTCATCCAATTGCGCCATGAGGGCCGCCTTCTGGTCTTCTGTCATTTGTTTGTAGCCTTCATATTGATTCATAAGCCTTTCTGCATCGGCTTTTAAGGCATTTACATTTTGATGCAGGGCAGCGCTGTCCTGTTGTAAATTTTCAATGTGTGTTTGTGCCTGTACGTACTTCTTCTTTGATACGCAGGAGCTGCTTAAGCCTATAAGCAAACCACTCAAAGCAAGGGAGGCAAATATTTTTTTCATGAAGATAAGTTTGTGATTGATTTATACAACAATAAGAAAAAAGAGGCCAAAATGTAAAGGGTTGATTTTTAGTGGTTGTATTTTAGGAAATGTTGCCTGATGCCCCATTTTGAGGCATCATACTATTCAAATTGAAAATATGTGGTAGAACGGCTAGTCGTCTACTTCGTCTGTATCTTTTCTGCGCTTGAGCATGCCGATCCCGCTAAAAAAGAAAATCAGACCCAGAATACCAAGCGCCCAAGGGTTTTTAGAGATTGTATTCGAATACACCTGTGATGCCAAAGATCAATCCCAGGGCACCTGCAATAAGCAATACAACGCCAATAATCTTTATCATAAGTAGTTCGTTTGCCTTGCGTCATGGCTATTTCCGTAAGAATATTCTGCCTATGAGGAAAGGCTACGGGTACTTTTTCCTGTCTTTTACGGGGATCACCAGCTTAAGGCCGGACCATACCGCATCAACGGCACATACTTTTACATCCACAAGTCCGATGACCAGCGCACATTCACGTACCACATCTTCCGTAAGGTCGGTAAGCACCTTAGCCGCTTTCTTAGGCCAGCTTACCCAGATCATCCCGTTTGGTTTCAGTTCTTCCTTTAAACCGTTCAGCATACCGCTGAGTTCCGCTTTTTCTTTGGTGAAAAAATGAATGAAGTCTTTTCGTACTGAGGCATCCTCACTTTGCTCCACATCCGGAAATATTTCAAAAAGCTGAAAATAGCGGGTGGGTGGGTTAACCAGGCGTATCACAAAACCTTCTTTAATCCCGAGTTTCTTCGCCAAAGGGGTGCCTGAGTAGCCTGCGTTTTGCATATCTACCTGATTTTTAGATTATAAAGATAGGCAATATCCTTAGGATTTACACCACTCTTTTGAGACATCAGCAATGATGTTTTTTCTAAGCTTTTATGAAGTGAAGATTTAGTGAGGTGCTCCAGGTAGCTCACGGAGTGTAGCTTCCGTTTGCAGTAAGGCCTTATTCTCCGGGTACTCTTTAATGAGTTGCTTTATCGTAATACGAGCGTTTCGGCAATCCTCACCTGAATGAACGCAATGCTGCACAAGTGCTTGGGCCAGGCGATATCGGGCGTTGAAGTCGGCAGGGTACAGGTTTACGGCCAGGCGGTACTGATAAATGGCATTGTGCCATCTACCTTTCTCAAACCACGTATCCCCATCGGTAACGTAAAAAAGAAATTTCCGTTCTTTTTCCATTGCCTCTTGCTTTCTTTCGGCCAGATGGTTTTGCTTGATGGAAACAATTGCAGGTGAAAACACTTTGTACCCTATGAAACCAACTACAACGGCCGCAAAAAATGCGGCTATGAAGTATACAAAGGTGTTGCGTCTGCGTTCTTTTCTGATTTCCTCCCGTATAGTGGCGAGCTGTGCAGGTGTACTTTCTTTAAATTGGAGGATTCTTTTCTTCTCCTGGTAAAGAGCCTTGGCTTCGGCAAATGAAAAGTCTTTTTGGAATAATTTTTTGCGGTTGCGCAACAGGTTTCTATTGTTGCGTAAGGAAGTGATCATGGATTGTATGGAGCCGAAACCACCGAGCATAGCAGGGATTTAGAGCATTAAATTTAAATGCCAAAGTTTAAAAAAACAAGCTTTGCATTGTGTTTACCTAGTGCTGTCTTACCTATTTGGCGTCTTGCTTCTGTGATGAAACCGCTGCTCGTTTGCCGATCTTTTGTGCTTCCCGGTCTACTTTTTCCCAAAGCGCTTTGTCCGAAGGGTTTGCCTCAGCTTCCTTAACGGCTTCCAGGTAAGCCGGGTAATCCCGGTATTTAAAATTGCGGATACTGCCTTCCGGAAGCAGGAGCAACAGACCGCCCAGTACACCGAAAAACAATGTGCGCCCCTGTACGCGTTTGTAAAAGGGATCCCTGGAGGCGCGGTACCTGAACCCGGAAAATACAAATACCGGAACAAAAAGCAGCATGCCTATGGTAAGGGTTGTACCTCCACCGGGAAGGTGGAGCCAGGTAAACAGCAAACCCATTATACCGTAGGAAAAACTTACTCCTGCCAGGGCGCTTTCCAGAATTCTCGACCGCTTAAGGCCTGGTTGAAAAAGGTTTCGGAGGGTCCGCCCGTTGAGCAAGAGATACGCAAAGAGGAAGTAAAAAAAGCTTAGTAAGATAGAGCTCATAAGGATAAGCACATCGGTAAGCGCAACCAGGAAGAGGTTCAGTATAAGCGACAGTATCAGGATAACAAGCAGGGTGCCTTCAACTTTTTTCATAAAGGGCAAACAAAGATTTGATTTCCGTCAAAAGTGCAACAAAATAACCAGAGCGCCCCGGTGCTTTATAATTGGGAAAGGCTCACGATCCGGAAGCTTCAAAATCCATACTGATCGAGTTGATGCAGTAACGCAAGCCCGTAGGAGCGGGGCCATCACGGAATACGTGTCCCTGGTGCCCATCACATTTGGCACAGAGTACTTCGGTACGGGTCATGCCAAACGAATGGTCTGTTTTTTCAATAATGGCCGTATCGCTTATGGGTTCGTAAAAACTGGGCCAGCCGGTACCCGATCTGAATTTGGTTTGGGAGGAAAAAAGAGGGTGTGCGCAAGCTGCACATACATAAATCCCCTCTTGTTTATTGTCCCAAAGGTCACCGGTAAACGCACGTTCCGTACCTGCCTCGCGCAATACCTGGTATTCATCTGCGCTTAACACCTCTTTCCACTCTTCCTCGCTTTTGATCACTTTTTTAACACCCGGTACTTCCTGTTCTTCCAGTTTGGCTACAGCCTCACCTTTACCGGCAGTGCCGGAGCTCGTGCAGGCCGCCAACCATATAGCGGTCGGGAGAAGGAACGCAACGGAAAACAGAACGCTTTTTAGGGGCAACATCTTCATTTGTTTTAGAGCATATACGTTTTCAGCAACATCTTGGCCTAACGGATTGTTGTGAGGCCTTATTTTTGCCAAAAGTGCACCTATGTTTTTAAAAAAACTGTCACCCGTCTTACTAAAGCGCACGGCAAACCTGGGACTTGAACAAGCCAGTCCCCTTCAAAAAAAGCTGGTAGCGGGTATAAAGAGCGGCAGAGACCTTATGGCCTTTGCCCCGGCAGGGGCAGGTAAGAGCACGGCAATCGCCCTTTCGCTTTTACAGGTTTTACAAGCTGCGGAAGGAGATACGCCCCGTGCATTGGTCCTTACGCATACCGATGAGGGTGTGTTGTATTTTAGTGGTATGCTGGAACTGCTGGGAGCCGAAACGGGTTTGCGCATAGTGCCTGCTACGGAAAAAGGAAACATCCTGGAACAAAAAGATAAAATATACTTTGGCAGCGATATCGTGATCGGAACCCCCAAACGCGTACATGAATTGCTTTCCATAGAAGGGATCAACCTGATCAGCATGCGTATGCTGGTAGTGCACAAGGCAAACAAGGTTTTGCGGAATCAGCTGTTGACCATGGTGTACCGGGTATCGGAAAGCTTTCCAAAAGCACAGGTATTGCTGTCGGGCGAAACAAAAGGGACCTACGAAAGCCGCTACGCAGAGCAGTTTATGAAGGCGCCTATGGTGTTGGAAAGCAAAGCTTTGCTTCCGAAGGTCGTTTCTTTGCCATTAGAAGAAATCTAATGGATTTATGTCGATGCCAGGCCGGCTTTTTGTTAAGCATCAATACCTTAGCCCACGCAAAAAACGCTTATTTTTTGGCTACCTTTGCACTCCTTCTTAACCCCCTTTTCTAAGCGATTATATATATGAGCAACGTAAAAGAGCATCTGTCATTCGAAGAAGTGAAAGCCGGGATACTGGCCGATTACAAACTAGCGGTATGTAGCCGGGAAGCGAGCCTGATCGGCAGGCGGGAGGTGCTTACCGGAAAAGCAAAGTTCGGCATCTTTGGCGATGGCAAGGAAGTGGCCCAGATTGCCTGGGCAAAAGTGTTTCAGAATGGAGATTTCAGGAGTGGCTATTACCGCGACCAAACGTTTATGCTTGCCATTGGCGCACTTACTGTACAGGAATTTTTTGCCAGTTTGTATGCCGATACCCGCCTGGAAAACGAGCCCGCCTCGGCCGGAAGGCAAATGAACGGGCACTTTGCCACCCGCAGCCTCGATGAAAACGGGGCCTGGAAGAATGTACGGGAACAAAAGAATTCTTCTGCAGACGTGTCGCCCACCGCTGCACAAATGCCTCGTTTGTTGGGGTTGGCGGAAGCTTCTAAAGTGTACCGGGAAAATGAAAAACTGCATGGAGAGAACCCCTTTTCCCAAAAGGGAAACGAGGTAGCCTGGGGTACCATCGGAAATGCTTCAACTTCCGAGGGTTTGTTTTTTGAAACCTTTAACGCAGCAGGTGTAATGCAGGTGCCTATGGTGATCTCGGTATGGGATGACGACTATGGCATTTCGGTACACAGTAAATACCAAACCACTAAAGAAAACATTTCGGAAATACTCAAAGGCTTTCAGCGCACCGATGATGCGGAGGGCTTCGAGATCTTCCGGGTAAAGGGCTGGGATTATGCTTCGTTGATTGAAGTGTATGAGAAAGCCGATAAAATTGCACGCGAAAAGCACATCCCGGTATTAATTCATGTGCGTGAAATTACTCAGCCACAGGGCCATAGCACCAGTGGGTCGCATGAGCGGTACAAAAATGAGCAGCGCCTGAACTGGGAGCGTGACTTTGACTGCCTCAAAAAAATGAGGGAATGGGTAGTGATGAACGGCATGGCCGACGATGAAGAAATGGATGCCCTGGAAAAGGAAGCCAAAAAGGAAGCCCGTGAAGCAAAAGCAGCGGCCTGGAAAGCCTTTATTGAGCCTCTTAAGGAAGAACAGGTAAGAGTAGCCTCTATTATAGAGCGGGTGGCAGACGCCTCTTCCAGCCCGGATGCCCTGAATGCCCTGGCTTCTGAATTGAAGAAGATCAGTGAACCCCTGCATAAAGACGCGGTGAGCGCCGGCCGTAAAGCGCTGAGATACCTGCGCCATGCTTCTACCGCGCGAAAACAAGAATTGCAGAATTGGCTGGAGGAAGCTCAGGCCGAAAACCACGACCGGTACAACAGCCTGTTGTATAGCGAGTCAGCCCAAAATGCCCTTGCCATAGAGGAAGTGCCCGCATCTATCTCTGAGGAGAGTGAAGAGGTAGATGCCCGGATCATACTACGGGATAACTTTGACCAACTGCTGGCCAACCGCCCCGAGGTGCTCATTTTTGGCGAGGATAGCGGGAAGATCGGGGATGTAAACCAAGGCCTGGAGGGCTTACAAGACAAGCACGGAGAAGACCGTGTATTTGATACCGGCATACGCGAAGCGACTATTCTCGGGCAGGGCATAGGCATGGCCATGCGCGGATTGCGTCCTATAGCTGAGATCCAGTACCTGGATTATTTGCTCTATGCCTTGCAGATCATGAGCGATGACCTTGCGACCTTGCAATACCGCACCAAAGGCGGGCAAAAGGCCCCGGTGATCATTCGCACGCGCGGACACCGCCTGGAGGGCATCTGGCATTCCGGCTCTCCTATGGGGACCGTGATCAACGCGCTACGCGGCATACATATACTAGTACCGCGTAACATGACCAAGGCTGCAGGTTTTTACAATACCATGCTGGAAAGCGATGAGCCTGCGCTTATCATAGAATGCCTCAATGGCTATCGCCTGAAGGAGAAAATGCCCGATAACCTGCCGGAGTTAAGAACCCCGCTGGGTATACCCGAAACCATTAAAGAAGGCGATGCCATAACTATAGTGACCTATGGCAGTACCTGCCGGGTAGTAATGGAAGCAGCGGAGGAGTTGGAGAAGTTTGGTATCTCTGTTGAAGTTATTGATATACAAAGTCTTTTGCCCTTTGATGTAAACCACTACATTAAGGAAAGTGTAGCCAAAACCGGCCGCTTGTTAGTGGTAGACGAAGACGTACCGGGAGGAGCGAGTGCCTTTATTTTGCAACAGGTTGTAGAAGAGCAGGGTGCCTACCTTTACCTCGATAGTAAACCACAGACGTTAACGGCTAAGGCGCATCGCCCGGCCTATGGCTCGGATGGAGATTATTTCAGTAAGCCCAGTGCAGATGATGTCTTCGAAAAAGTATACCACATTATGCATGAATTCGACCCGGAAGCGTACCCGGCTCTGTAAACCCCTTGTAACGGATTCCCTTGAAACAACAGCAGAATGCGCAGCCCAAGCTGCATAAAAACCTGGTGGCCGCTGTAATAGAAGCCCTCGAAACCTCTTTTGGCAAAGGCTATTATGTTGATAAAGTGCTGGAGCGCATCCTTAAGAGCAATAAGAAATGGGGCGCCCGCGACCGGGCATTTATTGCCGAGAGCACCTATGAGATCGTAAGGTGGTGGCGCTACCTCTGGGAACTAATGGGGCGGGAGCCTTCCCTGAAGCGAAAGGAACTATACCGGCTGTTTGGCCTCTGGTGGCTCACAAAGGGCTATACGCTTAGCGATTGGCATCAGTGGGATGATTTAAAGGATTATGACCTGAACCGCTCCAGGCGCAGCATGTCTAAAGAAACGGGCGTTGTGCAATCCTTTCCGATCTGGTTCGATGAACTGGCCACGGAAGAACTTGGCCCCCTGTGGCCAAAAATGGCGGCAGAGCTAAACCGGCCTGCTGAGGTGGTTATACGAACCAACACCCTTAAAACCGATCGCAAGAGCTTAAAAGATATACTGGCCGAAGAAGGGGTGCCTACTGTTGAACTACCTGCGAACGAAATAGGTCTCATCCTGCAGGAGCGCAGCCAGACCTTTAAGAACCCCAGTTTTCAAAACGGGCTTTTTGAAGTGCAGGATGGAGGCTCACAACAAATCGCGCCCTTTTTGCAGGTAGAGCCGGGCATGCGGGTGATCGATGCCTGTGCCGGAGCGGGGGGCAAGGCTTTACACCTGGCCGCTCTTATGGAAAACAAGGGCAGCATCATTGCCATGGATGTGGAAGCCTGGAAGCTCAATGAGTTGAAGAAACGCGCCCGCAGAAACGGGGTGCACAACATAGAAACGCGCCCCATTGAAAGCAGCAAGAGCATTAAGCGCCTGCATAATACCGCAGACCGTTTGTTGCTGGACGTTCCGTGTAGTGGTACCGGGGTAATCAAGCGCAACCCGGATACCAAATGGAAGCTGCAGCCGGATCATTTAGACCGGGTACGCAGTATCCAGAAAGACATCCTGGATAGTTACACTAAAATGTTGAAAACAGGCGGTATGTGCGTGTACGCCACCTGCTCCATTTTGCCTTCTGAAAATGAAAAACAGGTAGCCGGCTTCCTTACACGCAACACAGGTTTTAAACTTATCGAAGAACAAAGGATATCCCCTGCAAAGGCCAGTGACGGCTTTTACATGGCCTTGTTGCAAAAGGTATCCTGAAATAACGGCTGATGACCCTAAAAACCACGGAATCAGAAAGCAAGTACAACCACCTGGAGCAAATGCCTCTGGCAGACCTCTTGCGCAACATGAACCAGGAAGACCGGGCTGTGCCCCTAGCCGTTGAAAAAGCCCTGCCGCAAATAGAAGCCCTGGCTGAAAAAGCGGTAGAGCTGCTTAAGGCAGGCGGACGGATTTTTTACATTGGCGCAGGTACCAGCGGGCGTTTAGGCATCTTGGATGCCTCCGAACTGCCACCAACCTTTGGGGCAGATCCGGGCCAGGTGATCGGTTTGATTGCCGGGGGGGATGGCGCTATACGAAAAGCAGTGGAGTTTGCGGAAGACGATACCCGACAGGCTTTTAAAGACCTGGAAGCTTTTGATGTTTCCGAAAAAGACCTGGTGATCGGCATTGCGGCCTCTGGCACCACACCTTATGTTACAGGTGGGTTAAAAGACTGCCAGGATAGGGGGATTGCTACAGGGTGTATAACGTGTAACGAAAAGGCCCCGCTTATTGACGTGGCCGATTATCCCATTGTGGCTGTGGTGGGCCCCGAGTTTGTAACGGGCAGCACGCGCATGAAGGCCGGTACTGCTCAAAAATTGATCCTCAATATGCTCTCAACCGCTGTAATGATCCGCTTGGGCAGGGTAAAGGGCAACCGCATGGTAGATATGCAGCTGAGCAACCACAAACTGCTCGATCGAGGTACACGCATGCTCATGGAGGCACTACACCTTTCTGCAGAAGAGGCAGGGGCTTTGCTCCGCAAACACGGCAGTGTGCGCAAGGCTATGGAAGCAGCGGGGAAAAAAGAATAGGAGAGAAGCGGACCGGCTTAAAAGCCTGTGCGCGGCATTCGGTATTGCTTTTCTGAGGTACAGCTATATTTTCATACTCAACTGTATTCGCTTGTGCGCTGTGTCTACTTCCAATACTTTTACGCGCACCTGCTGGTTGAGGTGTACCACCTCATTCGGGTCGCTCACAAAGCGGTCTGCCAGCTGGGAAACGTGAACAAGGCCGTCTTGCTTTACCCCGATGTCTACAAAAGCTCCGAAATTGGTGATGTTGCTCACGAGCCCGTTTAGCAGCATGCCCGGTTTAAGGTCTTCTACTTTCCGCACACCCGGATCAAAGGCAAAAGCCGTGGCTTTACCCCGGATATCGCGTCCGGGCTTGATCAATTCTCTTACTACATCTTCTAGGGTGGGCAACCCGATACCTTCCGTAACAAACGCCTTTAGGTCCAGGCCTTGTAAAGCTTTTTGATTGCCGACAAGTGCTTCCAGCGAAAGTTGAAGCGTACGGGCCATACGCATTACTACGGCATACGCTTCAGGATGGACAGCGCTGTTGTCGAGCGGGTTTTTAGCAGCAGGGATGCGCAGGAAACCGGCTGCCTGCTCAAATGCCTTATTGCCCAGCCCGCTTACGTCTTTAAGCGCCTCTCGCGTACTGAAGGCCCCGTGTGCCTGGCGGTGTGCAACGATCTTTTCTGCGAGGCCGGAACCTATGCCCGAAACATACTGCAGAAGAGAAGCACTGGCGGTATTGAGGTTTACGCCTACCTGGTTCACTACGCTTTCTACCGTGCGGTCCAGGCTTTCTTTTAGTTTGGTTTGGTCTACATCGTGTTGGTATTGTCCTACGCCAATAGACTTTGGGTCAATTTTCACCAACTCCGCCAGCGGGTCCATTAACCTGCGGCCGATGCTCACGGCACCACGCACAGTTACATCATAGGTGGGAAACTCTTCCCGGGCCACTTTTGAAGCAGAATAAATACTGGCCCCGGCTTCGTTTACCACGTATACGGCTACGTCCCGTTTAAAGCGCATTCTCCTTACCAGGTCTTCGGTTTCACGCCCTGCGGTGCCGTTGCCAATGGCGATGGCTTCCAGTTTATAGGCTTCTACCAACTGGTTTATTTTACTCATTACACGGGAGGCCTCGCGTTGTGGAGGATGCGGGTAAATGTTCTCATTGTGTAGCAAGTCGCCTTTTTCATCCAGGCAAACGAGTTTGCATCCGGTTCTGAAACCCGGGTCTATTCCCAACACCCGTTTGGGACCGATGGGCGGCGTAAGCAACAACTGGCGCAAATTGGCGGCAAATACCCGTATCGCTTCTGCATCTGCTTTTGCTTTGGCGGCCTGCCTGCACTCGGTTTCTAAAGAAGGCTGCAACAAGCGCTTATAGGCATCCTCAATAGCCTGTAGCACCTGCTTGCTGGCTTCGTTATTTCCCTTTATAAAGATGCGCTCCAGCTCTTGCAGCGCCCTGTCTGTATCCGGGGCAATGCTCAGCTTTAAAAAGCCCTCGCTTTCTCCCCGCCTCAAGGCCAGGTAGCGGTGGCTGGGAATGCGCTTCAGGGCCTCACCGAATGCCTGGTAGTCCCTGTACTTCCGGGCTTCCTCCGGTTTTTCTGCCCATTGCTTTTTTACAGCTTTGGCTAGCACCTGTGCTTCCCGCTGGAAAAGCCTGCGCAAGCTTTCCCGGGCATAGGCCCGTTCATTGATCCATTCAGCTATGATATAGCGGGCACCTTGCAGGGCATCTGCAATGCTTTCTACTTCCTGGCTCAAAAAACGATGGGCGAGCCTTTCTACGTCTCCGCTTTGCTGCTTCATCAGGTTGCCGGCCAGGGGCTCCAGGCCCTGTGCCCGGGCAATGCTCGCTTTTGTTTTCCGTTTGGGCTTATAGGGGAGGTACAGGTCTTCCAAAGCAGTAAGGGTCCAGCTGTGGTTGAGCTTTTCCAATAGCTCCGGGCTGAGCTTCTCTTGCTGTGCAATGCTTTTGATGATGCTTTGCCGGCGTTTTTCGACCTCTTGCAGGCCGTTGTATTGCTTTTGGATCTCCTCCACTTGCGTTTCGTCTAAACCCCCGGTTCTCTCTTTGCGGTAACGCGCAATAAAAGGAATGGTAGCTCCTTCGTCAAACAGTTGAATGGTGTTTTGTACCTGCCAGGAAGGAAGGTGCAATTGTTGGGTAAGGATAGAGATCAGGCTAGCGCTCATGTTTTCTGTGTGAAAGGGCGGTAAAGATAGGGGGTGGGCAGTCCTTTGAAAAATGTAAATTGCAGGACGGGGAAACTAAAAATAAACGCACCCTGGCAACCCAGGGTGCGTTTATACAAACGTTGGGGTTCATTATGAAAAGAACGATAACTATACTTGAAATTATATTGCTGGTATTTATACTTTATGCTTTTGCATGGGGACGTTTTGACGGAAAACTCTCGACCCCATTTTATTTTGAGTTAACACCGATTAGGGTTTTGATAAATATCGGAATTACCGTTGCTGTGATTTTCCGCGTATTTCAATTAATTAAGCTGGCAAGAACAGGAAGTTCGGCAAGTTTAAAACTACAACTAATGGCTTTGGGAATATATCTATTGATGATAGGAACCGACCTTTTTATGTTCATTAAATGGAATATTTATGCGAACATGTACTTTTATGCAACCGCAATTTTATTGACTCCGGTATTCCTTGGAGTATTAACCACCATTAAAAATGAAAAAATAAAACGAAACCCCAACAAAACCTATAAGCAATAGCGTCCTGCGGAACGCTACTGCGCTTAGCAAAACCATCAGGCATTACTTATGAAAAAGATGTTTCTTCTGCCCTTGTTGAGCTTTGGTATGCTCAGCTGTGTAAATCAGCCGGATTCAATCCCCCAGGAGGAATATGTAAGTCAGGCAATTGATAGTTTAGAGCATTATTCTCTTTACCAGTCCACATATAATTTTGACTCTCTTGAGAAGGCTTTGCTCTTGACGGTGTCTGACTCTACATCACAAGAAGCATTACACAATATATTGGAGAAGGCCATACACTCTATTGACAAGCACAGCTACGTGTTGCGAAAGGAAAAGTGGGTGCAAATGTTGGAAGGGGAAAATCCGGAGGTGCTGAATAATCCTTTTCCGTTTCAAGGAAAGCTGATCAATGGGAAATATGCATTTGTTTCGCTGTACGGTTTTTCGGGAGGAGATTCTATTGCTGCGGATAACTATTGCGACAGCCTCCAGAACATGCTTTCAAATCTATACCAACAGAAGCCGGCCGGGTGGATCATTGATCTCCGGTATAACAATGGAGGCTGGGCTCCTGCCATGTTTGCCGGTTTAGGTCCAATCCTTGGAAGGGGTGTTAAAGCCTATACTCTCTTTCCGAACGGTTCATCACAAGAATACTACTATGCCAAAAGTGATGCCGACTATCTTTTACTATCGGATAGTGTTTGGACCTTTGACGAAACCTTACCTGCCGCAGTTCTCATTGGCGGTAGAACGGGCAGTGCCGGTGAATTACTGGCCTTAGCCTTTCGTGGAAACTCAAAAACAAGATTGATAGGTGAGCCAACTTATGGTGTATCAACAGACATAACTCCTATACTAATGCCTGATAGTTTTCAATTCAACATAGCTAGCGGTATAATGACAGACAGAAATAAAACAGGCAATGGTGGACCTATTCATCCAGAAATAGTATCTGTGGATACTGAAAATACTTTTGAGGAATCCTACAAATGGATAGACAACAATAAGAAATAAAAACTACTCCCAACAACGTATAAAACTAATGTTTCAAAGCAGTTGAAAGAGCACAAAAGTTATATCTTTAATCTTGTAAACTTATAACCTGAATGATTACTGCACTAGCTTTAGCCAGAGTCGATAGGTACAATTATGAGAAGGACAATTCAAGAAAAGATCTATTCTTTAAAGCCTGATATGGCTCTATCAATTGCTTTGCTCCCAGCGCTTCTTGGAGTAATGGCGGCAGCTTTTACTTTAAAATCTTTTGAGCTTTGGGTTTCTTTAAGCTTATTCGCAATAGGTGCATGGATATCTACAGCTTGTTTAATCCTATACACAACGCTCATAGCAAACCAAGTTACTAAAGTACCTTTTCCCGGAATAACTTCTTACATATCAATTGTTACCCTTCTTTTTTTCTTTGGTGAGCTATTATTCTTTGAATCCAGCCTAGAATTAGTTTGGCTAATTATCTACTTAGCATCAGAATTAATTCGTAGCAGGTCAATTTCTAAAAGGTGGTTAAAGAAAGAAAATAGAAAAGACGGTTTTTTTGATATGGCACTGCTTATGTGGATTGTTCTTTTTCCTCTTGCTGGCATCTGGAATTTGAAAAATAGGGCAGCAGGGCTGAAGGAAATTAAATAGAACTGCATCAAACAAAACCTATGCGCAATGTCCTTCAGGTTACTGTGCTTAGCCAAACAGTTACTACACATCTAATAATAAACACCATGGAAATAAGATGCTCGAACAAATATGTAAATAGAAATGTAATGCTCGGGATCGGGATTGCCCGTTTGCTTACCGATTCAATAGGTGGGTTGTTCGTAGGAACGGCAGCTATAGCGCGAAATGTCAGCGCACGTTTGGTACCATTAACAGGAATGCATTAGAAAAACATGACGATCAGAAAATTACAAGCAGAAGAAACAGACTTTTTAGCCGACATGCTCTACGAAGCGATTTTTGTTCCTGAAGGACATAAAGCCTTACCCAGGGAGGTGATTGCCGATAAGTCGTTATCAAAGTATATTGACCATTGGGGTAAGGATAAATTTGATATTGCCTTAGTGGTGGAAGCAGACGAGCAAGCTGTAGGGGCCATCTGGGGGCGCCTTTTCACGGAAGAGAACAAAGGATTTGGTTATGTGGACGACCACACACCGGAATTGAGCATGGCCGTCAAAACCGAATACCGGAACAAGGGCATAGGAACTGAGTTGATAAAGGCAATAGCTTCTGCATACCAGAAAATTGGGGTTGAACATTTGTCGTTGAGCGTAGACAAAGCCAATAATGCGGCTAACCTTTACAAACGGCTTGGCTGTGAAATTGTAGAGGAAACAGAGACTGCCTGGACCATGAAAAAAAGCATAAAATAGCGGTCTGCCACAATAGGCATAAAAGGTAGGGCGGGGGCGGCTTCCGAAAGCTCAGGGTTCTTAACCAGCTCCGTTTCGGTAAGCATGTATACAGCCCCAAAGCCCTACACCGCGTACCCCAGGCCATTGGCATGCATGCGAAAAGACATGCACAAACGGATGAGAAAACAAGAAGCATGCTACGTCAGTACTGGTTACAGCAAATGTGAGCCGATCCCTTAATGAGGAGCTTATATACGAGTAGCTTTCACATGGTCCCTTACACGGTAGAGTTGCGGAAGGGAAATAACCTTAGTAAAATCTCTTGAAGTGTAGAGCTAAGCAAAGAGTAGGTTTCAACCACTATTTGTTTTTCCCTTTTTACTGCACGATTACCTTACGTATAAGGTGGCCTTTCTTACCATGCACTTTTATGAAATAGGTCCCTTTCGGCAGGTCATGGGTCTTTAACAGGCGAGTATCCGGGGCATAGGTGTTCAGTACCTTTCCTTGTACATCCAGCAGTTCGATCTGTGTGATGTCTGTGTTCGCCTTAAACTGAAGCCGGATCAGGTCATCGGCCGGATTGGGCGATAGTGAGAACAGCCTGGGGGCTATTCGGTTTTCTATACTGCCTATAGCGGCAGAAGAGAGCATGACGCTATCCGTAACCAGCGGGCTTGAAGGAAAAGAGCAGTGTTTTGTGGTATCGTATACGGTGTAAATGACCAGGCGGTAAGGGGGGGGAGCAGAGATCTCCAT
The DNA here is from genome assembly GCA_028285465.1 of Owenweeksia sp. Lineage (GTDB taxonomy): Bacteria > Bacteroidota > Bacteroidia > Flavobacteriales > Schleiferiaceae > JANQPD01. The sequence continues at coordinate 165,790 of JANQPD010000030.1, read as the reverse complement.
CGTTGTATCAAAGTAGGTAATGAGCTGGGAGAGCGGGCAGCCGCTAAAGTAGAAGCTGTACACCTGGGTGTTTTCTCCGTCATTTAGCGAGACGAGCTCGACTTTTTTTAAATCCAGGTCGGGCAGCTGCAGGGATAGGTAAAACGAATCCAGGCTATCCGATTTGATGATGTCAACAGAAGTAATAGAGATCTGCCCGGGTAAAAGGTGAACCAGCAGAAAAGCGGTTATCACGAAAGACGTTCGGATCATAGCATTGGCTTTTAAACCCGGGCTTTGCTTTGCCGGCAAAGCAAAGCCCGGGTAATTTTGTTTATTGTACTACAAGGGTGCTGTTGTCTGCTTCGTCACCATCACAAATCAGCAGCACTTCATATACCCCGGGTTTGAAGTCGGATACATCAATGCTGTACTCACTGTCTGCTGGATCCACAGGATATTCCTGGCTATCGGCACCGGAAACCGGTATCAGTACAAGGGTTGCGCTTGAGGCTTCTCCCGCGTTGTAGTATACGGTTACCCTCTCATCGGCAGGGTTAGGGGCCAGGCTGCTAATCCATTGCGTTTTAACGGAAACCGTTACTTCGTCGGTGTCTTCGTTTCCATCGTCAGACCTTATTTGTAACCTATAGATTGACGTTTCTTCCGGGCTCACCTGTATCGAAATATCGGTTCCTACCAGGTCTCCTGCCGGGTTAAACCAGTAGTATCTCACCTGATCTCCCATATCGACAGCGGTAAGGGTAGCGGATTCCCCCTGGTTTATGGACACATCGGGTCCGGCATCGGCATAGAATTCAGGAGGGGCAATGATGTTTACCCTGTACTGCTCTCCGCCCATTACCCTGCCGTCCGAGCGCCTCAACTGAACGACTTCGTACTCAAAAGAACGTCCGATCAGCTGATCTTGTTTTTCACCGTTGAAGTTAAAGCCTACGTGTATGGCCGTGCGTTCCATATCGGAGAACTCCAGGTTTTCCATGCGGGCAGGGCTTTCGGTAATGATCAATTGTCTTTGATCCGCATCATGGATGCGGACGTTTTGGCCTGCATAACCGGCCTCGGCCCACTTGTCCCAGGTATCTGAAGCCAAGGTAACCAACACTTCAGCTTCAGCAGTGATTGGGGTGCCCTCATAAAAGTCAGGATTTCTAAACTCAATGTGGAAGGTGCGGTCTACATCTGCCCAGGCGTCTCCGATCATGATGGTACCCCCTCCTATATTCCAACCTCCCGGGGCAATATTGTTGACGTTGCTATCCACTACCGTGAGGTTTTTCCAAACAATGTTGTTGTTGTTGAGCACGTTGGAAGAAAGATCACTGGTTTCGGGGAAGGTCATAACGTCTACGGAAGACTCCATCCTGGCCAACAGGCAGAAGTGATGCGGTTCTTCCGCAAAGAAAACGGGATCGGTACCATACAGGCCTACGTAATTATTCGGGTTGGGCGGTTGCCACTGAAAAGAAGCGATGTATGCATCACCCGGTTCTATGGGAGGCAGGGTTACTTGCCCGATTTCATCCCCCAGGGGGTGGCCACCGGAGGTCATAGTGCCGTTCCAGTGATTTGGCCAGGAAAGAGCCGTAGCTGCCTTGGCCCAATACAATTTCAATACCTCGTTTCCGTTTGACGTAACACAGCTCTTATTGCGTACTCTTACGTATACGTAGTTGTAGTTTCCGGCCAGGGCATAGTATTCGGGATTTTGATGCCCGGGAAGCCCATCGTTTGTCTTGCGCACCCAGATGTCCTCGCTCACCCAGGATGGCCACACGCCACTGGCTTCTGCCCCCATATCCCAGGGGCGGTCCTTCATATACAGGTCAAGCGTTGACGAACTCAAAGGCACACCACTAATGCCGTTGATCCATCCGGCATAATTCCGGATATTCGCATATACGGTAGGCACCTGGTCTTTTGGCCAGTAGCCCCAGCTGGATGCCCCTAAATTAATAAGGTTGCCGTTGTTGTCTAAAACTGCAGGTCCCCCGCTGTCGCCCGGTCCTGCACCTGTACCCGGATCGTAAAACGCGATCATGTTATTGGATATGTTATTGGTGTAGCTGGCGTTATAGCTAATATTGGTTGCCATGGCACTGCTTTGGGAGATCAAAGGCATGGTAGCCCCTTGCAGATCTATGGCTACGGGGCAGCTGTTACAGGTGATGCCCCAGCCCGTTAAAAAAGCACTGATCCCGGCACTGCCGTTTACCTCGGCCGTATCTGTATTACAGGAATCCGCAATCGTAATAGGCATTACATTATGGTTAAACTGCAAAGCTTGCGACAGGTAGATCAAAGCTACATCATTTTCCAGGGTAGAAGCGTTGTAGCCTGGGTGTATATGCAGGGTCTGCGCCTGTATTACCTGTCCTACGCTGTTATTGGTTTGATCGGTACTGCCCGCATGCACATATACATTTGACGTGGATTGACCCTGGAGGCAATGGGCGGCCGTAAGTATCCAGCGGTCGGCAATGATCGAGCCTCCGCAATAGTGATTTCCGCTGCTGCCCTCTATAGAGATCTGGTAAGGGGCGTCGGAAATATCAGTTAACTGCCCGCCCAGGATATTTGAAATAGTAGGGCCCGAACCGGCAGGGATGTTGATCGTTTGTGCAAAAGTCTTACCGGGAAGAAAGAGCAGGGAAAAAATAAGAGATAAACAGAAAAATCTGAGTAAAGAAGGAGTAGAAGTGTTCATAATGTTTCAAATGTTTTAAATTAAAAAAAAGATTCAACTTGGGTGTAGGAAGTAGATCAGGGAGGGCGGAAAAGACCATCAATAAGAGCATGTAAACGGCTGCATTTATATGAGCCTTGGCATGCAGAGTGTTTACTATTCCTGTAAGTATGTATATAGTGTATTTGCATGATTTTCAACACTTGAGTTTTCCGTTTCTAAACTACAAAAAATAATTTTACGAGACTATTCGGCGTGCCTTAGGTGGCTTCTAATGATTGAGTGAAAACATTACGAAAAATAAAAGATGTGGAAAAGCTTATACTACAGGCTTTCTGATAAAGAAATAGTAATAGCTAAAACAATAAGAATAAAACAGCATCTTTTAATTGGTAAAATAATCAGGTGAACATGCCAAAAAGAAATAGAAAAGCCCTGGTAAGAAAATCTTATCAGGGCTTTACCCTATACATAAAGATGCATTGAGCTACTTTTAAGAAGGCGGCTCCTGCACAGTTGGGCAGGTACTATTGTTTTACGATCTTCAAAGTAAATGGTTTGACGTTGCCGTTTTCGCTGACCTTCAGTATATAGATCCCCTCAGGCAAATCGCTTAGGTCTACCTCATGGTTCCGCAGTTTTTTAGTGGTCAGTTCTTTGCCCCCAATACTTTGAACCGTTACCGTTCCTGAAGCTACGTTTTCGACTTTTAGTATACCTACAACCGGGTTGGGGTAAATGTAGAGCTGCTGCTTATTTTCTTCCAGTGAAAGGTTTATGGGTTCAAACCGGTAAACGGTACCCTCGGGCGGAACAGCGTTTAAAAAAGCACCAACGGGAGTGGTGTGATGCGTAGGGTTGGCGGGCGCTCCTTCCAGGGCATTGTAGAAAAAAACCTGGCTAAAATCGGGCGACAATAGGGTGGCAATAACCTGGGGGCCGGAGTTTGCATTATAGAAGCCTGCCGTATCCGTTACCCGGGAGGGGCCGTAGTGAAATTCCAGGACCTCATTTTCCAGGTTAAAATCTATTTTGAAATGTACAAAATCTGATACCGGGTGCCCCTGCAGTTTAAAGTTCCGCCATTCCACATAGAGGTGCTTTTCGGTACCCAGGGTATCCCATTCCATATACACACCTCCCGAGGTGTCGGCTAATTGCGCAATAAACGGATCAAAGGCAAAAGAGTATTGGGCGGTGGTAGAGATCAAAAATCCACTTCCTATGGTTACGTCTGTATTGGTGAGCTGCCCAAATGCCTTAATGGGTGCGGGTAGCGTAACGAGGTAAAAGCGTGGGTCTTGCTGGTAATAAGGCACCTGGAGGGCATTATTGCCCAAAGGGGTATAGGTGGCCTGTTTTTGAACGAAGTTGTAATAGGCCTGGCTAAAGGAGGCAAAGCCAATCAACAAAAGGAGTAGGGTAGTGCACTTTTTCATATTGCATTGAGTTTAGAGGGGCAGTAGCAAAGGCTGGGGTTGCCTGTTATTCAATACAAAAGAGCAGGCTATGCGTTAAAAGCAGCTTACAAAAGGGGTTGAAAAAGGGTTGATAAAAATGTAAAGCACTGAAGATGATTGGGTTTTACTTCTTCCTTACTTGCCAAATAAGTATACCGTAGACCAGGGGAACAGAAAACAGAGCAAAGAGGAGGTACCACTTTACATAACCGAAGAGGTATTTTACCAGCCGCCAACCTGTGTATTGCCTCTTGACCTCGGCTTCGGCATTGTAGTACATCAGCCCATAGTTTAATAGGGTAAGCAATACAGCTGAGAGCACGGCTACAGAAAACCCCAGGATTGCCGCCTTTAGGAAAGGGAGTTTGTAATTCCAGTGCTTCTGCATCATTTCGCGATAAGCAAAATAGAGGGTAATGGGAATGATCAGCGCGGTCAGGTAAATGAGTACCTGTACTTTTTGTCCACCCGTCCACTCTAAAACTTTTGTGTATATAAAAGTTGCTGAAAAGCATATAAGTGTGTATCGCCAAACGACTTTTGCCATGCTTTACGTATTGAATGTAGTGTGGGCTATAGGGCGCTGAGCCTCTCTTTAAACTCTTTGCGCGAAACCGCTTCGCACTTGTGGTATATCTTGTTGATGTGTGTTTTTAAGGTGCTCTGCTCAATGCACAGGGTGCTGCAAATCTCTTTATTGCTATAATGCTTCAATATCAATTGAGCCACTTCCCCTTCTCGGGGGCTCAGCCTGGACAAATACATGCCCTGGCGGTACCTGCTCTGTAAGGTGCCCTTATAGCTCTTTCCGATCAAGAAGCCGAGTATAATAAACAAGGTAGCCCCGGACAGGAGCCAGGTCTTATCCACCAAAGAAGTATCCTGCGTGGCATATTCTATTGTAAAAGCCACAATGGACAGCGCTATACTATATTTAAGTATGGTTTTGACCATAGCTACATTAGGCTAAAATAAGGCATTTCAGAAAAGCATCAACTATATTTGAGGCAAACAAGTTCGCTGCTTTAAATACCCAATACTTCATCTTTTATAGGATTACTCGGAATATGAGAATAGTTAAAGGCTTGCTCTTGTATGCATCACTTACAATTTCTTCGTGTACTATGGATGATAGGCATTTATCGATGCATTTAAACGAGCTTGCTCTTAATGCTAATAATCCTGAAAACTCTATAGAACTTCTGGATTCTGCTATTTCTCTTGACCCAAATAATAAACTGCTGTATAGCAACAGGGCGTACTTTTATTATGAGTTAGAGAAGTGGGAAGCCTCATTCTCTGATTGCTTGAAAAGCCTCAAAAGAGATTCTCTACAGAGTGATATGTGGGGTTTGATGGGATTGATTAATTACAACACTGGAGAGTATGAAGAATCTGTTAAGCACCTTAAGAAAGCAATACTAATTGAAGACAAAAATCCTGAATACTACTACTATTCTGGCCTTTCATACTATATGATAGATGAATTTAACTCCACGGTCGTAAATGTGGAGAATGCTTTAGAACTTGACCCTGATTCCTCGAACATTGAGGCCATAGAAATATTAGTTGGCGCTAAACTGCTTATAGGTGACTCGGTAGGTATTAAGCAAGTCTTAGACTTTTTAGAAAAAAAACGTTCAGGTAGTGCGAGCTTCTATGTCCTTAAAGCCAATTATCTTATTAAATTAAAAAGATATAGGGATGCTTTGAAAGAACTCGATAAGGCAATTGCCATAAAAGAAAATCATGCAGGTATTTTTTACATGCGAGCAAGCATATATACCTATATGAATGACCTAAAAGGAGCTTGTGCAGAATGGGCTAAGGCAGGAAGTTTAGGTAATACAGAAGCAAAAGAGTTTTTCAAAAACCACTGTGAATAATACTTACATTGAAACTTATTTAAGCTTATAGGTGTCGATTTTATATCTATATATTTTCTAGTAAATCCAAACTGAAACAAGTGGTACTCCATTCAAAAGTAGTGTTTGTTTGCTATAAAGAATTCTCCTTTACCTTAGGCCAAAAGCATGATATATGAACATTACAAAATGGGTGGCAAAAGCCGAAAAGAGCAGTTTTTACCGCAGGCTGTTGAGCTTTGCGCTAAACCGTATGGTGCCGTTCAACAAACCGCACGGTTTTGTTGTGGAACATATTTCGGCAAACCGCTTGCAGGTGAAGCTGCCCTATAAAAAGCGCAACCTGAACCACGTAAAGGGGCTGCATGCCTGTGCCCTGGCTACGCTGGCCGAAGTAAGCAGTGGCTTTTTGCTGATAAGCCGCCTGGAGGCCCGCAAGTACCGCCTTATTCTGCAACGTTTGGAGATGGATTACCACTACCAGGGAAAAACAGCCGCTACGGCTACCTTTTCCTTTACGGAAGACTTCCTGGAGCAGGAAGTACGGCAACCGCTCACGCAAGGTGAAAAGATCACTTTACCCTGTACCGTGAAGATCATGGATACGGAAGGCAATCACCTGGCTACCGGGATGGCGTACTGGCAAATAAAGAAATGGAGCGCGGTAAAGCTGAAGGTGTAAGCGAGAAACTAGGTCAAAATCCTCTTATCAGGAGCAGAAGCGTCAAAATTGTGGTAGAAAAGCTGCCTGGAGTTTCTGTTTTTCGCGACCTGGGTAATGCTTACGGTCTTTAAAAGGCCTCCGCGGCTCATGCGAAAATCATTCTCCTGGTCTCCTTCCCCGGCATTGAGCTGGAAATACCGGACGTTTTCCGGCTCAAAAGAGGGCTTTGTGGCTAACCAATCTGCAAACCAATGTTCCCTTTTTGCGCGTACTTCCGGGCTATAGAGGCGGGTAGAGGACCAGATGTGCGCTTGCTTTGGATCGAGTGGGTGCATTCCTGTATGGGCCTCATCGTGTATGAGCTTCCAAAGCTTTTTCTTTTCTGCGATGATCAACGTAAAAGGCTCCAATTGGGTAAAATTATACTGCGCGGCAAAGGCTTCCGCAGAAGCAAAGGAGAAGAAATGCAAAGGCACCAGGCCGCGGCTGTGGCGGTAAGGTGGGTTTGGAGTATAATAGCCTGTACCCCCGTTGAGTACGCATAAGCTGGCGCGCTCTTGATGTACAAACCAACTGCCTTGCGCTTCCAGGTCCTGCGGAAAATACAGGGTTTCGCCCTGCACATTCTGTTGCTCCACAAAATGGGGCGTGGCGGGGCGGTTCATGCGCTCGTCCCGGTTGTGGGTAAGCACAAAACCCGTTGAAAGCGGGAGGTAGGTGAGGGTACACATCAGGATGCTGTTTTGCGAACTCGTGTTTCAGTAGGGGCGTGCCGGATATTACACGCGTGAATCCTCATAAGTTCTTTTATACACAAAGTTAAAGGTAAGACAATAGATGGTTTGATAAGGGGAAGCCAGCAGGCTCGTAAAAGGGGGCATAAAAAAATCCCGCCAAACAGCGGGATTTATAGAGGCTGATATTTCTCTTATAGCAATCAGGGAGTGGGGTCCGGACCGATGGGGCCATCGCACAACTCGCACATGCCCCAGATGATCTGCCCATCTTTATCCCATACATTTTCGGCATTTCGTTCGAACTGCCAAGAGCCAGGGTCATGATAGCAACGGCAATCGTCCGGATTGTAATGCACACTGGTTTCCGGCTCAGAAGTAGTTAACATGGCACTGCAGAGCACCCCACCTAAGAAGATGCCTAAACCCAGTACCTTAAAAACGGAGTTTTTCATTTTATTTCATGATTAAATTAATAAAATGTGAGCACGACAAAAAAGGACATACGTTGCGAAAAGCAGCCTCTAGCGTGTAAAGAAATTCAACTTAACTTCTTAATGTAACAAGTCACTTCTTTTCACCTGCTGTATTACCAAGACCTTTTGCTCGAGCTCACGATAACTACCCCTAAAGCTAGCCTTTACACTATGGTTGGCGAAGCCAGAATTTACGAACAGCCTAAAATTGGACATAAGCGCTATGCTTTTACAAACCACGGGGTTTTCTTGACCATACCTTATGATTCAAAGCGAACAAGGTTTGCCTGATTTGAAATAACCGGCATGGAAGCCTGGCGCACCTCGCTTAGGGATGAGCACTAAATAAGCTGAAGGGATATAGATCAGGGGGCAGGCTTTACCGCTTCCTCTCCTTTTTCCAGCTCCAGGGCTTTGCTTTGCCTGAAGTTTTTCCGTTGCACGGGGCGTATGATCAGGCGTATCTTTTTGTCGTAGCTAAAGTAATTGATCACCCAGTTGAGCAGCACCACCAGGCGGTTCCGGAAACCTACCAGGCTGATCAGGTGAACCCCCATCCACAGCAACCAGCCGATAAAACCTCCGAACTTCACTTTCCCCAGGTCGGCTACGGCTTTGTTGCGGCCAATGGTGGCCATGGTGCCGAGGTCTTTGTACGAAAAAGGGACGGCTTCTTTTTTCCTGCGCCAGTTTTCCAGGTTCCGCGCCAGGTTTTCACCCTGCTGTATCGCTACCTGTGCCAGCATGGGGTGTCCTTTAGGGTTTTCCTCGCTGATCATGGCGGCTACATCGCCCAGGGCGTAAATGTTCTCATACCCCTTTACCTGGTTAAATGTATTCACTACGTACCGGCTCTTGTCTACCGCTCCTTCCTTATTTGTTCCTTCAACGATGGTCCCTTTTACCCCGGCCGCCCATATCAGCGTACTGGCACCCAGGTTTTTCTTATTGGTTTTTACAGTTTCTCCGTCATAGTCTTCCACCATGGTGTCCAGCCAAAGGTGTACGCCCAGCTTATCCAGGTATTTGGCTGCGTTTTCCGAGGCTTCCTCACTCATCGGAGGGAGCACTTTGGGTGCAGCTTCTACCAGGTGTATGCTCATGCGCCTGAAATCCAGGTCGGGGTAGTCGTTGGGCAATACGTGTGTTTTTAGCTCTGCCAGGGAACCCGCCAGTTCAACACCTGTAGGGCCGGCTCCTACAATAACAAAGGTCATGAGGCGCTCCCGCTCCCTCAGGTCATCGGTAAGGCTGGCCGATTCGAAACTTTGCAGCATAAGGCTGCGCAGGTTAAGCGCTTCGGGCACGCTTTTCATGGGAACGCTTTGGGCTTCAATATCGCTATTGCCAAAGTAATTGGTGCTGCTCCCGGTAGCGATTATCAGGTGGTCGTACTCAATGGGGCCTATGTTGGTATGTAGTGTATTGTTTTCTGCGTCAATACGTTCCGCCAGGGCCATCCGGAAGTAAAAGTTTTTGTACTTGCGGAATATATGGCGTATCGGGTGCGCAATAGAGTCGGGCTCCAACCCGGCCGTGGCTACCTGGTACAGCAGAGGTTGGAAGGTATGGTAGTTGTGCTTGTCCAGCATCACCACCTGGAAAGGCTTGTTTTTCAACTTCTTTACCAGGTTGATGCCTGCAAAGCCCCCGCCTACCACCACCAAACGGGGTATATTGGTTTCGGGTACGTTTAAACTGTTCATATGCTCAGATTATAAGGTGCTAACCCCGGGACAGGCCAGAAGTTTGCAAATACAGGTGTATTTACATAGAACTGCTGTGGTCTGCTACAATTTTCCATTGCCCTTCTATTTTCTCCCAAACCAACATATAGCTGCCCTGTAAGGTGTCGCTTTCGCGGAAAAGATGCCAGCGGCCTGCTGCCCAGGCATGCGCGTTACCCAGCGTTTCAATTTCCTTGTTTTCAAAAACCAGGTACCCCATCAAAGCTTTGTTTTTGTACGACTTACGGTAATTATCTAAAGTAGTGCTCCATCCATAGGTTAAGCCCCTGCTGCCTATAAAAAGCAGGCTGTCGCTCTTCCAGTAAGCTGACATAAAGCCCTCCAGGCTTCCCTCGTTCCAATCTTTTTCCTGCTGTTGCATGATGCTTTTTATGGCCTCTGTTGCATCCGTTTCGTTTTGCGGTACATCCGTAGTACAGGAAGGAAAGAACAGACCCGCTGCCAGGATCAGGCAGAAAAAAAGTCTCGTTTTCACAAGTAGCGGTTTTTGATCACTTCCAGGTGGTGGAAGGTATGCCCCGCTATAATGTAAGCCAGGGCCAGTGCGGAAACGGGGTGTCCGTTCATGCTGCCTATGAAATCCAGTTGCCGGGCATCGAAACTGCTGTACATACCGATCAGGTAGGCACGTAAATGCCGGAAATCCTCTTTTAGGCTTTCCAAAGTGCGGGTATTGGCCCGGCTTTGGGCTACGTAGTCGTCCTGCTCAAAACCCGGCAGGGGCGTAGGGTCCTGCCTGCTCATGCACAAGGCCCGGTAGGCAAAAACAGCATCCGAATCGATGATGTGCTGAAGCAGTTCCTTTAGGGTCCACTTTCCTTCGGCATAAGCCGTATTCGCTTGTTCATCCGTGAGTTGATCAAACAAATGGAGCAACTCTTCGCTACTGTCTTGCAACAACTGAAGGTAATTGGCGCCTCGTGTGAGCCTTATGTACGGAGCATAGGAAGAGGCGTATTCCGTTTCCAGGGGTCTTCTCATGTCAGTTTGGAAAGGCGTTTTTCGTATTCTTCTGTGTTCATATCGGTGCGCAACGCTTCTTTGTTGAGCTTAGCGAGGTTTTCGTGGGTTTTGTACTCCTCCCGGGTCAGCGTTTGGCTGAACCCGCAGACCGGACAGGTTTTTTCCATGCGCTTTTTTAAAGGCAGGAGAGGAAGAAAAAAGAAAGAAACAAAATAGGTCGTAGACCGGAGTATCCAGTGCTTTTCATGGTGGCAATTCGGGCATTTGATCTCCTGTACGGGCCCCAGGTTTTTGCTAAGGGGTTGATAGCCAAAGATAAAGATCATGTATTGTGTTTTGGTAGTTTGGACCGTGCAAGTTACTATTATTGGCAACAGCCTGCACACAACAAGCCATAAAAAACTATGCATTGGCCTCTGCCCGATTGATTACATTTGTGCTTCTTATCATCTACATCATGACCGCCAAACAAGCTGGAAAACGCATCTTCGAGCTGCGCGAAGCACTCAACAAACACAACCACCTCTATTACATACAGGATGCACCGGCCATCAGCGATTATGACTTTGATATGCTGCTGAAGGAGCTCCAGAAGTTGGAAGCGGAACACCCGGAGTTTGATGATCCGAATTCCCCCAGCCGCAGGGTGGGAGGAGAGGTTACAAAAGACTTTCCCAACATCAAGCATACCTATCCCATGCTGTCGCTGAGCAATACCTACAGCGAAGAAGAACTGGCCGATTTCCTGGAAAGGGTTAGGCGCCTGATCCCGGGAACGGTGGAATATGTATGTGAATTGAAGTATGACGGAGCGGCCGTTGGGATACGGTATAAGGACGGGAAATTGCACAAAGCCATTACGCGGGGAGACGGCACCAAAGGAGATGACATCACCACCAACGTACGTACTATCAATTCCGTACCCCTTAGTCTGATGGGAGAGGGTTACCCGGATGAATTTGAAATAAGGGGCGAGATATTTATGACCTTAGACGGGTTCCGCGAACTGAATGCACAGCGGGTAAAAGAGGGCCTGGAGCCTTTTGCAAATCCGCGCAACAGCGCCAGTGGTACTTTGAAAATGCAGGACAGCGGCATAGTAGCTACGCGCCCGCTGGATTGCTTTTTGTACTATGTGTACAGCGATAGGGAGATCGCAAACAATCATTACGAAAGCATGCTCATGGTGCGCGACTGGGGCTTTAAGATCCCCGATCCGGAAAAAAACTACATTACCAAAACACACAACATCGAGCACATCTTTAAATTCATCAACTACTGGGATGAACACCGGTATGAACTGCCTTTTGAGATAGATGGCATCGTGGTGAAGGTGAATGCCTATGAGCAGCAGCAAAAACTCGGCACCACGGCTAAATCGCCCCGCTGGGCCATAGCGTATAAGTTTAAGGCCGAGCAGGTAAGTACGGAGTTAAAAACCGTTACCTACCAGGTAGGGCGTACGGGAGCAATAACCCCGGTAGCCAACCTGGCGCCCGTGCAACTGGCCGGAACTACGGTAAAACGGGCTTCGCTGCACAATGCCGACCAGATCGAAAAATTAGACCTGCACGAAGGCGATTTTGTTTTCGTGGAAAAAGGAGGGGAGATCATCCCCAAAGTAGTAGGGGTAGACCTGGAAAAACGTACGCCCGGCAGCCCAGCTGTACAATACATCAGCCATTGCCCGGAGTGCGGTACTGAATTGCTGCGCGAGGAAGGAGAGGCCCAGCACTATTGCCCCAATGCATTGGGATGTCCCCCCCAGATAAAAGGCCGTATAGAGCACTTCATCGGGCGTAAGGCCATGGATATTGAAGGCATGGGTGCCGAAACCGTAGAGCTGTTTTACGAAGAAGGGCTTATCCGGAATTATGCAGACCTCTATGCCTTGAAACAGGAGCAGTTGTTGCCCCTTGAACGCATGGCCGAAAAATCGGCAGAAAACATCATAAGCGGCATAGCGGCCAGCAAGGAGATCCCCTTTGAACGGGTGCTCTTTGCCCTGGGCATTCGCTTTGTAGGCGAAACGGTAGCCAAAAAGCTGGCGCGGCATTTCGAAAGCCTGCAAAAGCTCAAAGAAGCCAGCTATGACGAGCTGATCAACGTAAGTGAGATCGGGGACCGCATTGCCGAAAGCGTACTGGCCTTTTTTGCCAATAAGGAAAATGAGGCACTGGTAGACCGCCTGGTAGAAGCCGGCCTGAAATTCCTGGTAGAAAAACAAGAGGGGGCCAGCGATACCCTCGAAGGAAAAAAGATCGTGATCTCGGGTTCTTTTGAGCGCTTCGGGCGCACCGAGCTCAAAGAGCTGATCGAAAAACACGGGGGGAAGAATACGGCCTCCGTATCTAAAAACACCGACCTTATTGTAGCCGGAGAAGGCATGGGGCCTTCGAAACGCAAAAAAGCAGAAGAGCTGGGCGTAGAGCTTGTAGACGAAAACCAATTTGCAGCACTGATCGGGCTATGAGTATAACGGAACGCTGGCGCCGCTACCAGCTGAAGAAAATCCGCGCCAAAAAGCAGGGAACCTCTACTTATGAAGGCTATCGCCGCTTACACAAGGTGTTTGTTTTTTTTGAATTCGGACACCCGCAGCAAGAGCAGGTCTACGCCTTTATCCACCGCCTGGAACAAGAAGGAAAACAAGTGGTGGTCTTAGCTTACTGGCCACAAAAGGGAAAAGCGCTTCCCGCGCACCCCAAAGCGATCCAGCTGCTGGGCAAAAGCGCCTTAAACTGGTATGGCCGCCCGCCTGCGGATATAGAAAAAAGCCTTTTTGGAACGCGTTACGACCTGTATGTCGACCTGTGCACTGCTTCCTTCCCGGCGCGCGCATTTGTGCAGGCCTGGCTGGAAGCCGGTTTTACAACCGGTATAAAAAACACAGAGGACTATACCTTTAACCTGCTGATCGAAGCGGGGCAGGAGGGGCTGGAAGCTTTTTTCAAAGAACTGGACTATTATTTACACTTTATCAATAAAGACGCATCATGAATGAATTAAAAGGCAGTGGTGTAGCGCTGGTAACCCCCTTTTCAGAAAAAGGGGAAGTAGACTACCCCGCATTGAGCCGCCTGGTGAAACACTGTACGGAAGGAGGGATCAATTACCTGGTGGTGATGGGCACCACGGCCGAAAACCCGGTGTTGACTACCGCAGAAAAAGCAAAAGTGCTGGCGCATGTAAAAGAAGTGAATGCCGGGAAATTGCCCATCGTTTACGGCATAGGAGGGAACAACACCGCAGGCCTGATCCGGGAGTTTTCCGAAACCGAGCTGGATGGCGTAAGCGCTATTCTTTCTGCTTCGCCCTATTACAACAAACCTACGCAGGAAGGCATTTACCAGCATTATAAAGCCCTGGCGGAAGCCAGTCCTTTGCCCCTTATCTTGTACAATGTGCCAGGGCGTACGGCCAGCAACCTCTCTGCAGCGACTACCTTGCGCCTGGCCCGCGACTTTGACCGCATTGTCGGCATAAAAGAGGCAAGTGGCGACCTGGAACAGGTAATGACGATCCTCGACCGACGGCCCGAAGGCTTTTTGGTGATCAGCGGAGACGACAACCTCACGCTGCCGATGATCGCCTGCGGGGGCGATGGGGTGATCTCCGTATCGGGGCAGGCTTTCCCCAGGGTATTTACACAAATGGTAAACAGTGCCCTGGCAGGAGATGTTGCCACGGCCCGTAAGGCACACTACCGGCTGTTTGAAGTAACCAAAATGCTCTTTGCCGAAGGCAATCCCGGGGGCGTAAAAGTGGCTCTGGCGGCGCAGCACATTTGCGGGGAAGGCTTGCGCCTGCCTTTGTGGAAGGTAAGCGAAGCGCTACGGGAACAGATCCGGCAGGAAATAGGGAAGCAGGACCTGAGCTAAGCCGGGAATAAACGCTTATAGTTGCTTAATCCTACATATGATGCTGTTTATGAAGTAATTAAAGACGAGTGTAGCTGGGGCAAATGGCTTACTATAGTAACGAGGGTGCTATTATACTAACGTTAGCGGCAATTTAAAGAATGACACTACTCTATCTTTTACTAATACCAATACTGATCTTGATTATTTGGCTTGCAGTACGAAAAAGATGGAAGGCATTACTATGGACCGTGGGTAGCTTGATCGTACTAATAGTTGCGGGATGGTATCTATTTCTTCATATAGTGTCAGAAGCATTCGGTGCAAAATGCGAAGACAACCAAATATGGGAAATTGAAGAATACGTGATTATAGAGAAGAAATGTATAGGATTTGCAGGGCCATATTATTATCCTGTGTATCTGTACAAAGACAACAAAAAAGTTGATGACCTTTTATTTATCGAGGATTCAGCCTGTATAATACATTTTACACCTGATCTAGAAGACACATTGACTTTCGATATTTGTGAGAAGAAATTAAAATGAAGAAAAAATAAAAAACTGCTAACACCATGCATAGCACATTCCCTACGGGACACGTGCCATATACACGGCCGTTAGCGATTGTTTAATGCAAACGGAGCTAAGCAACCATCTAAAGGGAAAGCTATTCGAAAGGGATACACTTTCTTTGATAAAACGATTAACATGGCAAGAAAAACAATAAACAACGGAGTGATCATCGGCTTAATAGCTATTTTAATCAACCTGGTAACCGTCTTTGTATACATCTACCAGACAGATTTAATGCAAGAACAACAGAAAGCATCGGTTTGGCCTTACGTAGAATGGCAATACACATACAATCAAAACGAGGGTTTCAAAATAGTAATTTCTAATAAGGGTATAGGCCCTGCATTGATTACCCACAAGAGAATTAAGCTAAACAATAAAGTACAACCCAACTTGGATTCTTTGATTGCTGAGCTTGTTGGAACGTCACAAATACCGCATTACAAAAACGACTTTCAAAAGAAAGTACTACCAGCTAATTCCTCATTTTACCTTGTTAGATCAACGGATGCCAAATGGAGTGAATTGTTGTTTATGGCATGTATGGAAAACAAACTCGAAATGGAGTTATGTTTCGAATCCGTTTATAAAGATCAATGGATTAGTACTGGTTCGGAGGTTATGAAAAAGAATTGTAATTTCTAGTAATGATCAATAGGCAACGAAGGTCTTTCATATGATTGTGAAATTTAATGACCACACTGACTTGAAAAAGAATAGACCTAACTGAACCGTTCCTGCGTTTTATAGCCGGAACCATATGCACAATCCCAATGAGCACAGACTGGTATAGAAGGAAAAGCTGGACTGAACATGACCGGGAAGCATTCTTTGCAAAATTGAAGAGCGCCCGAAAAGTCAACAGGCCTGAATACCTTAAAATACAGGCAATTGAATTTGAAGGAACCGGAAAGGCTGAACTGCTGAATGCAGCAGAACAACTGCTTAACCAACTGCTTTCCGAATATCCTGGTGATACCGTTAACCGGAGTGCCTCGCTTCATACACTTGGCAACATTTACAAACGAAGAAACGACTTGGAAACCGCTTTTGATTACTACGAGAAAGCAGTGGATTTTGAAAAAAAACATCCCCATGTCAAAACAACGGCTGACCTGGATTTTTCGGATTTAGTTGTGAAAATGGAAAAGTCAAAGCACTTTGACTTCGTTGAGCACCTTATGCATGAACGACTGGAGAACGCAATTTTCCCGGTAGAAAAGCATCGTGGCTATTCCATTCTGGCCATAATATCAAAAAGCCGGGGAGATACAAGAAACTTCAAACGATTTAAGAAACTTGCAGAGGAAAACGCATCCCACGATACATCCGGATTGAGGTACCACAAGCATTCGGGAACGGTGAAGAAACGCGATTCCTGGCTGGACAGCCTCCTAAAGAGAAAATGAGGTATTGGCAACGTGTTATGAAGAATAAAATTGAAAAACTGCTGGGGGAAATATTTACTACCCATTTTAGCCTCTCCGACCTGGATTGGAGTGTCATTTCTGACAAGGTTAAGCTCACCGGGTATAAGAAAAATGCAGTCATTAGGCCTGCGGGCCAGCAAGAACGGGATCTTTACTACATTATTGAAGGAGCAACGGCTTCTATCCTTTTCAGAAAAGACAAACTTGTATGCATAGATATTTGCTTAACAGGTGAGTTCTCGGGGGATTATCAAGCACTGATTACCAGACAAAAGAGTGCCCTGGAGATCAGGGCCATTACGCGTTGTACTATTCTATCCATACCATTTGACAGTTTGTTGAAGGTTTACCGTCAAAAACCTAAAACCGAAGTGGAGAAAAAATGGAGAATTATAACTGAAAGCCTCTACATCCTTAAAAACAAGGAGATCATTGACTTAAAAACATTGACCGCTAAAGAAAGGTATTTAAGAATGTTGGAACAGGAGCCTGAATGTCTCCGGCAAATATCATTAAAGTACTTGGCTGCCTATTTAGGTATTTCGGCAGAGAGCCTGTCTCGAATACGAAAAGAGTTGGCCACCCAGGCTTTCTTACCATAGGTCAATTCTTTTTGTGGCTTTTGCAAAATACTTTTACCCGCTGAAACCCTAAGAAGGTGGAATGCAAAGGTGGCCATCACTTTTGTTTACCATCTTCCGGCTTAACAGCTGTAAGTTAATCTTGTGAGAATGACCAGAAAAGAATTTTTAAGGGCCTGCGGGATCTTAGGGCTGAGCATACCATTTAATGGTTTTTCAGTGGTTAATGCGCTAATAGCATACTCCGGGCCAGGGAAAGTCATTGTTGTTGGGGCCGGAGCAGCAGGTTTATCTGCCGGACACCTTCTAAAACAAAGGGGACTTGATTTCACCATTATCGAAGCGGATACGCAATTTGGCGGAAGAATGAAAACCAATACCTCTTTTGCGGATTTCCCTATTCCCCTTGGTGCAGAATGGATCTCATCTGAAAACATTGATTTCAGCATACTCGCGGATAATGAAAAAGTACTGCAGCGCATCAAAACGGCAGACTACCTGCCCAATGATGTGTATTGGGTTTGGGACAATAACAAATTACTACGAAGTACACTCAACACATTCACAGATAAAAAATTCGTTGAAAGTTCCTGGTTCGATTTCTTCAAAAACTTTGTGGTACCCAGGGTGGAAAGCAACATCCAATACAACACAAGGATTACATCGATAGACTACACAACAAATGAAGTGAGGTTAAAATCTGATGAAGCTGAATTTGTGGCAGACCGGGTAATCATCACGACACCTTTGCCCATACTGAGATCAAAAGAGATCAGTTTTTATCCCCCTCTGCCCAGTGGAAAACTCAATGCGTTTGATAAAGTCAACTATTGGGATGGCTTCAAAGCGTTTTTTGAGTTTGAAGAAAAGTTTTATCCCTCCTTCGTAGATTACCGCATACAACCCGAAACAGATGGACAGGTATCTCTGTACGATGCAGCCTGGGGGCAGGAGAGTGAAAAACACATCCTGGGCCTTTTTTCTGTAGGGGTACCCGCAAAAAAATATGGCGATTTGACAGATGCAGCGTTTAAAGCGCTGTTTTTGCAGGAGTTGGATGAAATATTTGATGGAAAGGCAAGCAGGTATTACAGCAAGCACATTATGCAAAATTGGTCAAAAGCACCTTTTGCAAAGGGCGCCTATGTGAGTGATTTTACCGGGCCTAAAACGCTGGCCAAACTACAAGAACCCATAGACAACAAACTCTATTTTGCAGGTGATGCCTACACGGATGGTAGCGATTGGGGAAATGTGCACAATGCCATCCACTCGGCCCGGCAATGTGTAGAAACCATGATAAAAGAACACCAATAAGAGATGAAAAGCGTACTCTTTACCATACTGTCACTTGTTTCGTTGTGTGCATACGCACAAAAAATTAGCCTGGAAGACTTATATGCCTTTTGGCGTTTAGATAAATATTCTGACGAAGAGCAGTATTACCTTCCTCCTAAAAAGGAAATGGGCGATTATCTGCACTTTAACCGGGATATGACCTATACAGCCGTTTCCGAAGGGGAGAAAAGCAGCGGGACGTGGCTGCTCAACGCCAATGGAAAATACATTGAACTGCGACCGGTTCAGGGAGAAAAGGAAAAACTTTACATCCATTTTCTTTCAAATAAGTCAATGGTAGTTACCTACGATACAGATGAATACCGCATATGGGAGGTGCACTTTGTATCCCGGTTAACAGAAGGGGAATGAAAACATTAAGCATTGCCTTGTTCGTCTTCCTGGCCGTAAAGCTCAATGCCCAGGAGAGAATGTCGCTTAGAACCGTTCCTTTCATCCCGCAAAGCCGTGAAGGGGTTTATGTAAAATCAGTCCTAGATAAGCGAATCGTGAAAAGCTTAGGCATCCGGGAAAAAACAAACGGGGAGAAAACCGAACTGTTTTTAAAAGGCAGTGCCGAAAAAGCCATAGAGGATTTTTACGGAATATCTTTAGGAAAAGACAGCCTTAATAAGGTACCCATTTATATTGAATTAAAAGCACTGAACGTGCAAGAGTCCAGGCGAAGGATGAATAAGGGTATTGTAAAAGTGGCCCGGGTACACGTTGAAATGTCATTCTTTCAAACGGAAGATGGCCAGCGAAAAGAGATTTACGCCATCAAGCACAACGAAGATGAAGTATTTGGTCTTTACGAGAAGGCGGAGCTATACGCTACCCACGAAAAGAGAATTAGGGCGGCCCTGGAATACTGCATACACTATTTTCTGAAGTACTATGGTGAAGTAAAGCCGGCCATATCGAATGCCGATTTTATGCCAAGGAAAGAAAACGCTAAAATAGATGTAAAACTTGGGCAATGGTTTAACCTGGTAACGGTTAAAGGAATGGCAAGCAGGTACTTTCAGGGATATGGAATAAGCTATACCGGTTTTGTAGACAGTAAAAAGGGGTTGATCAGGCCTTATGAAACATCTTTCGAAGTAAGCTGGGCGAGAAGGGACATAGCAGAAGAGAACGGATACGCAGAAGTAAATTCATTTGTATTCCGTCCCGAGCTTTATTTCTTCTATAAGCGACTCTTTAAAGGAGCCTATGCGGCTATGAGTGCAAATGTGCCGGTAGGTTTTGAATTGTTAGAGGATTTATCGGGCGCTAATTCATTCAATTTTGTAGTGGGCGCGGGAGCGAGCCAGGGGGTGAGGTTTATTCCCTGGCAAAAAAGAGGGCTCGTTTTTGGTATTGACTTCTTCCAGCAGTTCGAGACGTCCAAAGTATATCGCTTTGATGTAGGAGTTGAAGCTGTATTGGGCATAAATTTTTAATCGCTAAACCATGTATCACCCGAGGCTATATGGAGATTTTTACGAAATGGGGCTGAAGTACGGAACACTGCTTCGTGAAAAAGCCCATTTCATTCTCCCCAAAATCAACAAACAAAAAACAGCATTTGGACTTGAATCATACAGAGCGCTGCAAAGCTTTTATCCCGAGGTGGTGGAAGAAATAAAAGGCTTTGCGAAGGGAATAAACGATAAGCCTGAAAACCTCGGGGCTTTTCTTTTAAGCCTGGGCATTTTTGATACCGGCGGGCAATGTAGTGTCTTTGCTTACCTGGATGCTGAGGATGTGTTTGTAGGCAGAAACTACGATATGCTTTTTGCCTTTAAAAAGTTTACGGAGAGCAGTTTAATTGCTCCTAAAGACAAATATGCCTATATCAGTCAATCCGATGTTTTCATTGGGCGTGCGGATGGGATCAATGAAAAGGGATTATCCATTGCCATGTCGTTTGTGAATGGCACAGCCGTTCAGCCGGGAATAGGCTTTCATTTTGTTGTGCGAAAAGTGTTGGAAGAGTGTAGCGAAACAGGGCAGGCAATACAGCTCATAAAAGGCACGGGTGTATCCTCTGCCAATAACTTTTTAATTGCGGATAAAACAGGCGATGTGGCTGTAGTAGAATCGGCCCCACAGAAAAGCATTGTCAGGAGGCCGAAGCAGGATAAAAAGTACATTTACATTACAAATCAGTTTATGTTGAAGGAAATGAAAGCCTTCGACCGTGGGGGGATTGAATGGAGCAAGAGCGCAGAACGGGCTGATCGATTGGAAGACAAATTGAGCACTAGCAAGCACATGAATTTGCAAAAAGCCAAAGAGATCCTCTCGGATGAATGTGTATGCTTAGACCTGAAAAAAGCAAAATTTGGCACGATATGGTCGGTTGTGGCGAATTTGAATGGGCTGAAAATTGAAAGAGCAGAAACCAAACCGAGATCAACCAATTATAAACCTGAGAACAGACTTGATTGGTGGTTAAAAAAGAAGCATAAGTAAGGCTATGCGACACCCTTGGGTAATTTGATGAAAGCAAAAGGAAGAAAGAATGTCTAAAAGAAAGATTGAATGCCAATGAAATATTTTACAACGATCGTATTGGCCTTCTTCCTATTGGCGTGCGCTAAAGAAGAGAACAACATCATCACACCTCCGGATGAACCCACCTTGTATTTCCCACCGGTAAATGGCGACCAGTGGGAGAACATTGCTCCGGTTGAGTTGGGCTGGAATGCCTCAGAATTAGCTAATTTGTTGACTTACCTGGAAAACAACCAAACAAGAGCCTTTATCCTCTTAAAGGATGGAAAAATTGTAGTTGAGGAATATCTTGGAAACAACATCCTCGGAACGGCTCCTTTTGACAAAAACACACAATGGTATTGGGCTTCTGCAGGCAAAACACTAACTGCCACATTGGTTGGGATTGCTCAGCAGGAGGGATCCCTGAGCATTGAAAACCCCACTTCTGACTATTTAGGTAACGGTTGGACAAGCGTAAACCCTGAAAAAGAACAGTTGATTAAGGTGAAAAACCAATTGACGATGACAACGGGCTTAGAATACAATGTAACTGACCTTGACTGTACCCTTCCCTCTTGCCTGACCTATAAAGCAGAGGCAGGGCAGCAATGGTTTTATCACAATGCACCTTATACACTGCTCAAAAAAGTGGTTGAGCACTCAACCGGTACCGATTATAATACATATACAAACCAAAAACTGGGATCTGTCATAGGAATGAATGGGCAATGGGTGTCACAAGGTTTCAATAATGTGTATTGGAGTACAGCCAGAGATATGGCCCGATTTGGGCTTTTAATGCTAAACAAAGGAAAATGGGATAATACAGAGGTGCTTTCAGATATCGAATATTACGATCAGATGGTCCATACCTCACAGGGTTTAAACCCATCTTACGGTTATTTGTGGTGGCTAAATGGAAAAGAATCCATCATTTTTCCGGGTCTCCCGAATGCGTTTAACACTTCTTTGTCTGAAAATGCCCCCAATGATTTGTTTGCGGGAATGGGCAAAAACGGACAATTTGTAGAAGTTATTCCAAGTGCGGGTTTAGTGGTGGTTAGAATGGGCGAAGCACCTGATGGCGCACTGGTTCCAATTTCATTTCACAATGAAATGTGGGAAAAAATACATTTGGTAATAAATGAATGAAAACCGTTGGTTACCACAACAGCGGCCATGGCACAAGCCTTCCAAAAGAAGAAGGCCGGCCGGCAATTCCCGGAGTGCCTAGCGCACGTGCTTTTAGTTTACCTTAGGGATTTTTGCGGGGACTCCCGCTGCACGCAATTCGAGAAACCCAAATGGGTATAGGCACTACACTTGATCACCTCCATTTCAACGCCCGGAAAAACAAATGGCTCGGGTATTTCGCGGTGTTTTGCCGGGTAGCGCTGGCAGCAGGCTTTATCCCTTCGGGAATGCAGAAAGTCATTGGCGAAAGATTTACGGTTTTGGCTGTGAACCATCCCATGGGAAATTATTTAGAGGCGTTTTACCATACCGGGTATTACTACTCATTTGTAGGGCTAATGCAGGTGTTGGCCGCCATGCTCTTGCTCATTCCCCGAACGGTTACCATAGGTGCTTTCCTCTACCTTCCCATAATCGTAAACATATGCATGCTCTCGCTTGCTACCCGGTTTGACGGTTCCCAGATTACTTCTCCTTTAATGGTGTGTGCGGTTTTATACCTGTTGTGCTGGGACTATCATACATTCAGGAATATATTTCCGTTCAACCAATCAAGAGCCCGATCTGAACTACCGCAAAAAAATGACTTAACGAAAAAGTTTCCCCTCAGGTTTTTTGCAGGCGTTTTCGTGGTGGTTGTCTTAGTAGTTCTCCATACAAGGCTTTTGTACAAGATAATGCCCAGAAATACGATTGCCGATTGCAAGACCCAATGCCACGAGGAAAACGACAAATCGTGTATTGCGTTTTGTGCGTGTATTCACCATGATGGTAAGCCACTGGAAAAATGCCTGGAAGCATTCAGGAAAAATGAGCGAAAAGAGCAGTAGCGTATTAAGGGGCGATGAAAAAAGTACATTTGTTTTGTGCTCAGTCAAAGCATAAGCCTCAGAAAGAACCAATAATCAAACCCATGTATAACCTTCCGTACCACAAGGAAAAAAATGATCAGACGATCACAGACTTTATTAAACAGCACCCTTTTGCCTTTATAACCGGATGCAGTGTGGAAAACAAGCCTGTTGCAACTCAAGTGCCCGTTTTTATGGAAGAAAAAGATGGGAGAAAAGTATTAAGAGGGCACATAATGAAAAACACGGATCATCATAAAGCCTTTTTGCAAAATGAAAACGTGCTCACAGTGTTCACGGGTAAACATACCTACGTTAGTGGCACCTGGTATAGCAACCCTTATACGCCTTCAACCTGGAACTATATGAGCGTATATGTAAATGGCGTCATCAAAATAGTGCACGATAGCGAATTAGAAAACATATTAAAAGCAACGTCTTTACATTTCGAGGGAAACAATCAACAATCCACAACCGTTTACGGCAACTTGCCTGCGGGTTTTAAGCAGAAAGCGCTAAAACTAATCGTAGGTTTCGAAATTGAAATACAAAAAATCGACACGGTATTTAAATTAAGCCAAGACCGGGATGCGGAAAGCTACCACAACATTATCAGAAGACTTAAGGAGCAAGATGAAGACAGCCGCACTATTGCTGCTGAAATGGAAAAAAGAGCACAAGAATTATTTCCTGATTTTTAATAATGCCTGTAACCAAAAACTACATACAACACGGGTAACCCTTGCGAAACCTTGTGGCGTAGCGCCTAAACTGCATTAAAACGCAGTTTGGCCAAAGCATTGGCCATTAGGTACAGAAAAAAACCATTGAATATGCGATATGTAGGATATGTTTTAGCGCTCACGCACCTCTTTTTACTGCTGTGGTCAACCGGGGGGATGGTTGAAATGAGCCCGGTTAAAGTGCCCTGGACACCTTATACTAATGTAGATTTTCCAAGGTGGCTGTTGCCCATACATTGGGGTGCCGTGATGATTGCCTCAACTGGATTTTTAACCGGGTATTTTTTCAGGTGGAGGGGAACCCCTGCCTTTATGCTTGCTGCGTACAGCATGTTGTTCACCATTTGTGTAATAGAAACCTTTGGGTTCATGACCAGCGCTACAAAATACATTGCCATGACAGCGGAACTAGTTGCCTATACAATTATTCTGCTGTTGCTGTTTAAGAGCAGGTACTTTGTGGAATACTTTGGCTGAGAAATGAAAAGCTAGGCTAAAAGCAGGACCCCGACCCGCGGGCAGTGCGTGTAGCTTAGGGTAGGTGAAGCCTTAAATCCCGGGAGTATGGTTCTTCATCAAGCTCGCCTTGGGGTAACAGGGAAGTGCTTTGTAAATTGCCGCAAGCCATATGCAAGGCCGGTATAATGAATCAAAACTATAAGAATACAGATGCGAATTATTTATGCGTTAATACTAGTTTCTTTTTGCCAGAGCATAACGGGGCAGGATCAATTAACAGAATTGCTTGAGCAGCACATATACCGTTTTACAATAAATGAAACAAACAACTTCTCCGACAGCACTGCATTCATGTGGCAAAGCTGGATAGGTCAAAATCAAATTGTGGGGCTGGCTGAAAAACACCACTCCACTCAGCTAAGCATATTCACCACGGCCCTGTTGCCCGTTTTGAGAGAACTAAATTTTCGAAATTTTGCATTGGAAATGGGGCCTAACTCAGCAGAGGTCTTAAACGAACGGTCTAAGGAGCCTGGAAAAATGAGTGACCACATCAAACAGTTGAATAGAAAGTATGGCAAAAGATGGTCTGCCTCAAAAACCCCATTGGTGTTCGTCAACAAAAAGAGTGATGCCCTATTTATGGATAGAGCCGATGAGCTTGAATTTATGTTTTGGGGGCTTGACCAGGAGTTCTCCTATTCCTATGAAATGCTTATCGACAGAATGCGCTCCCTAGAGCCGAATGAGGCTACTGAAGAGCAATACCAGGAAGCAAGCTCTTTAATCTATAAAAACTTATACAAGCGGAAGGTAAACGGGCAGCACATCTATTGCTGGTACCAAACAAATGGGGCCATTAATGCCTATCTGAAAAGCATAAAAGAGAACCAGGAGGCGGTGGGCATTGTCAACGCCCTGAGGGAGAGCTGGGACATTTACTGCAAGGAGGTTTCAGGGAAATGGAGCAGTCAGCAGCGGGCAGACCTGATAAAATCAAATTATAGAGAATACACCAGGAGTAAAAAAAAGACAGGTAAGGTTTTTATTAAAATGGGCAACCTGCACCTGACCCGTAATACCTCTCCATATGGTGTGAATGACTTAGGCAAATACCTCACACAACGGGATAGCATAGAAAATACAGGCTTCCTGAACATCAGGTTTTTTAACCCCTACCTGAATGGCAGGTACAAAGCAAAAAGCTCTTCGGTTAGTACGCTTCAATCTGTGGGAGACAAAGAAAGGTGGACCGTTGTAGATCTGCGCCCTATCAGGGAACAGTTAATAAGAAAAGAAATACAACTGAACGAAAACTATACTTACGAAATCATGAGCTATGATCTCTTGTTGCTGGCCCCGGCGGATGTCTATGACAGGCGAAACAACTATTAACGCCCGGGCTAAAGAAAAAGGCATGAGAAAAACCGCTAAACCTCTTGCTGCAGAGCAAGCCTTGCATACCTCAGCAGTCCACCAACGGCTTGTGCCCAATCAAATGAAACCTAAGTGAAAGAAGAATACATACAATGCTTCTCCTGCGGAGCTAAGTCGATGAACTTTGAAGGGCGTTGCCATAAGTATATGCTGGCATCCGCGGGATGCTATGACATGTTCAACGAAGTGCTTACCCGGGAGTATTCGGACTTCAGGTATGCCAAAGCGCACCATTATACAGTTGATGCTTATGCCATTCAGCATCCGGGCGAAACATCAAATCAGCAGGCGGTAAATTCGGTGGGGGTGCACCTGGTTAGCCTTTATTGTTTGTTTGAAAAGGACTATGGCTTGGATAGGTCCGCTAAGATCAAAACGGAATTTGCCCAATTCAATAAAGCGAAAAAGATAATCCACCCGATCCAGAGACCACAAGAATTTAAAGGTTTCACGGTTTTTGACATTTGGGACAATGAAGACCCCGGGGCACATTTTGACCTGTGTAAACGGTGGGCGGCAGACGCATGGGGATCCTGGAGAAAACATCATGAAACCGTGGAGAAATGGGCGGGCGCTTTTCTAAGTAAGCAGAGAGCATAAATACCCCAAAAAACGCCTATAACCGCTGCGTGACATTTGCAAAACCACAAAAACAGTATGGAAATAAAGCTATGCGCGTACTTAAAGTATACGACAGCGGGGCAATAGGGAGAAAGCCGGTTAACCAAATGTTAAAGAGGGGGTAAGAAGTCAAATGATCGTCCGGGCAGCAGCTTCGTGTTTTGAGTTCTAACCCGCTCAAAAGCTCGGTTTCAATAAAGCTCCAAAAGAAACAGCGACTTACCAAAATTTGAAGAGAGCTTTATCAAATTAGAAAAATAAAAAAGATCTGCAATAATGGTAGCGTTGCCCAATGAGGGATGGTTGATAGGAAACCCGGGAGCGTCTGTCCCGTGTACTTTTAGTTTAATTCAGAGGTTGCTGCGTGTGGGCTACCACAGTAACTAATATTAAGAAAGGCAATTCTCGCAAAGGCCAATAAGTAGAAACTGGGCTGAATAAACCTTGTGATTGGGCAGTGAGGGAATAGCAACTTCAAAAGTCAAGCACTCTGTTTTGCCACAATTCTGACACTGAAAATGAGGATGGTTATCCATGTGATTTGAAGAAGAACACCCGTGACACCTTGCTACCCATTTAAGCCCATCTTTGCCTGTAAACGAATGTAATTCGCCTTCATCTTCCAGTCGTTCCAGTATTCGATACACCGTGGTTTTATTCATAATGTGCTGGAATCTTCCCACTAATGCTACCACAGATATGGCATCATGCGTTTGTTCAAATGCCTTAAGCAAGGTTTTGACCGATTTAGTCTTTCTAACAATTCCCATACAGCGAATTTATAGCAACTTAGTTGCATTAACAAACTCGTTTCTCTATTTTCGCAACTGTGTTGCACTAAATAGTTCTATTATGATCGATATACAAGGAGCTAGTAAATCCTTCAAAGGAACAAAAGCCATTCAAAACTTGACTTTACAGGTAACGGAAGGCGAAATATTAGGGCTTTTAGGTGCAAACGGTGCGGGAAAATCCACTACCATTAACATGCTTTTGGGGTTCCTTGCACCTGATTCAGGCAAAGTGCAGATCAATCAAATGGATTGTTCTACCAAAGCCAAAGAAGTGCGAAACTTCGTGGGTTACATTCCCGAAAACGTTAATCTCTATCCCTATTTATCGGGCACTGAAAATTTGGACTATTTCTGCAAGTTGGCAGGACTTAACTATCCCAAAACCGAACTGCAAAGTTTCCTTTCCACGTGCGGTTTACAAACCGAAGCGCATCACAGAAAAGTTTCCGGATATTCCAAAGGTATGCGACAAAAAGTAGGCATCGCCATTGCCTATGCCAAAAAGGCCAAAGTCTACTTGTTAGACGAACCCGCAAGTGGGTTAGACCCTTTGGCCAGCAATGAACTTTCAGCAATGCTGAAAAAATTGGCTTCCGAGGGAGCAACGATCTTAATGGCTTCCCACGATATTTTTCGCGTCAGGGAAGTGTGCCATCGCATTGGGATTCTTAAAAAAGGAGCATTGGTAAAAGAACTTCAAAGTAAGGAGGTAAGTGCCCGTGAACTGGAAACCTTATATCTGGACTTTATGAAAAACTAACTGATGATGATGTGGCAAATTATCAAAAATGAATGGCATTTTCTGGCGCGCAATCGCGTTTTGCTTGGCATTAGTTTCGGATTCGTAGGGATATTGTTTTTAACGGTCTATTTGGGTAATCTACAAACGCAAGAGCAGGCCCAACGCTACCAAACAGCACAAACGCACTTGCGGCAGCAGTGGGAGAACATCGAAGAAATGAACCCGCACAGTGCCGCTCATTATGGTACATATGTATTCAAACCGACTTGCTTGTTGAGTGGTTTGGACGAAGGCGTAAACAGCATCACCGGAAATGTACTCAGGGTAGAGGGGCACGTACAAAACGAGATTGTCCATTCGGAAGCCTCTCAAATGCAAGCGATTTCCAAGTTTGGTAAACTGAAAAGCGCACTCTTATTGCAATACATCATTCCACTTTTGTTGATTTTCTTAGCATTTCAATCTATATATGGGGAAAAACAAGGCGGAAGGCTCAAGTTGTTACTCTTACAGGGTACTCATCTTACCCAGATCCTTGTAGCCAAAACACTATCCGTTTGTTTATATGGTATCGGACTTTTGGGCTTGACCATATCCGTCTATGTACTACTAAATCTAAATAGTATCAATACAGACATTTTAGGCAGAACGGCACTTCTGTTTTTGTCTTATAGTTTTTATTACTTTATTCTCAGCGGGTTGACTGTATTTTTTTCGGCACGTTGGGAAAATACAAATCTTGCCCTTACCTCCATGTTAGGCATCTGGATCGTCTGGACTATTTTCCTACCTAATGTTTTGATGAGCTCAGTTGAACGTTGGCACCCCCTACCCAGCCGTGAGGCGTTCAAAACAGCCATGAAGGAAGACCGCTCCAAGGGACTTGACGGACACAACCCGGCCGATAAACGTTCAAAAGCATTGGAAGAAAAGGTTTTGAAAGAATACGGAGCGGATAGCCTTGCTCAACTGCCTATCAATTTTGATGGCATAGTGATGCAAGAAGATGAAGAATACGGCAATAAAGTCTGGGACGAGCATTTTGGCAATCTGCGCAAAGCGTTAGCAGAGCAAAAACAAACGTACCAGTTGGGAGGACTTATCAATCCCTTTATTTCTCTACAAAATACAAGTATGGGTTTCGCAGGAAATGACAACTTGCACCACCAGGAATTTTTGGTACAAGTAGAAAATTACCGCAGGGTATTTATTAAAACCCTTAACGACAAACACGCCTATGGTGGTTCCAGAACAGGCGATTGGAGTTGGAAAGCCGGTAATGATTTTTTTAGATCAGTTGCAGATTTTGAGTACAGCCCTCCCGTCCTTTCTTCTGTATTTTCCCATTATGTATTCGATATCATACTCCTACTTTTTTGGGGGCTTCTCACCGCTATTCTATTGATTTTTGGGACTAAGAAAATGTCCATTCTATGAAAAATGTAACCTTATTTTTATATGAATGGAAGCACTTTATCCGCAATCCATTTAAGGTTATGGCCATTCTGCTGTTCATAATGGCCAGTGTATATGGTTTGCACAACGGGGCTGATTTGTATCACGAGCAAAAGGCCGAAGTCAAGAAAATTGAACAAAGAATAAAAGGTGACAGGCAAAAAATCATTAAAGAACATTACCAAAAAGGCAATCTGGTACCAGAGAATAGACCTTGGATAGATTACAGTACTCCTTTTTGGGCGTTGTGGTATGCTTCCGTTTACCATTTCAAAAACCCATCTCCTGCCATGGTGTATAGCATTGGGCAAGCAGAGCAATACGGGTTTTACAAACGAATTACCTTCCGGGCAAGCCCTTATGATGCGGATCTGGCGCAAGAAATCGCCAACCCTGAACGGCTCCAAACAGGTACATTGGACTTTTCCTTTACCCTACTGTTTTTAGCGCCCCTGGTGCTGTTGGTTCTACTTTACAATCTCAAAAGCGCTGAGATAGAACAAGGTTTTATGCCCTTGATAGAAGTGCAAAATCCTTCAAAGATTACCTGGCTTTTATCCCGAATGGGCTTTTATGCGGTACTGTTGTTTTTAGTCATTGCCGGCTTGTTGTTTTACGGGGCGATGTTGACCCGCATACTTGCGGGAACGGGCAATGCCTTTAGAGACATGCTTCTATACAGTTTTATCTATCTCGTTTTCTGGTCGGTATTGTTTTTTTTCATTTTGCTGAAAGGCAAAAGCATCTTAGGCAATACTTTACAAATGACAGGTATTTACTTGCTTTTTACCTTTATCATCCCCGCAACGGTGCATCAGCTTTTGAGCATTCGCCAACCAGCTAATTTGATGACCGACTTGATTGACGTGAGAGACCAACAAGAAGAACTCTATTCACAACCTGATAGCGTTTTTCAAGCCCAATTGAATGAATTATTTCCTGCTATTGTGAGTAGCCCCGTCTACAAAGATAGCTCAAAGCGCAAATTGGCAATGAATCGCTCGGCTTCGGCATTGATTAACGAACTCAAAAAAGCGAGTATTCAACCCATTGAAAAAGACAAGCAGGTCAAGAATGCCTTTGTTAGAGGTACGTTCTGGTTTAATCCCATTAGTTTTTTTCAAAACCGCTTCAATGCTATTGCCCACACCCATTATGATGATTATCAAAGCTATCGGGATGAAATTCAGGCTTTGGTAGATAGTCAGGTCAGGAAAATGGTTTTAGACACCTGGCATGACGTAAAAGTTGACCAGGAGAAATTCAGTAAATACCAAAAAATGTCTGTAGAATGAGTTTATTGAAGATGCAAATTCCTTCCGATTTCATAGGTGCATCAGCCAGTGCTTTGTGCTTGGTCCATTGTATTGCAACCCCCTTTCTATTTGTTGCACAATCTGCCATATCAGGTTGGTGGGCTGCCCTGGATTATGGCTTTATTGTCATTACTTTTTTAGCCGTTTTCTTTTCGGCCCGTCAAACCTCAAGAAAATGGATGCAGTTTGCCCTTTATGGAGGTTGGGTCGTGTTAAGCATCTTAATCATAAACGAAAAAATGACGTTCATACTACTCGGGGAAGCGTGGAAATATGGGGCAGCCTTCGGGTTAATTTCGCTGCACCTCTATAATCGAAAGCTCTCTAGGTGTAACGATGTAGGGTGCGCTGCGCATTAATCCAAATACGGACTTAT
This sequence comes from Owenweeksia sp., assembly GCA_028285465.1. Taxonomy (GTDB): domain Bacteria; phylum Bacteroidota; class Bacteroidia; order Flavobacteriales; family Schleiferiaceae; genus JANQPD01. Next base: position 134,938 of record JANQPD010000030.1, on the reverse strand, counting down.
TTTTTAAAATGCTAGAAACCAAATGTTGGAAACATCAACTCATTTCTATAAAGTGCTCCTGAGCATGGCTGTTGTGGCCCAGTCCTGCACATCTCCTGAGCCTACTAGTGGTTTGCGGCACGGAGATCTACTCTTCCAGGATCTAAATTGCGGTGCGCTATGCGATGCCATAGAAGCCGTCACTGAAGGAGTGGATGGAAAAGACTTTTCACATTGTGGAATGGTCGTTAACATAAACGATACGCTAAAGGTAGTTGAGGCCATTGGCGAAGAGGTACAACTGAGTTCGCTGGAGGATTTTTTCAACCGCAGTGGCGATTCCACTGGGATTAAAGATGTGAGTGTAGGTCGTGTAAAGGATGATTTTCGTTTCCTTATTGAAAAGGCGTCAGCCTATGCCATCCAACAACTTGGTCAACCCTATGACGATGCCTTTTTACTCGACAATGGCAAATGGTATTGCAGTGAACTCTTGTATGCAAGCTTCAAAGTAGCCAATGAGGGGCGGGATTTTTTTGAACCGGAACCCATGACCTTTAAAGACCCCAAACGGGGCAGCTATTTTCCCGCCTGGGTTGCCTACTATAAGCAGCTTAAACAGGAAATTCCCGAAGGAAAGCCAGGGCTCAATCCCGGATCCATCTCAAGATCGAGCAAGATCGAGATTATTCCAATAAAGTCCTTTCAATGAACACTACAGCCATAACAAAAAATTGGGAGGTTAACGATGACGCCAAAGCCCTAAAAGCCATTCGCAATAAAGCCATCAATATGGCTATTTGGAACAGGAATACAAATCGTTTAACAAAAGAAATTGATCTTCTGGTTAATCGGGGTGTTGAATTGCAATCAAGAGGTAATGTAGATTCTATTTTAAATACGATCACAAACACAATTGGCCTCAAAGAATGCGGCTTAATCATCCAAGACATTCATAAACTATTACACATTTTCAAGGAAATATCTTATACCAAAAACTTTTTATTGCTGCTAACTACTGTAAATACCAATATGTGTAGAAGATTTCATACGGATGGTAATGATCTGCGGATGCTCTGTACTTACAGCGGGCCAGGTACTCTTTGGCTTACGGAAGATAATGTAAATCGAAAAGTATTGAACACCGGTGGAGACAATGAACGTATCGTGATTGACGAAAGCAAAATCCAACAGGCCAAAACTGGTTCTGTGCTTATCTTAAAAGGAACTTTATATCCTCAACAAGGAACAAGCGCAGTCGTACATCGTAGTCCGACTATAGAAGAAAGCAGTGAAAAAAGATTGTTACTCCGAATTGATACAAACGAATTTCCACATTTTTAACAACATGATACTAAAAACCTTTGAAGCGCGAAAAATGCACTTTTAATCATTGAATTTTTTTAACCCAGGGCTTTGTAAAACAATGCTTTACGGTTAACGAAAAAAACTCAGAAATTACACGCCATTTGTTTTGCTCTATAGCAAGCGATATGTACAAACACAAACTATAATTAATTGAAATAAATATGAACATAGAAAAAAAATTACCCGTCACGGTATTAAGCGGCTTTCTGGGCGCTGGAAAAACAACGCTGCTCAATCATGTTTTACACAATAAAGAAGGTTTAAAAGTAGCCGTTATTGTCAATGATATGAGCGAGGTAAACGTGGATGCCGAATTGGTGAAAAATCAAAACACCCTTTCCCGTACCGAAGAGAAATTGGTTGAAATGAGCAATGGCTGTATTTGCTGCACCCTTCGGGAAGACCTGATGGTGGAGGTAGAGCGTTTGGCCAAAGAAAACCGATTTGACTACCTGCTGATTGAAAGTACGGGTATTAGTGAACCCGTACCCGTTGCGCAAACCTTTTCTTTTGTGGACGAAGAAAACGGCATCGACCTGTCTCGCTTTAGCTATATTGATACCATGGTTACCGTAGTTGATGCGTTCAACTTCTTTAAAGATTTTGGGAGCCCCGAAACCCTCATGGATAGAGACCTAACCGATATGGAAGGCGATTACCGGACTATTGTTAACCTGTTAACTGATCAAATCGAGTTTGCCAATGTGATCATTTTAAATAAAACGGATCTGGTAACACCTGAACATTTGGGTGTTCTTAAAGCGGCCATTCACAAACTCAACCCTTCTGCGCAAATAATTGAATCAACCTTTAGCAAAGTTGCGCCCAGAGAAATCTTAAACACCGGTTTATTTAATTTTGAAGAAGCAGAGCAAAGTGCAGGTTGGATTGAAGAGCTCAATAAAGGGGAACACACCCCTGAGACCGAAGAGTACGGTATATCCTCTTTCGTGTATCGCACTAAAAAGCCATTTGACCCTGTACGCTTCTGGAATTATGTACAACATAAATTCCCGAGTACCATCATCCGCAGCAAAGGCTTGTTTTGGTTGGCTTCCCGGCCTGAACAGGCATTAGTGTGGAGTCAGGCTGGTGGTTCATTAAAAGCCGATAGTGCAGGGGTTTGGTGGAGCAGTATGCCTTACGGAAAACGAATACAGTATAGGGCATTTGTAGAAAACCAAAAGCATATTGAAGCAGGTTGGGACAAAACGTTTGCTGACCGGAAAAATGAAATTGTATTTATCGGCCAGGATATGGATGAAAACAAAATCAGGGCAGAACTTAACGCGTGTCTTTTAACAGACCCTGAATTAGCTACCCGACAATGGAAGCAGGGTTACAATGACGAATGGCCCGTTCAACGGGCCTACGCCTTGAAATAAAATATATTACCAATGCAGATCATGTAACGGCCTATACCACGTACGATTCCCCGACAAAAAATGCAATTTTCAACCCGGGCAAAACGAGCCGCATCAATGTAGCCGATTTTATGGCCCAACTACTGGTATCTCATGAGGAATGGAACAAATGGGAGGGAAAAATGCCGGTGGTATACAATGCCGTAGACCATTAAAGTTCCTCTGCGCTAAGGTGTATTCTACCGGGGGTATGGTCTCTGAGGGGCATTTTGTGGGGGGCTTAGATATGGCACAGACAACCGTAGATCTGGAAAAGGATGCCCGGCTGCATACGCGCAACTTTGTATTGTAATTCAAAAACAATACAAAAATGAGTCGAAAAACAGCAGTTATTACAGGAGGAAGCCGCGGGCTAGGTCGCGATATGGCCATTAACATGGCAAAAGAGGGGGTAGATGTAATTTTTTCTTACCACACAAACGAGGTCAAAGCCAAAGAGCTTATTGCAGAGATCGCATCGATCGGTCAAAAAGCCGTTGCTTTTTCTTTTGATGCGAACGATTACAGAAGCGGGCAGGCATTCATCCGCAAGGCCACCGACTATTTGCGGGAAGAATACGGCCATGCGCATTTTGATTTCCTGATCAACAACGCGGGAACGGGTGTGTACAATTTGATTTCTGATACCACAGCAGCGCAATTTGATGAGATGATGCACGTACACCTGAAGAGTGTCTATTTTCTGACCCAGGCTGCCCTGCCTTACCTCAATGAAGGGGGGAGGATTATCAATATTTCCAGTGGCCTGGCACGCTTTAGCTTAGCGGGGATGTCGGCATATGCCATAATGAAAGGAGGCATTGAGGTTTTTACCCGCTATTTGGCAAAAGAGTTAGGCGAACGCCAGATCACCGCCAATGTTATTGCACCGGGCGCCATTGCAACTGATTTTGCCGGGGGAAGCAATAAAGACAAGGAAAAGGCAGCCCTGATCTCAAGCATTACAGCCCTGGGCCGGGTAGGAAAAGCGGAAGATATTGGCGGCATGGTAGCCTTCTTGTGCTCGGATAAAGCAGCCTGGATCAATGGGCAGCGTATTGAAGTGTCGGGCGGGATGTTGGTGTAAACGCTTTTCCATAGTTTTATGCTAATGAAGGATCTGAAGCATTTCAAAAAGGTAGGGGATTACCATAAACTGGCCCGTATCGCTGCCCCCGAGCACCCCTTAATCAGTTTGGTAGATTACAGCCAGGTGCAATATCCGTCAAACATAGAAGCACTAAGGTGGAAGCAAGACTATTATACACTTGGGTTAAAGAGGAATGTAGCGCATAAACTTTTTTATGGCCAGCAGGAATATGATTTTGATGAAGGGGTGATGACGTTTGTGGCACCCCAGCAGGTGATGAGTTTGGAAAACAACCCTAACATTAGAGGCCAAAAGCCTTCCGGGTGGTTGTTATTGGTACATCCCGATTTCTTGTGGAATACGCCTTTGGCCAAACAAATAAGGCGTTATGACTTTTTCGGGTATGCTGTAAATGAAGCGCTTTTCCTCTCCGAAAAAGAAGAGCAAATGATGCTGGACCTTTTTAAGGCCATCCAACGCGAATACCAATCCAAGATCGATAAGTTTAGCCAGAAAATTATTGTTTCACAGGTGGTGTTGTTACTCAATTACGCAGAACGCTTTTACGAACGGCAGTTCATCACACGTAAAATTTCAAATCACCAGGTATTGGATCGGTTGGAAGATGTTTTATCTGCTTATTTTACTGGGGAGCGTTTACTTGAAAAAGGGCTGCCGACCGTACAATATGTAGCAGACCGCTTGCATTTGTCTCCAAATTATCTGAGCGGCATGCTCAAATCATTAACCGGGCAAAGCACACAGCAGCATATCCACGATAAGCTGATAGAAAAAGCCAAAGAGCAGCTGTCTACAACCTCTCTTTCGGTAAGTGAAGTGGCGTACCGTTTGGGTTTTGAACACCCCGCATCCTTCACAAAGCTGTTCAGGAATAAAACGAAGATGTCTCCCTTGGCATTCAGAAAGGCGTTTAAGTGAGTAAAGAAACAGCTGTAAAGGCGTGCAGAAATGCATTAAAACACACGCATCAACTTTTACATACTTTGCATACAAAAAACAACCATTAAACGTTAAAAGCCTTTATTTGAGATAAGCTAAATAGTATAGCCAGTGAATAGTGAACAGAGACCGAGGACAGTAGTAGAAAACACTGCGATAACCTACAACGGCAGCAGGGTAAAGGCAAAGCGGCTCACCGTTTCATCTACTATACCCATGACGCTTGAAAATGCCTGGCTGAACGTGCAAAGCCCGGCCTTGCTGCAATTTGTGGCCAAGGGCATGATCGCGTTTAGCGCCACAGATGGGAGATTCCCCCCAAAGTGGGAGGTAGGACAAACCTATGGAGCCCGTATGCGGATATTTGGCTTTATTCCTTTTGGAGGCACACATTATTTACACATTGAACGAATAGATGAGGCGCGCTATGAAATTGCCACCAAAGAGTGGGACAAGAGCGCAAAGGTTTGGAATCACTACATTGTAATGAAAGATCTGGGCAACGGTTCAATTTATTATGAAGATTCTATTGTAATATATGGCGGGATACTGACCGTTTTTATTACGGCCTTCGCCAAGGTGTTTTATACCCACAGGCAAAAAAGGTGGCAGATCGTAGCCAGGGAAAACCTACTCTTTGGCACATAAGGTATTGCCGCCATAGCACCTAAACGTACTATGCCTAACGGTTTGGCCTACAGGTTTCTGCCCTTTTGTTTCCCGGCATGTACCGCAAACCAAGCGAAAAGGGGATGCAACAATTTAATACATTCGTTGAAAAACAACTATCAAAAAAATATGTGGGAAGAAAAACTTAAGACCTACGATGCACTGGTAGCCAAATGTCCCCGGTTTAAAAGGAAGGGAAAAACGATGCCCTACACTTCGGCAAACGGCCACATGTTCTCCCTGTTAAATAAAGAAGGGGAGATCGGGATCCGTTTCTCCAAAGAGGTACAGAAGAAATACATAGAGGCTTTTCCTTCGACCCTGTTTAAGTCACATAATGCGGTGATGCAGGGGTATGTGTTGATCCCGGGCCACATGCTGGAAGACCTCAATAGGGTAGCAAAATACCTGGACGAGAGTTACGATTATGTAATGAGCCTCAAAGCAAAGTAAAGCTCAAAGTAGTACTCCCAAAGGTTTCATAAGGAAAGCCCCTTTTTCCTAAACCCACTTCACATCCTGAACATAGGCGGCATAAAACCTAAGATCAATGTCTTTGACTTTGAGTCCGGTATTACAATTTACCCGGTATCCAGGCATTTACATGGGCCAGTGACCTGGGGTGCAGTAAAATTTTACGGTTTTTGTCCAGCAGCAAATAGGTGGGGGTAGCGTGTACATAGTAATCCTGCACGGCTGGCGAGTCCCACCCTTTAAAATCGCAATAGGTTCTCCAGGGTGCGTTTTTAAAAGCTGTTTCAAAAGTCTCTTCATCCATATCCAGGCTGATATACACGACCTCCAAGGGTGTATTTGCCTCTTTCCAGGTATCATAGAACTGCATGAGCTCCAAAGCTTCCTTTTGACAAGCCGGGCAGGTGCTGGAACCAAACACCAATAAAACGTTTTGCTGCAGATCGCTGAGTTTCAGGTTTTCGGATAATTGAATATCCGGGGCGGTATGGCCCACTTCCAGGGCACCATATTTTTGTAGTTTTTTTTGAAGATCCTTATCCAACTCACAAGAACATTCTTTATGGTTTAACAAACGTTCCGACAAATGGGCCGCTGCCGGAAATAAACTGCGCTTTTCAAACAGCTTGAACAGGTTTTCAGAAACCTGGTTAAAAAGGCTATCGTTTGACCGTAGGTTCTCAATTAAATAATCGGTACTGATATTCATTTGCACGTACATACTGTCAAAAGACTGCCCCATGTTTTCCAACAGTAAATAATGCCCTTCTATCAATTGTTTAAACAATCCACTTTGCCTAAAGTTTTCGTGTGTAAAATCAATACTTCTGAATTGTTGTATGTTCTCTTCTATTCGTTCCGGATAATTTCTTGCCGATTCAGGCATATCGCTCAACAATTTTCTTTTGGGCATATACCATTTTAGATAGCTTTTTTCGGGCAATGCCGAAAACTGTGATTGATCCTTTTCCTCAATCCTTTTAATCTCTTTATGGATGGCTTTTACAGTAGCTACTTCATTTTTCAACGCTGCAGAAGTCTCATATTTTTGCTGTAAATAACGCCACGCTTTATAGGCTTGGGCTCTGTTTTGATGATTAGCTGTAAGCTTATGGAATAAGGTGTTTGAACTATTTTCCTGAAAAGAGATATGGTTGAGATCTTGTAAATCTTCACCTTCAATAATTACGGATGGTTCATCCAGGATAATGACTAAGCTATGCTGGTCTTGTGTCTCTAAAACGGCAATACCTTTATAGTTTTTGGTATAATTTAAATTAAAATTGCCTAAAGTATCGGTTGTTGTTTGGGCTAATAGGTAGGAGTACTCGTAATTAAAGCCTGTGAGGGTTATTTTTTGTAGTGGGTTATTTTTTAAACAACCTCTTACTGCTTGAGCATTTAAAGAAATTCCCGTTGCAGCGCAAAGCAAAAAAAACCATAAACCTTTACTTAAATGTTCCATTTTTCTTGCTGTGTCATAGGAAAAAACCTGCTGCTCTATTACTCTAGAACAACAGGTACATAATTAAGAAAATTAATCCTTAATACAACGAACACTAAGACCGTAGGAACGCCCTAAACCGGTAAATGGTAAGGCAAACGTGTTTGTAATGGCAAAATATTCAGAAACTGGGGCAGCGATTGTACTACTCCAGTAGTTGCCCGATGTAGCACCTGATTGAATAACAGCCCCATTAGAATTAACACGAACGCCTGCAAAAGTTAGTTTAAGCACTGATGCAAACGCGCCTGCTCCATCGCTGGAGGACCAGGTATCACGTTCTGCAGTCCATTCTGCAATCGTTGGTACTCTGAATCCACTAGGACATGGATTGTTAGTACCGGCTACACCTTTCCATAAATTGTTATTTGCCGCGGCTCTCCAATCCCCTGCCGTGGTAGGCCTGGTAATAAAATCATCATGTCCCGGAATATCTGATACAGAAGTTATAGCCGTTTCTCTGCTCTGCTCTGCACCATCCGTTGTGGTTGAGGAAGTCCAGTTGATCACTTCATGACCGTCTGCCGCCCTACCCCACTGGAAAAGACTCCCATAGGCCAAATGATCCGATAGTGAAGTGGCTACTTGCGAGGCGCCCAGGTTTTTATCCATCCATACTTTCCCGGTTGAGGAATATACTTCAGTATTGGCATCAAAATCACTGGGGCGTAATGTTGTAGGAGAAACGAAACCACCACCATCGTGATAGTAGATTCCTTTTGGGCTACAATCCGTGCAATACACTATTCCGCCTTCAGGGGGATTGGCTATAGCATCCATTTGAGCTTCTGTTAATCTGGGGGGTAAAAACACTTTATCGGTACTGTAAACCTCTAATGCGGCAGAGGCATCAGGGGTAGTGGTGCCCACGCCTACCTGGGCATAAGCTGCTGTTGTGGCCAGCAGCGCAGTGCACATTACATTCCGGAGTTTTCCCATGTTTAGAATAGATGAAAATTTGTGAAACATTTTTATATCTTTTTTAATTATAACTAATTATACCTCTTTTGGATTATTTATGTAGAGAGGACTTATTGCGCATTTAATATTCAAGAAAATGATTAGAACGGTATTGAAATTTAGGGCCGAATAGGTCATGTCCTTTCTTGAGAAAAGCTTTTGAAGCATTTTTTTGGATGGTATAGGTATGGGAGTTTTGCCATATTCTGTATCCTAAGAAATACCAGTTGGTCACCACGCTGAAATCTCCCTTCTCATCTTTCACTAACTTCAGGGTTTTATGCTTGTTGCGTTGCCACTTCAGTATTCTTCTCATCGAACTCATTTCTTTTTATTTTTTGACATTAAAGCCGTTAAAGGCCATTTTTATCCTTCCGTGCCAGATAAGCTTTTCGGCCTCCATAAAGCACTCCGGCGCCTATTAGTATTTCCACAAAGCCAAAGGGAGTAGGGCTGGTGGGTCCTCCACCCGTGGGTTGCGCAAATGCCAGGATCACCCCACCTAAGAATAGGATAGAGGTCAAAACAGCCTTCATAAGATTTCCAGGTCTTTTCATTTTTCTTTTCATTTTTTATTAGCGTACAATTACTTTAAGCGTTTCTCTCAACTCGTTTTGAGTCAATACTTTAATCAAATACAGTCCTTTTCTTAGCTTATGAGAAGGGATGCTGTAAGGGCTTGCGGTGGAAATACCCTTACCCAGGTGTACCAACTGTCCGGCAGCATCATAGAGTCTTACATCTGCCATGGCCTGTGTAGCATTTACAAATGCTACATGGATCATTTCATTTTTGGTGTAAGCATAGATCTCAGAAGTAAGCGTAGATTCACTTAACCCTATGCTGCTTCGGGCAAAGCTGATATTAAAGCGGTGCAGGGGTGCCTGGGGAGCGGGAGCAAAGGTGTAAGGTCCGTTAATTAGGTTGTGTGTTTGATTGAGAAACAGATCTTCCAGGTAAACCGCTCCCCAGGCAGGGTCAAGAGCCGTTATATCAAGTGTGATGGCATGGCTCACCCCAAGAGTAGTATCACCTGCAAAGCCTATGGGGATCACTGCGGCAGGGTCAAAGCTGCCGTAGGCGTTAATGGCCAGGTTTTCCCCAGAACCCAAGGGGTGGCTAAAGATATTGGTGCCACTGGTATTCCAGGGTTTGTAAGCATCTCCGCTTGACTGATCAAATGCAGGGGTGCTGCCTGCCGGGAAATAAATAACCGCCTCATCGATACCTCCGGAAGAGGTAGTAGCACCCAGGCGGATAAGAGGTACTGTAGTAGTGTTAGAGGTTTTAAAGCTACCCACAAAAGCATTGCCCCCATTTGTGGTGCGGTCTGCCTCAGCAAAGTCGAAGCTCGTTCCATCGCCACCAGCTGACTTGATCCAGATGGCCTGTCCCGGTGCAATGTATTGCTGGCCTCCATTGGTGCCTACGGTGCCGTTCCAACTTTGGTACACTGAGTTTTGAGCATCCCAAACGGAGTATGCACTAAACACATTGGCATCCTGGTCATCCAGGGTATTGAAGTCCACATTACAGGAATAGGGATTGGCAAAGAGGTTCCAGCCGTCAAAATTGGCATCTCCTACAGGCGAGGAGGCAAAATTGTACGTGATACTCTGCGCTCCGCCTTTGGAGGTCCCTGTAAAGCTGATCAGGCCATTGGCAACCGGAAAATGTGTTCCGCCTGCAAAGGCTACTAAACCATTGAGGCCTATATCCGTGCTGGCATTGGCTACAGCATCCCAGGCAAAGGTGGTGGTGTTGAAGGTAAAGAGGTTTTGTTGGCTGGAAGGAGCAGTACTGTAATTCATGGGTGCTCCGCCTAAGTTTAGGGCTGTACCAAGGTTTCCGCTAACAGGAATCCCCAGATGCCTCCAACCGGCAGAGTTGCCGATGTATTGTTCAAAAACCAGGGATACCGAAGGCCCAAGGTACTGACCGTAACCGGTATTATCGGCGTTGCAGGTAAGCGTTCCGGAAGCGGCTACCGTAAAATTTCCTGCATGTAAAGCCGCACCAGGATTAATGTCAAGATTGTTAACCGTAGCATTGGCCGTCATGGTATAGGTACCGGAAGAAATAACGGCATTGTCCATGCTCTCTAAATTGGCGAGATCGCAATTGTCCCAGCTACCGGTATACGTTGAGGTAAGTCCGGTTCTGGCCAGTGCAGTCCCGGTTACATCAGCACCCGCAATTTTAATACTGAAGTTCGCATTGTTCGCATTGGTATAGGTGTCGTTGGTGTACTTGAAGGAACATACATCTAAACCTGTAGCAGCGAAGCCCGTAATATCTATTGAACCCAATAGCGTTTTTACCCCGTCATTCAGTACTAATCCGGCTCCGCTGTTAAAGGAATTGGTGCTTCCGGCAAAACCAAAGGATTGGTATTCACTGCCGCTATTGGTTACTTCTGAACCTTGCTTGGTAACATTGGCTACAAATGACCAAAAGCCATTGGCGGTATAGGCCCCCATATTGAAGCTGGCGCTTGAGGGCCACCTCACTGTGAAAATGAGTTCATTAAAAATTTCACTGGTATACGAAGCCCCATTGGCCGTTAAATAGACATCCAGCTCGTTATTGGCGGCATCAGGTTCAATGGTAATGTCTACATTTTGTGCTTCAGCACTTAAGGAAGCCAGGAAGGACAAGAAGCAAACAAGAATGGGTAATGTGATCTTCTTCATGATTTTTATATTCTGAGATTTACTGGTTATTTATTATGTGATAGCTTAAGGCACTCTGCTGGAGATTGTATTGATAACACTGGTGTTCCCTCCAATGATGTTGAATATCTCCGTTTGGTCATCATCGGCCCCGGCATATTTTACCGTGCCATCCATGTTCACATCTTCAGCATAGTAGCCATCAAGGGTGTTGATGACACTGGTGTTCCCGCCAATCGTGTTGAAGATCACCGTCTGGTCATCATCAGCTCCGGCATACTTTAACTCGCCATCGGCATTTACATCTCCGGCATACATGCCGTAAACGCCTGTTTCCAGCTCAACCTGTGCATCGCTGCCAAAGGCCTGGGTAGCTGCAGTAGAGAAGTCATAGGTATATAGGCCGTTGCTCTCGGTGATGGCGGAATGACTCATAATATCCAGGTGGTTTCTGTGCTTAATTACCGCGTAAGCATTATTGCTGATGCTGGCCCCTTCAAACAGGATATTGCTACTGCCATCGGTAGATTTAATAGTACCGTCCTGCATCAACAAGCCCGCAACGGTAGCTACGGTGGTAGAACTGGTGGCGAGTGCCGGAGAGGCAGCATCCCTAAGCTCGATCAAAACCCAGTCTACAGCAGTAGCCGGAGCGGTTACAAAACTCTCTGAACCGGCATAAGAATAGGGCGCACCGCCATATGCCGATGAATGGGCTACGCTGGTAGGAATAACTCCATTAATGCCGTTATCCATATTGTCGTTGGCGGTATTGTATGGCCCTTGCAGGAATACCTTCAACGCGAACTGTAAGGCACCGATGAGGTCACTTTCGGCATCGCCTATGGCCAAAACAACGTCTTCAATATTGGTGATACTGCTCCGGGACAATCTTCTGTTGCTGCCATCAGTTAAAGCACTGGGATTTAGATCCCACCGGGCGCCATCATAGCTGGAAATCCCGGCAGTGGTATTGTTAAACCCGGTCCCTTCCTGGGAGGCATCCCAATACAACCAGGTATCCAGGTTATAGGCCGTGTTGGACGAATCGTCAACAAACCAGCTTACCTGTACTATATCATTGGTAAGGGTGTTGCCACTTGTGCCATTTTCCAAAACATTTTGCATTACGGATACAGAGAAAGTGTCTGCTGCACCGTTGTTTTTCAAGGCAATAGCGTTGAGGTATTGGTTGCCATAACCAAGGGGTAAATAGATGCTGTCGGAAAGATTCTCAACTACTACTTCCCCTTGGTTGTTGGCCACAACAGGTACAGTGGTGGTGTAACCCGCATCTGTGGTGATGCTTGCATTGGGGCCCAATATCAGTTTTTGTCCATTGAGATAAATGTTGCCGCTGCTAAAGCGAAGCCTGCTGTTTACTGCAATGTTTCCGGAAAGGCTTACCAGGTCGTTACTGCTGGAAATTTGCAGGCTGTCTACTCGTAACCCATCGGCATCTACATTCAGGGCTGTACTGCCGGCCAAACTGAGCTTACCCTTGATTAAGCTCCTGGAGTTGTTGTTAACGACAAGGCTATCTTCTACTATCAGGGTACCGTGTATAATGAGGCTGTCTGTACCACTATTGCTTATGCTTAGGCCATCCCCCGCGTAAAAGGTGGTGCCTTGATGTACAAAAAGCCCGGTGGCTACTACCTGGGCAGAGAGTAAACCAAAGGAGAATAAGAGCCCAACTAGCGCTCCTATTTTAAAAATATTAGTACTCATCACATTTTGATTTTTCATATCGTTCGATCTTATCTTCTTGCAACTTTTAAATGGATACCCGGGAAGCTCTCTCTGGTTTTGAGCCTTTCGTCCTTGGCTTTTGTTCATCTCTTACACAGTTTTTAATGCCTTGTATCTTTAGATTTAAAACAGCTGTATTTATTTTATTCCCAGGGATTTTTGTTTTAAACCCACTTAAATAGTGATAGCTAAGATTGCGCTGCAAAGGACGAGGGAAGCGGGCTCTGAGTGTTTGCTCATTTGCGACTTTGTATGGTTCAAACCCGACAAAATGAGGTTTAGAGGAGGAAAAAGAATGAGATTGATGACTCCGGAGCGTTTAAGGACCTAAGCAAATGGATAGTTTATTTGTGTAGCTTTTTTATCCGGATAAGAATTTTTGGAGGTATTTGCGTTTACAGCAATAGGTGCTTCGGGGTAGCTTTTGGCGTTTGCCTTAGCTCCAATATTGGGCAAGGATTGTTAGCTGTGTCAATTAAAAAGATAAACGCCCGCCAATACTCACTAAAAAGGATTAGAATTAGTAGAGTAGAGGGGATGGGCGTATTATCTGCTAAACCTACACCGAATCGGTGGTTAAATCTCAAACAAATTGTTAATCACATTCTTATAGATGTTTGATGTTAAATGTTTTGTAACTAACAATTTGAAGACAAAGAAAGTAGATAGGGGCTTTGCGTGTTTGCCCATTTAGGACTTTGTATGGTTCAAAACCGACAAAATGGAGGTTTAGGGTTGAAAATTGAAGATCAAACTTCGCTGGGCGCTACCCCAAACTCTCTTTTAAAGGCTTTGCTGAAATGACTAAGGTTAGACATGCCTACAGAGGCCGCTGCTTCTGAAATAGTGATTTCCCCTTTTTGGATCTTTTCATACGCTTTTTGCAAGCGGTATTGCCGAATAAAACTAACGGGGGTTTGATTGGTAAGGGCTTTAAGCTTCCGTTGCACTTGTCTTGGACTTAAAAACAGTTTTTGGCAAAACACATCCACGCTAAAGTCTTCCTGATGTATATGTTCATCGATTACCTTAACAACCTTCTGCATAAACGCATCTTCAAGGTCAAGCGATGATTTTTGGTTGAGTTTCACCAGCTTTTTGCCACTATACTTTTCCTGTAATAAGCGCCTTAGACGGATCAGGTTTTTAACCCGGATTAGGAGTTCAGGCCCATTAAAAGGCTTCATCAAATAATCATCCGCCCCTTTCTCCAGGCCCTTTAACTTACTATCCTGGTTAGCCTTGGCCGTTAGCAGAATTACCGGAATATGACTGGTGGGCTCAGCGGTTTTAAGACGGTGGCAAAGCTCATGCCCGTCCATTTCCGGCATCATAAGGTCGCTAATCACCAGGTCGGGGATGCTATCTGAGGCAAGTTTTAATCCTTCCACTCCGTTAGCTGCCTGTATTACCTGGTAGTCTGTTCGCAGTATATCGGTAAGGAATTCCCGTAGGTCAGCATTGTCATCTACCACGAGAATCAAAGGAGCGTCCTTCTTTACAGACCGGTCATCAGGTTCCCCGGGGAGTGCTGTTCCCACGTAAGGTATAGGTGATAAAGTTGGGCTGGTGAAGCTGCCCGTATGTAATTCTTCTACGTTTTTCTCATTCAGGTTTAGGGGTAGCTCAACAACAAAGGAGGTAATGCCTTTTTCACTTTTTGCGGTAATGGTTCCGTTGTGGTACTCTACCAGTTCCCTGGTTAGGGCCAGGCCAATACCAGTACCTTGTCCTGAGTTTTTATCCTGTTGGTAAAACCTTGTGAATAACTCAGGTAGTATATGGGGGGGGATCTTCCCTGTATTGGCAACAACTATTTGTACAGTTTCATTATAGTTTTTACGGCAAGTCACTTCTATACGTCCGCCAGGCTCACAAAACTTCAAAGCATTGGAAAGTAAATTATTCATAATCTTTTCCATGTGGTCTACGTCATAAGAGACCAACAGTTCCCGTCCCGGTATCGCGGGTTGCAGGCCTATGTTGCGCAAAGTGATCAAGCCTTCAAAGTTGCTGATGATCAACCGTAGATGTGCTGCAAGGTCCTTTACTACGGGTTGGAATTTCATACTTCCGTTGTCCAGCTTACTAAGGTCCAGTAATTGGTTGATCAGGGATAAGAGCTGCCTGGCATTTCGCCTCATCATGTTTTGTTGTTTTTCACCAATGCCGCCATTTTTGTTGGACATGTTGTTTTCCAATGGCCCTAGAATCAACGTAAGGGGGGTTCTAAATTCATGGGAGATATTGGCAAAGAAGTCAGATTTCATCTTGTCCAGTTCTTCCTTCTTTTCCACTTTTAATTGTTCCAGCTTTAATTGATTGGTGGTTCTTAACTGCTTTATCCTGAATGAATAAAAGAGCAGCAGCAGCGCCAATCCCAATAAAATAGAAATTAAGATAGCCCACCATCTTTTATACCAGGGAGCCAGCACCTCTATTGGTAATATGAGGCTAGCGGTTTGATCATCTGCACTACCTGTTTCTCGAACGAATAGTGTATAGTTCCCTGTGGATAGGCCTGCAAAACGGATACTCTTTTGGGTGCCAAGAAAATTCCAATCATTTTCAAGCCCATCCAGGCGATATTCAAAAGTATTGGATTGATTGAGGAGGTCTTCAGACGAAAAAGACACCGAGAAATACCGGTCATTCGGATAAATGGTGAGCTTTTTTGACTCTCCAATGGCATGGGTAGTTTCTATTTCCCTGTTGCTTGCTCCATCATGCCTGATAATTTTGCAAAGCCTTAACCCTGGGATCTTTTTGTCGGCCAATACTTCTTCGGGATCAAACAGGGTAATGCCATTTAATCCACCCATATACAGCTCTCCATTTGCCGAGCGGTATGTTGAACCTGTGTTAAACTCGTTGTGTGCAATCCCATCTTTTCTATAGAAAGTTGTAAACTTTTCCGTTGCGGGGTCAAAAACAGATAGCCCATTAGCCGTACCCAGCCAAAGCCTGCCCTTTGCATCTTCAAGTGCAGAGTAAACAAGATTATCGCTGAGTCCGTTTTGGGCAGTAAAATGGGTGATCTTTTCCGTAGCCCTATCAAATTTTATCAAGCCGCTTTCCCGGGTACCTATCCATAGTACCTCTTTTTGTAACACCAGGCAGGTAGAAATGATATTTGCTAAAGGGCTATTGGGTAACAAGAGGTCATATACTTGATACTGGCCCGTTTCTACTTCGAATTTTATTAGGCCCCTATCGCTAGCCATCCATATGAGGTTCATTTCCGGGTCGTATTGCAGCTCATAAATCCTTCTTGTGCTTTCATTGTTATTTTCAAACCCCGAAACTGAATGAAGCTTTTTGATTTTAGCGTCATAACGATAGAAGCCTGTCTGTCCTCCTACCCATACTCTTCCCTGAAGGTCACAAACCATAGTCGATATAGGTTTTATGGGTTCAGAATCCAACAAGGCATTTTCAAGTACTTTTTTTCCACCTTTGAGCCAATACAGAGATAGCAATTCCGTACCTACTAAAAGGCTATCGGCCCCAAAAGAAAGAATGGAACGGACGGATATGGTAGAATGATTCCCCGGAATGTGATCATAGCGGGTAAATTCATGAGTTTCCCTGTTTAATAAGAATGAACTGTTGTATAGTGAGATTAAAAAATGTTTGTCACCCCAGGGATAAATGATGCGTGTACTGAAAATATCATCTTTGGGGATCCTGTCTGGTTTTAGAACCTTAAAGGCCTTTTGTTTTTGGTTAAAACCAATGAGTCCCCCGTTTGAGGAAAACCATAGATTCTCATTACGATCCTCCAAAACATGCGTGAAATTAGTAACAGCAATTGAAGGGCTTTTGCCAATCTCATTTCCTGTGAAAAACGAAAAATCACCCTCGGAAGGGTCAAGACGAACAATGACTTCTCCAGTTGGATTTAACCACAAATACCCACCCGAATAAAAGATGATATCACTTAAGGTGGATCCACCTATAATGGGCAAATCACCTTCTAATTTCCACCGTTTAACGCGTTCACCCACAAGGGAATAAGCTTCTACCCAAAACTCCCATGTTGTGGACTTTACTACGTGGTCAAAAGTAAAGTAAACCCTCTTCTCAGGACCGATCACCCCATCGACATAGGGAAACGCAGTCCGGCTCTTTTGTATGATCTCTCCGGATGAATTAATGATCCAAAATGTACCGCTACGGTCCGAACAGTTGAGTACCAGTACCCTGTTGCTATCGATAGAACATAACTTATTGGCTTTACCGCCTAGATTCACGTGCTTTAGTTGTTGCTCTTCGAACAGCATGTATAGCTGCTCTTCTTGGGTAGTAAAAGCAATATGTCCATTGTCAAAAACAGCAATGGAAGTAATGGGTTGGCCAGCTGCAGGGCTACTATCCGGGATGGGGTACCACAAGCTGTTTCGGTCAGCAGATAAAATGGCAAGCCCCTTTGAGGTACCTATTACAAGTTGGCCGCCAGGCGTTTTGGCCAGGGAACTGATATGTGGGCTTGTGAGATTAGCCGAGTCTTTTCCTACGTCTTTAAGAATAGAGAATTCATTCCCGTCAAAGCGGGCCAGGCCGTTATCGGTGGCTACCCATAGAAAACCTTCATGATCTTCCAGGGTTTGCCTGACAAATCGATTGGGCAAGCCATCCTCATTGGTGAAGATACTAAGCTGGGCATAAAGTGCCTGATTGCCCGCTAAAAGCAGGAGTAAGGCAACGATACATCCTATTCTTTTTCTCAAAGTCACAGCTATGAACAGTTGCGTGTATAACTAAAATGATACCTTTTATATATAAGATTCTCAAAAATAATATTTTAGAACAACATTAATTTGGCAAAAATGACATAAAAATAAACTGGGCAGGTTTAGTGACGATAATCTCAGCTCCTGCTTTTGGGGATTTACGCTTTAAAGAGAAAAGCAGAGCAAAGCCCTTCCATAATTCAGGTTGGATCCAAATGTGCTTTCTTTTATTTTAACCTCTTTCCGCTATACTATGCGGGATGGCCCTATGTTGGTTTTGCACCTCATGTAGACAAAGATGTTTCTCACCCCACATTCTGACCATTCAAATACATCTGGTGAACAGATCTTGTACATTCGCCAAAGCAGGGGTTATTCTACTCGTGGGATAGAGTGGGAGAAGATTTTCCAGGGAATTATTAAAATATTTAGACCGGGTGAATACTTCACATATGCAAAAAACAAACAAGATCATACATCGTTCCCGCAAACGGAGAGCAGCCCTGGGGCAGAAGACTATTCAGGTCGCCCATAAGCGGAACTCAAAGCATACACGGAAACCTGCTTTAGGGCTCTGAGCACACCAGGCATGTATACGGTTACTGTTATAGTGTCTTTATTCAGAAATGCCGCCCAAAAATGTAGGAGTAATAGCATGAAAAATGAAAAGATAAATTACTACATTTAACGTGCTAAAAGCGCTATCCTAAAATTACAAACGTCTTACCAGACAACCTCACTACAGGTCAAGGGTTTAGCTACAAGACCCCTGTAGAAGGTAAACTGTATTTTACAGGTACCTCTTAGATAAGTATTCAACGAACAGCTTTACTCAGAAGCGAGCTATTGGACATGCGGGAGGGACAAAACCGTGGGAAAAGCTTTGTGCTAAGGTGTAGATAAATTAGGGGGAAAATAACAGGCGCTTAAGAGGAAAAAATAAGCTTAAAATAAGAGTATATAATGAATCGATTTTTAAAAGGGCTTTCGTATACATTCAGGCGAAATATCGGTAAAACAGACCGGATTATCAGAACGTGTATCGCGCTCTTTTTTCTGGGTTTATGGTATTTGGAGGTAGTCACCGGGCTTGCCGCTGTTTTTATTGGCATATATGCTATAATGATCTTGGTTACAGCCGCTTTTGCCCGCTGCGGCATTACCTATTGGCTGGACGTAAATACGATGAGCGAGGCCGAGAAAAGAGCGCTGGATGCCAAAGGTATTCAGTACGAATAGGCTTGTGGTGCCTTCTCGCATGGGTATCGGGGCAAGTGTGATCCGGTAAGCAAACGTAATGCCCAGGGCACTTCTCAATACAGTCACGCTCCACATGCTTACTAATGATGACAGGGCCTTTAAACGGATGATATAAGGCGATCAGCCACCCTGAGTAGCCACAGAAAAGCGCGTGTGTTAGGGTGAGTTGAGAATGAGGTTCGTTCTTCAAGCCTTGACCTGCTTTGCTACAAATAACAAGGCATATAGATTCTGAAGAAAGCACCGGGATTAAATAGCATCGAGACCAAACCAAAAGGGTTAATAAAAGCTTAATCCCAAAACGTGGATAAAGCAGTGTAAATTCGCCATACCATAAAGCGCATAACATAAAACCCGACCCTCTGCCCGCAGGAGGCCGAAGGTGAAAAATTTTCTGTATGGACTTACTCATCCTGGTTTTCCTCATCCTCATTTTAGCACTGATGGTGGGCGTAGGGGATTACTACTATTTTAGAGCACAACGGAAAAGAGTGCTTTCCTCTTTTGCCGAGACCGATACCCGATATGGAAAGGTGAAGTACCTGGACCTTGGCCCCCAAGAAGGCCCCGTTATTCTTTTTTCTACCGGCGGGGGTGCAGGCATAGATATCGCCGCTGCATTCGACTGGCTGATGGAAAGAGGGTACAGGATAATTGCTGTAAACCGACCCGGTTATTACGATATGCCTGTTGATGTGGTAGACTCCATCGAAGGCCACGCAAAGATCTACCATGAAGTAGTCAAGAGCCTGGGCATTAAAGAGCTTAATGTATTTGGCGTATCTATGGGGGGCTTGTCAGCACTTTACTACACACAAAACTATGCTGTTACCGTGCGGTCTATGGTTCTATGGAGCCCGGTTACGGGCGAATATCGCCCCAATCAGGAGGCCGTTAATTCACACCTGGGAAAGTTGGTGATGTCCGATAAAGCGAAAGACATCATTTCCTGGCTGATGGTACGGGCAGTATACCTTTTTCCTAAATCGATAATTATCAGCTTCTTGAAAACAGAGGCAAACCTCAGTAAAAGAGAAAGGAACACACTGGCCACATGGATCGTCAACCACAAAGCAGAGAAAAAACGGGTAAGGCAGTTTGTGTGTGCACTCGCGCCTATGAGTAAACTGTATACCGGTATGATGGATGAGGTAGAAAAAGCATCCGCACCACACACTTTTAACTGGGGTAAAATAGATATGCCTGTACGGGCCTTTGCATCTCACGTGGATAAAGATGTTTCCCGCGATCATTTTGACCGTCTGAATACGCACCTGGTCAATGGAACTTGTACATTCGTCAAGGCCGGGGGCCACTTCTGCTGGTGGGGAGAGGATGGGAGAGAGGTGGTCAGGGAATCATTGAGGTTTTTGGACCGGATGAATACTGCATAAAGCAGCCTACGTTTAAGAACCCCGGAATAAGAAAAAAGGCAAGGTAGTGAGCCCGATACAAGGCTTTTGAAAAGAACCAATTGAAAATCAAGCAGAAGGAGACATGAGCGAACCGTATAATCCCGTTGTGTATTTTGAGATCCCTGTAACCGATATGCACCGGGCAATGCAATTTTATAGGAACGTATTTGGCGTTCGTTTTGAAAAAGACATTATTGACGAAAATGAAATGGCTTTGTTCCCTTTTTCAGATGCCCATCCCGGCATCTCCGGGGCTTTGGCCAAAGGAGCCGTGTATAAGCCTACAAAAGAGGGGGCTATTCTTTATTTTGGTACCGGGGATATCGATAAAACGCTGGCGCAGGTTTTACAAAGCGGGGGACAGGTACTCTATCCCAAAACGTCTAATGGCGATTTAGGCTTTGTGGCCGAATTTGAAGACAGCGAGGGCAATAGAATTGCCTTACACCAGGCATTGAAGTAAGAACAGGGGGTATTGCTTTTTAGACCTTCTTCACAACCGGGCCTCTCTGCTTAAACCCCAATATCTTCATTCCAAAGCCCGGGGCGTTTTTTTATAAAGGCCCGCATCATAGAAATGCATTCGGCATCGTTTGCCACCACTACCTCAACCCCGTTTGCCCTTAGGTGTTCTTCGGCCCCCATAAAGGTTTTATGCTCACCAATTACTACTTTAGGAATGCCATATAGCAAAATGGCGCCCGTGCACATGGGGCAGGGGGAAAGCGTAGTGTAAAGTACAGACTCCTTGTATACGGAAGCAGGTTGCCTGCCCGCATTTTCCAAAGCGTCCATTTCTCCATGCAGTACAACACTGCCCTCCTGAACTCTTTTATTGTGGCCTTTTCCCAATATCTTTCCTTTATAAATAAGTACGCTGCCAATGGGTATTCCCCCTTCGTCCAGTCCTTTTTTGGCCTCTTTGATGGCTTCTTCTAAAAATGCATCTTTCATAGTGAAATTCATTTAGGGTTTAGGCATATCTTCCTTTGCACATAGGAGGGTAAAGAGAGCATAGTCTCTTTCATCTACCCATGGGTGTTTATCACCTTTGGCCTTCGGGTACTTAACAGAATGGATGTTAAAGCTTGCTTTCTGTTGTTTTTGTAAAAACCACGTGTTGATCAACACAATCCAATACCAATCCGGAAAGGTAAAAAGTAATTGTATGCCGCTTTTGCTTTTTTGACCCAGCCATAAGCAATGGTCCGGCCCGGTTCTGTAAGAGTGTATTTCAAATCCCGAGGCAAAGAAAAAACGGGAGACCCTAGGCCTTTAAATATTTTATTATGGGAGGCCAGAAAAGGGGAAAAGACCGGGTCTAACCTTCCTCCTGCAGGTCCTTGGCGGTTATGCCCGGAAACCTTGTCTGACCTGATAGACCCATGAAAAATAAAAGGCACGATCCCTTAATGGGTGTGCCTTTATTTAGTAGCGAAGGGGAGACTCGAACTCCCGACCTCAGGGTTATGAATCCTGCGCTCTAACCGCCTGAGCTACCTCGCCATCCTGCAAAGCAGTTATATTACTGCTTCGTTTTGAGGGCTGCAAATATACTCCAATATTGTTTTTGAAAAAGCGCCCTATTCTCTTTTTTACATTTTTTCGAATCCAATATTTTTTATATTGCGCCTCTTTCATTTTCAACACAGCTTATGACTACAGAGCGCATCAAATACGAACTAGAGTTTCCTGTAAAGGCCTCGCCCCAAATGCTTTTTCCTTTTCTTTCCACACCCAGCGGCCTGTCTGAATGGTTTTGTGATGATGTGAATTCCCGTGGGGAAAAGTTTACGTTTATCTGGGATGATGAAGAACGTACGGCCATCTTATTGGGCAAAAAGAAAGATGTTTTCATCCGTTTTCGCTGGGAAGAAGACGAAGAAGAGGGAAATAAGTATTTTTTCGAATTTAAGATCGTGGTAGATGAGCTGACCAATGATACTTCCCTAATGGTGATCGACCACAGCGAAGAAGATGAAGTGGAAGAAGACAAGCTGTTGTGGGACAGCCAGATAAACGAATTATTGCATACCATCGGTTCGTAATATGAATGCCGGACATTTTATCCGCAACAATACATACTTTTTAATCCCGGCTGCATTTCTCTTATGTACCGGGATTGTTTTTTTAGCCCTTTACCCCAAAGAGGTGATCCACCTTACCCAAAACGGTTGGTACCACCCCTTACTAGACCCTGTTTTTAAATGGGGTACCAACCTGGGGGACGGGGTTGTTTTTGTGGGTGCAATCCTGGGGTTGGCTACCACAAGCTATAAGCGGGCGCTCGCCATGCTGTATGCCGCTTTGCTTACCTTGGTATTGGTAGGTGTTTTAAAGCAACTGGTTTTCCCGGATGAATTGCGCCCGTTTGCCTATTTCAAAAGCAGCGAGGCGCTTCGTTTGATAGAGGGCGTGGAAAACCACAGCAGCAATAGCTTTCCTTCCGGCCATACAACAGCGGCCTTCGCCTGCTATGGCCTTTTAGCCTTTTATACACGCAGGCCCTTTGTACAATTGTTGTGTATAGGCGTGGCAGCCTTTGTGGGGTATTCCCGTATTTACCTGTCCCAACATTTCCTGGAAGATGTAGTGGCCGGGGGTTTTTTAGGTATAGGCATCGCAGGGTTTAGTTATTATCTCGGTAACCTGAACAACAGACCCTGGAGCACAAAAGGTTTGTTAAACAGAAGAGTATGAAATATTTTGACCGCAATACCTGGTTTTGGGCAGGCATGGCCCTTCTGTTTTTTCTCCCTTTCCTGGGAGGCGTACATCTTTTTGATTGGGACGAAATAAACTTTGCGGAGTTGGCCCGGGAAATGGTGGTAACGGGTGATTTTTTACAACTGCAGATCAATTATACTTCTTTTACCGAAAAGCCCCCTTTCTTTTTTTGGATGCAAGCCTTAAGCATGAAACTGCTGGGGGTAGGAGATTATGCGGCCCGCTTTCCGAATGCCTTATTAGGGGTAGTGGTGCTCCCTTTCTTATACATCAGCGGAAAGTTCCTGCTCGACAGGCGCTTTGGCTATTTATGGGCACTGAGCTGGTTTGGAAGCATCCTGCCTTTTCTGTATTTCAAATCGGGGATCATAGATCCGTTGTTTAACTTTTTCATCTTCAATGGGCTTTTCTTTCTCATCCATTACATATGGCGCAAAAAGGAATACCGTGACCTTTATTTCTCAAAAGAGATACGCACCTACCTATGGTTGGCAGGTGTAAGCATAGGCCTGGGCGTACTTACCAAAGGGCCGGTGGCGTATCTCCTGGTTTTTCTTTGTTTGCTGAGCTACTGGGTGCTATCGCGTTTCAAAATGTTTTTGTCCCTGAAAGGGTTTTTCAGCTTTTCGTTTATCGCCCTTGGCGTATTTCTCTTGTGGTTTGGTGTGGAGTATGCGGCACATGGCCCGGCTTTTATTGTAGAGTTTACCATACGGCAATGGGAGTTGCTTACCACGGGCGATGCCGGGCATTCCGGTTTTCCGGGCTACCACTTTGTGGTTTTGCTTATAGGTTGTTTCCCCGCCAGCATATTTGCACTTAATGCTTTGAAGGTAAAACAGGATATGCCTTACCATATGCGCGACTTTCAACTTTGGATGCTGATCTTACTTTGGGTAATACTTATTCTCTTTTCGCTGGTGGGTACCAAGATCATTCACTATTCCTCCATGGCCTATTACCCCATTAGCTTCTTGTCTGCCTTAACGTTGTGGCGTTTGTTGGAAGGACGCAGCAAATGGAGGATATGGAATGTGTCTTTGTTTGTTTTGATTGGCCTGATCCTGGCAGTAGCTTCTCTTGCCTTGCCCTACCTGGGCATGCACCCCGAAACACTTGCCCGCCTCGTAGCGAATGACCCTTTTGCGGCCGCTAATGTACAGGCCTCTGTTTCCTGGAATTACTGGGACTATATTCCTGCCGCATTCCTTTTTATAGCCCTTGCTTTGTTTTTGTACCTCTATCGCAGAAACAAACAAAGAGCCCTTCAGCAGTTTTTCGTTTCCATGGGTATTTGGGTGTTCCTGGCGCTTATCTTTTTTGTAGGAAAGGTAGAACACATCAGCCAAAGAGCCCACGTACAATTCTATGAAGAAAGGGCAGGGGAGGACGCTTATTTTACCACCTACGGGTTTAAGAGTTATGTACCCTGGTATTATGGACGCATGCAGCCGCATACAAATGAAAAGGCGCAGAACCAGGATTGGCTGAAGTACGGGGAGGTAGACAAAACGGTGTACATCAGCTGTAAGCTTACCCATCACCAGGAGCTAGAAGAAAAGATCCCCGATGCCACGCTTATGTATGCCAAGAACGGCTTTTATTTTTACAAAAGATCCCCGGGAAATAACTACTTCTCCAAATAGGCGGGCTTCAGTAAGCCCAACTTGGCCAGGAAATATTGCAGCGACACTTTGAGTACCCCTAAACCGTAAATAGCACTCCTCTTTAGGTTTATAGAAGACGCCTCGGGAAAATATTTGGTAGGGCAGGTGATCTCCGCGATCTCAAAGCCCTTATAAAATACCTGGGCAGCCATCTGGTTATCAAAAACAAAGTCATCAGAATTGAGCTCATAGTTTACCGCTTCCAAAACCTCCCGCGAGAAGGCGCGGTAGCCGGTGTGGTATTCCGATAGCTTTTGATTCATCAAGGCGTTTTGGGTAAACGTAAGCAGGCGGTTGGCTACGTATTTGTACCAGGGCATTCCTCCCGTAAGGGCGCCTTTGCCCAATATACGGCTGCCGAATACTACCGGGTATAGGTCATTGGCAATCACGTAGGAAATGCTGTGAATAAGCTTGGGTGTATATTGATAGTCCGGGTGCAGCATGATCACAATATCGCCTTCCAGCTCCAGCGCTTTGTTGTAACAGCTTTTTTGGTTGCCCCCGTATCCCCGGTTTACTTCATGCGGCACAATGTGCTTGATACCCAGTTTCTCTGCCACGGCTATGGTGTCGTCCGGGCTTTTGTCATCTACCAAAACCACTTCATCCACAATGTCGAAGGGAATCTCGGCATAAGTCTTTTCCAGGGTGCGGGACGCGTTGTAGGCGGGCAATACCACCACAATTTTTTTATTGTTGATCATAGCGCGGCAAAAATATAATTTTTATCCCGTGCCTTTTGTTGCGGGGATTTCCAGCGGCTTTTTTTGTAGTTTTCCAAACGGATAACAGCATCTATGCATGAATAAGCTTACTTTTTTCGCTTTAATATTCTTGTTTTCATATAGCTGTATGCGCGGGCAGGTATTAACCGGTAGCGTTACAGAAACCAATGGAGCACCCATTATTGGAGCAAACGTGGTCATTAAGGGCACGACATCGGGTACCACTACGGATTTTGAAGGCAATTTTTCTTTAAACGTAAAGGACAGATCCTTCCCTTTAGTGTTGCAGGTGAGTTTCATCGGGTATAGCCTTAAGGAAGTAAGCATAGCAAAAGCGGCTATACCGGTAAAAATAGTGCTCGAAGAAGACCAGGAAATGTTGGGGGAAGTAGATGTAATTGCTCAACGACTAAGTGAAAAGCAGCGTGAAAGTGCGCTTACCGTAGAAGCCCTCGATGCGCTGGCGATAAAGGAAACCCCGGCTGCCAGCTTTTACGAGGCCCTGGGGAACCTCAAGGGCGTAGACCTTACCTCAGCGAGTATTGGGTTCAAAGTGATCAACACCCGGGGCTTTAACAGCACCAGCCCGGTACGTTCCCTGCAGATCATTGACGGGGTAGACAACCAGGCACCCGGTTTGAATTTCTCTCTGGGGAATTTCCTGGGTGCCAGTGAACTGGATGTAGCCAATGTAGACATTATAGCCGGGGCAAGTACCGCTTTTTACGGACCGGGTGCCTTTAACGGGGTGATTTCCATGACCACCAAAGACCCCTTTCTTTACCAGGGCCTTTCGGCCAGTGTAAAAGTAGGGGAACGGGCGCTTACCGAAACAGCCGTGCGGTATGCCGAAGCTTTTAAGCTGGGGGATGCGGATTATGAAAATTTCGCCTTTAAGGTGAATGCTTTTTACCTGCAGGCAGATGATTGGGAGGCCGATAACCTGGATCCTACCCTGCAAAGTGAAGAGGGGAGAGAGAACCCGGGAGGCTACGATGCCATAAACCGCTACGGGGACGAAGTGCGTTTTGACGATGGAGGGGACATCAGGACTTATCCGGGGCTGGGAAATTTTTATCAGTCCGGAATTGAAGAAAAATTCCTTGTAGACTACAATACACAAAACCTCAAACTATCCACTGCCTTGCATTACAAGCTCAAGCCGGAACTTGAGTTGATCTACGCCTTTAACTTCGGCTATGGCACAACGGTGTACCAGGGAGATAACCGCTATAGTTTAAAAGACATCACGTTTTACCAAAACCGGTTTGAAGTGAAGAAAGAGGACAAGTGGTTTATACGCGCCTATGCTACAAGTGAGAATGCAGGAAACTCTTACGATGCCTATTTTACTGCCCTCCAAATGCAGAATGCCTTTGTAGAAGAAGGTGTTTGGGGGAGCACCTATAGAAACTTCTGGAGCTTTATCGGGGCACCTGCCGTACAGGATCTACCGGGCTATCCCGAATCGAACCTGGAGCGGGAAGAGTTTGAGCAGCAGCTGAATGACCTGATCGATGCCAACCGCCCTTTTATACAAGGCCTGCACGATTCTACCAGGCGCATCGCTAATTTGTCGTATGGTTCTATAGAGGCACTCACTCCCGGTACGGCAGCATTCGACTCGCTCTTCAGTTACGTTTCTCAAAGAAGCTTCAACGATGGTGGTTCTAAGTTCATCGACCGCTCTTCCCTGTATCATGTGCAGGGGCTGTATAATTTTGACCCATTTTCCTGGGGTACATTTTCGGTAGGAGGTAGCGGAAGACTCTACAGACCAAACTCCGAAGGCACTATTTTTAGCGATACGGCGGGCATCCAGATAAGCAATTACGAATTTGGTGTATTCGGAGGGTGGGAGAAAACGATCAAAGAAAAGCTAAAGTTGGGTGCTACGCTGCGGATAGATAAAAATCAGAACTTTAACCTCTTCAGTTCGCAGGCGGTTTCCGGGGTGTACAGTTTTGACAACCTCAATACCCTGAGGTTGTCTTTCTCTTCGGCTATCCGTAACCCTACCTTGCAGGACCAGTATTTGTTTTACAACGTAGGCAGGGCCATTCTGTTGGGGAACCTCAACGGTTATGATTCCCTGGTAACCCAGGAAGATATTGAGAACTTCCTCGGTTCAGGAGTAGAAGCACGCAGAAATTACCAATGGGGCTATTACAGCGTAGACCCGGTAAAGCCTGAGCAGGTACGTACAATAGAAGTGGGGTACAGGACCACTTTATGGAACCAGCTTTTCCTCGATTTGAATTATTACTACAGTTGGTACAGTGATTTTATCGGCTTTAATGTAGGCCTCGAAATAGAAGATGACCCCAATGCAGGGCCCGATAACCGCTTTAGCGGGGCGCAGGCCTACAGGATTGCAGCTAACTCGCAGGAAACGGTTACTACACAGGGATTTAGTGCCGGGGCAAATTTCTACTTCTGGAACAACTATATCCTGGCCGGAAATTACACCTGGAATGTATTGAACACCGCTACGGACGACCCCAT
Source organism: Owenweeksia sp. (assembly GCA_028285465.1). Classification (GTDB taxonomy): domain Bacteria; phylum Bacteroidota; class Bacteroidia; order Flavobacteriales; family Schleiferiaceae; genus JANQPD01. Next base: position 107,072 of record JANQPD010000030.1, on the reverse strand, counting down.
TATTCCCGCTTTCAATACCCCCGAAAACAAATACAATATAAGCCTGAGTGGCCGTGATCTAAAAATCAGCCGGATAAAAAATGTCGGGTTCAATGTTACCTATAAATGGATACAGGGCTTTTTGTTTGAAGGATCCCCACAATTTACCGGCAATATTGATTCTTATGGTTTGTTGGATGCCCAGGTGAGCTATGCCTTACCTAAAACAGGCTTGAACTTCAAGCTGGGCGCCAGTAACCTGGCAAACAATGAAGTGTTTCAGGTATACGGTGGCCCAAGGGTAGGGCGACTGGCTTATTTTTCCATTCTATACGAAATGAAGTAAAAATTCATTATTTTTTCACCTTAAATTAAATTCTCAATGATTATGAAAAGAAAATTACCCAATCTTCTGATAGGATGTGCCTTAATGGGCGCGTTTGTGACACATGCACAGACGCGTTACCAGGATGACATCTTTACAGAAGCGCAAATAGAGGTTACGAAGGATGTTACATATGGTATAAACTTTAATGAATATGCCCCTTCGAGCATTGGTGGCCCGCAACTGCTTCCCCTGATGTGCGACATCTACAAACCCAGCTCTACCGTAGATTTTGCTACCAACAGGCCGGTGGTTATCTATTTCCATACGGGTAGTTTTTTGCCTAAAGGCCTGGTTTCGCCTATGGGCGACAGGACCGACAGTGCGGCCGTTGAGATCTGTACGCGTTTTGCCCAAAAGGGGTATGTCGCTATATCCGCTTCTTATCGGGTAGGTTGGCTGGCAAACAGCACCAACCTCGACCTGCGCAGGGGTACGAACTTGCTAGCGGTATATAAATCTATCCAGGATGCGAAGGCAGCGGTTCGGTACGTACGGAAAACCGTAGCGGAAGACAGCAACCCACATGGCGTAAGCGGTAACGACATTATACTGGTCGGGCAGGGCTCCGGTGGGTATACCGTTCTGGCCTATGCTACGGTAGATAAATATGCTGAAGTGGCTAACTTGAGTAAATTTCAGTATGATGCCTCCGGCCCCGGCTTGTATGGCGATCCCGTAAATGCCGGTGATCCGTATATTGATACAAGCATAGTAGGGGATTGGGATGGCTATGGCGCAGCTGTAACCCTTACCGGCAACACTACCCCTCTTGGCTTGCCTGAAATAGATACCAATGCTACCGGCCGGAATTTTATAAACCACCCGGGGTATAGCGATGATGTAAGTATGGTCCTCAATCTGGGGGGAGCTCTGGGCGATTCTACCTGGTTGGAAGCAGGTGATGTACCTATGGCCTCCACGCATTGCCGCTTTGATTTTTTCGCGCCCTATTATGAGGGTATGGTACAGGTTCCCGTTGGAATGCAGTTTTTCCCGGTAGTAGAAGTTGCCGGTAGCCATACCGTTATCAGGCTGGCTAACGCGCTAGGCAACAATGCCTTATCCGTACAAGCCAATCTGCAGGACCCGATCAGTGTGCAAGCCCGCAACAATCAATACAACCTGGGCAACCAGGAGAACATCCTGACCTTTAACATTGCGCCCCCGGACCCTAACCTTCCCTTTCAGGTAAACAGCAACCCCTGGGATTTCTGGGATCCGAACGACCCCAACAGCGCCAATGAAACAAACCCGAACATTAAAGCACAGTCTATGGCGTATATTGATACGGTTATGAACTTCTTCAGCGCCAGGATCTTTGTTGAGCTGGCTGCTTCTATTGGGCTTGATGAGCACAAAACAAATGCGACTCATTTTAAAGCCTTTCCCAATCCTACGAACGCTTTAGTAAACATTGAGGCAAAAGAAGGGGCTATTCAACTTGTGGAAGTAGTGGACATTACCGGAGCCAAGGTGATGGAAAGCTACGAAGAATCTGACAAGGCTTTAATTGACCTAAGCCATCTGCCAAATGGCATATACATGCTTCAGGTGACCGGAGATAGCGGCAAATCCACCTTAAAAGTTGTGAAGCGATAACATAAGGTATATGCACTTATATGTGTGTTGAAAAGCCCCGGCTGATGGCCGGGGCTTTTTTTAATCCCTCCATTGCTTTCTAAAATTCTTATAGGATTGCTGTGCCAGTGATCTGGCTTTGTGCCCTAGCTTTGCGCAAATTTTCTGAATGGCTTACAATTTCAACGGAACGCTTAGAGAAGGAGAGGAGTTAAGCGTAGACTTGCGCAACCGTGCCCTGAACTATGGCGATAGCATTTTTGAAAGCATGCGTTTTGCGCACAACCGCATCAATTTCTGGGAAGATCATTATTTCCGCTTAATGGCCAATATGCGTATTGTACGGATGGAAATTCCGCTGGATTTTTCGCCTGAGTACCTGGAAAAGCAAATCAGGGAAACCATAACCGCAAACGGTTTGCAAAGTCAATCGGCCAGGGTACGCTTAAGCACCTGGCGCAAAAGCGGAGGCCTGTATACCCCTGCAAACAATGTGGTTGATTTTTTAATCACGGCAAATCCATTGGTGTCAGAAAAGTATACCCTGAATGAAAAGGGCCTGGAGGTTGACTTGTATAAAGACTTTTATGTGCAGAAAAGCATGTTCAGTACGTTGAAGACAGGTTCGTCTCTATTGTCTGTAGTAGCAGCTGTATATAAAAAGGAGAATGGGCTCGATGAGTGTCTTTTGCTCAACGATCAAAAAGAGCTTACGGAAGCCATCAGTGCCAATCTGTTTTTGGTAAAAGGGAAAGAAGTATTCACCCCACCTTTAAGTTCAGGCTGTTTAAAAGGCGTGATGCGTAAAAGAGTACTGGCCTTGCTACCCAAATTGGGGTTTGCCGTAAGAGAAGAAGCGATCAACCCCTTTGAGCTGCAACGGGCAGACGAAGTGTTTTTGACCAATGCCATTGCAGGTATCCGCTGGGTAGGGAAGTACCGCAAAAAAGAATATACCAATACGGTATCTGCTGTATTAGTTGATAAGATCAACCTGGATGCCGCCCTGGCTTAGTTTAAAGCAGGGTCTTCGGGCCCGTTGGCAAAAAGCGCAAAATCCCCGCCTGCCAGGTGCATGATTTTACTCCAAAGTGCATCGGGGCTATCGTCCAGCACAGAAACGGAATCGCCTTCCAGGATCAACCAACTGTTGTTTTTTACTTCATCCATCAGTTGACCGGGTGTCCAGCCACTATACCCCAGGAAAAAGCGAATGTCTTCCGGGGAGATCAGCTTCATTTCGATCAATTCTTTAAGTGGGTCTACATCACCTCCCCAATATAATTCTCCCTGTATATGTATGCTGCCGGGAATGAGGTCTCCCTTGCGGTGTACAAAGTAAAGGTTGTCTTCCTGTACGGGGCCGCCATGGTAGATCTTACTCGCGAACTTTGGGAATTTGATCACGATGTCGTCAAAGTTGATCTCCAAAGCTTTGTTTACCACAAAACCAACCGTGCCTTCTTCGTTATGTTCTGTGAGCAATATCACGGTTTGCTCAAAATGGGGATCTCCCAGGTAAGGTTGCGCTGCCAAAAGACTTCCTTTAGCGGGTACTTTTAAAATTTCTGCCATTTATGATCTATATCAGCAACTAAGATAGCGGCTTGCTGTTATTTTGCAAAGGAAAAATCAGCTTTATGAAAAAGGAACTTCAGGAGGCCCGTGAGGAGTATACGATGGCACATCTCGGATTGCAAAACGCGGCAGAGCACCCCCTAGATCAATTCAAAGAGTGGTTTACGGCCTACCGCAAAGTAGCGCAACGCGATTATAACGCCATGGTGTTAAGCACAGCCAGCCCCGGCAACAGGCCGAGCAGCCGGGTGGTACTCCTTAAAGGCATCGACAAGGGAGGCTTCGAGTTTTTTACCAATTACACCTCTGCCAAAGGCCGTCAGATAGACCAAAACCCATACGTGGCGTTAAATTTTTATTGGCCTGAACTGGAACGCCAGGTGCGTATTGAAGGCTGCGCGGAGCGTATAAGCGCACAGGAATCCGAGGCCTATTTTAACAGTCGGCCCGCAGGAAGCCGCATAGGTGCCATTGCTTCCCCGCAAAGCGAGGTGATCGACAGGGAAGAACTGGAAAAGCAGGTAGAGGCCTTGGCCCAATTAGAAGAATCGGAGCTTAAAAGGCCAGAAAACTGGGGTGGTTACCGGGTAATGCCCAACCTGTTTGAGTTTTGGCAGGGCAGGGAAAGCAGGCTACACGATCGTATTCAATACCTTCCCAAGGGAGAAAAATGGATTAAGCAACGCCTGGCTCCATAAAAAAAGCGCCCCAAACTACTTTGGGACGCCCACCTGCAAGCGGTGATTTAGTTAACGCTTATGCTTTCCATTTCTTGATGTCTGCTTCAATGGCTTCGGCATATCCGAATTCGGAGCCTTTCTTTTCCGCTGCCCTATACCCCATCTCAAGTGCTTTTTTCGCGGATTTTACAGCAGCTTCATTCTTTTTCTGAGCGGCCAGGATGCTCGCCTTTAGCCAGTAGCTATACCAGCTGTCTCCTTTCATGGAAATGCTCTTGTCGATCATTCCTTCGGCTTCAGCGAGGTTCATTTCGTTTTGGTAGTAGTAATTTGCCGCGTTCCGGTATACACGCCACAGGCTTTCTTCATCTCCTTTGGCAATGGCTGCTTCAATATTCTTAAGCGCCTGGCTTTTGCTGTCTACCTTTATGGGAATGTGTACAGCGGTTTCTTCCCAGGCCAGAACCAAATGTGCCGTATTGGGGGTAAGGTTGGCAAACCCGATGGTAAAGGTCTCCACCTCCTTTGTTTCAGCGGGAGCTATCTCAAAACGCAAGACGTCCTCCTCCTCGTTATACTCGCTTACTCCCCAAAGAGAAGTGTTTTTATTAAGGGCGATTACCCATTTTTCTTTCCCGGGGATGGTAAACAAAGAATATTTACCTGCTGCCAAAGCCTTTCCCGCTATCAATACATCCGTACTGAACTCAACGGTGGTGTTGGCATTGGCACCGGTACGCCACATCTTATCGTAGGGCACCAACTCCCCAAAGATCACCCTTTCTTTTTTGCTTGGGCGGCTGTATTCAACAGTAATATCGGTAAGGCCTACACGCTGCATAACGCTGGCGGCCGGGCTGGGCATGGGAAGTTCCTGGGCCGTAACAGCAGTGCTTACACCAAGGCCCAGCAAGGCGAATAGAATCTTTTTCATAATGAGATTGTAATTTATTATAGTTTTCAAAGATAGTTGTTCCGGCTTCAATTCACACCTGGCTTGAACCCAATACCCGGCTTTTGCCACTGGCTAAGGTCATAGAACACAGGACTTACCTCCTGTTTCTCTTTCGTAAACGCCTTATATTCAGCGCTCCGCCTGCTTTCCTTTTCCAGGGTTTCGGTTTCCTTGCCCATCAGGCTAAGCAAAAGTTCGGAGAATTCGCGTACCACATGCTCATTGCCCTGGCAGGCCGATACATAATCGCACAGGCCCTTGCTGGTTACATAGTGTAAGAAAACAGGGTTGGCAAGGCGACCTACAGCCAACCTAAGACGTGCCTCCCCGGCCAGAACCAGGTCATCCACATCATCAAAAATGAGGCATACCTCTTTAGGGGTGATGCCCTGTGCATCACAAAAATGATACAGGGCTTTTTCCTTATCTGCAGCATGTACATAGACCGCATCTAAATGATCGCGCTTTGAAAAATAGTGAGCGGTTGGGTTGGCCGTACCCGTAATGATCGCGGTTTTGGGTAAGCTGCCTTGCGAGAGGTAATGCCCGAAACGCAACATATTGAGCCCCGCAGCGTCCACCTCACTAAATGTGCTCTGCTGGTTTTCGTACTTTTTACCTGCATTAAATACGCCATCCCAATCGTAAACAAAAGCCTTAACCTCTTCCAGTTTTTTGGCCATATCAAAAGCCGAGGATATAAATTGCCCGCCAATTTCAGTAAAGGTATCTTCAATATCAATATGTTGCATTTTGCGTAAGTTTTGGTTAAAGGTAAGCACGACATTTCATTCTGTTATGAACAAGTGCTTCTTTACAAAGATATTTTGCGTAACCTGCACTTAAGTTACAGTTTACACTGTACCTGGAATTTTGCTCAAACCATTTAAAAAATCTCTTTTCATGGAAAGACGCAAAGTGGATGTAGTGGTAATTTCGGATGTACACCTGGGTACTTTTGGCTGCCGTGCAAAGGAACTGCATCAGTACCTCAAAAGCATCAGGCCCACCACATTGGTGCTAAACGGAGACGTTATTGACATTTGGCAGTTTCGCAAGCGTTACTTTCCCAAAAGCCACCTCAAAGTGATCAAACAGATCATAAACCTGGCGACTAAAGGCACCCAGGTAAAATACCTTACCGGGAACCACGATGAGATGTTGCGCAAGTTTACCGATATGCAATTGGGGAACTTTGAATTGCTCGATAAACTGGTGCTGGACCTCAACGGAAAAAAGGCCTGGCTGTTCCACGGAGATATTTTTGATGCCAGCATTCAAAACGCCAAATGGATCGCCAAACTCGGAGGGTGGGGGTACGACCTGCTCATTATGATGAACAGCATGTACAATTTTTTCCTCGAAAAAATGGGGCGTGAGCGCTACAGCTTCTCGAAAAAGATTAAAAACAGTGTGAAGAAGGCCGTAACCTACATCAGTAGTTTTGAGAACGTGGCAGCCGAATTGGCCATAGACAACGGCTACCAATACGTGATTTGCGGACACATTCACCAGCCGCAAATGCGCGAAGTACAAACAGAACACGGAAGCACTTTATATTTGAATTCGGGCGATTGGGTAGAGAACCTTACCGCCCTTGAGTTTGACAACGATACCTGGACATTGTACCAACATCAAACGGACAAAAAAGCCAGGCGGGTAGTGGAAGAAGAGGAATTCGTAGACATAAAGCTAGAAGACCTGATCAAAAAAGTGACCTTATCTTAAGCGTGAAGCCTAGCCTTTTATACGCCATCCAGGGCACCGGGAATGGCCATGTAGCCAGGGCTTTGGAAGTTGTGCCTATTTTGAGGCGGCACTTCCAGGTGGAGGTGTTGTTAAGTGGTGCCCAAAGCGAAGTACAACTGCCCTTCGAGGTACACCACAAACGCAAGGGCCTGGTTATGCTTTATTCTAAGAAAGGGGGCGTCAGCTTTCTCAAAACCTTACTGCATACCAATTTTTTATACCTCCTGTGGGAGGTGTGGCGCTTTCCCGTACACAAGTATGAGGTCATCGTAAATGATTTTGAGTTTGTAAGCGCCTGGGCCTGTAAGCTCAAGGGGAAAAAATGCCTGGGAGTCGGGCACCAGGCTGCTTTCCAATCGGCAAAGGTGCCCCTTCCGCTAAAGCCAAACCCGGTGGGGAAGCTGGTTTTAAAACATTATGCTCCGGCAGCCCATTACCTGGGCTATCACTTCAAAAGCTTTGACACCTTTATCAAAACTCCGGTTATCCGTACCCAGATCAGGCAGATGGAAGTGGAAAATAAGGGACACTATACGGTATACCTGCCTGCTTTTGCCGATGAGAAGTTGATCGCAAAGCTGGAAAAGCTGAAAAGGTACCGCTGGCAAATGTTTTCAAAACACTGCACCGCTCCATACTCCAGGCAGAACGTGGAAGTTTTCCCGGTGCATAACGAAACCTTTTTGGAAAGTTTCAGGAGCTGCGCGGGAGTGCTAACCTCTGCGGGCTTTGAGACGCCCGCTGAAGCCCTTTATCTGGGTAAAAAGCTTTTTGTGATCCCGATCAAACACCAGTACGAGCAATACTGCAATGCAGCGGCCCTGGCGGAGATGGGTATACCCGTAGCTGAAAAGCTGAACAAAAAGGGCCTTAAACAGCTCAAACAGTGGTGCAAATCGGGCAAGGCTGTACAGGTACACTACCCGGATCGTACCGCACAGGACTTACTCCGCTTTATCGCTCCTCACATTCCCGAAAGCAAACCTTTACTGCTGGAAGGGGCAATTTAGCGCTACCTTTGCCGTTTCCCAAGTTCAATCCTAATTTGTACTTTTGCGCGATATTTTGAGCACACTGAAGAATTTAGCTTACATTTTTATCATTTCTTTCCTGGCCATGGGGTGCAGTGAGTACCAGAAAGTACTCAAGAGCACAGACCTGGAATATAAGTTTAAAAAGGCCAAGGAGTATTACGAGGCGGAGAAGTACGATAAGGCTTATCCGGTTTTTGATGAGTTGCTGACTTTGTACCGTTCTACTTCCAAAGCTGAAGAGGTTTTTTATTATTACGCGTATACGACTTACCACTTAGGAGATTACATACTGGCCGCGTATCACTTTAAAAACTACAGTAAAACCTTTAGCACTACGGAGCGCGCTGCGGAGTGTGGCTTTATGGTAGGCTACTGCTATTACCTGGAATCCCCTGAATATAGCCTGGATCAATCCTATACATATAAAGCCATTAATGAACTGCAGCTCTTTGTAAATACCCACCCGCAAAGTGAGCGCATCCCCGAATGTACCGAACTGATCATAGAACTGAGGCGTAAGCTGGAACGCAAATCCTTTGAACGGGCGTACCAATATTACAACACCACCTATTACCAGTCTGCCGTAGTGGCGTTTAACAATACGCTAAACGACTATCCCGACACCAAATACCGGGAAGAAATCCTTTATTTGCGCTTAAAGGCCTCGTATGAACTGGCGGAGAACAGCATAGAAAGCAAGAAGTTGCAACGCTTTATCGAAGCCAAAACCGCTTATTTTGATTTCATTGAAGGATTCCCGAAAAGCGAGTATGCAAAGAAAGCCGTTGAGATGTACGTCAACATCCAGGAAAAAATAACCACGCTTAAAAATACAGCAACAATACAATCATAGAAAGATGGACTACAGAAAGTCAGAAGCCCCTAAATCTACCCAAACCCAAGACAGGAATTTGTTGGATGCGCCTACCAATAACATTTATGAAGCCCTGGCGATCATAGGCAAGCGCGCAGATCAGATCGCAGCAGACCTCAAAGTAGAGCTACACGACAAGCTTGACGAGTTTGCCACGCACAACGACAGCCTGGAAGAGATATTTGAGAACAAAGAGCAGATTGAAGTTTCCCGTTTTTATGAAGCTTTGCCCAAGCCTTACTCTATGGCTATAGAGGAGTGGAAAAACGGGGAGATCTATTTCCGCAAACCAGAAGAAAAGCAGGATTAAGACCCATGCTGCGCGGGAAAAAAATACTATTGGGGGTAACCGGTAGTATTGCCGCGTACAAAAGCACCTACCTCGTTCGGCTTCTTGTAAAGGCAGGAGCCGAGGTAAAAGTAGTGCTCAGTCCCGCAGCGCGGGATTTTGTTACGCCACTTACGCTCGCTACACTTTCCAAAAACCCCGTATTGTGGGAGTATTTTGACAAGGAGGACGAGCAAGGCAAGTGGAACCACCATGTTCAACTTGGCCTTTGGGCCGATCTTATGCTCATTGCCCCGGCCACCTCGCACACCTTATCAAAGATGGCGTCCGGCAGTGCCGATACCTTTTTGTTGGGCGTGTACCTATCTGCCAAATGCCCGGTATATTTTGCTCCGGCTATGGACCTGGATATGTACAAGCATCCCGCTACCAGAGAAAATATAGAAAAGCTGCAAAGCTTCGGGAACATATGGATCCCTTCTGAAGAGGGGGAGCTGGCCAGCGGGTTATCCGGAGAAGGGCGCATGGCGGAGCCTGAAAACATCCTGGCTTTCATCCAGGCTCATCTGTCCGACCAGGCTCCTTTACGGGGGAAAAAGGTATTGGTCAATGCGGGACCTACCTACGAACCCATAGACCCGGTACGTTTTGTGGGCAACCACAGCAGCGGAAAAATGGGATTGGCCCTGGCGGAAACAGCTTTGGCGCTTGGTGCAGAAGTGCACCTGGTCATTGGCCCGCATCAATTGGAAATTGCGGAAGAAGCCCGTTTAACGGTTGTTCCCGTACAAACCGCCCGGGAGATGCTGGAGGCTTGTACCGCTCTTTTTGATCAAATGGATATCGCAGTGATGTCGGCAGCTGTATCGGATTACCGTCCGGCAGATCCTGCCGGGCAAAAGATTAAAAAAGACACCGATGAGCTGGTGTTAAAGCTCGTAAAAAACCCGGATGTTTTGTACAGCCTGGGGCAAGTAAAAAGAAAAGGCCAACGCCTGGTAGGCTTTGCGCTCGAAACGGAAAATGCCGTTGAAAACGCAGTAAAAAAGCTACACAAGAAAAACTGCGACCTGATCGTTTTAAACATGCCCTCGGAAAAGGGCTCGGGTTTTGGGCACGATACCAACGAGGTACGCCTCATTCAATCGGCCGACAAAATTTACCCTTTAACCTTAAAAAGTAAAAAAGAAATTGCGCGCGAAATTTTCACATATATCCTGGATCACTTGTCTTAGCCTCTTGTTCTGCATTTACACTAATGGTTTAAATGCGCAAGAGTTAAATGCTCAGGTTCAGATCAATACACAAAACATACAACTCACCAATAAGCAGGTTTTTAATACCCTGCAAACCGCTATACGGGAGTTTTTAAACAACACCAAATGGACTTCTGAGAATTACAGCCTGGAGGAGCGCATCCAGTGTTCTTTTTTGATCAATATCCAGGACAACCCAAGCATTGGGGAGTTTTCAGGAAGTTTACAAATACAGTACAGCCGCCCGGTGTATATGTCGGGCTATGATTCGCCCATTTTTGTACACCAAGACAATCAATTTGCCTTCAAATACCTTGAGTTTGACCGCTTGGATTTTGCTGAGAACCAAAACCTTTCCAATTTAACTTCGGTGCTTGCGTACTATGTATATGTGATTATCGGGCTTGACCGGGATAGCTTCGAGGAAGAGGGGGGAACCCCCTTTTTTCAAAAAGCTCAGAACATTGTTGGCGTTGCCCAAAACAGCAACTTTACGGGTTGGTCTTCCTTTTCAGGGCCGAAAAGCCGCTTTCAACTCATCGATGACCTGTTAAGCGCTGCATTTTCGGATTACCGCAAATGCCTGTACCAGTACCACCGCCAGGGGTTGGATGTGATGTACGACCCGGCAGAGCAGGACCGGGGGAAACAAGTTTTACGCGATGCCTTACTGTTGTTGAAGGGGGTAAATGACAAGCGTCCCAATTCTTTGATCATACAAATATTCTTTGATGCGAAGAGCCAGGAGATCATTTCCGTATTCAATGGAGGCAACCCCATCGACATTCGCGCGCTAAAGGAATTGCTTCCGAACCTGGACGCCACCAACGCTTCAAAATACCAGCAAATGGGACCGGGCTAATTTGTAGTTTTGAGCGCTATGTTGCAAGAATTACACATACGGAATTATGCGCTCATCGAGGCTCTCGAATTGTCTTTCGACAAAGGTTTTTCTGTAATTACCGGGGAAACAGGGGCCGGCAAATCCATTTTACTGGGTGCTTTGGCGCTCGTGCTTGGCAAGCGGGCAGATGTAAAGGTGTTGCGGAACCCTGCAGAAAAATGTATTGTAGAAGCACATTTTCTTCTGGATGCAGCACTTAAGGGTTTCTTCGATGAGCACGATCTTGACTTTGAGCGGGTATCCCTGCTGAGGCGCGAAATTGCCCCCTCGGGTAAATCACGTGCCTTTATCAATGATACGCCTGTAACCTTGAACGTGTTAAATGCCTTGGCGTTTAGCCTCATAGATGTGCATAGCCAGCACGAAACGATCCTGCTCACAGATACGGGCTTCCAAATGGCCCTGCTGGATGGTTTTGCGCACAATGCAGAAGTACTGTCTGCGTATCAGAAAACGTATGCTTCTTACAGGGAATTAGAGGACAAGATATACGAACTGGATGCATTTGCAGCGAAAGAAGCGGGAGATGCCGACTACTTACAGTTCTTGTTTGATGAGTTAGAAGAGGCACAATTGCAGGAAGGAGAGGTAGAGGCCCTGGAAGAAGAGCTCGAAGCGCTTTCACATGCCGATGAAATAAAGCATAAGCTTTCCACGGTGGTACAACTGCTGTATACAGAAGAGTTGGGCGCATATACACAGGCGCAGCAAGCCCAGCAACAACTGGCCAGTCTGGCACAGTTAAAAGGGCCTTATGCAACGCTGGGCGAGCGGTTGAACAGCCTGGGGATCGAGTTGGATGACATGCGCATGGAACTCGAGGAGCTGGCCGAAAACACTATGGCAGATCCCCTGCGTGCTGAACAGTTAAGTGCCCGCCTCAACAAGCTATTTGCCTTGCAAAAAAAGCACCAGGTAAGCGATGTCGCCGGCTTGTTGCACAAAAAGGAAGCACTGGAACAAAAAGTACTGCAACTGAGCACGCTGGAAGAAAACCGGAAAGCCCTGGAAAAAAGACATGCAGAAAGCCTGGAGCGGGTAAAAAAGCAAGCCCTGGTTTTATCTGCCAGGCGTAGGGAAGCGGCCGAAGCGCTCAGCGCTGAAATATGCGGGATGCTAAGCCGGCTGAACATGCCGGGCGCCCAACTGCACATGCACCTGGAACATTCCGATAAGTTTACGCGCCTGGGCGCAGATCAGTTGCTTTTTAAATTTAGTGCCAATAAAGGACAGGCTGTACAAGCCCTTTCCAAGGTGGCTTCGGGAGGGGAGCTAAGCCGCGTTATGCTGGCCATAAAGGCCATTATGGCTAAAAGCAAAAACCTGCCCACCATAATTTTTGATGAGATTGATGCCGGTGTATCCGGCGAAACAGCAGGCAGCATAGGGGAGATCCTATCTACCATGGGTCATATGATGCAGGTAGTAGCCATTACGCACCTGCCGCAAATTGCGGCCAAAGGCAAAAGGCACTATAAAGTATTGAAAGAGACAGCAGCCGGGCAAACCCACACCCGGCTTATTGTCCTCGATGAAAAGCAACGTGAAATGGAGCTGGCCCGGCTGCTCAGTGGAGCGCGCATTTCGGAGGCAGCGCTGGAAAATGCCCGTGAAATGCTGGCGCGCTAAGTGCTTTTAAAGCTTTCGTGTATTTTCAAGGGGCAAAGGCTTTTGAACCTGTGAGGGCAGAAAGGAAAAGAGCAAGCAGGACCTGCATGTTTTTAGCCCGTATGCATGACCAGGTCAATAGCCAAGGAGTTAAGTCGCAGTTGCTTTAAGGCGAGAATCCGGGTTGAAACCGACCCGCTGGCACGGAAGCTATTTCGGAAAATTTCCGGGTAAGCTACTCATTTACATGCGGCTTTTAATAGATAAAGGGTGGTTCAGCCTCAACTTTCGCAGCTTTCTTTTTACCTTACCACACGGTACAACGGCAGGGCATACACTACGAGTGAAAACGATCCGTTTTTAACTGGGCCCCTGTTGGGTGAACTACATAGGTGTAGCGTATCGCCAAAGATTTAAGCGTTCCGCGCTTGTACCTTCTCTGCATGTGCTTAATTTTACCAAATGCAATGGTTTCAGCCCATGCCGGGGATTAATTTTAATGTGAAGTTTAACTATTGACTATGAAAACAAACCTATTCATCTTTTTAGCCATTGGTGCGCTACTCCTCGGTGCTTGTAAAGAGGATCCTGACACCGGCGAAAACCCTGCTTTTACCGCGGCTGTGCTTATTGCCAATGAAGGCGCCTTCCAGGGCGGAACAGGGAGCATTATTTCGTACAGCACCGGATCCAGAACTACGGAAAAGAATGTTTTTCAAAAAGCCAACCTCATACCTCCTGGCAACGTGCTTAGCCAGGTGTTTATCGATGGCGACCGTGCCTTTCTGGTAATCAACGGCACGGGGAGTGTGATTATGTGTAATACCAATACGTTAAAAGTGGAAGCCCGCTTTGAAGACCTGGGCAGCCCCCGCTTTATAGAGAAAGTATCTGCTGAAAAGTATTATGTGGCAGATTGGGCCAGCAATGCCATACATGTACTCAATGCACAGACCGGGAAAGTAGAGAAGCTGGTAGCTACGGGCCCCGGGCCTGAAGCCATCCTCACGATAGACGACAAAGTGTACGTGGCAAACAGCGGAGGCTTTGGTGCGGATAGTACGGTCTTGGTTTTTGACAGCAATACAGACCAGGTAACCGATACCTTATGGGTAGGCCATAACCCGCTTGCGCTGGCAAAAGATAGAAACGGCCTGCTGTGGGTGTATTGCACGGGTATCCCAGATCCTACAAACCCGGTAAACAACACACCGGCCTCTATGGTCGTATACAACCTCGATTCGAATGAGATAGAAAGGGAAATGGTGTTTACGGATGTATTAAAGAAGCCTGAACGTATGGAAATTGATAGAAGTGGATCTACAATCTACTATTTGGATGACAGTAGAGGAGACCTATACACTATGAGTGTTATGGATTCGGTACTGCCGATCGTTCCTTTTGCCCAGGGCGATTTCTACGGGCTGGGTGTTGACGGAGTAAACAATGAAGTATATGTTTCAGACCCTTTGGACGAGCTCGCAAATGGCAATGTATACCGTTATGACGCTAACGGAAAGCTCCTCGACCAGTTTAAAGGAGGACTTATTCCCCGCTCGTTTGGCTTTAAATAGAACATGAACATCCCGATAGAAAGCATTGTAGACAGCACACTACAGAAGAAAGTGCAGGCGCTGATAGAGAAAAACACCAAGCCCTTCGGGGCTTGGGGTCTTTTAGCCCCCCTTGCTCTAAAGGCTGCTTTGGTACAACACACTACAGAACCCCTCTACAAGAAACCCTGTTTGCTGCTTTTTGCTTCAGACCATGGCATATGTAGGCAAATGGGCGAAGAGAAGCGTTACGAAGAAAGCCATGAAGCCTTTGCGGATATGCTTAATGGCTATGCACCGCTTAGCATTCTGAGCAAAGCAAACCGGGTGGGTTTACACCTGGTAGATATGGGCATGAACCATCCACACGAGGGCTCTTTCAGCTATTGGTTTAAAAAGGGAAATGGTTTTAGCGACAGGCGACTGGGGGAGAGTACCCAAAATTTTTATGCGCAACCGGCTATGACGAGTGCCCAGGCGGAAAAAGCCATGCTGAGGGGCGCTGAAGAAGTGACGCTAAAGAAAAAGTCAGGTACGGGCTTATTGGCGCTTTGCAGCATGGGGGCAGGGGATAAGTACAGCACTTTGGCTTTGCTAGCCGCTCTCTTTGATCTGGAAATAGCAGACCTGCTAGGCGGTCTTAAAATAAAAATTGGCCGGCACCAGGCCGAAACCCTGGACCGGGCATGTAAAAAACATCCAAAATCACACGATCCGATTACGAATTTAACGGTATTCGGAGGGTTTGAAACAGCCGCCCTTACGGGAGCCTATTTACAGGCAGCAAGCAGTAAGCTGCTCATTTTTGTAGATACGCTCCATTCATTTGTTGCCCTTTGCTGTGCGTATCAAATGAACCGGCATGTATTGGAATACTGTGTGTTTAGCGCAGAAATATCTCCCTTAAAAGAATTTTTAAGCAAGGGTGCTTTTCCGTTACATGCGTCTTACTCCAATGCGCCCGGCATGCCCGCACTGGAAACATTAAGCAAAATGAAAAATGCCGTGCAATTGCTTACCAGTATAGCGGCAGAAGAGCGATAGGGAAAGTATACACACTTCATTCGGCATATACTTGCTAAGTTATACTTTTACCTGTTTAAACAGAGTATGTCTACCGACCGCCATCCGCAAATAAGCATTGTAATTCCCCTTTTTAATGAAGAAGAAAGCCTTCCCTTTCTGCATGAGCGTTTGGTTGCACTTATGGATGCTTTCCATATAGCACTTGAGGTGGTACTTGTGGATGATGGGAGCACAGATCATACCGCTGAAACCATAACCCAACTGGCGCTTACAGACAGCCGTTTTCAGGCGGTATTGCTTTCTAGGAATTTTGGCCATCAACTGGCTTTAAGTGCGGGGCTCGGGGCGGCCTTGGGCACAGAAGCGGTTTTTATACTTGATGGGGACCTACAGGATCCTCCTGAATTGCTACCGGATTTTTATAAAAAGCTACAAGAAGGGTACGAAGTGGTATATGCCGTGCGTGAAAACCGTAAAGAATCGCGCTTCAAAAAAATGCTGTATTACTGGTTTTACCGCATTCTGAAGCAGATCAGCCATATAGAGATCCCCGTAGATAGCGGCGACTTTTCTTTGCTACACCGCAAAGTAGTGGATGTATTGCTGAAAATGCCGGAGGAAAGCCGCTTTATACGCGGGATGCGTTCCTGGATCGGGTTTAAACAAATAGCGCTTCACTACGAGCGTGACGAGCGACAAGCTGGCGTTTCGAAATACAGCTTTAAAATGCTTTTTAAACTGGCCTATAATGGCTTTTTTAATTTTAGTGAGTTCCCGGTGAAGGCCTTAACCAGCCTGGGCTTTTTATCGGTGGGCATCAGTTTGGTTTACCTGGCCACGGTGCTTGTAAAAAAGTTTTTTTACGGGGGGGTGCCGGAAGGTTTTACAGCCCTGCTCTTTGCTATCATCCTCTTTAGTGGGGTACAGTTGATCAGCCTGGGTATTATTGGAGAATACGTGCTCCGGATCTTTTTCCAGGTAAAAAACCGGCCGCTTTACATCGTGGATAAACACATCCGGAAAGGAAAACAAGTGCAGGAGGCTAGGCCCTCAGTAAAAGCGTAGCCGCTTCCTTACCCACCTGGCTGCTTAAGGCAACCCCCATGCCTCCCAGCCGGACTGCACAAAACAAACCGGGTTCCAGCTCTTCAACAATCGCTTCCTTTTCATTTTGCTTGCCAAAGGCCATGATGCCCGTCCAACGCGTACGTATAGGGGGGAGCTGATCGTTACAAAAGTGTTTTTGCAAAAGTTTGTCCAGGGCATCCTGGATTTTTGGGTTGAGCTGGTCCTCCTCACTTCGCTCCGTATCGCGGTCTAAGTGACGGCCTCCGCCTAATAAAATACCTCCTGCATAGGGGCGGGCATAAAAGTAGCCTGATTGCAGATGCACATTGGCTTTTAGGTTCAACCCCTTTAGAGGGGGGGTAAGCAATACCTGTCCCCGGGCAGGCTCCACATTAAGGGAAGGGTAGAGGTTTTTAGTGAACCCGTTTGTGGCCAGGAGTATTTTCTCTGATTTGTAAACACTCCCATCTTGCAGTAAAGCTTCCCACAGCTGGCCTTTGGAAAGCTGCTTTACTTCTCGTTCAAACCGTATTTCAACCCCCTTTTGGTGGGCAAGTTGCAACAGCCTCTTTACGAGCAGGCCCGTATTCAGGCTTGCTTCTCCTTCACAAAAAAGATAACGTGAGAGTGCCCTCGGAAATAACACGTTGCGTTTGAGGTAATACATTTGGCTACCCAGCATGGCGTTTACTTCCGGCAACAGGGCAAGGGCTTGTTCCAGTTTTTCTTCCTGCCCGTTTTCATATAAGTCGATCCCTCCATGTACCGCAAAACCAATTTGTTCGGGAGTAAAAAGGGTACGCAGCTTTTCAAGGCCTTTAAGGCGCCTTTCTACCAACAGCATAGCATAGTCAAAGCCATGCCGTTGTGTATCGTCCAGGATCTCGTTCAAGCTCCCAAAACAGGCAAAGCCGGCATTCTTAACAGAAGCCCCTGTAGGATAGGGGCCTTTTTCGAGTACGCAGACTTGTATATCAGGTTGTGCAGCCTTAAGCTCCAGGGCGGTGAACAGCGCGGTAAGACCCGCTCCAACAATTAAGACATCCTTTGTGGTGCGGAATTGCTCCTGTTCCCAAACGCTATGCACGTACTTTTTGTACTTGCAGCAGGCCAAAAAAGTAGTAGGCCGCACCAAAGAGTACGCTACCATACACCAGGGTTCCGGCAAGCTGGTTCAAGAAAAAGGGGAGCCCCGCCGCATAACAGGCCATAAGTCCACTCAAGGTTTTAGGGTACAGTATACCCGCTTGCCAGCTACCAAAGTTGGTGATCAGGAAAAAAAGTATGGCAGATAGTACACCGCTGCTCAAAAGGCCGAACAGGCGAAATTTTCCCTGTTGGAGTTTCCCCAAAAGAACGCTTAAGATAAAGGCTGAATAAATGTACCCAAAACCGGGAGTAAACCATTGAAAGCCGTCGTAAAAGGCCGCGTACATTACGTTATTGATCAGTAAATCGCTAAAAAACATAGCCATTACAGGCACTAAAAAAGCCTTCCATGATTTCGAAAAAGCAAAGCCACCAAAAATAGCGGCCGCGCCTACGGCCGTAAAATTAGGGGCATGTGGAAAAAAACGCGTAAGCATGGCCAGCGCGATCAGCGCTATAAAACCGAATTGGGCATTTTTTTGAAACATATTCAATGAGATTTGACTGCAAAAATAGGGGATGTAGACCGTTAAAAAAACTAAGGCTTGTAGCTTTCTACACTTTTGTCTGTGTATAAAATGAGTACCTGCTCAATTTTTTTACCACTACGAGAAGAAACAGGAGGGAGGGCTGATGTGGAAACAGACTTTTCCTCAGGTTGAGATGCCTTAGCAGGGGGAGGAATTGAGGGGGGATCTTTAGCCTCCTGAGTTTTTACATTTGTGAAATATGATCCATCAGCTTGCTTGGAAGGCCTGCCGGTCAGGAGATAGTCCAGGTCAAGTTCCGGGAAAGTTTGTTTGAGCTGCAGTACAACTTGCAAACTCACCTTATTGCGGCCGCTCAATATATGGCTGATGATGCTGGGGTTTACGTCCAATTTGTGCGCAAATTCGCTGTTGGTAAGCCCTTTCTGTTGTATAAGTTCCTTTATCCGGGAACTGATCTCTTTCATAAGACAAGCAATATGTTACAAAAGTAATATAGAAAGATGAACAAGGGAAGGTTTTCCCTGAAATGAAACATTTGCGTAAAATGAATACTTTAAGTAAGTTAACACAAATAGCTGATAATAAATTGTATAAGCTCAATACTACACATTGCTGCAACAAAATTGACCCAGGCCTTTCCAGCGCATTACATTTGTATAAAACACCACTGCATTTAGTTTATCCCCTCTTATTACAATTGTAAAAAACGTGAAGCTCTATAGAGTGTATCTTGCGTCACAGTTTTACGCGTATGCATAGCTTCTTACCTGAACATTATCCACGCATTCATCAGCCCCAATTGAGTCAGCGTTGGTTTAAGCCCGCTGACCTGGAACATGCCTTAAGACAGCTTCCCCTGGCTGAGCATTTTGAGATACAGCAGATCGGCTCTTCTTTTGAAAAGCGCCCCTTACATGCGTATACGTATGGACATGGTCCGAAGCGCTTACTGCTCTGGTCGCAGATGCATGGCAACGAGCCCACGGCAACACATGCGCTTTTGGAACTTTTTCACCTTTTTGGTGCAAGTTTTTTTGCTGAGCAGGGGCGTTATTTAAAGGAGGCACTTACCATATGCTTTATCCCAATGCTCAACCCGGACGGTGCTGAGCGCTTTACGCGTCACAATGCGCAGTTGATCGATCTAAACCGGGATGCCCTGGCGCGGCAAAGTGCAGAAATGCAGCATTTTTTTGCCTTTGTAGAACGCTATAAACCCCATTGGGCTTTTAACCTCCACGATCAGCGTAACATTTTTAACTGTGGCCATACCGATTTGCCTGCTACGCTCAGCTTTTTAGCCCCCTCGGCTGATCCTTCGCGAAAAATGACCCCGGAAAGAGAAATGAGCATGGCACTGATTGCACGCCTGGTAACGCATTTGGCTCCCTATGCAAAAGACTATATGGCGCGTTTTACGGATGAGTACTACCCAAAAGCATTGGGGGAATTCTTCCACCGCAACCAGATCCCTTGTGTATTGATAGAGAGTGGGCCGGCACGGGAAGACCCACTGCGGCTAAAAGCGCGTAAACTAAACGTACTTTTGCTATTGGACGCATTTATGTTGGTTGCCGGAGAATCCATCGGGCATACCCTGAAAGCCTATCACGACTTACCGCTTAACCGTAAAAACAACCTGGACATTGTGTTGCGCGATACAGAAATTGTAGGCTCCCACGCCAATTATAAAGCAGATATTGGCTTGTTGTTAAACGAGATCCCCGATATGAAAACAGGGCAGCTGGAACGCATATATGCGGTAGAAGAGGTGGGGGATCTCAGCCACAAAGGGGGGCTGGAAGTTTTTGAAGAGGGGCTGTTAAAGCAAAAAGGAGATGGAAAGTTTTTACTGGGGCAACCCGCTCACTTTAGTTACCACCAGGACAATACACGCCTCGAGTTTGAAAACGGAGCGCTAGTGTAGCATTTGCTTGAGCACGTAATAGGCAAATAAGGTGAAGATAACCGCTACCAACACATAGAAAGACCCGCTGTAGTGTAATTTGTGCATTTTGAGGTCTTTCCGGTAGCTCCAGGTGAGGTAAACCAGAAAGGCCACGATAAAAACACCTGCAAAAATCCAATGTCCTGTGGTTATGTGCTGCATCCAAGCTAAATTTGAGGCAAAGATACAGCCACATGAAGAAACAGCTCAACCACGTAGCTTTATTTCACGAAACCTTTAAAATTGGCAATGCCCCTCTCCCTAAGGGGAAAGTAGAAGAGGAGACCTATTTATTGCGCCACCGCCTGATGGAAGAGGAAAACGAAGAATACCTGGAGGCGGCCCGTAAAGGAGACCTGGTAGAAGTAGCTGATGCCCTGGGCGATATGATGTATATACTGTGCGGCACCATCTTAAAGCACGGTTTACAACACATTATCGAGGAGGTGTTTGAAGAAATCCAGAAAAGCAATATGAGCAAGCTGGACGCGGAAGGGCAACCTATTTTCAGGGAGGATGGAAAAATACTAAAAGGGGAGAGGTACTTCCGGCCGGACATTAGGAAAGTATTGCAAGAGAAAGGCGCGTTGTGATAGGGCTTCGGCAAGCTCAGCCCGCTGTTATGTAACCCCTTTACATTTATAATGGGCAACTGAGGGCTGAGCTTGTCGAAGCCCCTTTTCGACAGGCCTGTACTGCCTGCGTTTATAGCAGTGTTCAACTTTGTTTTCTTTTATTGCCTACATTGAAGAACTTCACGTATTAAGATACCAAAACGGGAGGACTTCGCATATTTAAGATAACCAAAATGGGAGGGCTGAGCTTGTCGAAGCCCTCAACCCCTCCCATAACTTCTTTTCGATTTTGCTTTTCGCCAACGGTTTGGCTTTACGTAATATGTAAGTCCTTTCCTTTTGTAATGAGCAACTGGGGGCTGAGCTTGTCGAAGCCCCTTTTCGACAGGCCTGTACTGCCTGCATTTATTGAAGTGCCCAATTCTGTTTTTCTTTTACTGCCCTATATTGAAACTTCATATATTAAGATAACCAAAACGGGAGGGCTGAGCCTGTCGAAGCCCGTTTAACAAGGCATTTATGGCTAGGGGATATATGTACATACTGAAATGTGCGGATGGCAGCTACTACACCGGTAGTACCAAGTATCTGGAAGTACGTTTGGCGCAGCACCAGGCAGGAGAAGGCGCCCGGCACACCAAAAAACGTTTGCCCGTAACGCTGGTCTACTATGAAGTTTTTCAACGGATTGATGACGCTTTCTACAGGGAAAAACAAGTGCAGGGGTGGAGCCGAAAGAAAAAAGAAGCGCTGATAGAAGGGCGCCTGGAAGATCTGCCCGGGCTTTCCGGATCAAAAGGGGATGGTTAATTCCTGGTAATGTTTCAAGAATCATTATCATAGTGTAAAAGATAAGCGGGCTTCGACAGCCCTGTATTGGGCCTGTCGAAGTACTCAGCCCCCTTTTCGACAGATTTGTACTGCATTTATTGAAGTGCCCAATTCTGTTTTTCTTTTACTGCCCTATATTGAAACTTCATATATTAAGATAACCAAAACGGAGGGCTGAGCTTGTCGAAGCCCTCAACCCTCTTTTTTCTCCTGGTAATGTTTTATGGAATCACTAAAAGCTTAAAATGATAAGAGGGATTCCAATGGGCTCAGCTCGCTATTTGAGGTGTTTAACTCTACCATAATTTATCGATTTTTTTTCTTGCCATTGATTGGACATTGTATTTGTATAAACTCTTTCCGTTTACAATGGGCAACAAAGCGGGCTTCGACAAGCTCAGCCCTCTCTCTCTTTTCTAGTAGTATTTCATCGGATCATTAAGCGGTATTAATGAGATGACAGCCCATAATAATAGCATGGGCTTTCCTTCAGTTGTAAGCTGGTTCCGCTCCGCGATAGCCTGCTGGTCTTTTTTCTAGCTATCAATTTGGCCTATGTATTTAACCTTTTGTAAATGAGCAACAAAGCGGGCTGAGCCTGTCGAAGCCCGGTACCAAAACAAAAAATCCCTTTCCGAAAAACAGAAAGGAATCCATTAACTATTCTTTACAAGGGTTAGCGTACCTCCATCTTGGTCTTAAGCTTGCGGAGCTGGCGCTTGAGTTTTTCAATGCTTTCGCTTACACTAGCTTCAAACTTATCGCTGCGGCTGCTTGCCATGATGTCGTTGCCGGGAATGTTCAGCTTTATATCGGCTACCTTATTGTCACCTTTGTCGTTGTATTCCAGTTTCAGGTATACTTCCGCGCCCACGATCTGGTCATAGAACTTATTCAACTGTCCTACTTTGTCTTTCGTATAGGTGTGCAAGGCTTCGGTGGCGTCAAAGCCTACCGTTTGTATGTCCCATTTCATATATCAGGTATGTTTAATTTATTTCTGCAAGATATAACCTACAAACGAACCTAAGGTTTTCAAGAAGCAACCTTTTTACTAAAATTTCTTCTAACTAAGGTATGACCATTTTTGGCACATTAATGGGTTATAAAGCGTCAAAATAGTAGTTTTGCGGGCGGTACCCAACCGATCGGGGGAAAAACCCCTTAAAAGGAATACGCGTAGCGAGCTAAAAAATATCTAAACAAATACACATGAAGAGACTAGTGATGTTAATGGCCCTGGTGGCTTTTGGATTTTCTGCCCGGGCGCAGGAAGGACCGGTAATCAGCAGTGCGGTAATCGCCATGGACCGCAACAATGACCTTGCAGCTGCCAAAAAGTATATAGATGAAGCAGGCAGTATCATTAGCACCAAACCGGAAGCCGAGATCTCGTATAAAGACATGCGGAAATACTTGTTTTATGCGGGTAAGATCAACCTGGCCATTGCCGAAAGCGAAAAAGCCGAGGTGCGGGCCCTGGATGCCGAAGCCCTTGCCAAAGCAGAGAAATACCTGATGGAAACCGTGGCCTACGAAGAAAAGCTAGGGAAGGAGAAGTACTCGGATGACGCCAAGACCTTGCTGCCCACCGTAGCTACCCTATACAACAACATTGGCCTGGACAACTACCAGGCACAGGCTTATGAGCCTGCTTACGCGGCTTTTATGAAGACGTATAACTTGCGGATGCTGAACAATCAAACCGATAGCAGTACGCTGTATAATGCGGCTTTGATGGCGCAAAACGCCAAGATGTACCAGAAGTCTATCGAACTGAACAAACGTTTATTGGAGCTCGGGTACAAGGGCTATGTATACCGCGCAAAGAACATGGCCAATGGGCAGGTGGCAGAGTTTCCCTCTAAGAAGATGATGGATGAATTTGTAGAGTACCGGGGCTATGGAGAACCCCAGGTAGAGAAAAATGACTTGCGTCCTCAGTTTTACATCAGCATTGCGGCTATGAGCCTGGAAACCGGTGACACGGCTTCTTTTATGGAGTATGTAAAGAAAGGGCGCGAAAAATACCCGGAAAATGCGGCTTTGCTTACCACGGAGCTCGACATTTACCTGAAAAGCAAAGAATACGACAAAGCCCTGGTAAATTTAGACCAGGCTATCGCGCAGGATCCGAACGACCCCAAGGCCAAGATCTACTACTACAACAAAGGCATTATCCTACAAACGGAAATGAATAAACCCGATGAGGCTGTGTTGGCCTACCAGAAGGCTGTGGCATTGGATAGCTTATATGCGGATGCACTGTATATGAACGGCCTGGTATACTATGATAAAGCAAAAGGGGTAACAGAAGAGATGAATGGTTTGCCTTTTAACGCCACCAAAAAATACAATGCACTTAAGGCAAAACAGCAGGAGCATTTTAAGCAGGCCTTGCCATATTTTGAGCAGGCCCGCAAGGCCACCCCAAATGACCGCAATACTTTAATGGCGTTGTGGGAAATATACCGGGTGCTGAAAATGACGGATCAGGCAATTGCTACCAAGCAGGAAATAGACGCCTTGTAATACCATAAAAGGAACAGGGGAGCTTAGTGCTCCTTTGTTTTTGAATTTTCTATTTTACATAATATAAATTATCGGGCAATTATAAATAATTGCGTATCATTGCAGTCCATTGAAAAACTGATCCTTATGCACACCAACAACTACAACCACTGCCAGTTTACGTACTACTCCGTAAAGCATTACCATATCCGCAGATCAGGTTTTCATGCATGGCTATCCGCCATCCGTAAATTATGGAAACGCTTTTTATAACTAAACAAACGGTTACTGAGCCTGTAAACAAACGGTTACTGATAAACAAACGGTTACTGAGCCTGTCGAAGTACCGTTTGTTGTTTTGTCCTATAATTCGCCATTGTGATTAAATAGCTGTCCCAAACTTCGTTCGGGACCAATTGTGAAACGCTGAGCACAGCCGAAGCGAAATACTGAGCGCTGTCGAAGTGAAATGCTGAGCGCTGTCGAAGCGGACGGCTACGCACAGGCCCGCGTGCAAAAAAAATATTCTTAAAATTCGTGTACACGATGAATGTACGGGTTAAACGGAAATACGCCAATCTCAGCGTTTAGGAATGTTTAGGCTAGACAGGTCAATCAAAATAATAAAAATCCCATTCAGCTATTGACTCATTTTCGGAAGTCAGATTTCGAACTTTCTCCATCAATCTAATCCTGTGTGCTGACCCAACAAGAAATACAGCCTTTGTCAATTTATTTGAGCTCAGGAATCTATGGATTGACCTTATCCAGTGATTTTCTCGCTCATCGTTCCACCTTAACCAATCAGAATAAGTCTCTGACAATTTTAGGTTATTGACTCTTTCTACAAACCTTCTCTCCATTATTGATTTGTCGTAATTGATTTGATCGCTATCCTTACCATTTAGGTACTTGAAACCTAGATCACAGCATCCATTCCTTTGAATTTGGGATGCATAATAGTACTCCTTAATATATTTGGGAAATAGTGACTGCATGACCTCTAGTCGGTTATCGAATGGGTCATTATCTAAATCTATGGGTTCGATTTTGATTGAATTCCTTTTTACGATTTCTCTTAGCGCATTTATCTCAGGAGTATTGAAAGTATTAACT
The DNA here is from genome assembly GCA_028285465.1 of Owenweeksia sp. GTDB lineage: Bacteria > Bacteroidota > Bacteroidia > Flavobacteriales > Schleiferiaceae > JANQPD01. Next base: position 81,932 of record JANQPD010000030.1, on the reverse strand, counting down.
GCATCAAGCATCAATGGAAATTTCTCTTTTGAGGCTTCAACAAAAATTGTTTCAGCAGAGATTTCATCAATAATCCGTAATAACTCCTCTGAGGTGCATGCACCACCTTCTGAATGAATTGTACCTATTACTACTACTATGCTCATCTCACAATTTGTATTAAATGCTCAAGCCGCGAGGCTCATACTTTTTCATTGATAAAAAGTATGCAAAAATCTAGGAGAAAATATGCTGCCTACGCGCCCTTGGTGGCTTGGCCTACGGCCTTTGTCCCCGATATTCGGGGCCAAGCTCAAAGCCCAGGACGATGGCTCTTTGATGCAGCCACCAATTCACCCCAGCGCTGGCCCTCATTTTCTTCAGGCCCACGCGCAACGTTTTACATAATATTACCGGTGTCGTTACTCACGCCACAAAGAACACCAAGTTATGGATCGAAAGCTCAGGAAATGACAAGAGAAATGAATCAAAGCCGATTGCTCCGCCATGCTCCATAAAAATTCCTTTGTATTATGTACATATAGTGAGCTTGTCGAACTATGATTATCTGGTAGTTCTGGAATTTCCGGGTTTGCCTTTTCCAGAACTTCGAGGTTATGGCCTCCAACCGCTATGCGGCTCCTGCCGGCAGGCAGGCGTAAGCTGGCCATGCATAAGTATTGTAAGTATGCTCTTTGGTGGGCCGCGGTGCTTAAAACCTGGGGGTCATAGTGCCCTTTTTTGCTCACAACTCCCCTACTCTCAAAGCTCACTCTTTAAAATAGTAGTTCACTATTTCAGCTTTAAGAGGCTCTTTAAGTTCATTTGTGTCTTCGAAGCCAATTGTTTTGTGCGCCCTAATATTAAATCCAATCTCTTGAAAGAGAGTGTGACTGGTATTCACAATGGTGATCAAATTGAGTTTCTTGTGCTCTCGCTCACGAAACAAACCCATTAGGTAACCGACTTCGTGATAGACATTAGGATTGGACTTAGTCAAATCTGCAATCAATAAGCCTGAGGATGCTATCTTATCCAGTATTTCATCAGAGATTTTATATGCCGTACCATTATTGTATTTATCTATCCGCAACGGAAATAGCTTTATGTGTGCCTTTTTCTCCTCATTAATCTCACGAATCAAATTACTCATGAAAGTAAAGTGGTTCTCAGTAACCGAATCTCCGAATGGCATGGAAATGAATATTGTCCGCTCTCTAGAAAGAATTATTTTGTTAAAAATCGACTTCAAGTCATTCGAAGAAGATTGCCTTATTTCAAAAATGCGATTGTCCAGCACCCACTCTGTAAACCACTCTAGCTCAAAATAGGCCTTTTGATATGCGTAGTATAAAAAGGTAGTGAGCAGGCCGATGTTATGAGTTTTATTTAGTTCATTATACTCTTGATAAATGATATTTACTTTGTGCAGAGCGTTGGGCACATCTTCCCTCTTTGGCTCTTCCTTTAGTTTACCCTCTTCACTGAGCATCCAGAATAGATCGACAAATACGGTCCTATAAGATTCTTCTCCATTTTCGCTCTTTAGAATTGCCTCTAATTTCGGATATCTGCCCCACTGAATATTCTCAATGATCTGTCGTGCATGTACATAATGGAGACCAAAGTCTCTCGATTCTTTCAGGTAGGCATCAGAAAAATTAATGGCATCGTCCAACACTACTCTATAGACCTCCTCTGGTGTTAATGGTATTGTTTTGGAGTTGATGTTATGAAAGATGGTTTTTTGAAATTTATCGCTATCGGTTTTTTCTGGTAATAGGATAAGACAAAACGGAGTCACCAATTCTTTAATTGAACTGGAATCAAAAGCCTTGGCTGCACTCAGTCTATGATTGCCATCAATCCTCAAAAAAGGTTCGCTTTCGTTTTCAATACATTCTTCTACAAATTGATTATCGATTGTTACTGTAACGACTTTCAAGTCAAAAGTTCCCCGACTATCAGATTGACTTTTATAATCTACTTTTCGGCTTGAAAAAATGATTTCGTCAACATTTGACCTGAAATACTCACCGTTAATGATCTTACCTAAAGGGTTTATTGATTTTGAACCTGATTTTGAAAAGTCATACTTTACCTGATAGCTCAATATTACTTCCGGAAAGAATAGGTTTGGGTTATTCTCTAAGAACCCTCGAATTCTACCTTCCTGATATGCAATGAGGTTACGCTGGAAGGACAAGTCTGCTCTTGAAATTTTTTCCAGATCATTGAGATAGGCATATCCTCTGATACAATATTGACCCAATGAATTATCTAATATTCCCCTGAGTATCATAAATTCAGAATCAGGTTGGTAATTTGATTAGAAAACTGTTTAGATAACTCTCTAATCTCACCCTTTACTCTCAGAGCTTCGAAAGTCATTTCTTCAATTTTATTACAGATTTCTTCTTGTACCTTAAGATTCGGCAATACCACTAAACACTTCCAATATTCATTTAGAATCAAATTTCTAATACCACTCGTTTGACTTTGCATTAAATCAGTCAGACCAATCTTATGGAGGAACTTTAAATAATAAAAAGCATACGTTGGTATAATGCGTGAATTGTCCAACCGAATCTTATGAATAAAATTGCTGAATGAAATTTCATTGCCAGACTTAAGAATATCAGTGGAGAGTATAGAAACTCTTCCAACAGGTTGATCTGGACTACCCCCCGATTTCTCCAGCAATAGATCATTAATTTGAATGTCTTGACTAATGAGCCTTTTATTTTCGATGTATCTGAACTTAACCCTGTGACTTTCTAGATTCAAATTATACTTATTATCAAACTCCGTTGCCCTAATTACTAAGCATTTGGAGTATTTATTTTGCTCGCTACTAATTACTTCATCTTTACCCCAATTACCAGAAACGGAATCAGTAATAAGCTGACTCAAAGGTACTTTTTCAAAATCTGCATTATTAATACTGTTAAATAAGGATTTTGCATACGATGTGTATTTTTTAGGGTCTATCCTATTACCGAGAATCTCGAAATACTTTGCAATGAATATCCTATTTGCCAACTTTCGAAGATTAATCTCCGGAATGTTAATGTTCAATTCCGTTTTCAAGATATACCACCGTTTTTCGAGTAAGCTTTCAAGTTCCTTTTTCTTGTCATTCTTTTTTAATCGAAAGTCTGTAGCTAGTTCACCTATCTTTTCATCAAAGAAAATAGGAACGCTTCTTAGTGAAGGGTAATCAAGAGCCGGCCTTGTTCCTCCCGTAGCTCTTCTTGAAGCCAATTTCTCCCCTATGTCGGAATTGAGAAAAGCAGCTATAATTTCACTTACCTCACGACTTTTTGTCTTAATACAAACCGAATGTTGATTGATATTACCTTCAAATCCTTTGGGTGGTACGCTAGAAACGGCCATCCTCCCTACCCCGGTAATTTTGGTAATCAGATCGTTTTCTTGGACTTGGCTTCTTTTAAGCATACCTTCATGAGTATCTCTATTAATGTAAACTACATCATCAAGCGACAGTTCCCCTGAAGGGTTTAAGTTTTGCACACGTACAAACGGCACCCCGCTCTTACCATCGGTATAATATTTTTCAGCCTCTTTTTTAGAGGGGGTAGCTCCACTACTGATCTTTTCAATGAAATCTCTTAACCGATATTTCGTTCTTTGAAGTACCTTTTCTTCAAGCGCAACCAGGGAAGGGATATAATAAAATGGGTCAAACCTTTTTTCTTTTTTGCCCCAATCCAGTAGAAACAGTTTGTCTCTATCCAAATCAGGGCTTAGACGAAAAAATCCTCTTCCTTATTCTCTATTGACTCAATAAAACTGGTTAGTTCGTTACCAATTTGCTTTAGCTCATTTGTTTTGGTTTTTCTTCCTGTAGCATCATAGCCAATATCTTCTGCTATGGCCATAAAGATTTGATAATTTGCTAATTCTGAACCGAATGAACTAAGGTATTCTTCGTGAAGCCTTTCTTTAAGTTCTTCTGTTTGTTCTTTATAATAGGTGCTAATATCCGACTTCCAGGTTTTATATTCTTCTGTACGCCTTAAGTCGTTGAGCGCTTTTTTATCCAGTTCGTCCCAATCAACCTCTTCGGGTAGATAAGAGTCAAGTCCTTCATAGTTTTTTGTTTTATCACTTTTCTCTTTTGCAAGTCTTCGATACTCTCCGCTATATTCGTTCCTTTCCCACAATCGATCTTGAATACGTCTTTTTATTGCCCTTACTTTTTCTGATTGTTTCTGAGAATACTTTTTTAGAAACAGAACCGAGCTTTTTACACCAGCACCATTGGCAGAAAATGCAGTTTGCGGAAGTGAAACTACACTTACAATTCTATATTTTTCCTCAATCCAATCTCGGATGTATTGCTGGCTACTATTTGTCAAGATGCCATCTGGTATTACAATGGACAAATACCCGCCTTCTTTTAAAAAATTGTGACACTGTTCTAAGAAAAGTACCTCTGTACTTTGAGAATCTCGGGGAGAGCTTAAATGAGTGTTTTTGATTTTTTGATCAATCCAACTTATATCTTTGATACCCAACCCGTAATTTTTCAAATAGGCTTGCTCAGCCAATTTAATTGCGGAGCCGAAAGGTGGATTGGTAACAATGAAATCAAAATGGTTGTACTTGAAATCATGATTTCCGGTAATGCCCTGGATTGTTCTTCTATTGTACTTTTCTCTTTCTTCAATTTCTTCCTTTGTTTCACCCGGCTTTGGGTGCCTGTAGTCTGCCGGAGCCAAACCATCGCAAGCCACTACATTGGTATGACCGTCATCATGAATGATCATATTCATTTTGGCGGTTCGGGCAATACTTTCGGATATCTCAATTCCAAAAAGCCTTTTTTCTGCAAACTTGTGCCAATAGTCTTTATGCTCGATTGAACCCTTCTTGAAATAACCTTCTTCCGCCATTTCGTCTGCTCTTCTTCTGACTTTATCCAACGCATAAAGCAAAAATCCACCACTGCCACATGAGGTATCAAGCACGAACGATTCATTGGTAATAGGAAGGGACTTAATTATAAAATCAACTACTTCACGTGGGGTGAAATATTGTCCAAAGTCTCCACGGAAAAAAGAACCCATGAAGGTTTCAAATGCTCGGCCTTTGCTATCAAGGTCAGTATCGTGAAGATTAACCGGAGCAAGATACCCAACTATTGTTTTCAGTTCATTGGCAGAAAGACGAATGGGTTCTTTAAAAACCTCAGGATCTTTACGCCTACCTTCTTCATAAATAGCCTTTATCCTTTTCAATAAATATTCCGGGTCTTCACCAGTAAATTCCTGAAAATCATATGGCTGCCCTGGTTTTCTGTGTTTTCTTTCATCCCATATCTTACAAAAGATCAACTTATCAAGTTCATCAAATGCCTCACTAGGGTTTCTCTTTCCACCTGCCCAAAGAGCGTCATGAGCTTGTTGGAATATCCTTGTTAAATCGGATTGCTTTACTGTTTCAAGGTCAAAGGCATCATTCCCGTTTTCATCCTTTCCTCCTTTATAGAATTTGGCTTTAGCTAGCTTAGATTGACCGAATCTGGGGATTGAAGCAATTAGATTAGTTACCCTTTCCATCGATGGAAAATCCTTTACATTGAAGTACTTAGATTTTAGCCCGGTGGTAACCCACAAATATTCGGCAGAAAGCGAGTTTGCATTTCCAAAGCCTTGCTCAATGGCTTGGACAAATTCTGCTTCTGATATTTCCTGCTTTTTGCATTCAACTACTATAAGAGGACTTTTCTTAAGGTCATCCGAAAAAACAACAATGTCTGCAAAGTCATTAGGAGTTCTTCTTGGAACTACTACTTCTAATTCGATTCTTTTAGTAGGGTACTTATAGGTAAGAATCAGTTCCAAAAAGATTTGAGCTCTTACTTTTTCTTCAGGGTCTTTGAAGTTGTCACTTTTGCCTTGAATTAGGTAGTTAATTCTCGTTTTATCTTCATTGAATGAAATTAGACCCTTTTTAATACCTTCTTTGAATATTTTATCCATTCACTAATTGTTTTTGTCCTGTAATAATTCTGATGGCTGAACTTCAAGTATCTCTGCTATTTTGTAGAGAACTTCTATTGAGGGCTGCCTTCTATTCTGCGCGTAAGCGTTTACCATATTGTAACTTTTGCCCAGTTTTTGGGCCAGCCAGGTTTGGGTGATGTGCTTTTCTTTCAACACTTCTTTGATCCGATTCATAGTTTTGCGGATTAATGGCGTCTAAAATAGTAGTTTGTTCGTAAATGTCTCACTGTGTGAGATATTTTAAATGTAGATTTACTTAAATTTGATTTTATGAACGTCCGCCTGAGCAAAGAGCAGAAAATCAAGATCCTCAACTCCGAGGATGTGTACCGCGTAATGCAGCAAATACTGCTGCGCGAAAATAAGATACACCGCAACCAGGAGCACTTTTGGGTAATCGGGCTAGACAATCAGAATAAGATCCTGTTTATAGAACTGATTGGCTTGGGTGCCGTAAACCGGGTGCACGCCAACCCGCCAGATGTTTTCCGAATGGCCATTTACAAACTGGCCGTACGCGCCATTTTGGTGCACAACCACCCGAGCGGCAGCATGCAACTTTCTAAAGACGACAGAACCCTGACCGACCACATGCTGAAAGTGGGGCAACTGATCAAGATCGAAGTAATTGACCATTTGGTGATCTCCGAAACGGAATACGTAAGCCTTGCAGACCAGGGCATTATAGCAGAACTGAAACAGTCGGGTGCTTTTGAAATTGTAGACCGCGACAAAGCGGAGCTCAAAAGCTGGAAGCAAAAGGTTGAAATGGAACGCGCTATTAAGGAAAATAAGCTGGAAATAGCCAAAAACATGAAAGACAAAGGCTATGATATTGACGAGATCAAAGCTCTAACAGGTTTATCGAAGTGGGATATAAAGCGGCTTTGAGCCAGCGGGCATGGATGAGGAGATTAAGAAAATAAGGGGGTTTTATATGCACGAGATCAGGGAGTTGTAAAATCAAATTAATGGGGCTTAAAATAAGTACGATTGCGGCAATACCAGAGAATGTTCATCGAGACTATTACCTCTACATTCTGGATTACTATAATTGGGATGAACCTATCGGCAATACTCTCCGGAGCAGTTTCGATAAAATTGCCAAATTCGCTTCTGAGAACAATTCTGTAGCTATTCAGGGGATACCTGAAAGTCACTTCTACTCGGAATTAATGTCTTGGGAATCAATTAATGGAATTGATCCTAAAGAGTTACTTCCAGCTCTGATGATTACAACAATCCATCCCAAGTACTTTCTGGAAAGAGACAATCAGGAAGCAAGGGGTGAAAGGATTCCAGAAGACAAACTCGTTTTCATTGAAATTGGTAAGCTGTGTAAAACTCCACAGGATGTTTTGAAGTTGATAGAGAAGGTTTTCAAAGACATTAAGGACAAAAAGCAAATTAAAGACTTTCAAGTCAAAAAGGAGTTGAAGGGGGGAATCGGTAAAATCTTAAACGATACTATAATCCTTGAACCCAATATTGCCGGTGTTGGGGTTAATGTCAACAACATTTTTAGATTTCTATCTAAGAAACAGATAAAGAAAATCAAAAAAGACTTGGGGTAGACTTTCCAAGTCTAGCAAGTATCAAGGTTCCTTTTAAAATGAACTGCAATTTTTATTAAGAATGATTTTTTCTCCCCCTATCAGCCTGCCAGGTGCTTAACCTCGGGTTGATATCACAGCAAACCATTGCGGTCCACTCGCGTCAGCAGTTCCGCTTTCAAATGCTTACTTACCGGCACCTTATCCCCCGTAAACAAAACCAATTGGTTTCCTTCAATGCTTTCAATTTTGTCCAGGTTAACGATAAAGGACTTTTGACATCTGAAAAAACGACTGCCTGGTAGGAGTTCTGCCAGTGCGCTAATGCTCATCAGCGACACCACCGGCTTTTTCCCTTTTAAGTGAAACCGGACGTACTTCTGCATGCTTTCCACATAAAGAATATCGCTATACAGCACCTTAACCGCTTTATAATCAGACTTTACAAAAAGGTAGTCGCTCGTTGCTTTACCGGCCTCAGGGACTATTTCCGCTTGCTCCTTTTCCTTCAATAGGGCTAAAACCTTCGACACTGCCTTAAAAAACCGGTCGAAACGCACAGGTTTAAGCACATAATCCACCACATTAAGCTCATACCCTTGCAAGGCGTATTCAGAATAGGCCGTTGTGAAAATGGTATAGGGAGGTTTTTCCAGGGCCCTTAAAAAGTCAATACCCGTCAAATCGGGCATTTCAATATCTAAGAACATCATGTCTACCGCCTGCTGATTCAGTACCGCGAGGGCTTCCATAGCCGTGTGGCATTTGGCCACCACTTCCACATTCGGAATTTTGCTAAGATGCGCCTCTATAAGCTCGTGGGCGAGTGTTTCGTCATCAACAAGTATACAGGAATACATTTTCATGGGCTTAGGTCTATATAGAGGTCGGTTGTGAATTTATCTCCTGCCGCATCAATTTCAAACTGATGCCGGCCAGGGTAATAATGCGTAAGCTGTTGCCGCACATTGTTTAGCCCGATCCCCTTTTTTTTGTTGGAAGGGTTATACGAATTTACCGTACGAAAGTGCAAGCGGTTGTTTTCAACGGTAAGGTCCATGGTCAGGATGCCATGCTTGTTGTACACAATATCTCCATGTTTAAAACAGTTTTCCACCATGTTGATCAGCAGCAAAGGCGTAATGTATTGCCCACTTTCCACGCCTTTTGTGCGCAGCCTGATGTTTTCGCTTCCCTTGGGCTTTTTGAGCCGTTGCAATTCCGTATAATTCTTCAGCAGCTCTACTTCCCTATCCAGGCGCACAAGCTCCTGCCCCCCTTCATAAATGATATACCGCAAAAGATCCGAGAGCTTTTCGATCATCAAGGGGGTATTGTGGTGCTTGGTAACACTTAAGGCATAAATGTTATTTAAGGTGTTGAACAAAAAGTGAGGGCTTACCTGTGATTTCAGCAGCTGTAATTCGGCCTTTAGCTTTTGATTGCTTAGTTCCAGGTTTCTCTTTTTCTCTAACTCATATTGATTCACCTTCCAAAACAGAAACGACACCAGGATAAACAGGGTAAAGTTTAAGGTAAACGAGATGATGATCCGGTAAGTGGATTCGCTCAATAAGTAAAAACCCAGTTCTGAAAAGTAATAGGGAACTAAGAGGATGGTAAAAAAAGCAAGCACGCTAAGCAGGTAAGGTGTTGTTCCCTTCCGCTTTAAAACCCTGGGGATAAGCACGAGCAGGTTTACATAGCTGATCAGGGCATTGATGGCACATTCGGCAAGGCTGAGTATGGCAGCCATTTCAAACGCATAATCGAACATAAGAGAGTCGAAAGTCAACCCAAAAACAAAGACCCAAAGTAAAAAATGAAGGATGTAGCGCTTTTCCATATGCGAAGTAGCAAGCCCCTAAAGTAAGTCTACCCGCCTTGCTGCGTAAACTTTCTCCACAAAAGGGCACATTTTAGGTACAAGATGCCATTTTCTTTCTAAATCCGCTTTTCAGGCATTTCAGGGATAGAATGCCTGCTTAGGTTGAATATGTTTTAGCCGGTAGATCTACTCCCCTACATTTCGCTCCTAATCCAAAAAAAGAACAGCATGAAAAAGCATGTAATTTTAAGCAGCCTGGCCCCGGTCCTGTTTATGATCCTGATCGCCAGCTGCACCAAAGACGTAGCGCCCACCCCTATATCCACCCCCGAGAATGTGGTGGTGTATACCATGCCGGGCGAGGAAGCAGTACATGAAGGGACGTGGCTGCAATGGCCACACAAATATACCAACGGACAACAGCACCAGGATAGATATGACCCGATATGGGTAGCAATGACCAAAGCCTTGCATACGGGCGAGATCGTCCATATTGTAGCCTATGACCAAACGGAGCAGACCAGAATAACGCAGCTATTGACACAGGCGGGTGTAGATATGGCGCAAATTGACTTCCTGATTGCCAAAACGAACGATGTGTGGGTGCGGGATAACGGCCCCATTTTCGTACGTGATGAAAATGATAATGTATTGATCACCAATTGGGAATTCAACGGATGGGGCGGAAAAGAGGCCTATGCGCACGACAACCTTATCCCCGCTTATGTAAGCGCGGCCCTCGGGGTTTCAAAAGTAGATGTGAACATGGTGCTGGAAGGTGGTGCAATTGAGGTGGATGGTCACGGTACCTTGATGGCCACCAGGAGCGCTATTCTGAACAGCAACCGGAACCCCGGATTAACCCAGGAACAGGCAGAGGCCTTTTTCAAACATTACCTGGGCGCCACTAATTTTGTTTGGCTAGACGGAATTGCCGGCCTGGATATTACCGATATGCATATTGACGGAGTGGCCCGCTTTGTGGGCAACCATACCATTGCCACCTATTCTAAAGAGGTGATAGAAGCCTATAGTGGTGGCGCCATGCTCAAGGATTACGAGGTATTGCAAACTGCCCGGAATGCCGCGGGCGCTTCATACACCCTTGTGGAATTGCCCTTTGCCACACAGTCAGAAGGCAGTTACCTGAACTATTATGTGGGGAATGAAGTGGTGGTGGTTCCGAATTTCAACGAACCAACCGATGCAGAAGCAAACGCCATTATTCAAGGATTGTATCCAAACAGAACGGTGGTGGGCATTAACGTCCTCGAACTGTGGAAAGACGGAGGCGCCATACACTGTGTTACCCAGCAGCAACCCGCCAGCTAAGCATACCCGCTCCATACCTTACCCCCTGCCCTCTTTGGCAGGGGGGAAAGGAGTATGAAGATTTCTATAAACCAGTTGTGTAAAGTGCGCCCTGATGCGTTTTACAGGATTTTTGTCAGGCATTTGCCCACCCGGAAACTTAAGTCTTGCTTCAGGTTTTCTTCAACACCTTCAATTACTTCGAGTACATTTTAAGAACCTTAAATCCATGGGAGGAGGTCAGTTTGACAATACTAAAAGCATAATCACCAATAAGCATACTCCAAATCCTACTTCCTTCTGTAATCGGAAAAGATGCATTAATCCTGGTTTCAAATACTATGAAAGTAAACCAATATTAAATTCAGGTCTTTAAAAAACACTCTGGCACAGGAGCCTCTATAACCGCCCTTACTCATTTTCAACCAGAAACTCCCCTGCTCTTTTGTTTTCATTGAAAAGCTATGTGCCGAGCCTGTCGAATTGCAGCCCAATACCGGCAGGTTTTGTGTTTAGAATAATTGCGGTTCCTTCAACGCAAGCTTTAGTTCTAAGGAAATCTGTATAAAACAGAAGTCCGTTCATAAAATCAACCGGCATCTTCATATCTCCAGTACGCCCGTTGCTCAAATAGCAATTTCAGTACCGGTTTAGGGGAATTAGCTTTATAAAAACAAATTAATTTAAAGTCAAAAACATGAAAAAGAACTTGATCATCGGTATATGCCTAATGACCTTTTTTTACACGGGTTGTAGTAAAGAAAACTCGATTCTACAGAACCAAAGCCACCAGGCAATCAGCGGGCCTCAAAAGGCTACTAGTCAACCTTATGCGTTAGTAAACGGAGTTTGTACGTTTTCTTCGTTAGACGATTTAAACACATTACTTGAAGATACTATACATATTGATTCACTTGAATTACAGATTATTGCCGATCTGAATTCAAACGCAAGTTACACGACCTATTCTTCTGTTTTCTTTACACCTTCTTACTTGAGAAGCCTCTCCGGTGATGACCTGGAGGTAGCGGAGGCAGACCGTAATGAACTGATATATAGTATTATCAATCAGGATCGTGTATTGAAGATCGGAGATTATTTCATCCTCGTTAATACGGAAGAGGCTCTTATGTATATCCGGGAAGATGATGTACCCAGCGCTTACGATGAACTGGTTGATCAAACCATCGGCCACCCGCAAAACAAAGCAATTTCTTTTGAGCATGACCTGGATGATGTTATGGCTTATCTCGCATCACATGGCAACGTTTGGGACGAGGCAGACTTTCGGGGTATTTTCAAAAGACGTTGCCCTGCCGCACCAGGAAAGCTTTCCATCAGATACCGACACAACATCGGTACAACTGGCGCTCCCTCGTATACTTCGGTTCATCTTGGGGTAATGTCAAGGTATCAAAACTTTGGTGTATATGGGCGCCTGTATTCAAAGTCAAGAACATTCACTCCTTCAAATAACGGCATCCAGTGGACTAAACAAAACCACGTGAACCCTTACTGGACGCAAAGAAGATGTAAGTCAAGGTCCTCATCAAAATCCCATGTCGCACAAGGAAGCCACAGTGCGGGTCATTACAGGAAAACTTATTATAGTAGTGTCAATAAACTCGAACATTATTATTGTAGGGTACGTGCCAGAAGCGTTCATTCAAACAGTAACCAGCAATGGACGTCTTACGCTACTATTGGGCACTAATAAGTAATATCCATTTTAATCACAAGAGAGCGGGCATTGAAGAGATGCCCGTTTTTTTTGTCATAGGCTCAAGGCCGGAACAACAGCTCTTTTCACAGCTGCCAATTATTCACGAATACATAGTTTTTAGGTTTTCATGATCGGCCTTCGGCAGATTCAACCTCAACGCTCTGAAGCGGCTTCTATTTTATATTATTAGTGTTCTTATCGCGTAAGAAAGAACGCTATAGGCGTTTTCTTCCAAAACCCGGAGAATACGAGCTTATGGGTATCCATTTTGGCAAACCTGGCTTCACTCAGCGCATTAATGGGAATGTATCTGCTTCTTTGCTTAAGCCTGGGTGCCAAAACCTGCCCACTCAGTTGTACAGCAGCGTTTCGTGGTCTAATACAGAAGCTAAGACTTCTACACGCTCCCAATACAGATCTGTCTCTGGCGTAACCATTCTCCAGTTGTATGCAGCGGGGTTGAGGCTGGGAGCGTTGTATTCCCCTGACACGAGTGCTTCACCATCCTTACAGCGTACGTGCAGGCGCATGGTACGCGTATTCACATCAAAGGGCATGGTCAACACATAAGCTGTTTGCCGTTCATCAATTTCTATCTGCCACTTGTTTAAAACCCACATGACTTTCGCCTCCAACTCGCTACGGCTAAGGTGAGAGACTACTTTTATTTGATTTGTACCTGGCCTGGCTGCTTTATGCCAGGCAGAAACCGCGGTTGCTCGATTGGCCTGGGATGTAGCGGGTGCCGCGGTATGGCAGGAACTTCCCATGAAGGTAAGAAAGCAAATCGTCAACCAGGGCAAATGTGTTCTCATCTTGTTGTTTGTTTTTAATGAAGCATTAGGTGGTTGTTATAGGGTGTTTTATTCATTATCCAGGATCTGTCACCGCTCATAAGTTATATGAAAAACCCACCCCCACTTGCCAGCTCCATTGCCAGCTTTTGTCCACCAAGTCTGCATTGGTCAGCGTGCCAAATTGCGATAGGTCTTTGTCGACATAGCGCTGGTTGATCACATTTACTTTACCAAAAGCAGCCCCTGCCGAAATGGAGAACTTAACATCGCCTGTGGCAATGGAGGCGCCCACACCAACTACCCCAAAGGCCGTAATGTCTTCTTGAAATGGAACAAAGAAACCAAGGTTCAAGATAGGGCGTACATATCCGGGGGTACGCCAGGCTATTTCTCCACTGACCCCTATGCCTACGCTTGATCTGTTCGAGCTGTCGAGAACGGCCCTGAGCTCATTGCCGTTGGCGGTGGCCACGCTATCGGTATAAATGGCGTTGTTGGAAAGCCCCGAGATGTACAGGTTAGTGCCTATGCTAGGCTTGATGCCGCCCGAAACCCAGTACTCCCCTACGGTTACCACGGTGGTAGCGTTGTTTTCGTTGAATTGAATGTTGACCCTTATTTTGTCCGATTCCTCAATTTTCATGGGCAGTTCATTGAGGATCACATATTCCGGATACCAGCCTATAATTTTACTATACAATATTACTTCGGAAGGAGTTAACTTCCTTTGGCCAATGGCCGTTTTCAAATCTTGTTTAAACTGCTCAAGCATGCGAAACTCTGCTAAAGACCAACCCGATTTACCGTGGATACTCCTGTAGGCGGAATCCAAGTAATTGTAAAGGGCTGATGCACTCTCCTCCTTCTTAGGTTTATCGGAATTTCCATCTGCTGAAATATTTTGGGAGGCCGAATCCTTTTCAGGTGTGCCTACACCAGCAGCATTGAACAGATCGTAGATTGTTTTTTGATAACTGAAATTGTCTGCAGTGATGCTCACCGTTATGGATTTATCGCTCAACAATGTATAATTGCGGACGACAACTTTTATACTCGATTGATTGCTCACATAACTAACCTTCTTTTTCCCGGCAAACCAATCATCTTTACTTCCTTTACCATCACATTTGTACAAAGCGCTGGCCTTATTTGACATGGGGTCTGCGTCTATCAAAAGGAAGCGGTCTGATTTGTTACAGGCATCAAAGGCTACATCACGTGTTGGAAAGGCGGGATAAGGAATGGATTTTGGATCTTTAGGCTTTTTTGTGGGGCCTCCCCCCTCTTTCTTTGGTATAATTTTAATAGCGCCTTTATACTTTTTATCTGCATTGTTAAAGCGTGTCAAGGACTGGCTCCCACTGTATTCGATTATATACTTCATGCCACTCTTGCTGGCTTTAATATGGTTGATGTGTTCCCTTAAGTTGAAACGTACCGCAGTAGATCCAACAGACTCTTTTGCGCTGTTGATGGCATTCAACTGGTTCGCATCCAGCGAATCCGCTTTAAAGCTGAACTGGTCTATTTCAGAACCTATATTGGTGATTTTTATGAAGAGATCTGAACCTTCAGGTACTTCCACAGTCTGTAGAACTTTGTCCTGGTTAGTGGCGTCAATTTCAATCGTTACTTCCTGCGCATAGGTGCTTAGTCCACAAAGGGCAAACCACAAGCAAAGGATGGTGTGTTGGAGTTTTTTAAGCATGACAAATGTTTATTTTGAGTTTGACGGTTATTGTTGCTATTGGAATAACATAAGAAGCAATATCGCTGGAGGCGAAAAGGAGCCCTACTACGGCTCCGAAGTTGTCCACTACAATGGTTCCGGAATCTCCATGTGTTGAGATTTTTGATGTTCGGATTACATGTTGAAACTCATAATCAACACCACCAATATCTACGTTTATCGGTTGTCGGCACAAGGCCGTTACATGACCAAATTGATCTTGTGAAACAGCTCCATGAAGCGATACACCGTAACGGGCGCTAATGTCTCCATTGTTAATCGTCTTCGTCTTATCGGTCGGAAAGCCTGCAAAGCCCTCAATTTCGGCTCCCATATCGTCTGGTTTATCGAGGCTGCACAAGGCTGCATCGATGCGTTTGTCCAGATAGCCTTCGAAAACGTTGCCAATTTTTTTACCTCCTGCATAAAGGCTTGTGTCGCCTACCGCAGTATTGACCGTGAAAGTCTTTAACCCTTTGCCTAGCTCCGGACTACAAAAGGTGTGGTAGCAACCTAGGGCAAAATATTCCTTTGATTTATCCGAGGATTCACGATATACCTTAAGCCCAAAGGTGCCTTTAGTACCGCCTCTTTTTGACATTTGGCCGGGTTTAAAAAAGGGAGCATCTGCTGAAATCACTCCTTCCTCAATAATATCGGTCGGAATCTCTATCCCATTAAAGGTAAAGAAGGATGGAATTTGCTTTTTATCGGAACGATCCTTCTTCTCAACTGTAAATTGCACACAAGCTGTTTCGGTAGTTGATCCTTGAACCATTTTTAAGGCTGCCATAGCCTGTTTAAACGCGTACTGTGCCTTCCAGTTATTGTATTCTTGATCTATGAGTTCGTCTACCATGTCCAATGTAGCGGCCTTTGCTATAAGGTCTGTAGTACTTTGTCTAATCACTTCTGTCGGTATCTGATATTGCTCACCTGAGCTATCAGTAAAAGGCAGGTATGCCGGAATGGGATTAATGAGTTGGTCAAGCGATCGTTTTTCTGATACATCAATATGGAGACAATAAAAATTGCTCTTCTGCCCAGTTTTAGGTCGAGCAGACATATCTTGTATCTTAGGGTACTTAGCTTTAAGATTTACAGCCTCTTTTTCAATCAAGGCATTTACAATACGCTTTTGCTCATTCTGCGAAAGTGCCTTGAACGCATCTGCGGGATCAACTTTATCGCTTTGGGGGGAACCGGGTATCAATACATCTTTTAATCGGTGCAGCAGGTCGATGGCCCTACCAGAGAAAAAACCAAGCACAAAAGACAACACTATAGTATTTCCTGGATTTGGCAATGTTCCCAACTCTGTGCCCAAGAGGCTTAAACCCAGGTAAATAATTAAGGTGATAACAGGTGCGTAGAACACCTTGACGAGATATACAACCGCCTCTCTTCTCTTGTATGTGCGTTTCCGAATAAACTCGGAGATATGGAACATACTGTTGCAAATCACCCCCATTAATGCCCAAAACAGAATTTCAAGCAATACGTAATCGTCTTTGAGAAAGAAGTAAGATTTCTTTTCAAAAGGCCTTTTACTTAAATCGGAATAGAAGACAGTCAAATCGTTGATTGCTGAAGGCTTTATTCTTATACCGTGCAAATAGTCCACGATTTTGCTTTTTTCATCCTTCTCAAAGCGGGCTACCATAAGTGATTTTTCCGGCTCATTCATTGTGTCGAGCTTAGCTTCGACTCTTTCTTCTTCCATCGATTTTTGGATGGCAATCAATTGCTCTATGTCTTGGGCGGAAAGGAGGATTAAATTGCCCTGATGTAAATCCGCTCTAGAATGAATAAGACCATAGGAAACGATCCAAACGACAAAAAGACCTATGAACACCCAGAGTAAGTTGGTGCAGTAAGAAATCCACTTTGAGAATGAGTCCATGATAGAATAAGGTGGTTGGTTTGGAGCCTGAAGGTACTTTTTGCCCTGTGCACCCAATACATACCGGTAGATTTTTTTAGTGAAACGCTTCTTTTTTTTAGCCAGTGGCTTGGCTGTTCATGCGTTGAGGCGTATTGGTGAAAGAAGATTAAACCGCCCACACAAACGAAGCGCCTACTTCATATATGCTGCCTTATAAATCTATGCCCAGCACCAACTGTAAAAAATTCTGCCGGAGCGGCATAGCGCTGATCTGGTAAAAATAGCGGGACTCGATATAAAGATGCCTGCGGGGGGTGATCTTACAGGCCACGCCCACAAGCGTATGGAACGCAAAGCTGTTTTGGGCAATGACCTCTTCCTGCACCAGATCTCTGGAAAAAGAGGAATCCGGCCTAGCTTTTTCAAGCGCCCTGAAAGATGCGTTTGTGCGAAAACCATAGCTAATGCCCACTCCCAGGTAGGGTTTTAGCTTGTTTCTTGAAAAAGTGTAACGTAAAGAGAGCGGCAAGCGAAATTCATTGTACCTAAAGCTATATTGAATGCTATCCTCGCTGCTTGGATCGCTGAGCATATCATACCAGTTGAAGAACAAGCCCGTTCCAACCGCCACAGGGCCATATCGGATGGGCGCTACGATTTGCAGCCCAGCCCCATAGCTCGTTACGCGTTTAAAGGCTTTATCTCCGAATTGAGGGGTTCTCCATACCGTTCTCGTGGAAACGAGGCCGGTCTCCAGGCTGATCGAGGTAGTGAAGAAGGGCCTGTAGTCTTTTTTATGAAAGCGATCCAGGGCCGCTGAAAGACTTCTCGGTCTGAAGCGCGTGTCCTGCAGGAACATAGCGCTGTTTTCGGGTACATTAAAATAGGCACTCAACTGTTCTTTATAAGCAGAATCCGAAAGCATCAGCATCTGCTCGGCACCGGGTAGCGTAATAAAAAAGTAGCTTTTATCCTCTTCTTTATACCTATAAAAGTTTCTGTGCTTATACACCGTGCGCAGCACAAAAGCGACAAAACTCGTATCCGGAAATGGCAGCTTTCGACTCACATACACATCGCCCTGAAACCGGTAACCCGTGCTTTCAGAGGGGCCAAGGGTATCTATTTTCCCCCACTGATTCCGGAAGATTATTCTTTGGCCGTTTGCATCGCTTTCAAACGACAGGAGTTCGGCCTTTAATACAGCCCCATTGGTTAAATATACTTCATCGGGCAGGTCAGCATGTGGATCGGATTGTGCTAAAACCGCTGTAGTGAGCAGGCCAAGCCATAAGGTGTTCAGGTTACGCATAAGGCACTTTTACATGCAATATACCCTATTTTTACCTGGTTTTGGCCATTTGCGTGATCTGGTTAGCTCCCTTGGGTTTGAGGTGTGTGGATTGTTTCACAGCGGGGAGCAGTTCCTGAAAAAGACCGATTCGAAGTTTGATGCTGCTTTGGTTGACATTTTTCTATCCGGAGAACTCAGCGGGTTAGAGATTGCGCTCTTATCTGGTAAACAAGGTATACATCCAGCAGCAAAGCAGCAGCAATCTGGTAGTGAAAGGACACGATATCCCGGTTTCGCAGGCCTACAGGGGCTTTATCTAGATAGGCGCCACTTAAATTGTGCTTGTAAGGTATCCGCTGATCTCTTCTAAATGAGATTTGCTTTTGTTCTTTTCTTCTATACTTCTCCCATCCGGTTCCCCGGAACTGGGATGTAGAAAGGAAGTAGCCCGGGCCGCACCCCCCAAACCATAGAGTGTTCACCTGGATATTTGTGCTAATTTGGTATATTTATGCAAAATAAATATATACAGCATGCAATCCTGTCCCAACTGCTCCTCTTTGGCTTTTACCAAAGCGGGTATTGTAAACAAAAGGCAACGCTACAAATGCAAAAGTTGCGGCTATTTCTTTACGGTGGGCAAGCTTGGGAGAAAGATAGACGACTATTATGTAAACAAGGCCCTGCAGCTATACCTGGAGGGGTTGACCTACCGGGAGATTGAACGCATTTTGGGCGTCTCCCATGTATCTGTAATGAATTGGGTCCGCAAATTCAACATCAAAAGACCATATAAAACCAATTACTACCCCAAGCATAAGATCCTGAGCCACGATGAACTGGCCAGGTATTTTACACAAGAAGATAACCTGAGAGGAGCCGGTGTGCTGGTCACCGAATTGGGCGATAAGTTTATGTTGATCAAGTGGGAACGTTTTAGGGATTAGATATAGCAATTACCAATTTGCTATATCCATTTTTTTTCAACCGATTAAAATTTTGAGGTTCGTACAGCAAGAACCAAAACTTTAATCGCATTGAAATGAGAAAAGTAGTATGGACAATTGTCGTCTTATGCCTCATCGTATCTTACACTTATGCACAGGGGAACGAAGAGTATACCGGTGGCTACAAAGTAAAGTTCAACGAAGAGGGCTCCAAGTATTTGCGCATCCTTGCCTGGGGGCAATTCTGGGTACAGTACAACGACAATACAGCAGACAACGCCAGCCAGCTTAATCTGAGCGTTAGGCGGGCTCGCCTTCTAACCTTTACCCAGCTAAACGACAAGTTTATGATCCTTACCCACTTTGGGTTGAATTCCTTAAATGGAGACAACATGAGCCCTACGGGTAGAGGAGAATCCTCACAGCTCTTTTTCCACGATTTTTGGGGAGAGTGGAAACTGGCAAAAAACACCTATGTGGGTGCTGGTCTACACTACTGGAATGGCATCTCCCGCCTAAACAACCAAAGCACCCTCAACATGATGACCCTCGACAACAACCGGCAGGCCTGGGCTGCCCTGGGTTTAAGCGACCAGTTTGCACGTCATTTGGGGGTATACTTCAAAGGAAGCCTCGGAAAATTACAGTACCGCCTCTCGGTAAACGATGCGTTAGCCAACAACCTGCAAGGCGGGGTGGTCCCGGATACCAATGGAGCTGCCGTTTACCAGGGAAGGAACCTATTGGGATCTGCCGATGCAGGTACATTGGTGCAGGGCTATGCAGACTTTAACTTTTTGGACCAGGAGTCTAACTTTTTGCCCTATAAAGTAGGGACTTATTTAGGCAGCAAGCGTATATTCAATATAGGTGCCGGATTTTTGGCCCATCCCAACGGATCTGTAATTACTGACGCAGATGGTAATCTGCAAGGAGAAAATGTCTTCTTGTTTTCGGTAGATGTCTTTTATGACGCTCCTATTGGAAGCAGCTCGGCTATTACTGCCTATGCCATGTTCCAAAGCAATGACTACGGTCATGATTTCACCTTCAGAACTACCTATGAAAGCGGTACCATGCTTTACGGACATGTAGGATACCTGCTCCCGGGCGATAAAGACAAAACCCGTTTTCAACCCTACCTCTCTTATCAAAACCGTTCTATCGATGCGCTGGACGACACCGCCAACCGCCTGGGTGTAGGCGCAAACATCTTTTTCACCGGGCACCACTCCAAGCTGAGTTTGGAGTATGCGAATGCGGGATATGCCCAAACAAACCCTGTGAATACCGTTACGGTGCAGGCCATGATTTACCTATAATTTTTACAACCACCTTATGAAAGAAAAAAGAAAAAAGGCCAAGAGTTATTGGCAAAAAAACCTTCGTTATTTGATTGTACTCCTCAGCATTTGGTTTGTTGTTTCCTATGGTGCCGGCATCCTGTTCAAAGATGCGCTTAACGGCATTCGCCTGGGAGGCTTTAAACTGGGGTTCTGGTTTGCCCAACAAGGATCAATCTATGTATTCGTAGTGCTCATCTTCGTTTACGTGCGGTTGATGAACAAGCTCGATAAAAAATACGGCTACCATGTCGATTAACCCCTTAAAACAATAATACTATGAGTGCACAACTTTGGACATACATAATGGTGGGTGTCACTTTTGCCATCTACATTGGAATTGCCATCTGGTCGAAAGCCGGTTCCACAAAAGAGTTTTACGTAGCCGGCGGAGGCGTTTCTCCCCTGGCCAACGGAATGGCCACGGCCGCCGACTGGATGTCGGCCGCTTCTTTTATTTCCATGGCCGGGATCATTGCCTTTGCCGGCTACGATGGAGCAGTTTACCTCATGGGCTGGACAGGAGGTTATGTTTTACTGGCTCTGCTCCTGGCCCCCTATTTAAGGAAGTTTGGAAAATTTACCGTTCCCGATTTTATTGGGGAGCGCTACTATTCAAAAACCGCACGTGTTGTTGCGGTACTATGTGCCTTGATTGTTTCCTTTACCTATGTGGCCGGACAAATGCGCGGGGTGGGGATCGTATTTTCCAGGTTTCTGGAAGTAGACATTGATACCGGGGTAATGATCGGCATGTTTATCGTGCTTTTTTATGCTGTATTAGGCGGCATGAAAGGAATTACCTATACCCAGGTAGCCCAATACTGCGTGTTGATCTTTGCCTTTATGGTCCCCGCTTTTTTCATTTCTTTTCAAATGACGGGAAATCCCATCCCCCAATTGGGCATGGGCAGCACCCTGGCCGATGGATCGGGAACCTATTTGCTGGATAAACTGGACGGCTTGTCTACCGAGCTTGGCTTTTCCGAATACACCAACGGCTCAAAAGCCCTGGTAGATGTGTTTGCTATTACGCTGGCCTTAATGGTAGGTACGGCCGGACTACCACACGTAATCGTACGTTTCTTTACCGTAAAACGCGTGAGAGACGCGCGTAAATCAGCCGGATTGGCTTTGCTGTTCATTGCTATCCTGTATACTACTGCCCCTGCCATAGCGGTATTTGCCCGAACCAAGATGATCGAAACCGTAAGCAACAAAGCATACGAAAGTATGCCGGCCTGGTTTAAAAACTGGGAAACCACGGGCCTGATCAGTCATGACGATAAGAATGGAGACGGATATATCCAGTATGTAGCCGATCCTGCTGCGAATGAGTTAACCATAGACCGGGACATTATGGTTTTGGCAAATCCTGAAATAGCGAATTTACCGGCCTGGGTAATCGCTTTAGTGGCCGCTGGCGGACTTGCTGCTGCCCTTTCTACCGCTGCAGGCCTGCTTTTGGTGATTTCCGCCTCTGTATCGCACGACCTTATCAAAAACGTGTTTAACCCAAAACTATCCGAGAAAGGAGAACTTTGGGCTGCGCGTATGTCTGCCGTAGGTGCGGTAGTAGTAGCCGGGTATTTTGGCATTCACCCACCCGATTTTGTGGCCGCCGTGGTAGCGCTGGCCTTTGGTTTAGCCGCGGCTTCTTTTTTCCCGGCCATCATATTGGGTATTTTCTACAAAAAAATGAATAGCCAGGGCGCCATCTCGGGTATGGTAGTCGGGATTTTATTAATGGTATTTTATATGGTTAAATTTAAGTTCGGTGTTTTTGATGGCGGGCGGGAAGCTGTGGCCGGACTAAAAGACAGCTGGTGGTTTGGCATATCCCCCGAAGGCTTTGGTACAGTTGCCATGCTTGTAAATTTTGCAGTGGCCCTGATCATTAATAGATTTACACCTGATCCTCCTGAAGAAGTTCAGGAAATTGTAGAAAACATCCGCATACCCAGTGGTGCAGGCGAGCCCACGGCACATTAGCGGAACAACCATCAGGCAGGTAGAGGAATAAGCCTGATTCCTCTACCTGCCTCAATACAAAGCAGTAGGCATCATGAAAATGAAAAGAAGACATCAGCAAAAACTTATAGTGGTAGCCGTGGCGCTTTTCTTTTTATGGAACATCCCCTTCTTATCCATCTGGGATAAAAACCTGCAGCTGCTCGGCTTCCCGGTTTTCTATGTATACATTTTTCTAACCTGGCTGCTGGCGGTTGTGTTGTGCTACATTGTGCTGAATCGTTTTTATGAATAGCTGGGCACTCATACTCATCATCGTCTTTTACCTGGCTTGCTTGTTTGGCATTGCCTTTTTCGCGGAACGCAGGGGAAAAAACAGTTGGGCCAATAGCCCCTATGTGTACGTGCTTTCGCTGGCGGTATATTGCTCTGCCTGGACCTATTACGGAAGCGTAGGCATCGCTTCCAAGTCCAGCGCCAGTTTTTTAGGGATCTACCTGGGGCCGGTTATATCCATGCCGCTCTGGATCTTCCTGATGCGCAAGGTGATCCGTATTTCCAAGCAACACAAAATATCCAGCATCGCCGATTTCATCTCTATGCGCTATGGCAACAACCGCGCGTTGGGGGCGCTGGTAACCCTGGTTTGTTTAGTGGCTGTTATTCCCTACATATCCCTACAGCTCAAGGCTACCTCAGAAACCTTTGGCATCCTCTTAGGCTCAAACAACCGGGCTTCTATTGGGGTGATCAAAGATTCTACTTTTTATATTGCCTTGCTCATAGCCGTATTTGTGGCTTTTTTTGGCACGCTTTCTCCGGACACCTCCAAACGGAAAAAGGGCATCACCACCACAGTAGCGATAGAGTCTGTTTTAAAGTTGACCTTTTTCCTGGTCATTGGGGTTTATGTGGTGTTTTATCTCTTCGATGGTACACAGGAGATATACCATCAAGCCGCTCAGAAAATGGAGTTTAACAACCCCTCTGCTTTTGGAGGGATGGAAAACGGCTTTAACTGGCTGTTCAACATTTGCCTGTCTTTTTTCGCCATTTTTTTGCTGCCCAGGCAGTTCCAGGTGTCCGTGGTTGAAAACCATAACGAGCGCCATTTAAAGAAGGCCATTTGGCTTTTTCCCTTATACCTTCTGCTCTTTAACGTATTTGTCATCTTTATCGCCTGGGCGGGAAACATACGCCTGCCTCAGGCCAGCAACCCCGATTATTACACCTTGCTCTTGCCTTTGCAAGCGGGCAATCTGTGGTTATCGGTTTTGGTGTTTATCGGAGGCTTCTCAGCCGCTATTTCCATGATCGTGGTTTCCACGCTGGCTTTGTCCACTATGGTGAGCAACAACCTGATCATCCCCTACGGCTTTTTGAATAAACTGGTAAAGGGAAACCCAAGGGACAATGCAAAAAGCGTTAAAAACCTACGGAGAGGGATCATTTTCCTGTTGATCATAGGAGCCTACTTCTTTTACATCAACTTTTCCACCCAGCTGTCTCTCTTTTCCATTGGGCTTATTTCATTTGTGCTCATCGCCCAGTTGGCGCCTTCCTTCTTTTTAGGCTTATTCTGGCGAAGGGGGAAAGCCAAAGCAGCCCAATACGGCATGGGCATGGGCGTGCTCATTGTGATCTACGTGCTCACCTCCCCTGTTTCGGATAGCCGTTTGGCCTTTGCAGGCATGGACTACCTCAGCTTGGAGAGCCATGCCTTTTTGTGGAGCATCAGCGGAAATGCACTCATCTTCGTGGTATTTTCCCTCAGCGTGAAAGGCAACTACCGCGAGCGGAACTACGCGGAAATGTTCGTGGGTAACGAAAACTACGAAAACCTGGAAGAAAGTGCCTTCATCTGGAAGGGAGAAGCCTATGTAGCCGATATCCGAAGCCTGTTGTATCGATTCCTGGGGGAGGCCCGCACCGATAGAGCGCTGAATCTTTTCAACCGCAAGTACGGCATCCCTGAAAAAGAAGAAAAAGCCGATGCACGTCTCATCAATTTTTCAGAAAAACTACTCACCGGAACCATAGGCAGCACGTCTGCAAAAACCCTCTTGTCTTCCGTTTCCAAGGAAAAGCCCATCAGCCTGGTGGAAGTTCTTGAAATCCTGGAGGAAACCAAAGAAACCAAGGCCAGCAACAAACTCCTGCTGGAGAAGTCGAAAGAACTATCGGAAACCACACAGCAGCTCCAGTTGGCCAATGAAGAGCTGCTGCTGCAGGACAGACTGAAAGATGAGTTTTTGGATACGGTGGCCCACGAGCTAAAAACACCCATCACCTCCATTAAAGCCGCATCTGAAGTGTTGGAAGACGAAGAAATGCCGAAGGCATTGAGGGCGCAGTTCCTGCACAACATTGAACAGGATGCAGACCGGCTTTCAACCTTGATCCACAATATTTTAGACCTGGAAAAGCTATCCGGAAACCGGGCGCAACTCAACCTGAAAACACAATCCATTAATGCATCGGTACAAAAGGCCATTAAGGGAATAGAGCAAATCGCCTCGAAAACAGGGGTTGACGTACAGTTCCACCCGGACCGTTCTTTGGAGCTCGTGTACGATGAGGACAGAATTTTACAAGTCCTCACCAATTTGTTTTCCAACGCTTTAAAGTTTATCGACAAACCAGAGGGAATGCTGCGCATTACACTCAAAGATTCAGAAAAGGAGGTGACCATTACCGTGGAAGACAATGGAAAAGGGATTCCCAAAGACGAGCATCAGTACATTTTTGAAAAGTTTTACCAATCCAAAGATCAAAACACCAAAAAGCCGCAGGGAAGTGGCTTTGGTTTAGCCATTTGCAGGAGCATTGTAGAAAGCCATAAGGGCAGAATATGGTCTGACCCGGACTTTGAGCAGGGCGCGCGGTTTATGTTTACGATACCAAAACAAATATGAGCAAACACAAAATATTGATCGTTGACGATGAGCCCAACATCGTCATGTCGTTAGAATACGCCTTCAAAAAGCGGGATTTTGAAGTCTTCATCGCCCGTGACGGGCTGGAAGCCCTGGAACTCGCCAAAGAGAAGCTACCCCACATCATTTTGATGGATATTATGATGCCGCATATGGATGGGTATGAAACCCTGCAAAAGATCAAAGCCAATGAGGCCCTGGAAAACAGCAAGGTTATTTTCCTTTCTGCCAAGAGCAAATCAGTAGACATCGAAAAAGGATTGGAGTTGGGTGCCAACCAGTACATCACCAAACCCTTTTCTATCAAAAAGGTAGTGGATGAAATTGAAAATATGATCTAAGCAAGACCAGGCCATGCGTTACCAGGAGTTTTATCAGAAAAGTATTGAAAAGCCAGAAGAATTCTGGAAAGAACAAGCCGGGCAATTGGATTGGTATACATTTCCCGGTACCATTTTGCAACAAACATCGGCTTCCGATTTTAGGTGGTTCCCGGATGGTGAATTGAATATGAGCTATTTGTGTATCGACAAACACGTAGAAGAGGGTTTTGGGGACCAGGTAGCTGTGTATTACGACTCTCCCGTTACCCAAAGCAAACAGGCCATCACTTTTTTCCAGCTCCGCGATGAAGTATCCCGCTTAGCTGGCGGCCTGGCGCGCCTGGGTTTAGAAAAAGGCGATACTGCCATCATCTATATGCCCATGATACCCCAGGCCATTTACGCCATGCTGGCCTGCGCCAGGATCGGTGTAACCCATTCAGTGGTCTTTGGCGGTTTTGCCCCCCATGAGTTGGCTATCCGTATAGACGATTGCAAGCCGAAAGTGATCATTACCGCTTCCAGCGGAATAGAGGTTGACCGCCTTATTCCATACAAGCCCTTTGTAGATGCCGCAATGGAAGAGGCTAAGCACAAACCGGAAAACGTGCTTGTCTTTCACCGTAAATTGGGCGCCCCGGTAGCACAAAAGCCCTATGATGTAGATTATCAGGAACTGCTAAAAAACGCCAGCCCTATACCTCCTGTTGTGCTTGCATCCAACCACCCGCTCTACATTCTCTATACTTCGGGCACCACGGGTACCCCAAAAGGCATTGTACGCGATACGGGAGGCTATGCCACGGCATTGAAATTTTCCATGAAGTACGTATACGGCATAGAGCCTGGTGCTACCTACTGGGCAGCTAGCGATGTAGGCTGGGTAGTAGGACATAGCTACATTGTGTACGGGCCCCTGCTCAATCGGAACAGCACCGTACTGTTTGAAGGTAAACCCATCAAGACTCCGGATGCCTCTACCTTCTGGCGCATAATGGCCGAGTATAAAGTAGAAGTGATGTTTACCGCTCCTACCGCCATTCGGGCCATAAAGAAGGAGGACCCACAAGGAGCTCATATAAAGCAATTTGACCTTAGTTACTTAAAGTATCAGTTCTTGGCTGGTGAGCGCTGTGATGCCGCTACTTTACGCTGGACACAGGAAAAATTAAAGGTTCCCGTAATGGACCATTGGTGGCAAACTGAATCCGGTTGGCCTATGTTGGCCAATATGGCAGGTGTAGAGCTGCAGGAAGTGAAGCCCGGTTCCGCCGGCTTGCCGGTATGTGGCTACAATGTGCAGGTATTGAATGAGAATGGTGCACCCTGCCCAGCAGCGGAAGAAGGAGACGTAGTGGTAAAGCTTCCGCTGCCCCCGGGTTGCTTGCTGGATATTTGGAACAATCCCCAACGTTTCATCAATGGGTATTTGCAAAAGTTTCCCGGGTATTATCTGTCGGGTGACGGGGGCTACATAGACGACGGGGGTTATGTGTACATCACCGGAAGAGTGGACGACATCATCAATGTAGCCGGTCACCGCCTTTCTACCGCAGAAATGGAAGAAATAGTAGCCGCTCATCCGGCAGTTGCCGAATGTGCCGTGTTTGGTATACATTGTGCCCTCAAAGGACAAAAGCCCCTGGGCCTGGTGGTATTGAAATCGGGGGTAAGTCTTGAGGAGAGCAGCCTGCAAGGTGAAGTGGTGCAACAGGTGCGCCATGAGATCGGGGCAATAGCCTCTTTTAAAAAGCTATTGGTGGTGAAGCGCCTACCCAAAACCAGGTCGGGCAAAACCATGCGGAAATTGCTGCGCAACATAGCCGATGAAGCACAGTACAGCGTACCCTCAACCATAGACGATCCGCGCATTATAGAAGAAATAAAAGAAGTATATAAGCATAATCAAGTGGGCATAAACTATACACACATATGAGCAATTATCACATCAAACACCTGGAAGAGTATTTCCAGGTATACCGCAAATCCGTGCGGAACCCGGAAACTTTTTGGGAAGAAGTTGCAGAAGAACACTTCCTGTGGCGAAAAAAATGGGACCGTGTCCTGGAGTGGGATTTTACGAAACCTGAGGTAAAATGGTTCCAGGGTGCCAGGCTGAACATCACAGAAAACTGTATAGACCGGCACCTGCATATCCGGGGCGATAAAACCGCCATCCTCTTTGAGCCCAACGATCCGAACGAGGCAGCGGAACACATCAGTTACAACCAGCTCCACGAAAGAGTGAACCGCTTTGCGAACGTGCTAAAAGACCAGGGGGTGGGAAAAGGCGATCGCGTAATCATTTACCTGCCCATGATCCCTGAGCTGGCCGTTTCCGTATTGGCTTGCGCCCGCATTGGCGCTATTCATTCCGTGGTTTTTGCCGGTTTTTCATCTACCGCATTGGCTACACGGATTAACGATTGCGGGGCTAAAATGGTGCTTACCGCTGATGGCTCTTATCGTGGCAGCAAAACCATTGATCTCAAAGGCATTGTAGATGATGCCTTAAAGCAATGTCCCCAGGTAGAAAAAGTACTGGTGGCCAAGAGGATACAAAGCGATATCCACATGGAAGCGGGAAGAGATGCATGGTTGCAGCCTTTACTGGATCGTGCGGATACCCAATGTCCACCGGAGATCATGGATGCCGAAGATCCGCTCTTTATCTTATACACCTCCGGTTCCACCGGCAAGCCCAAAGGTATGCTGCATACCACAGCTGGCTATATGGTGTATTCGGCCTATACCTTTAAGAATGTATTTCAATACCGTGAAGAGGATATTTACTGGTGTACCGCCGATATTGGCTGGATCACCGGACACTCGTACATTGTATACGGCCCGTTGGCCAATGGCGCTACTACGGTTATGTTTGAGGGGGTTCCCTCCTATCCCGACTTTGGGCGGTTTTGGGAAGTGGTGGAAAAGCACAAGATTACCCAATTTTATACGGCTCCTACCGCCATACGTGCCCTGGCCAAAGAAAACATAGACTTTGTAACCCAACACGACCTGTCCAGCCTGAAGGTGCTGGGTACCGTAGGCGAACCGATCAATGAGGAAGCCTGGCATTGGTACAACGACCACGTGGGCGAAAAGAAATGCCCGATTGCCGATACCTGGTGGCAAACCGAAACGGGAGGTATACTGATCTCTCCCATCCCCTTTGCCACTCCGACCAAGCCTACCTATGCCACTTTACCCTTACCCGGTATCCAACCGGTGTTGATGGATGAAAACGGGCAGGAGATCAAAGGAAATCAAACCGACGGAAGGCTTTGTATTAAGTTTCCCTGGCCTTCCATAGCCCGCAGCATTTGGGGGGATCATCAGCGCTACAAAGACACCTACTTCTCCGCCTTTGAGAACAAATACTTCACGGGCGATGGAGCCTTGAGAGACGAAGTGGGGTATTACCGCATTACCGGGCGCGTGGATGATGTGGTGATCGTTTCCGGGCACAACCTGGGAACGGCCCCAATTGAAGACGCCATAAACGAACACCAATCCGTAGCCGAATCGGCCATTGTAGGTTTCCCGCACGACATTAAAGGAAGTGCATTGTACGGCTTCATCATCCTCAAGGAAGTGGGCGAATCGCGCAATCGCGAAAATCTGGCGAAGGAAATAAACCAATTGATAACCGAGCATATAGGTCCGATTGCCAAGTTGGATAAGATCCAGTTTGTACCCGGGCTACCCAAAACCAGGAGTGGCAAGATTATGCGCAGAATTTTGCGCAAAATAGCCTCCAAAGACACATCTAATTTAGGCGATACCTCTACCCTGTTAAACCCTGAAGTCGTTGAACAAATTATGGAGGGCGCCTTGTAAATCAAGGCTCCTTTCCGTTTATAGAACCCCTTAAAGGCTTTACACTATTTAAATCTTAAGCCTTATAGGGGCTCTTTACTTACATAGCCCTTTCCCTTTCGGAAATCTTTTAAAGGGACAGATTGATGCGCGCAAAGAGGTAGCGCCCATTCGTGCCAAACTGAGCAATTCTTCTGGGATAAATAAATTGATCTCCATCGGTGAGGGCTCCATTTCGTTCATCAGGGTAAAGGTCAAATAGATTATCCGCGCCTACTGTACAGTGTAGTTTAGGGGTTATTTGGTAACCAACAGACAGGTTGGTGATTACGCGTGCCCTGTATACATCATAAACATCCTGATTGTCAACCTCGTAAGGATCAGCTTCTGTAACCGCTCCAAAGTAAGTATTGGCTAATAAGAAATGCCATTTTCTATATTGAAAATCATGCATCAAATTCACCTTAGTTCTTGGCATAGATTCTTCTAACAAAATCCTGCTCCGCTCACCAAAATACACCTCTTCGAACCCCTTTAGCTGTTCACTGCTTTGGATGGCACCTACCTGGCGGGTTTGTAGAGCAGAAGCCGCAAGGCTATTCCGTAAACTCAGGTTTTTGCCCAAACTGCTGGTCTGCGTAATTACCATTTCTATACCATTGGTTTGCGTATTAATGGCATTGGCAAAAAACTGTACTTTTTCAGCCCCCGCTGATGCCAGAATAGTTACCAGATCTTGTCTGCCATTGGCTACAAATTCATCCTGGGTAAACATGTCCGTTAAGATTACACGGTCATTTATGCGGGTGGTATACGCATCTACCGAAAAGGTTAAGCCCCAGGCGTCAATTTTGCCCGTAAAACCAACACTAAAGTCTTGTGAAGTTTCTTGTTTTAGCTCTGGAATACCCAATTCTCTTGCGAGGGTACTGGTGTTAGAAGCAGTCAATACCTGTGCGCCAATTCCATTAATAAACTGTGTACTAATGCTACTAAAATTGATTTGGTGCAGCGATGGTGCCCTAAACCCTGAACTTGAAGAAGCCCGGAAAGCAAGCGATTCGTTAATAGAGTAACGGGTAGCGACTTTATAGTTAATCGTTGAACCAAAATCACTATAGTTTTCAAAGCGAACAGCCCCTTGTAACACCCATCGATCAGTGAGATCAAGCTCGGCATCCGCATATGCCGCAAAACTTTGACGAAAAGCATCTACGCTGTTTTCTGGTTGAAAACCGGGAAAGGCCTGTGCGCCACCCGGTCTTAAGCGGCCAAAAAAGTCCACTACCTTTAAGGAGTCCGCTAAGAGGTTAATATCGTTTACCACATTACCATTTATGTCATATAAGGCCCATGCCCTATCCTCTGCTGCTATAACTTGGTAGTTTTCCAATCGATACTCAGCACCCATGGCCAGGTTGAACCCTTCCAAAAAGCCGTCCCATGCACGCACCATATCAAAATTGGTGGTGTTTTGTGTAAACCTCATATTCCAGGAGTCAAAGGTTTTAGGCGAAGCACTTTGCAATGATGCGTTGGTAGACTGACCGGTAACAAACTTATAAATGTTGGTACCCCAGGTATTGCTTAAGTCGGTTTGCCATTTTCCGATGTTTTGTTTTAAGCCAACAGACAAAGACTGATCATCTACATCCCCAAGGCCTTCGGGACGGTGTCCGTTTATGTTTAACGGCGTATAGGTTCGCGATTGTGTAGGTCTTCTGTAATAGGCAAAGCCTACACTTTTGCGGTGACTAATACCTCCAAAAGCATACAATGCTGCGTTTTTCAAAGGAATACTCATGTTCATAAAAACACTTCCCCCACGCAACTCCGGTTGACCAATATTCATCTGAAAATCGCTTCGATCTAAGCCACGGGCGGCTAATTCTGCATCTGAGAAATCAATTGGATCGCCATCCGCATCTGAGAGAAGGTCACGTACTTCGTCCAGTGAATTGGCATTGGCCATAGCTGAACGCTGACTTGGTGTAAAGTGTGACACCAGACTTCCGTATTGACGAATAGCGCCTAAGTCGGTTTGAAGCGTAGCCAGGTCACCTCCGTTTTGGGCCGCTACCCATTCTATGGCATTGTAGCCATTGAATATTTCACCGGTGAAAGGTCTGCTTCTGCTGGTTCTGTTTCTGGCGTTAAGCGAACCGGTAAGATTAATATAACCACCATTGTCACCAATGGACATACCCCGATTTATATTAAATTGTATTTCCTCACCATCTACACCGCCCTGAAAGTTATTGCCATTAGCGCTAAAGTTAGCCCCGGTGTGAAACGAAACAGCCAGATCATCAACATCTTTTTTAAGCACAATATTGATGATGCCGGCAATAGCGTCAGAGCCATACTGCGCGGCTGCACCATCTCGTAATACTTCTACCCTTTCTATGGATGCAAGGGGAATAGCGTTCAAGTCTGTTCCAACAGATCCGCGTCCGGGGGTGCCATTTACGTTTACCAGGGCCGTAGTATGCCTTCTTTTGCCATTGATCAGAACCAATACCTGGTCGGGTCCTAGGCCCCTAAGCGAAGCTGGATCAATATGGTCTGTTCCATCGGCTACCACCTGTGGTTGTGAACTAAATGATGGAGCAATGTAGTTTAGCAATTGATTGGCGTTTACTTGAGGAAGGTCAACCGAAAGCTCTTTTATATCAATTATATCAACGGGTACGGCTGACGTTAAGGCTGTTCTGCTTTTATTTCGACTACCTATTACGGTTACCTCGGCCAGATTTGTATTTAACTCAACTAAGCTTACGCTCAGGAAGCCTTGCCCTGAAGCAACCCTTACTTCTTTTTTAGAAAAACCAAGAAAAGAAAAAACCAGGGTTGCACCTTCACTTGCCTCAATTTGAAAAGTTCCATCGGCCTGGCTCACAGTGCCAAAATTTGCGCCTTTCACAAAAATATCTACACCTGGTAAGGGTGAATCCTTTGAGTCGGTTACAATACCCCTTATAGAAATTGTGGATTGAGCAAGGGCAAAGCATGAAAAGAGAAGCCCTAACAGGGTGAGTGTGTACGTACGCATAGAACAACATCCTTTTGGTTGTGGGTGTAAAAATGAGCTGTTTTTTTTGTTCAAGTCATTAAATCCAGTTTTTAAGCAGCGTTGTCCGCAATAAGTCTACTCTCCATAGTTAGCTTTTTCTGGTTTGGAACAATGCACATAAGCATATGCTATGAAACCCCAATGACATTATGCCTAACGCAAGTGCCTAAAAAGGAAAAAGCCGGGAAACCCGGCCTTTTCGCTGTGATTGTTATTCACTAAGATCAAGGCTATGGGGTGATTTGAACTTTTTCGGTTCCGATCACAGCGTCACCATTTAAAACCTTTACCAGATAGGTGCCCGCTTCAAACTGATCTAAACCTATGCTGGTCTCATCACCTTCTACGTTTTTTTGCAGAACAAGCTTACCTGAGAGATCATGTACGCTGATGTTGGTAGCATTGGTATACCCACTCACACTGAAACCACCGCGGGAAGGGTTAGGGTAAACACTTAAGCCAATAGGAGCGGGATCAGCCCAATCAGGTGAACCACCATCGGTTTTATAAAGCGGGCCACATACATTATCATTGATAGGCATGCTTACCTGCGTCATGAAATCTCCTTCTTCAGATACAAAGGCATTATTGAAAATCAGATCTATAATTTGGTTGACTCCACTCGCCGTTGCGGTATAACTGGTGTTTGGAATAAGCCCGCAAGAAGATGTAACATACGTTCCAGTTTCAGATATACCATAAGCCCTTAAACCCAAACCTGAGCCCATCGTATAAGTATCATCATTAGCGGTAAAAACGATACCTCCATTATCCGCTCTAAGACCACTTATGTCATTGTAGAAGTAAGGTGTTCGATTTTGGTAAGCTTCCATTCTTAATAAATCGTTTTCATTGTATGCAGTAACACCAGAGTTACTAATGTTATTGGGATACTCTTTCTGATCCACGATTGATCCGGAAAAAGGGTCAAAGCGCATATAAAATGGGATGGCTTCTCCCGCAGTGTATTTATAACCACTTATTCCTAAAAGATCACCAGGTAGCATTTCTAGATCAAATCCTAAATAACGATCCCCGGACGTATTGATTTGATGAATCGCCAGTACATTACCCACATAATCCATCTGTTTTAGGATAATCATATTTGTGGAACTACCCAGTCTTGAGTTAGACATAATCCACAAATCACTACCCATCGGTTCAGGCCTGGTTATGGCAGCTGCATTATCATAATAACCAGGGATATTCATCACATGATCGGAATTGAAGTAAAGCACACCTCCCGGATAAACAATGGCTGACATAGTTGCCGGCTCTGAAGTAGTCATATTCCCATCATTGCAAGTTCCAACAATAGCATACTCACTTGGACTGATAAGCACTACATCTGTCACAAAATCATGATCTTCCAGGACATGATTACTGCTGAGTTTGATTGACCAACTAAAATGTAGATTGTTATCCAGCCCCATGACAATAACATCTTTTTGATCTCCTGGACTAAACCCATCTGCTTGTACACCTATTATGCAAAACTCATCCGTATACTCATTGTATATTCCTTTAACCCCAATCAGATTAGCCATTTCCTCAGAACGAAAATGATTCTGAAGGGTAATGTTACCCATTTCATCCAATAAGGCAACGGTTAAAGCACTACCTGCTGCATTTTCAAAACTCCCCACCGTTAAAAACTGCTTATCAGCTGCCAGGAATTGACTTGAAACTTCTTCGATATGGGTAAATCGGCTGTCATAGTCATTGTTTTCCGGATAATAGAGACGTACCAATGGAACACCATCAAAATCAGTCCGGATAAACTCTGGTCTTACCGCAGGCGTTCCACCAGTATTTGCATTGGTATAAGCAAAAGCGTAACCGGGGTCCAAGCCATTTACGTTACTCTCCATAATAGAGGCGACTGACTGATAGATAAAGTCATAAGAATTCGCGTTATCATAGGTGCGCTGGGCGTTTAGGGAAATTACACATAGCCCTCCCAACGATAGGGCCAGTACATAAAGCATCTTTTTTTTCATGATAGTTAGATTTATATTTATAACTATCTCTAAAGTACCTGAACCCCTTTCCAAACACCAGGTGGATTTGATCAACGGTTATTCAGCAAATATGAACTTATCGTTTGGTTTGATCAACGGTCAAAAGTGTAAATTACTGTTAATTAAACAGATATAAGCAGAAAGGCGATGATATTCAGTTTATTAAACATCCTTTTTAAAAGCGATGGCTTGTACGATGCATACAATTGACTTGATGTGAATGTGCGCACCACTTTTTAACCTGTTGTGGAACATTTAAAAACCTTTGAAGCGTACAAAAGAAAAACTTAACGCAGTAATCCCAAAAATACCGTGCAGAAAACACTGCACAAAGCATCTGAAGGTGGCCCGGCCGTTTTCGGCTGGGGCAGGCATAAATAGAATGACGAGGGCTAAAAACCTGTTTAAAAAGGCGTTGAAACACGGTTTCTTAACCAACACATTAAATACGAACAACCTTTTCACTTGAAAAGACTTTTTGCAACTTTGTTGCGTAAAATTGCAGCTTGAGAAGATCCCTTATTTTATTTGTATGTGCACTGTTTGGTTTAGTGCTAAAAGCCCAGGTGCAGGTCAGTGGTCAATTGCTCGATGCGCAAACAGGTGAGGCCATTGCCTATGCCTTAATTGAAGTGCACGAAAGCGGACAGCAGACAGGAACGGATGAGCATGGAGAATTCCGGTTTCGCGTAAAACCCGGCAATTACCACCTCCATATTGAAGCAGTGGGGTATGAAGCCACCGATTACGATTTGGTGGCACAGGAGGATACTACGCTTGTTTTTCGGCTCAAACCTACTTTTCTCGAACTGCAAGAAGTGTTGGTAGAAGATAGCTACTCCAAAACCCAGCAACGCAAATCTTCTCTCTCCATTGAAAAAGTGAAGCTTGAGGACGGTGAGGGCGGTATAGGATCTTCACTGGCAGAGGTGCTGAAAAAGTCGCCCGGTCTGAACGCTTATAATACCGGCGTGGGGATTGCCAAGCCGGTGATCCGCGGGTTTACCGGAACGCGAGTGGCAGTGTTTGACCAAGGCATAAAACAGGAAGGACAGCAATGGGGTATGGATCACGGTCTGGAGATCGACCCCTTTAATCCGCAGACTATAGAGATCATTAAAGGTCCGGGTGCATTGCAATACGGTTCGGATGCCATCAGCGGGGTAATGAAAGTATTGCCTGCCCCGTTTCCCGGAGAAGGCTATAGCGGAAGCTATACCGGTATTTATAAGAGCAACAACAATAGCCGGGGCCATTCACTGCAAACAGCTTACCGGCATAAAAATCAGTTCATCAGCGGTCGGGCAAGCTATCAGCAGTATGAAGATTACCGCGTACCGGCCGAAGAGTTTGTGTATAATAGCTTTGTGCTGCCGGTAACAGACAACACCCTGAAAAACACGGCCGGTAAACTCCTGAGCGGACGGTTAAACTACGGCCTTTTAAAACCCGGTTTCAACCTGCGGGTAATGCTTAGCCAATATCGGCAAAAAGTGGGGCTATATCCCGGTGCTACGGGTATACCCCGGGCTTATGATGTGGGCAATATCGGTCAGGTAAGCGATATCGGTTTACCCAACCAGGAGATCAGCCATACCAAAGCCTACGCCAAGCTGAACTTTAAGATCGGCAACAACTGGCTGGTTACCGATTTGGGATTTCAGCAGAATATCAGACGGGAAAACTCAAGACCCCATGCGCACGGTTTTCAGGAGATAGACGACAATAACACCCTTGCCCTGGGCCTGGACCTCAATACGTATAGCCTGAACGCCAAATACAGCTGGCGTGCCCATGAGTTTAGATTTAATGTAGGGACCAACCACCAATTCCAGCAAAACCGCAGAAGCGGATGGGAGTATTTGCTGCCTGATTTTGACCGCTACAACGGAGGGCTATTTGCCCTGGTAGAAGGTGAACTTGACCCCACCTGGAACTGGAATGCCGGAGCCAGGGTGGATTACGCCCATATGGAGTCGAGCCAACACCTGCAGCCCTGGTTTAATGATCCCGATTCGCTGGTAGAGCGCTCCCCTTTCCTGCAACGCGATTTTTTCAATTATGCCCTGGCTTTCGGGCTTGCCCACAACCCCAACGAAGTATGGAACCTGAAGCTAAACCTGGCCCGCAGTTTCAGGATACCGGTGCCAGCCGAACTGGTGAGCAACGGTATCCACCACGGTACGTTCCGGCATGAGATCGGCACCCCGAATCTCGATTCGGAAGTAGGTTACCAGGCCGATCTGGGCCTTAGCTTTACACAAAAGGCGCTCTATCTGAAACTGACCCCCTTTTTCAACTATTTCGAAAATTTTCTTTACCTCAGGCCGGCAGCAACCTTCTCGCCTTTGCCCGATGCCGGCCAGCTCTACCGCTATACGCAGGCAGAAGCGATTCATACCGGTGCCGAGTTTTTTGTGGAATACCACCCCATTCAGGCACTTCACCTCTCTACAGCGCTGGAATATGTGCATAGCTACAATATCGAAACCGGCTTACCGCTGCCCTTCACACCTCCCCTATCTAACTTGCTTGGTGCGGAGTATATAGGAAAAATTAACCAAAAACAAAGCTGGAGCATTGGGGGTGAATACCGCTGGGCGGCCGCTCAAAACCGCACCGATCGCAATGAAGCAGATACGCCGGGTTATCACCTGTTACACGGAAGTTTAGGATACAAAAGAATTTTTAATAAACTAAGCCTGCGTATAGGGCTAAGGGTAGAGAATGCTTTTGATACCCCTTACCTCCAGCACCTCTCGCGATACCGGATCTTAAACTTACCCGAGCAAGGCAGGAATATTATTATCTCTCTGAACCTGAAGTTTTAAAGGTTCATTTTTGTAACATTGTTGCATTTTAGTAATTTTGCCATAAATACGTTTCGATTTAAATTAACTACAATGAAAAAAATTAAAACTTTTAGTGTTTTAGCAGCTGTTGGTTTACTTTTTACTGCTTGCAATAAAGATGAAGAACAAGACACTACAGCACCTGTCATACAATCTGTGACCATCAATGAAGAGGATCACGACATTACGGTGATGGTGGGTAATGAGATCCACATAGATGCTCATGTTACGGATAATGAAGCACTCGGCGAGCTAAAGGTCGATGTACACGACGTTTTCGATGGCCATAGCCATAAGAGCTCGATTAAATGGGCTGAGGTTTTAACCATTCAGCTTTCCGGTAAAGAACAACACGTACACGACCACATGGAAGTGCCCCAGGACGCTTTGGCGGGTCCTTACCATGCCGTATTTCGTTTAATTGATGCGGAAGGGAATGAAGGTGAATTTGCTGAAGTGGATTTTATGATCACAAACGCCAGTCAGCCGCAAATCTCTATTACGGATCCTGATTTCAACGACCATGTGCATGTAACAAAAGGCAGTACCCTACGCATTATGGGCGTGGTTACCGATGCCACGGACCTGGCAGAGATTAAAATAAGTTTGGAAGAAGAGCATGAAGAGCATGACCATAAAGGCACCTTGGATGAGTCCCTCTATGAGGAAGATTTCGACCTGGACGGCTCTGCCGATACCAGCTGGGATTTTCAAGCCGATGGAAATGTGAATATAGCCATCCCTGCCGATGCCGAAGAAGGCCATTATATTTTAAGAGTAGTAGCTCTTGATGATGAAGGCAATATGAATGTATTCGAAGGCGAAGTGCACATCATGTAATGCAGCCGGAAAGACTTTTAAAAAAACATAACCTCCGCAAAACAAGCGGACGCCTTTCCGTACTCCGGTGCTTCCTGGAGTACGGAAAGGCGCTTTCCCATGGCGAGGTGCAAGACCTGGTGGGCAAAAAAGTAGATAGAGTTACCCTTTACCGTATTCTACAGAGTTTCGAAGAAAAAGGCCTGCTGCATAAAGTTCCCGATGACCAGGTATCGGTAAAGTACGCCTTATGTGATCATTTGCACAATGTAGACCATGCCCACTCCGATAACCACGCGCACTTTAAATGCAACTCCTGTGGAGATACGGTCTGCCTGGAGGAGTCTGCTATCCCAAACATTCCTACACCAAAAGGCTTTCGGGTAAATGAAAGCTTTCTCCTTTTAGGGGGGCTCTGCGATCAGTGTGTGCGCTAAGGCGATACACAAATTCTTAGCGCGTTATCCGTGAAGTTCGTTTTGTACTTCTTCCTTTTACAGATCTGAGCAATACCATTCTCTGCCCTCGATATTGGCAAGCATTTTGGTCCTTCCTCTTTACCCAAATGTTATGCCGGGCTTATGAACAGGAATAGCTCCCAATAAAAGGCACGGCCAAGAAAATGCGTGCGGATACGGCCGTGGTTTTTCCCAAGACTGCCCAACCAAACCAGGTTTTGTACCTTGCCTTATTCACTTATGGTAACCAAATGAGTAAACTCCAGTCTTTTTTACCCTTACTTTTTCTACTCCCTTTCATTTCCCCCGCGCAGCTAAACCTGCAAGCAAGCCATATCTCCCTGGGGTACCTGGCTCCTTTTGCTGTGTATGATATAGGCGCCAAAGCAGGTGTGGGCTTTTCCTGCTGGCAATGGGAACAGGTCAGCACCGGAAAGGAAAAAACCAAAGCCCGCATACACCAGATCTACTTTGAGCCCCAATTGGCTTACTTTGGCCAGCGCAATTATTACCATGCGCTATGGGCCAACCTTGAAACGGGCTGGAAATGGCAAGGCAAAGGAAAGAAAAGGTATTCTAGCCTTTCCCTGGGTTTAGGCTACCTAAACCGTTCCGAAGCCTTAACCCTCACCACGCATTTAGATGGCTCTTTTAGCGTGAGCGAGTGGGAAAACCGACCGGCCTTTTTACCTTCCTTAAACTACTCCTGGGGCATTCGGGTGTATCGCTCTTTTGGCCTGTATACCCGGTTTTCGTATGCATATCAAGTTTATTTTCAACACACTAATGCAGGGCTGCTTTTCTTTGAATTGGGCGTACGGTATACCCTGCTTCCATCTTAATTTTAAACGGCAATGAATCGCGAAGAGTTTATCAAAAAGAGCCTTTTACTAGGCATTGGGGTCACTTTTTTTCCTTCTGTTTTCTCAGCCTGTCAGAAGAAAGATGATAGCCATGCCGCCCGTCTTCATTACGATGGTGAGGTGTTGATTATAGGGGCCGGGGCAGCGGGATTAATGGCGGCATACCGCTTAGCGCTGAACCAGATCAACTTTAGGATATTGGAAGCTTCTCCCCACTTTGGAGGAAGGGTAAAAAAAACACAGGACTTTGCCGATTTTCCCATAGACCTCGGGGCCGAATGGATACACGATGAACCCACTGTTTTCAGGGATATGATCGGGAATGATCAGGTTCAGGGCAGTATTGACCTGATCCCCTATAACCCTAGAGAAATCAAAAGCTGGAGCAACGGCAAATTGCACAACCACAGTTTCTTTAGCACCTTTTACCGCGAGTATAAATTCAAAAACACTACCTGGTACGATTTTTTTGAAGATTTCATTGTGCCTACTATTGGCCTGGACAATATGGTGTTTAACAGTCCGGTAAACAAAATCGACTACGGCGGTAGCCGGGTACGGGTTACCACTACAGATGGCCAGGTATATGAGGCGGATAAAGTCTTGGTTACGGCATCTGTTAATGTTATAAAAGATGGCTTGATCGACTTTGCACCCGCTTTACCCCAGGCTAAAATCGATGCCCTGGACACCTTCATTATGCCCGATGGCTTAAAAGTATTCATTCAGTTTTCGGAAAGGTTTTACCCGGACGTATTGCTGATGCAAGGGCTATCTTCTATCCTTAGCTCCGAATCGGAAGAAAAGATCTATTACGATGCCGCCTTTAAAAAGAATTCCAGCCAAAACATATTGGGGCTTTTTACCGTAGGTCCTGTAGCTTCCCCTTTTACCGGTATGGATACAGAACAGGAATTAATAGGGGCCATTCTTGCGGAATTAGATGAAATATTTAAGGGTAAAGCGTCTCAAACCTATCAAAAACACATCATTCAAAATTGGAGCAAAGAAGCCTACGTGCGCGGGTCCTATAATTTTGAAGGAACCGCAGGCGCTGCTTCTGAAATGCTGAAGGGTGTGGATGACAAATTGTATTTTGCCGGAGAAGCCTTTAGCAATAGTGCTCCTGCCACCGTACATGGAGCTGGCCTTTGCGGGTTTGATCAAATGGAAGAATTGGTGAGGTAAGCACCAACCCCGATCACCGTGCCTACCCGCCTCAAATTTTCCTTTGCGTTTCTCGAATACCGGCAAAGTGTTACCGTATTCATGCTAAGTCGGACATCAAAAAACCAAGTACCGGTTTTTGCCATATTTCTTTTGATGATATTTGTGAAGCAGCCTACACAAATGGAGTAAAGCAGGTATGGATTTGATAAATCATTCAAAAACAAACTCTTACATTATAGAGGGGCATTCCGGTGTCGTTACGCCTTGAATGCGTAGACAAATCGAGGACACAATGCCTTTTTACTGTGATTCGCTTTACGAAGTGGTATATTTAAGATGTACGAAAATGTATGGTACGATGAAAAAACTCATTTATCCTGCTTTACTAGGGTTTATTTTAATGGGTTGTAGTAAAGACGCTGATAATAAACCCGATCAAAATGCTGACCTGAGTATTAGAGAACTTCCCGTTGATAGAAATGGGCGTACCATTGAAACCTTCGAGAATTTTGCTTTTTGGTGGGATGCCAAATTCGACCATTCCCAAGACATTGCGCCGCTCAAACAATGGATGAGCGAGATTCGTAAGGACGTAAAAGAAAACCTCCAATTAAAAGATCCGCCCAATACGGACGCAGGGTTCTTTTACAATGTGTTTATTCACCATGGGGAAGACGATAACTTCCCGAGTTTCTTTGGGAACGGGCAGGGTTTTGATGCAGGAGACCTTCCCTACCTGACCTTGCCGCACGGGGCCATCCAGGATTATTCAAATGTGCACCACGAGGGATTTCACGTATTCCAGGCTTCCGGTGAGTATGAAGCGATCGAAACCAATAATGATGCGGTATGGTTCATAGAAGCCTCTGCCGAATGGTACCAGTGTGCTTCGAATACCGAAAGCAATGCCTTTATAACCGCAGGAACGGTCTATGCCAATCCGCATTTCTCCCTCTGGTACATTCCCGAGTTCTGGGACCCCAATGTACCGGCAAGCAACGACTGGCTTTATGGGGTAAGACAGTATGGTGCCAGTGCCTTTTTATATTTCTTATCCAATGTAAAAAATGTAGACCGAAAGATCATTACAGGGGTATATGCTACTGCTACCGGCCTATCTGCCCAGGAATACCTTTACAATACAGTTGGAGGAGTTCAATTACGGGATATGTTTGCCGATTGGGCTGTTCAAACAGCGGTAGGCTTTGATTACCTTACAGACGATCAAAAAGCAATCACACTGGATGAGCTGGACTTTTTCACAGAGCCCGCTGAGCTCCATACCCATGCCTTAGAATTAAGTGGTTCGGCAGCCATAGGTACATTTAGTCCAAGCCAAAACCTACGGCCGGCCAGTTGGGCCTATAACTCTATTAAGATCACAAACCCCACCTCGCCTACCTATACCTTCTCTATTAGTGGTACGGGAAGTGGCTCAGATGGGGCTGCCGCACACTTCGAGGCGCGGGTTGCCGTAAAAAGCGCTTCGGGGATACAATATTTCGAGGTCAATATGGTGGATGGCCTTTCCGGGCAGGTTACCGTATCAGTACCCAATGCAGGTGACGAAATTTACCTGGTCATCTCTTCCGTACCAGCACAGTTTTCCGGTTACCAGACGTACGATTATTCGGTGACTATTTCACTCTAGTAGTGCTGGATGCCTTTTGTATGGGTTTGAACCCAGGAAATGAAGAAGACGTTGAGCAATAACCATCATTGGTTACTAAAACCTCCGGGTAACCCCAATGTGTAAGGAACCTGCATAAGGCTTTTGGTCCAGGTTGGTGGATTGGAGGTAAACCGAGTTGAGAAAGATACTGGCGTTTGGCATGAGGTTTACCTGCCAGTGTGCGTTGAGTTTAAAGGCAATGTCTAAACCCAAAGTGCTTTGAAACGCATTTTCCTGGAACGGGTGCATGGGACCCGTATTGCTATGGCTCACTGCCGACAAGCTGTGAGGGTCTACCCAGGAGGATTGCGCTTCGGTTAAAACATTCCACACAATACCTACCTGTCCATAGAGGGCTAAGCGATCCCTTTCAAACAATCTAACTCCCAGTGTAAAGGGCACCTGTATGTAATTGTATGTATTTGCTGTGGAGTGGCTGATGGAATCGTGGTGAAAGGCGTAGCGCTCAGAATAGGAAGCATACCCGAAC
This sequence comes from Owenweeksia sp., assembly GCA_028285465.1. GTDB lineage: Bacteria > Bacteroidota > Bacteroidia > Flavobacteriales > Schleiferiaceae > JANQPD01. The sequence goes on along the minus strand of JANQPD010000030.1, from coordinate 39,044 downwards.
CCTGCCCCGGCATATAAAGCATCGGTGAAATAATACCGCCCACCTAAACCAAAACTGAAGCTAAGCCCATAGCGTTCGTGCTCATTTTTATGGGCCTGCAATGCTTCATTTGCCGGACTTCTTAAAATGCGATACGAAAAACCTACCCCACCAAATGCCTGTAAGCCGAACTTAGTAGTAGGTGCCTTTTCTTCTAAACGCAGTCCCTCCCCCGAGATACCCGTTGAATCTGTGGGGTTGTCGACAACAACTGCTTCTCCTGAGCCTTCTGGCTCAGGTTGGGAGGGGAAATTATTTGCGGAATTGTTACGGAGAGTATCCGTTACGGCTATTTCATCAGGCAAATGCCGGTCAACTACCATACCCGTTCCCAAAATACTGGTCCCTTCCCCTGTCAAAGCGTTTTTTTCCGGGTTTTCGAGCCCGGATGAATGCTCTTTCAAGTCAGGTATATCCTGGCCGGAAGATCCGTCAGATGCCTTTTGGCTTAACGCATTTTGGCCTGCCGCTTGTGTGGATTCTTTTTGGGGAACATTAGCGGATGAGGCAAGGATTTCTGAAGTACCCAAGGCACGGGGCTGTGTTGCAGGTTCAAGTTTGGCTTTTCCTTTTTCAGATTGTGGGCCACTGGGTTCTACGTCTTCACCCTCTTGCACCTTATTGTTTTGAAGGGACGTTACAGGCGCTTCATTTTCGGTAGTCCCATAAGGAACCGCAACTTGCGGCTCATTTACTTCTACATTTCCGGGTGTTTTGCCGGGGTCCTGTGCAGCAGGTTCATCAAAAGGCCCTAAAAAGAAGAGTAAGCCAACAAATACGATTACAACAGAGCCAATGAGCACCGTCCAAAACCAAATGCCTTTTTGGGGTTTAGATGATGCCGGGGCTACTTCGGTTTGGATAGCTTCAAAGACAAAATCCTCCACCGGGAGTTCAAACTTCTCCAGCTTTTGCTTTAGAAGGTCTTCTTCGTTATTTGGCTTGTTCTCGTTCACGCTTTAACAGCACTATAGATCTGTATCCCTTTCAGCAATTCCTTCAGTTTTCCCTTAGCTTTGGTAAGCTGGCTCCTGGAGGCTCCTTCAGAGATGCCTAATTGTTTGCTTATTTCCTTGTGTGTATACCCTTCAACTACGCTCAAGTTAAAAATGGTTCGGTACCCGGTAGGGAGCTTATTGATCAATTCCACAATTTCCTGTACACTCATTTCTGAAACCGGCAGTTCCCAGGATGAACAGCTCTTGTCCAGCAGCAAGGCCTCCGGCTCAAATGTAATTTTTTTGCGTTTCGTTATATACTCCAGACTGCAATTCACCACAATTCGCTTCATCCACCCTTCAAAACTTCCCTTAAAAGAATAACTATTCAGGTTTTTATAGATTTTTATGAATGCTTCCTGGATCACATCATTGCTCTCATCTGCGCTCCCAACGTACCGGTACGCAATCCCTTTAAACAGGGGCGCAAAGCGGTTGTACAGCACCCTGAAACTCTCCTGGTTGCCCGACTTGATCTCGGCTATGATTTTGACGTAATCCAATTTTTTTGCTGAGGCAGGAAGCGTTTTTGACGCTTCGTCTATCTATACTATACACTCTAAATACAAATAGAAATGAATATGTTCGAACGTTACATTAAAAAAGCATTCCTCGCAGCACTAATGATCGGGGGAACCTTACAACTTACAGCACAAACGGCCAGGATACAGGTAATCCACAACTCTGCAGACGATATTGCCGATAGCGTAGATGTGTACTTGAATGGCAACTTGCTGTTGGACAACTTTGCCTTCCGGAGCGCTACTCCTTTTATTGATGCACCTGCCGGTACGGCCATTGACATTGATGTGGCTCCTAAAACCAGTACCGGTGTGGCCAATTCCATTTACAACCTCAATACCACTTTAACGGCTGGAGAAACATACGTTATTGTGGCCGCTGGTATTACGGGTTTAAGTACTACCTCCTATTCCGACACACCTTCTTTCGAATTGGATGTGTTTGCCATGGGCAGGGAACAAGCGGCCATGACAGGCAATACAGATGTACTGGTATACCACGGGGCTACGGATGCCCCTACAGTAGATGTGTACGAAAATGGTGTTTTAAACACCACGGCCTCTGACGACCTGATGTATTCTGATTTTGACGGATATCTGGAACTGCCTGCAAACAACTATGTATTGGAAGTGCAGGATGCTTCAGGGGCCATAGTAGTAGCGAGTTACGATGCCCCCCTTCAGGCACTGGGCTTAGTGGATTCCGCCATTACGGTATTGGCCTCAGGCTTCCTGGATCCTTCCACGAATGGAAATGGTCCGGCTTTTGGCTTATACGTTGCCTTACCTACCGGGGGGAACCTGATCGCACTGCCCTCTTCTCAAGCCAGGTTACAGGTAATCCACAACTGCGCAGACGATATTGCCGATAGCGTGGATGTGTATTTAAACGGCAACTTGTTGTTAGACAACTTTGCTTTTAGAACAGCTACTCCCTTTATTAATGCGCCAGCCGGGGTAACTATTGACATTGATGTGGCTCCTAAAACCAGTACCAGTGTGGCCAATTCCATTTACAACCTCAATACGGCCCTGACTTCAGGAGAAACATATATTGCCGTAGCGGCAGGTATTACCGGTTTAAGTACCACCTCTTATTCCGACACACCTGCCTTCGAGCTGGATGTATTTGCCATGGGCAGGGAACAGGCAGCCACTGCGGGCAATACGGATATCCTCGTATACCACGGGGCTACAGACGCCCCCACGGTGGATGTGTACGAAAACGGGGTATTAAACACTACGGCTTCTGACGACCTGATGTACTCCGACTTTGACGGATACCTGGAACTGCCCACAGATGATTATATTTTGGAGGTCAGGGACGCCTCAGGCTCTACAGTTGTGACCAGTTACCTGGCTCCACTTCAAACTCTTGGCTTGGAAGATTCTGCCATCACCGTATTGGCCTCGGGTTTCTTAGACCCTTCCGTAAATGGAAATGGTCCGGCTTTTGGACTCTTCGCAGCATTACCGGAGGGAGGAGATTTACTGGCCCTGCCCGTAGGCTTCCTGGGCATTGAGGAAACGGAAACCTTAGATGTTTCCCTTTACCCCAACCCCAGCAACGGCCTGTTTTTTATCTCGGGAAATGAGGTGCATGAGGTCGTTATTACAGATCTGTCCGGAAGGATCGTGTGGGAAGGAAACAACGTGCAAGGTACTTTAGATGTTAGTACATTGCCGGATGGCTTTTACAACGCCACCATTACCAATGCCGGTAAAGTGGCCAATGTAAAGTTGCTAAAGCAATAAGCAGGTTTTTAATAGGGTAACTCGATTGATAGTCCCTCAAATTCTGGTATTTAAAGGAATTTGAGGGGCTTTCTTTTTGCTGTTGCTTTCCAAAAACAACCTGGCAGTCAGTGCCCTCTTTGCAGAATGTGCCAGCCTAAGGGATCTATTAACGCACCCGCTCTACATTGCCGCGTTCTTCCAATGCATGGTACAAAAAGCTAACCAGGTGTAGCATCTGCTCCCGCCCCGCCTTCTGCCCTACTTTGGCAACCAACCAAATGGTGGGAATCAGGGCAAGACCCACAGGGAATAGCCAGATAAACCAGGAAGACTGCCCAATGGTTAATTGAGAGAGACCGTACATGCCCCCAAAAAAACTGATGACACCCACCAGGGCATAAAAGAATACAAACAAGGACCAAACCGTTTGCTTAGGCCCGATGAGGCAGCGCAATATGGTGGCTTCCGGATCAGCATCGCTTTCCTCCTCGTCAATCCGGATCTGTAGCTCGGGAGACCAATAATGCGCTTCGCTTTGCGGGATCTTCAGGATGGCGTATTGCTTCAAAACAGCGCCATGAACAGTGGCATCCTGCTTCAGCTGTTGGCGGATCAGGGCAAATACTTCCTCCCTTTGCAAGGAGGTGGACAGGCGAAAGCGCGGGCGTATTTCACCGAGTACGTTATGGTTGAGGCGGTTGAAAGTCATATTTCAATATACAACTTCCGGTTTAAAAACAAATCTCCTTCATCCTCAAATTCAAACCCGGCCATTTCGATGGTAGAACGCACCTTTCTCCATGCGCTTCACCGGGCTAATAGAACAACACAATAACTCAGCTCAGGCCTGGGCTATATTTATCGAGCATTTCGGTCCAAAAATCAATACCCTTAGCCATACGCTTATAAAGAAACCTGCCACGCTCCTAAACAAATTGGTCACGCTTCTCACTTTGCGATTGTTGCCATTCTAAACTCACTTTAAGTTTGAGTAGCTGTAATTCGTATGCCCCTTTACTGGTGTTTACTGTGCACTTAATGCTAAAAAAATACGATTATGAAAAAATCACTTCCCTTGCTTCTATGCCTTTTCCTGTTCAATCTCCAGTTAAACGCGCAATTTGCAGATGCGCGATGCCTTTTGGATGAAGATCTTTCTAATTTTTCCATAACACGCGTTATGGACGGCTTTACCGTTGCAGGAACTACCAATAATGCCAATGGAGGTAATACGGACTTAAGAGTAATCTCTTTCGGTTTTGCGGGCAACATCATTTGGAGCAGGACCTACAGCGGGGATTTTACGGACCGCGCTTTTCATATAGAAGCGATTGATGATGGCTATGTTATTACCGGTTTTACCAGGTCAAATACTGGTGAGGGTCGCCTTTTCTTCTTAAGGATTGATAACCAGGGAGAGATTGTAACAAACCGCAGGTTCATCGACCCGAGAAGACCGGATTGGAGGCTTACGGGGCTGCATGTACTGCCGGTCAATTTTAATAGTGGCTTTCTTATTACCGGATACAACAATCAATTTGGGCTGCAGGTAAATTCCCCAAAATCGACTTTTGTGATGCTCCTGGATGACCAGGCCGATATTGTTTGGGCCAGGTACTACGATTCTCCGAATGATGGGGACTCAGATTTTGACATGGCCTCCTTTGCACTGGAAGTAGGTGATGGCTTTTTTATTACCGGCTCCAGCAATGTTTTTAAAACCGGGGGGGGCTCCAATCAAGGCGTAATGGCCATGAGAATAGATGATAGCGGTAATATTATGTGGAACAACAACTTTGCCATAGACCTGGCTGACCAATGGGAAGAAAACAGGGATGTTGGCACAAGTGCTATTTTAGATGAAAACGAGATTGTAGTGTTGGCCAACTCTACACTTGACAACAGTTTTTACATAACCCGGCTGGACGTAAATACCGGTATGGTATTGGGCAACCACAACAACTACAGGCCCCTGGATGAGGTGAATACCTCTTCCTTTTCATTAGGGCAAACCCAATGGGGGAGCATTATTGTAGGAGGGATGATACCGGAGTCAGCTACCGCATTTGATTGCAACGGCCTCCCCAGTGAGTTTGGAGCCGTAAGCTTTATATGCCAGTTGACCAGCTCGCTGGAAACAGTCATGAGGGCACAAGTATACATGACCCCTAATCAAGATTTTGCAACCTCAGAGGGCAGTATTTATAACAGCCATTTTGGAGGACCGGCCAACCTAAATGCCCCCCTAATAGCTACCCCTGAAATGGTTGACGTAGACCCTAATTCAAATGATATCGGAATACTGGCCTACAGGCAGGACCGGGTTTCGGGTGCCGGGAATTACGACTTGCAGTTTATCGGTACTTCAGCCCCTGATTTCGAATGGTGCAACACCCGCCCCATAGAATTCCAACACACTACGGAAAATGCCGTGTATGATGAAAACATCCGGGCCGGTGCTTTACTCACGCTTGATGAGGATGATGCCTTTGTGACAGCTAGTGACACGATAGAGGCCGTGACCTGCCAGGATAATGGATTCCCCATTCGCATAAACGAGGTAGATACCTTTGACAATATTACGGCCACTGGAAAATCAAGAACGCTGCGTTATCTGGACGAAGAAACCTATGTTGTAGGTATGCGGGCTAATACCTGTGGTGCCAATGGGCAAAGCCACCCTTTTGCGACCAAACACGATGCTGAAGGCAACCTGCTTTTTGAGATTACTGCCTCAACAACGCAGCAACCTGCTAACCATAGTGTTACGGGAATAGAAGTAGATGCTAACAGAGATATTTATATAGCCGGTGGTTTAGGACCCGGTAATCTGACCTGGCAAGGTGCCCCTCAGATAGTAGCTCCTACAACCAGTACCGGCCTTACTCGTACTTCTTATATAGCAAAGTACGATGCCAATGGCAATTACCTGTGGCAGGTAGTTTTACGCCCTGTTGGAACATTAGCAAGCTCTTTAGTTGATATTTTGGATTTCCAGATAGGTCCAGGAGGTCTGCTTTATGTTACGGGGATAGGCTCTGGCTTTTTAGAGTCAGAAACGGACTTTGGAGGCGTAACTACTACCGGATCACCTTTCTTTATGAGTTTCAATGGAACAGATCGCACGGCATTTGTAGCGAGATATGATCCTAATAACGGGAACCTGCTTGGTATCCGCTTTGACCAGATTCCCGGGCAGGAATTCCAGGGGTTTATATCCAGGCGAATTGAAATAGATCTGCTAAACGGAAATCTTTACATGGTGGGCCATAAAAACGGAGCGGTAAAAGTCAGACAACTGGATAATAACCTGAATGATATCCCTGGGACATGGACTTCCAAATCGAGCGCTGTAAGCGCGGGCAATCCCCTGGTAATTACCAGTGCCTTGCAGGACAATGTACTTTACATTGGAGGTGAATGTGACTCAACGATCCAGTTTGACAACCTGACCATTAATGAATCCGACAATTTTCGTTTTATAGTACGCTTAGACCTTGATATGAACCCTCCCCTCTTTACTGCAGCCACCAAAATAACCACTTCGGCTGGTTTCCTTAACATCACCGATCTTTTAGCTATGCCAACAGGCAACGAGGTTTACGCACTGGGCACTACCTGGGGAAGTAGTACTACCTATGCTCCGGCCGGGGGCACCCTGAATAATACCGGGGAAATAAGCTCCATTTATATGGTCAAATACGATGAGCAATTAGATAATGCCAGTTTTACTCCCCTTTGGCCACATCATTATACGGGCGCCGGCACTGAGGCGTGGGCAGGCAGTCTGGCCCTGGATAATCTTAACTGTGGTGTTGTTTTCTCCGGAAGCTTTAGCAAAGGAGACATAAATCTGGGATATCCGAATATTATGGCTCAGCCCACCAGTGCCGGTCCAAACTGTTCCGCAATTCCTTCTGATGTGTTTGTAGCCAGGGCCGGGAACATAGATCGTTTTGCATATAAAACGAACAATCCTTATATGAACAATAGCTCTATAATTACCCGGAAAATTGAGCCTGAAGAGAAAGAAGAAATAAACGTTTACCCCAACCCGAGCAAAGGCCTGTTTTTTATCTCGGGAGATGAGGTATATGAAGTAGTTATTACAGACCTGACCGGAAGGATCGTATGGGAAGGAAACAACGTACAAGGCATTTTAGATGTAAGCGGATTGCCAAATGGCTTTTACAATGCCACCATTTCAAATGCCGGTGAAGTGGCTAATGTAAAACTACTAAAGCAATAAGTCGCCAAAAAAGAAAAGGGGGGCTAAGCCCCCCTTTTTTCACACAGCACAAGCTCTACTCAGGAACAACTACTTACGTAATTGTCATTACAAGAGCTGCTTACGGGCATTTCCACGCTAAACCCCTGGTCGCCATTGATCAGGTTTACGTTAACCGGTTTGCCCGAGTTTAAATCTTCATCGTACACATCACATTGTTTGTCTGAGCGGTACCAGCATTGCCCATCGGCATCCGTCCACCGTACCGACCACTCATCACTCCCTCCGGAGCCCACCTGGATCTCAAAACTACCGTTCGCCCCCGTATTCAAAGAAGTGGGTCCGTAGGTATTCGTGATCCCCTTCCATTGGTGCGAAACACTAACATCAGTTATGGGGCCACCAGATTGGTTGTTTACAATACACGTCATGTTGCCGCTATATTCCAGGGCGGTAGGTTTGGGCTTCTTTTCAGTACTATTCTTTGTTGCCATATCTCTTTTATTAGTTTGGATTGCCTACTCTGTTAAAGGCTTTTCGGCATACACCTTGTCATATGGGTAAAAGAATTTTTTTTTTGCGCGCTTCTTTTACTTTATGACAAGTCCAAACTTATAGACTTCTGCACACCATAGTAAGCGTAGAAATACACCCTTTACAAAAACAGGTATTTCTACGTATAGGCCTATGGACCACTGGCAATACGATGGGAAAAGTGCAAGAGAATATGAATTCCAAAGGCCACCTCCCCGTTTCTAGGGGTAATGTCCATATCAACGCTCAACAAACCGGCTTAAGCTTCGGCATTAGCCGTCTTCTTCTTATCCATAAGTTTATCGATCAGGTCGGGTACTTTTTCAAAAACAGAAGAAAGGCCACTGCTCTTTTCCGTGCTGATAAAGGAGATCTCGCTGCCCTGGGTCACCAGGAAGCCAATCGGTGCCATACCAATGCCTCCTCCTACACCTCCGCTTGATCCCTTGCCGTGCCTGGGGTTAGCGCCTTCTCCACCCCCGCTTCCAAAACCCATGCCTACCTTTACCACCGGCACGCATTTAAACTCTCCCAGTTCAAAGGGTTCCCCGATGATTGTTTCAGTTTTAGCTTCTGACTGAATAAAGCGGGTTACTTTTTCCAGTAGTTCCTCGAAATTCATTTCCATGTGTTTAAAGTTTAAAGTGAATACGTAGTTTAAAAAAAGAAGGCCCTGAGCATTCGTGCTCCGCTATTCTCTACACAAAGCAACAAGCCGGTTCGTCCCTCATAATTGATGTGCAGAGGGGTTTTTTGCGAATGAAGGAAAAAGAAAACCGGGTACAAATACGCGTTCCATAATACATCCGATGTGTCCAGGTCCAGCCTGAAGGCCGTAAGCTTAAACGACTGCAAAACTTTTACTCCTTTTTTTATTTTGTTGTAGGCCGTCTTTTTTTCCACCTTTTGTCTTCTCTTTGCTTTTCTCTTCTTAATCTTACTCCCCAAGGTAAAGGGATCTATGGTAAAGCGGTAAAAAGGCACTTTCACCTCGAGCAATATCCCATCCTTCCACACCAGGAAGCAGCTTGTTACGCCCCACACCCTTAAAGCATATAGATGGCGATAAGTATCTATCTGTAAGGTAATAGGGGTAAAAATCAAAAAGAGCAGCAGAACAAAAAACAGTGCGATTATTGCGAATAGAGCGATCATCATTTTGCCCAAAGGAACTCATTCATCCATGAATAAAAAATGACACAGGTTATCGGAAATACATGATCCGGGTACAATACTTCTGTGCTCAGCCTCATTAGCTTGCAAGCATTGCTTTAAAAAGAATTGCCGGGAAATTATTCCCCGGCAATTCCTTAGTTGAGTAGAGCTGGAAGATGCGTTAATGTGAGGCCCCTACAATAGCTTCTGCCGTTTCCAGGCCTGAAGTGATTACGTTGGCCCCTACCATTATAGCTATGCTGATGGCTTTGCTTTCAGCATCTTCATCGTTTACGGCCACAAAATAGCTGAGGCGGCTTATGTACCCGCTTATATTGGCTGTTTCACCGATGATCGCTGCATTTCTTTCCGGGTTATCCGGCTTTTGAGCCAACTCGTAAAAATGCCAGCAGGTAACGGCAATAGCCGGGATAATAAGGAGGCTGTTTACCAATGCCCCGGTTGCCCTGCCATCGCCTACCTTTAGTTTGTTTAACACGCCGCTTGAAGCGCCAAATTTCTTTTGAGCGGGCCCGCTAAAGAGCAGCTTCGAGAGAATAACGCTCCCCGTAGTTACTTTGCTAACCCAAGACATAGCTGCATTCTCTACAGGATCTTTTGGCACCAAAACCTGCGTTATTCCCCCGCTGCCCGCACTTAGTACACCCAGTACAGCCGAGGGTATGGCAAATGGATTTTCACCCGTGGGAGCCGCTGCTTCAAAACTTGAAATAAAGCAAGACATAAGGGTGAAGAAGCCGGAAAACATATGCCCGCTGATAAATATGGCTCTTGCCACTTCATCGGGCATAGGGATCGGGCCTTCTGCCTCGGCCAGAGTCCTTTTCTTTGCATGGGCCTTTGTATTAAACGATGCAACAAGCGTATCATAGTCGTTTACGGTACTCAAAAATTTCGTGTATGCATCATCGGCAAAAGGAGCTTTACCTTCTCCTATTTTGTACACTATGGTTACCGGTACAGCAGCAATCCAGCAGATCACATCCAGCAGCGACATGCGGGGCACACCAAAGCTTTCCAGGATATCGCTAACTACCGGAATATAGATAGGCGTATCGAGGAGCTTAACCGCCTCGCTGGCTATTTCAAATAAGATGTCCAGCAGGGCATCTATTACGTTTTGTGTGCTTTCTAAAACTGCATCAGCCAAAATGCCGACCAGCCGCTTCAAAATACTTTCCAGGTCCATGCTTTTGTATTCGCTGATGAGGGTTTCAAATTCACCCAAAGCTTCATCAATGATGTCTCCTTCATTTTTAATAGCCTGGAAAAGAGTCTCTATTGGAGATTGGTCCGGATTAGGAGGAGGTGAAGGCTTGTATTGCTTCATGTTCCCCGCATTGTTTTGAAAATGGTGTGAAATGAGCGTACCCGGAGCATTTACGCCTTTTGTGGGCGTAGAATTATGGCTGGTAGGTGAGGTAGCTGCTGCCCCCAGGCCGGACCAATTGTCTATACCAGCCCAGCCCTTGATGCTGGAAATCAATTCCTGCATTTCCTTGTCAAAGGCTTTCCGCACCACTTCAATCTGATCTACTTCATGCTGGATCATGAGTTTGGTGATGTTTTTAAGCACTTCCTTGGTACGTGTAATGTCGTTCCACTCGAATAAGAAAGAAAGGAATTTAAGCAGGTCTTCCAAGGCAGTTTTTATGATATCGAACACCCATCGTACCGCCCCCATTATCTTTTCTGCACAATCCAATATCCCCTGGTATACTTTGTCGCCAATCTCCACCACAAAATGCCAGAAACCGGTAGCCGCATTTTCCACAATATGGATAACGTGTTCTATGCCTGACTCGAGCCAATTAAAAAGGTCCCCCAGATCTGCTGCAATGGCATCCGCAAACCCTTCTAAAGGAGCTGTACGTGCCATGGCGAGCAGGTGTACGTCTCTCTTCATGGCGGTGCTGTTTACCTTAGCATAGGCCTTTGACAAATTGCTGTTGGCTTCGGCTACTTTTTCCAGATTGCTTTGCGATACGCCCTTGTTTACCAGGGGTTTTGTTGTGCCATCCGGGTAAGTGATCTCTGCCTCTTTTATTTTTTCGGCGGTATCAAGCGCAGCCACTTTTTCAAAAGGACTGTCCATCGGGTTGATCTCCTGTACCGTCCCTCCCTTTTCAGAAACGGAGATCTTAGCCCCCGTAAGGCTGTTTGTTTTCTCTACCAGCGTGATGCTGCCCAACGCATCAGTAGGCACGGGTATGGGTACGGTATCCAGGACATAATACAAGTGGTTGATGTAATAAGAAGTCCTGGTAGAAGCACTTAGATAAAGCTCAGCATTGGCTACAGGCTGCTCTTGCGCATCGGTTAGCTGGATCCGTGTAGTATACGAATCAAAACGCTGGGCTTTCGCATCTACCGGTGCTTGCAGATCTATGTTCTGTACGTTCCAAACAGTGGTATTGGGAGATTGAACGGCTTTTTTGAGCGTATTGCCCGAAACGGCAAAGAAGATGTTGGCGTTATCGGTCTTGTTTACATAGGGGGAAACCTGTTCGACCTGGGTCAATATGGGAATGGGATAGCTCCAGGCATCGGGGTTCAGCACATCCTCTTTTGGACAACTGGAATAGAAGATCTGATCCGCGCGGTTTAAGCCCCATACCACAAAATGTGTGTCAGAAATACAGGCATAGAGCTTGGTAACGCCTTCAAAAAGCTCATTCTGAAGTACTTTTTTGCCATTGTCTCCATCTTTTTGGGCTTCAGCCGGATAATAATATAAAGCCTGATTTGCCGCTACAAACAAGCCGGTAGTAGAATCCCCAAGGTAAGCGGTATCTATGGCCGTGGCTCCCTGTGGTACGCCCAGGCGTGTAATGGTAGGAGGCGCTGCAGGGTCCCACGCATTGTATAAGGGAGCGTAGATCAACTCTGTTTTTCCGTTTATTGCTCCCAGTGTATAGGTGGCATCTACCCGGTCACCTGATTTTCTCCCTATACAGCTTTGCACATCGGGGTCCAGGTCGCCTCCTATCACCATATTCCGCCACACCCTGCCGTTGGTTTTATCGGGGTCTATATAGTAGCGCTCTATAAAATTACTGGGCTGGGCGAAGGTTGAGCGGGAAAGGTCAGCCACTATGTATTCTTCGTGTTTTGTTTCGGAGAGGTATACATTGGTGATATCCAGCTTTATGCCTTTGTGATCGGGATCATCATAAGGCATTACAGTCCATTGAATGGTTTCGGGGGTAATAGACCCGCTTTCACTTCCGTTGTTCAACGAAATATAGAGGTAGTCGGTGTCGCCAATGGTGGCTACCAGCACCAGGTCTATTTTATCGGTTGCCGGGTTCTGCGATACGGCAAATGTTTTCACCTTTACGGTATCACCACTGTGCGATAACACAAGCTGTTCACTCAGGTTTACCTGCTCCCAGCCCGTAGGTTTTTTAGGTTGCTGCTCCGTTAGGTAAAATACGTCATCCGTACCGATAGAAAACAGCAAGGCGTAGCCATCACTGGTTTGCAACGCCTGGAATTTTTTCTGAGGAGCTACCACTTCTCCCTGCAGGTAGTTCTGCATTAATTCCGATGAATAGGTAATTGTATTTGAGGCCATGATCATATTCTTTTTTGGTTACACAATAAGTTCGCAAGCATTACTTTTTCAGTTCGCTGGGAGCTATGTACAGCACGTGCGATACCAGGTCCTGATTATCCGAGAAAGCTACATCCGTGAACGTAAAGGTTTTGCCTCCGGGGAAAACCCAGGTATTGGAACCATTCAGCATATTGGCAATAACCGAGGCCTCCGAAGTGAGGAAACCTTTTACCCAGCTTTGCAAAGAATTCTTGATCCTATCGGCCACATTGTCAATCTGCCCCAGGGTAATGAGTTTTGACCACCAATCCGGATCAGGTTTTTTGGAATTGTCGGTAATAACCGGGCCCGGAGTGCTTACAGACAGCATGCCGTGGGTATCTACGCCTATAGTATAAGTGGTTACCGAAGAAAAGTCGGCCCAGTCGCCATCGGCTATTCCCCCGTCTACATTGATGTGGCAATGCATTTTCAGACGGGTTTTGATCGTAATGGTAGTTCCTTCTATAAACACATCTGACGAAGCGGTGTAATCTACCCCGAAATTGCCCCAGTTGGGCACGAAAGTATCGCTGTCGGAGGCACTTTTTGAATAGCTGAATGTCAATACATGAGAGCCTCCGTTCGCTACGGTATTAAAGGAAAAAGGCCCCGGGTCATTTTCATAACTCCAGCTAAATTTTGCCTCGATAAGGTTTACGCTAAAATGCGTAACCGGTTTCTTGCAAATCGTGGTAAGGGAAGGAGAAAGCAAATCATGCAGAAATGCCGTGAAGGCGGTACGGTTTATCGCCATTACGCCGGCATATTTATCTACATTGCCTTTTTCTACCCAATTCCAGGTAAATTGTGCAGGGGCAGGCATGGGGTGTCCTTTGGACATCACCAGGTAATTCAAGGTATAAGCCGGATAATCTGTTGTAGCTTTCCCCGTACTGTCCTTATAGGAAGAAATCTCGAAATTGAGATTCGTAGGAATTAAGGATACGTTTTGCGGAAAGGGCTTATGTGAAACAACACTCAGGCCAAGCATGATGCCCCCGTTCTTACTCAAATCGGCCAGGTAGGTGTTCAAAAACACTTGCGTAAGCACAATATAGGCCTGGCTGGTAGGTTTTAGCCCGCTAATGCTTACGGAATTGCTAAGTCCTGCCGTATTCAGGTCCAGGAACAACTGCTGGACGCTAAACATGTCTTCCCCCAGGTTTTTAACTTCTTTCTGGGTAACGGGCGGGAGGTCATGAAAATGGTTATTGATGTTGTCACTGCGCAGGTCCAGGTCAATGGTAAAACCAAATACCCAGGGCTTATCCTGTTCTTCCTGGGATAAGTTGAGCCATTCGGTCTGCCCATACAAGGCGGGTTCTATAACGATTACTTTAAACGTTTTGCAAACCATATTGTAGGTTACGTAACTCCCCTCCTGGTCGAAAGAAATTACCGGGGGAATGTCTTTCAGAGGGAAGTCGGGGATGCCTATTTCCACCTGAAAGGCAAACATGAATTTTTTGTCCAGCAATGCCTTGATCCTGGGATCATCGGTAGGGGTACCATTGGGTATGCTAAAAGGGTCAAAGCCTACTTCTTTTTCCAGTTCCTTAAAATCAATAAGTGTAGCTCCTGATTGTCCGCTTGGGTGATCGGGATTGTACACATAGGCTTGTATAAAAGGGCCGCTGGTTTGTTTGGACAGCCATTCTTCCATAGTAGCATTTACGGAAGCTTGTGTAGTGGCTAGGACCATGTCGTAGCCATAATGTGCATTCGATAAGTCTGATTGATTTGCGCTCATGATGGTTGGTATATTTAGAGATTTGAATTTCAAAAACGTGGTGCCATATGCGGCCTTATATTGTAACGCTCGTGCCATTCAAATGTATTGAGAAACACAGGCCTCTGTCATACCAAATACGTATGTAAAAAGAATATATTTTAACTTAATTCTTTATGTACATATAAGTAGCTTAACCATTTTAATAACAAATAGTTATATTTAAAAAAAGTACACATATTTATCTTATAAAAACTCGTTTGTTTCATTTTGAACAGTTGTGTTTTTTTAGTGAATGGGATAAAAAAATTAGCCAGGCAGATCCACCTTGGGTTTTAAATAATATTATGGCTATATTTAATTAACCCTCAGTGCTTTGTATAAGGAAACTTAGGCCAGGCCTGTTAATGTACCCTTTCGCAGGGGCTCACTAGTGTTTGCTTAAACCATATACAAAA
Organism: Owenweeksia sp.; assembly: GCA_028285465.1. GTDB lineage: Bacteria > Bacteroidota > Bacteroidia > Flavobacteriales > Schleiferiaceae > JANQPD01. The sequence goes on along the minus strand of JANQPD010000030.1, from coordinate 24,023 downwards.
GCCCGGAAGCTACAGGCAACAGGGCTTTTGTGTTAAGGCTTAGAGAATTGTCGCTTTTTTCTTGCCTTTATTTTGCGCTTAATGCGTACCAACTCTTCTGTAATGTATTCTGCTTTATCGGCGTCAGAGGCTTCTGTCAAAGCTACTTTAAGGTAGTTCTTTGCCAGTTTTAACTGCCCTTTATGTTCTAAAAAAACAGCCATAGCCTGCAATAATGCACTCCGGTCTATACCGGGTACATGCTGTGCGTAGGACATGACTTTTTGGGCCTCCTTCAGTTTTTCCTGCCGGATGTACAGCCTACACAACAATTCATACGTGTCTGGGTATTCCGGAACTGCAGCCAAAGCAGTATGCAGATGTGCTTCCGCAGAGGCATAATTGCCCAGGTACTCCATTTTCAGGCGGGCCATTAAGCAATTAGATCCGGGGTGCGCATCCTCGTAGCCAAGCGCATACATAAGGTTTTCCAATACTACGGAAAGCTCCCAAGGGTAATTCTCTAAGGCCTTTAAATAGTAATTTTCGGCCAATGTAGCTGCCATTTTTCATATAGTTAATTAATAGTAAGCTATTTAACAAGAGGCTCTGAGGCCTCTGTATCCCATGTTGTATAAGGTGGGATACCGGGACAAAAAAAATCCCGATCAATTAGTGACCGGGAGCGAAAGGGATGCATTGCAAAACAATGAAAGACTAGCTCTCCTGGTGCTGATGATTGTATTTTAGTAGAAAACGCATTTTTCGCTCCTTTACATTTAGGCATGCAAAGCAGCTTTTTTAAAACGTTTTAAAAAAGACAAATCGAATAACCGCAACCGCTCAGGGAGTGAAAGCTCCTTTTGGTAAAGAAACGAAAGTGCGTTATGATCAAGGCACACGCGATGTGCACCTTTGCTCAATCTTTTATTTCGCTTAATCCCCGTAAAGCGTATACACCACATTCGTGGAGTAGCTGTTGGCCTCTACGGTTAAGCTCAGACCGGAAAGTTTGAACTGCAGCTCAATACCGGTTACTTCACCCGTTCCAAAAATAAAATCCGTTTCCAGGGGAACTATAGTTAGGTAACTACTGGGTGATTTGGCAAGGTTAAGCCCGGAACAGCCGGCACAGGCCAGGCCGGAAGAATTCCTGCGTACCTGGAGGGTAAAGGCACTCGGCCAGTTTATGTCTTGTCGGCTTATGGATACCTTCCAGTTGGTTGTATTGGCTACATTTTGAATGTTCAGGAGGTTAAAATCGGTTGTTGTTTCTATGACGGAGGTAAGATCTGAGCCCGCCTCAGAAGGTGTAGCCAGCGAGTTTTCGTTTATGCTTTCCCGCCAGTTTGTTTGGGAGCTAATAATAACCTGGGCGGATGCAGTGCTACACAAAAAGAAACTACCACACAAGCACACAAGAAGCAGGAAACGTTTTTTGCACATGGCTACAGGTCTATTAAAGTATAGGTAATGGTGATCAACGCGTTTGCACTTTCCAGGGAAGAGAAATTACCTGAGCCCGCATAATTCAACTTATAGCTAAGCTGGTGCCCGTTTCCCGAACCGGAGCCGGTATAGGACCCCTTAATCCCACTTAGAATGGTTTGCTCTTTGGAAGTTAGCGTTACGGAAGATCCTGAAGGGGTGCCTAAGGTGCCTCCGCCCGAACCCGTGGCGTTGCCTACGGATAGCTCTATTTCCAGGCCGCTCGGCACACTGCCTGATGAAATGTAAACGGAGATGCTTCTGCTGACCACATCTCGTGTGGCGCAACTGTAATTGAGCCAATTGTCGGAGTTGTTATCCAACGGATTGCTTCCCAACCCTTCTCCCGCACTGGCCGGGGTGGGTACGCTCAAACTAAAATCAGGAGAAGACCCTGCTGTCTCAATTGCCAACAGGGCAATGGAGCGCATGTCTACCTCAAAAAAGGTGTTGGCAGACAGGCTGAAATTGGGATTGCCGGGCTGGGCGGATACGTGCAGGGCAATAAGGAGAATCCCCGGAACAAGCAGCTTTTTAAAGCTGCCCACAGTTACCTTGGAAAAGGATAAATATGTTAGCAGGGCATGCACACTATTCGGCTTTAACAAACTTTTCAGTATAACTCTTTTCCGCGGTTAAAAGTACAAATACATATACTCCTTTTGCCAATTGGGATACATCACAGGTGTGTACCTGCCCGCTTCCTTCTTCTATGCTGCCGGTTCTGATCATCTGTCCGCTTGCGGTAGCTACATACCAGCTTCCTTCCTGTATGCTTTTACGGGTCTTAACGATCAGTTTTCCTTCTTTTTGATAGATGTAAAAAGGTTTACTCTCTTCCCAGGGTGAAGGGTCAAAGGAACGCGGGCCAAAATGCAACCAAAAACGCTTGCTGAAATCCTGGTGATGTGTAAAGACCAGAGGCTTCTCTGCTATAGAATACCACCTTCCGCTAAGGATGTCTTCCAGATATACCGTATACATTTCGGGTATGTATACGGCTGAAATGCTAATGTTGCTTCCCTCTGCCGCACGTATACCCAGTTGCAAGCTGTCTTTCCATACAGGAGGAAAGATACGGTTTATGGAGAGCCTTTCGCCCGTACTAACACTGTACACGGAGGGGGCATCTGCATAGCGGGTGAAAAGCTTGCGTATGTCCTCATCTTCGTCAAACGCGCGCATGGCGTCTTCATCCAGTGATATGACGGTCTCATCTACTTTTCCGGATTGGGTGTGCTTGGTGCGGATCACTATGCGGTTTTCCGAGGTAGCGGTTTTATAAAAAACATTTGTTCCCTGGCACCCATCCGGCCGGTCATCGTTTGTCAGGCTGAAGGTACGGTATACATTGCCGGAGTTCTGGCCTCCTTTGGTAGAGGTTTGTATAAAGAACCCCTGGAAGGGGGCAATATAACCGGTGGCTCCTAAAGTCCCTATGCCCGAAGCATAGGTAGCGTAATTGGTGTTTTCATGATCCCATATATGATACCCCCCAGCGATACCGGCTGTGGAAAGGTCATCGTCAACCACATTCCAGTCGAGCACAGAGGGATAAGGATTGGCTACCAGGTTCCAGCCCCCGTTATTTTCATTAACCGTTTGGTTGATGTTCCCGTGGTTGAATGTACCTCTGGCAATTAAGGTCCAGGGCGCGGTAGCAAAGCCGGAGGCACTATCCAGGTAAAGGTTCCAGCCTCTATTAGGGGTAAAAGATTGTGTGCCACCGGTTGAAGAACGCCAGGTACCGTAGGCATTGGTGCTGCCAAAACCAATATTCTCACCATTGTCTGTACCCGCATCGTAATACCATAAGTTGCAGTAATCGCAGCTATCCTGGCTTAACCCGTTTAAAGGATGGTTAATGAAGCCATTGTTGGCTTTAAAGCTTATGCTATCCCAGTTAGTGTTGGAAAAGGGAGAACCGATCAGGTGCCAGCCCCCGTTATCTACATATTGCTGGAATATGGCCCTTACCGCAGGGCCTTTATATTGCGCATATCCAGTGCTGTTGGCCTCTAAAAGAAGGCTCCCGCTGTTGGTGATGGTATTGCTCAGGTTAAGGCAGCTGGCAGGCTCGAGGTTTAAAACGGCTGTGCTGGCTATTTCCACGCTAGCTATCGCTACCCCTCCTGTGATCTTGGCCGTATCACCGCTTAATATATACATGGTTTTATGCGCATCGCCTGCATTACTCGAGGGCGCATGAGTTACTGTACTGCTCAACCCGCCTCGCCATTCGGTGCCCGTCCACAGGATAAAATCTTTTTGGACAACGGTAAAGTATTTGGTGCCACTAAAATTATAGGTAGTGGCATAGCTATGCTCACTGTTGATGGTGATTGCTGTGAGCGGGCTATCCACTACATTGGTGGTAAAAGCAGCATTATCCGACACACGTAGGTAAAGGTTACCATACGTACCGGCATAGGGCAGATAATCATCAATGCTGTCTTTTGAAAAAGCCAGTTGAATGGTACCTATAGTACCCTTCCCCACTATTTTCCAACCACGTTGGAGTTGGTCCACTACCCCGCTTTGTGTGGGTAAACCACTATTGCTGGTCGCTCCGCTCAAAGTGCCGCTGTTGTTTCCCCAAATCAAAAACTCTTCACCGGCAGCAAAAGCCCCTCCATTAGAAACATTGTCGGAAGCAATACTTCCGAGGCCTATGGTCACCAGGGCATCTTCATTTACACTGGCAGACTGCTTTTGCTCCAAAATGGAGGTACCGTCTCCGGCTATGCCGGCTATGTCGTTATTGTAACCGGCATTTGCCGATGCGTCCCAAACTACCGTACTTCCGTCAGAGGCGGTATAATCAGTACTTAAGGTAAGTCCGTATTTTATGGCGAGATAGGATTCCAGCTGGTTTCTTTCGGCCGTGGTAAATACCTTATCGCTGTAGTAGATCATTTCCAGGATGGTACCCAGGAAGCCGTTTCCTGAACTTACGTCCACACCTCCACTAAATTGTGTATTGTCGTATACTACCCCCAGACCTATCCCATCACTGTCGGCATTTAAACTGCTGTTCGAGCTATTGGTAACACTGGTGGCCAGGGCTCCGTTTACATACAGATCCCAGCGGTTGTTGTTCCCGTCAAACACAAAAGTGACCACATACACGGTATTGGCTAAAACAGCGGTAGATGAAACATCCTCTGTACTGTTGTTCCAAAGGTTGGCGTATAGCATACTTCCGTTAATATACAGGTTCATGCCGTTCTCGTCCCCGCCTTGTTCGTAAAGCACCTGCAGCGTGCTCACATCACTGCCTGTTTTGAACGATACAATATAGGATTTGGCCGTATATCCCCCACTTTTGGTATTGACCGCCTCGTCATTGGCTATGTACAAGCCATCGGTGGCATTTCCCGATCCGTCCGTAAAATCTATTCCCGGGTTAAAATTAGCAGCATTTGAGGCATAGGCAGGCATGGAGGAAATAGCAATGCGCAGGGCGCTATTGGAATTGCTGGTTTGATCAACCCAGCCGGTTACCGGGTCTCCGTTCGTATTGGTTGGGGTTCCTGCGTTGGCTTTGAGCCAGAAGGCGAGGTTGGCCGAGACACCTCCCGGGGCCGAAACATCATCATCCATTATAGTAGCTGTAGCGGAATTTGTAGTGAGCAGGATCCCGGATACCGAGGGGTTGCTTATGCCCAGGGTCACCGTTTCGTCTGTTTCGTCAAAATTATCGTCTAGTACAGTTACCGTATATGTGCCACTTTGAGCTCCATCTGCCACGCTGATCTTGGCATTGGTGGGGACGGCGGTATAGTCTGATCCACTGGTAGCCGTGCCGGCTCCCAGGTCGTTTACATCAAAAGTTATAGCACTACCGGAAGCATTGGTAGCGGTGAGGGTTACAGTGTACACCATATTTACCGGGCCGCTTTCATTTCCCTGGGTGGTAACGGAAAGCACAGCCTCGCTATAGAGAAATGAGAAATACTGCCCATCGGAAAAATCTGCTTTGGCCTCCCAGTTTGTTCCATTGAGCGTCATAGGTACGGTTGTATACCCCGTACTAAAATCACCGTCACTATCCAGGATCAATTGGAGGGTACCGGCAGCCGGGAGCTTGGTGCCCGCACTACTGGTGCTGGAGGGAACCTGGATCTTTACCTTTCCCACCGTACCGGTTTCCTGTACTTTCCATTTTCGTTCCAGGACAAGCCCCCCGGCTGGAGCACCTGTTGCTGTAAAACTCACCGCACCTTCGTTCTGTCCCAGGGCCAAAAAACTGAGATCGGCAGCGAAAGCAGAATTGTTGGAAACATTATCCGCAACGATCGTATCCAGGCCAATGGTTAGTAAAGCGCCCGACAGCGCTGATTTGGACTGTTTTTGATTCAGCCCGCTGATCACATCCTGCCCAATGGCCGTGATCGCATTATTGTATCCGCTATTCGTGGTAGTATCCCAGTAAGTGGTTCCGTCAGAAGCAACATAATCATGTTTAAGCGTTAAGCCGTACTTAAGCGCCAGGTATGATTCTATGCGTTCATGCTCGGCATCCGTGGGCCGGGTAGAATAGGATATCACCTCGGCAATCTGCCCGTCAAAATGAGCAGTAGTTGAAAAATCGTTGGTAGCGGTATAACTGGCCAGCTCATAATCTACATTGGATGAAGTGAGGAAGGTACCCCCACTTTCAATCAGATCGGCTTGTTCCAGGCCGTTTACAGACATTTCTGTACTGGTAGCATTGGTTACCGCATTGTCTTTAACGGCCAGCAAATAGGTTTCTCCACTCACTATACTTCCCAAGCGGGTTTCGGAGATTCCCCTTCGCCAGCGGGTACCAATACCTCCGATGGAATGCGTGATCATCTCATCGGAAAATGCCGAGGTAACAGAACCCAATACCAGGCCTGCAAAATCTGAAGAGATGGAAGAGGGAATATCAAAGCCTAGCAAAGCCTGTTCTGTTGAAGCACTATTGAGGTTATCATCGGGGTTGATCACCATGTAATACGCCATGCTGTAAAAGCCTGCCGTACCGCTTATTTGCTCGTCATTGCTTTCTTCGAAGTGTACGGCCGGGTTGAAATTAATGGCCGCACTGACATAGGAAGGAGGATCATCGTTTTCTGTGGCGTTATTGGCCCCGGCCTGGTCGGCCCAGGTGGTTACATCCGCTCCGTTTATCGTGGTATTCGTTCCCGCATCAGCTTTTAACCAAAGCGAGAGCCCGCTGGAAACACCCCCCGGGTCGTTTGGCTCGTTATCGGTAATGATAGCCGTAGCAGAAGGGGTCGTGATCGCGATAGAACCCAGAGAGGCGTTACTGATCGTAGCGGTAACCGTTTCTGTTCCTTCAGGAATAGCATCATCGATAACAGGAACGGTGTAGGTGCCGGTTTGTGAACCGCTCGCTACGCTGATCCGGGCACTTCCCGGGATAGCCGTGTAATCTGAACCGCTTAGCGCGGTGCCGGTTCCGGCATCGTCCAGGTCAAAAGTAATGGCAGACCCGCTGCTGTTGGTATAGGGTAAGGTTACCGTGTATACAATATCCACCGGCCCGTCTTCATCCCCCTGGGTGGTAACGGATAGTGCTGCCCCATCGCCCAAAAATGTAAAGTAATCCCCGTTCGTAAAATCTACATCGGCCTCCCAATAGGTGCCATTTAAGACCATTGTGGTTATCGAAGCCCCGCTGCTAAAATCCCCGTCAGCATCTACAGCGAGGTACAGCTGGCCTGATTGTGGTATTTTAACCGCAGCGGTAGCGGAGTTATCCGGCACCTTAACCTCTACCGTACCTATTGTCCCGGTTTCCTGTACCCGCCAAACCCTGCCCAATATGGTTTTTCCCGGGGGGGAGCCGGTAGTTGAAAAACTAAGGGTACCTGCATTGTTTCCCCAGGCTAAAAAACTATAGTCCGCACTAAAACTGCCCGAATTGGAGGCATTATCCGTGGCTATACTATCCAGGCCTATACTTACCATTCCGGCTACGTTCAACGCCTGTTTTTGGTAAAGACCGGAATTGTCATCACTGCCGAGCGCGGTAACCTGGTTCGTGTAGCCTGAATAAGCCGATTCGTCCCAAAAGGTGGTAGTACCATCCGAGGCAGTAAGGTCCGAGTCAATATCAATGCCATACTTTAGAGCCAGGTAAGATTCGATCCTGGCCCTTTCCGGGCTACCCAAAACCACCGCGTTGTAGTAAGCCATTTCCATAATGTAACCGGAAAAACCATTGTCTCCGCTTACATTCCTGTCTCCGTCAAACTGTGTGCCTCCACTGATTACGCCTATACCGGTATTGTTTGAATGGGCAGAAAGGGAGGATGTAGCGGACGTATTGCTGCCTTCGAGCGTTCCGTTCACGTATAGATCCGTACGGGTATTGGCTCCGTCATATACAAAAGTCACGATATAATCCGTATGCGTGCTTAGGGTATAGGTGATAGTTCGGTCCGCACTGCTTTGCCACAGGTTGGCAATCAAACTCCCGTTCTCGATATAGAGGTTCATCCCATGTGTGCCTCCTCCCTCTTCAAAAAGCACCTGGCGGGTAGTAACGTCACTCCCCGTTTGGAATACCATGGTATACGCTTTGGCACTGCTCGCCGCTGTATTGATGCTGGGATCATCTGCCAGGCCGATCCCCCCGGAAGCAGAAGTGGAGGTGTAATCAAGAGCCGGGTTATAGCTGCTTACTACTGAGGCGTACCGGGGATCGTTGTCCTCTATGTCGAAGCCATCATTACTATTGCCTGATTGGTCTATCCAGGAAGTAATGGCGCCCCCGTTCGTGGGGTTATCCGTTCCTTTATTGGCCATCAACCAAAAAACCAGGCCAGACAAAACCCCACCGGGGCTTTTTCCATCATTGTCTTTGATGTTGGCCGTAGCGGTGGCACTTTCTACCAGAAGGGAAGCGTCCGAAGGGTTGCTGATGGTAAGGTTTATTGTTTCAATAGATTCAAAAGCAGCGTCATCTATAACCGAAACGGTATACGTGCCGGTTTGGGAACCGTGGGCCACACCGATCTGGTCGCTACTGCCAACGGCCGTATAATCGGACCCGCTGGTAGCTGAACCAGTGGCAGCATCGTCAATGTCAAAAGTGATCGTACTGCCCGAGTTGTTTACCTCCGGCAAGCTTACCGTATACACAATGTTTACCGGGCCTTCTTCATCTCCGTTAGTGCTAACGCTCAATACGGCCCCGTTTCGCATAAAAGAAAAATACTGGCCGTCAGCCAGGTCTACCTGGGTCTCCCAGTTCGTTCCGTTCAAGGTCATATCGATTACCCTAGCCCCATTGCTAAAATCCCCGTCCGCATCTACCACCAGGCTTACAGAACCGGCATCCCCTACATCAGGCAACTTTACGGAGGCTGAGCTGCTGCTTGCCGGCACCTGTATCCATACACTATCTACCGTTCCCGTTTCCTGTACTTTCCATACCCTATCCAGGATCTCCTTGCCCGCAGGGGCTCCGGTAGAAGAAAAAGCAACACTTCCATTGTTATGCCCCCAAAGCATAAAGCTGTTATCGGCAGAAAAAGTATCGGTGTTTGCAGCATTGGAAGTTGCAATGGTACCCAAACCAACCGTTAATAAGCTGGAGGCATTGACTGAGGCGGATTGTTTTTGATTAAGGCTGGAATTGTCGTCTCTTCCTATGCCGGCTACATCACTGTGGTAAGCGCTATTGGCTGAAGCATCCCATAGGGTAGTACTGCCGGAGTTTACCAGGTCGCCAGCAGTTCCCCCTCCTGTGGTATCGAGGGTTATCCCGTATTTGAGGGCGAGGTAAGATTGTATACGGGTATGTTCTGCATCGGTAGGCCGCACAGAATAGGAAATGACTTCTGCTATTTGTCCGTTAAAGTGGTTGTTTCCGTCTCGGTGTTCATAGCGGGCCAGCTTATAGTTTACATTTGAAGAAGTTAAGAATGTCCCTCCTGCCTCAATTAGATCAGCCTGTTCCAGGCCATTTACGAACATCTCTGTGCTTGTAGCGCCGGAAGTAGCGTTGTCTTTAACGGCAAAGAGATAGGTTTCTCCACTCACAATAGTACCAAATTGATTTTGAGAGATCCCTCTCCGCCAGCGGGTACCGGTACCTCCTATCGCATGAGTAATTATTTCCCCGGAGAATGCCGCTGTAGCTGCACCCAAAATAAGCCCTGCAAAACGGGATGAAATGGAGCCAGGAATATCAAATCCGATCAATACCTCTTCCTCGGAGGTGCTGGTAAGGCTATTGTTGGGGTTCACCACCATGTAATAAGCGGTGCTGTAAAAGCCACCGCTACCGCTCATTTGCTCGTCATCACCGTCATCAAACTCAATAGCCGGATTAAAGTTAATGGCAACACTTAGGAAAGAGGGAGGGTTATTGGTTTCTGTAGCATTATTGGAACCAGCCTGATCGGCCCAACTGGTTACGTCAGAACCATTGGTGGTAGTATTCGTACCGGCATTGGCTTTCAGCCAGAGTGACAGGTTGCCGGAAACACCTCCCGGCGACTGCGCCTGCACATTCAGCGCCATCCAGATCATTGCTATGGTTCCTATGACTTTCTTCAAGCCTGCTTCACTTTAATCTTTCTTCATATTGAGTTCCAAACCTTGCTTGGAAAAATGTACGTTTCTTTTCTTGCGCTTCATTTCGAAATCAAGCGTTTTGGTTTCTTCCGGAAGCAGTTCTACCGTAATGTTATTGGCTTTGATCTGCCATTTGTCATCATTGGCATGCAGTATGCGTACGCGCCATTTTCCGGGCAATACATTCGCGAACGTATAGTTGCCTTCGGCATCGCTATACGTCAGTAGCTCCTGCTGTCCGTTCGTTGCCTTTACGATCTTGGAGGGCGGTTTTTCCTGGTTCAGGCGTGCGCTTTGGTCCATTTCAAAATGTATGCTGCCGGAAAGCGTAGCTCCTCTTTCCAGCTCTATGACCACCTTGTTTTCTCCCGTTGGGTAAATAGTAACTTCGGTAGGCATCTCTGTTTTTGGGAGGAGCCCGATATCCAAAGTACTGCGGTCTATGTGCAGGTAATGGGTGCCTTCTTTCAGGTCATTTAAAGTGAAATTGCCGTTTTCATCTGTTATTACCGACTTACCGCTTACATGGACCACTACACCGGCTGCATCAGAAGGATTGGCACTCTGCAAGGTTCCGTTAAGGGTATACAGGCCATCCCGCCTGGAGATCGGGGCGGCAATCCGGCAGGTATAGCGGGCAGACAGGTAAAAGTCACTGCGGTTCACCGTATTGCGGATCAGGGCGTGTGAACTGTTTACAGAGAAAGAGTGTATGCCATAATTCGCATTTATACCAAAGTCCAGCAGGGTGCGGTCGCTGTTGTATTCTTCGATCAGGTAGTTGTTCCGGTAATTTGCCCTCAGGGAAAGATGCGAATTGAGGCGATACCCCACATTGGCCCCGTAGAACAGGAAAGACTGGCTATTGATATCATAGCGGTTGGTATACACATATTGTGTAAAGAGCCCCAGGCGTAGCCTTGATCCCAGGTTTCTGTCTGCCCTGGTCTGAGCAATGTAGGTAGCTCCCCGGTTGTTTTCGGGGGCCACCAACAGGTTCTCTGTATGGGCCAGCTCCATATTCAGCTGTGCATCCCAGGCATCATTCCTAAAGGTAAGGAGGTAGTTCATGGCTTGCTCGCGGTAGGAAAACTTCTTATCCGGGAAACGGTCTTCCCGCACCCTGTAAATGTAATTGAGCTGTGACCTAACCGATTTATGAGGCGAAAAAGACAAGCCTGCAGTATGCACTTTGGAATGGGGTGCAGTGGTAAAGGTAGTGTCTTGTGCAGGGTTTGAATTGTTGTAAAAAAAACCGGCCTGCAGGCTCAATTTGTCAAAATTGTAACTCAGGAAAGTGTTAGAGAAAAGGGAGTTGGTGTAATAACCCGGGTAATCCGGGCCGGCATAAATATTATGGGTCCTGTACGACAGGCGCTTAAGCTTTCCTTCTGCCAAAAAACTACCGGCTATCCCCTCTGTATCTTGTCGCCTGCCCGAAGACACTTCTGCCATTACTTTATGGTTCTCTGTGTCAACACCTGTTTGAAAACTACCCAGCAAGGCAGAGGGTCCGTCATCGGTATATATCTTTTCCATTCCGCTGAGTTGCACGTACCAGTCTTGCAAGAAGAAATACTTGCCGTATACGGCATATTGATGGCTTACTTCTTCGAAAAAAATGGGTTCGTTGTAGAAAGCGCCCACTTCAAATCTTTTTTCGCGATGTGCTACTTCCACCCCCCGGGCCCAGCGAAACATTTCGGTAATGTCGGTAAGGTTATAGGAGAAGTCACCAAGCCTTACCTTGGTGTGAGAAGTGGCGCTATGCCGCCAATCGTATTCCAAGGAATACTGGTTAAAGTTTCCCAGGCGGGCAACCGAAAACTGATTGGGGGCCCTCACGGTAAAGTTGATCTTGTGGTTATGGCGCATATCCAAATATCCCTCTCCGAGCAGCTCCATCTGGTAGACACTTTGATAGGGCCCAACCGTCCGCACGCCCATATATATAAGGCTGGCCCGGATAGGTAGCCGATGATAGGCATCGCTTTTTTTGGTGCTTTGCGGGTAGACCTTAATGGTAGCAATGCCTTGTATAGGCCTTTGCTGGTAGGCTACTTTTATGCTTACCCGGCAGCTTATGTGGCCAGCGCGGGAAAGGTGCGGGTTTACCTGGTCATTTACAGAAATGTATACGGAGGTATTCGGGGCCAGGGTGTATTTTACATCCTGCACGTTCCCATTGTCGCTGCTTACAAAAAACTCTTCTACACAATTCCCTAAATTGCGGATCTCAAAATCCACCTGAAAGTCCTGCCCGGCCATCAGGTAGGACGGCACACGGGTAGCGCGCACTTCCAGCTTATGGATGTTTTCTACTTCGGTAACAATAACTTCTTCCAGTTCAATGTCGTGTAGTTTGTCGTAAAACTGGAAACGCACGTTCTGATCGCCTACTTCACAAGCTCGGTCTATTTCCATCAGCAAAACGATCTGTTTCGATTCCCCGGGTTGAAGTTGAATAGAGTCGGGCTCGGAAAGCAAGTGCCAGCTCTCGGGCTTTTCTACGATCAACTCGAAATTCAGGAGATGGGTATAATCGTTATTGACCCTTAAGATGAAGGTAGCCACTTTACCCGGGGTTACTTGCTCGGGAACGCGTACGGATACCACCAGGTCATCGCGGTTTAAGGTAGGGACAGCTGCATTTAAAGGTAAGAAAGCAACCAAAAAAAGCCATATGATGTAGGCTTTAGTCGTCATCTACATTTAAGTTGATCGTGACCCCAAAGAGATTGCTGTTGCCGCAATCCGCTACAATTACCGCCTGGTAACTTCCCACGTTCAACTTTTCCAAAGGAATAGAAAAGGATTTACACTGGCCCGGGTAAAGTTTTTTCTTCTTGGCATGGCTTTCAAAAAGCAAAATACCTTCCTCGTCATATAGCTCTAATTTCAGGTCGGGAAGCAATACAACCCCTCCTTCATTAAACAGCCTTGCCTCAATGAACTTCTTGCCGTTTGCTTTATTGAGCTCTACGGAGTTAAAAGAGAGTTTGGCTTCTTCCGCAGATGCAAAATCGGTGATGATCTGGATGGCATAGCGCACATTCGAGCTGATGCGGATGCCCCTTTCCGCCTGCCCTGTATCAATGGGGTTTTTGACCTCGATCATCAACAAGCTCCAGTAGCTGCCCTTAAGTGAAGAGTCAGGCGTATTCACCTCATATTTTAAGGGAAACTCCTCTCCGGGGGCCATTACCCGATCAAGCACCTCAACCGATATCCAGTTTGCGTTGGAACGGGGCGTAGAGCCCGGCGCCGCGATTTGCAGTTCCTGGCCCTCACAGTTTGCGGGCAGGTCCTGGAAGTAGACGACAAAGCGTTTTGCTTTCCTGCCTACGTTCTTCAGTACGATCACTCCGCTCTGTGCAGATGCGGGCTGTACCTGGTGCCGGTGGGTTAGCCCGTTTGTAACAATTATGCCGGCTTTGGTATTCCATGAGAGGCATACCGCTAGCAGTGAGATAATAAAGGGCAGAAACTTCATTCGTTTATGGTTTTGGTTAAAAAAAAACAGGAAGCAGTGCAAATGCGTTATGCCTCCTGATTTTTTACCTAAAGAAAGGCACTAACAGGTTTATGCCTTGCTATCTCATGCAGACAAAAGCACAAGAAAAATAGAACTTATTCATCCGATATGGTATACGTTATCTGAAGTTGTGTACCGGAGGCCGCATCCAAAGCGCTGTATGAATTGGTCGCCAACGAATATTTTAACCTGTGCCCGTTGTCTACTCCATCTCCGGTATATGCACTCCCAATACTGGTGATCACATCCTGATCGGTAGTGGTAAGCGTTACCGTACCGGCTGAAGTTCCTTTGGCTCCGTCGCCTGTAGCGGAAGCAGCACTCGGGGTAACTTTAATGTCTACCCCCGCTATAACGGCAGACAGTTTAGCCTGAATAACACGCGTTGCCTCTCCCGATCCGTTTTTAATGGAGGAGTAGTTGAGCCATATGGTACTGTCGGCCGGATAGGTGATGGCGCTACCTGCTTCTGTTGGGGCAACCGCATCAAGGGTAATTGCAGTACCGGATGCCGCTTCCAGATCCACCAGTGCTACTTCTGGAATGGAAATGGTAAGGTTGTGTTGGTCATTCCCATCATCCGTCTGTGCTTGTGCTCCTGCGTAAGCAAGCCCCAATGTGACTAAAAGAATTTTGCTTAAATTTTTCATTACTGTTTAAATTTGAATACGTTAAATTGTAATTTTTACAGCTGCAAAGGAAAGGGCTATACAGGCTGAAATGACCCGTTCTGTAGTCGGGCTCTTACCCTATTTGTACTTTTTACCACATTAAAACGGGTAAAAAAATGATTGCCAGCATTTTACATAATACCCGGGTCCTCAATATGTCCGCGGCATGACCACGATCTGTCCCGCGTGTATTTGCAGTAAAAGGGGGTGTCCGGCAGTGCCGATCGTAAAAAGGAGGCTAAAGAAACGCTTGCTCCGGTGGCAAACGCAGGTTATTTTGAGGCAGAAATACCGCTTTCAGCAAAAGGGAGGTAAAGCCGAAAGTAGTGCTTTTAGGCCAGAATCTTCTCCAGTATTTTTAAACTGATCCAATATGTGGGTTTCACGCCTTCCGCTCCTAGTGAACCACTGCTTAAAGTACTTCCCGTAACCAGCGGGTTATCAGAAGCGTAATACGCATAACGCACTTTTACTTTTTCGCTAATGCTCTTGCGGATGCGGCTGGCGCTTTGAATAGCTTTTTGATAATGCGCTCCCTCCATTTCCAGGCCAATAGCCCGCCAGGTACTGCTCAAAAAATGATGAAGTACATCCCGGTTCTGGAGAGAGGTGCCCAATACAGTGATCATGGTACCTTCATAATACCCCAGTCCGCTGCCTGCGAAATCTTTCTCTGAAAAGTCATTGTCTAAAGGATAATTGTCGCCCGTACCTTCAAAAACATGTGCTGTGGGCACCATAATATCGCCTTTCTTGCCTTCAAGTATGCCTGCTTTGCCCATCACTGAAACAGACTGCACGTTTAAAGTGTGTACCTGTTTCCCCTTTTCATAGGCTTTCAGCAATTCATCCATACACTCGTAAGCCTGCTCACCAAAGGCGTAATCTATTATCAGCAATATGGGCCATTCTTCCTGCTTATCCCGCATGAAGGTGTAGGGCAGCGCTTCAAAATTTACCCGTTCCAGGTCAATGAGCTGTACCCCTAAATTGGTACCCGAATGATCTGCCAATTCTACCAAACCCTTTTCCAGGGCCGCCTTACGGATCAGGTAGGTGGCTTCGGTATTCTTGCGGGTATGATCGGCCAGGGCGTAGATGTCTTTGAAAGATTGTTTCTCATCAAAATCGAAACCATACAACAGGTTCACAAAACTGTGCAGGTTGGCACTGATAATGTGCAGGGGGCGGTGTAACCAGTTCAGCTCTGCCAGTTTATGCTTGATGTGTTCCGCCCATTGTTCCCCGTATACATGGTGCCCCATAACATCCCGCAGCTTGGCGGAAAAGCAGATCTCCTTCTTTGCTCCGTGTAATTCTTCTTCAATGGCTACCTTACCCAAGCTGTAGATCAGGTGATACAGGCTGTTACAGCCCCCGCTTTGGGCAAATTTCTGTACAGCTGTATGCGTTTCCTCCACTGTACGCCCCAATACATTGCTCAGGTATACCAATGCGCGCTTTTCGTCAAATTCCTGTTCGTTCTCTTCAAAACGTACTACCTCTTCCAGGCGCTTCCAGTTGTCATTGATGCCTCCTTTTAGCTCCAAGGCATGCTTCTTTATCTTTTCGGCTTCCAGGTACAAAAAAGTGAGGTGGGTCAGAATATCGTAAATGTCGCTACGCCCGCGGCTCATTTCCACGTACATACGGTCATTGTCTACCCGGTAGCAATTTCTCCTTCGCTTTAGCGGAATGATCACCTGATGCCCGCTCTCCTGTAGGCCCTCCCGCGCGATCAACTGCACAAAACGGCATTCCTCAATCCCCATAGGGAGGCGTTCCGCCACGTACAAAAGCCCTTCCAGCTCTACTTTTTCCGGATCGTTTATGGAACCGTATATTTCCGGTTGCAGGCTTTGCAAGGCTTCTTTTAACGCTTTACCGCTAACCCCATTGGGTTTATAACTTCCGCGGATCAGCAAATGCCGCATAGCAATGTATATGCGTTCAATAGCGGCCCTGGATTCACGCGACCTTTTTTTGGAATACATCATACCCTGGTTTTACCTTTAAGTATACAAGAAAACGAATGTAACGTTTGTCAAAAAGCGCACAAAACAGAATATTTTTGAATTTCGGATATGGCTTCATTTGTGTATAAAACCCCTTTCCTACCCTAAAAACACCGTATGCAGCCTGCATACGAACACTATATTTGCCGGCCTATGCATGTGCTTCGTTTACGCTTACTTATCCTGTTCTGCGGCCCGGCCCTGCTGTTTGCCCAACCCGTACATAACGCCTATACACTCCGTTACCAGGAAGAAATACAACGCATAAACGGCAAGCTGGAAGTACGTTTTCAGAACCAACAGACCAAAGCACTCGACACCCTTTACCTGCATCTGCCGGCCAGGGCCCTGCAATGGGAAGGCTCGGCCCTGCACCACCAGCTGCTGGAGTACCAAAAAGTAGAAGCACATTTTGCCGATACCGCTGCCCGGGGCGGCTACCGCCTTTCTAACATAGAAGTGGATGAGCAAAGCTTTGGGGTGTGTACAGCTTGTGAATTTGTTGCTTTGCCTTTGGCCACTCCCCTGGTACCGGGCGACTCTGTGCTGATCCGCTTGCCGTTTACGCTTTTCCTGCCCGAGGCTTCTTTTACCGGAATCGGCTACCGCAAAGATAAAAGCGTACGCCTGGCCGGATGGTTGCCCAAAATGGCTACCCTGCGCCACAACCGGTGGCACCTGTATCCCTATCGCCTGCAAAGTGATGTATACCCCCAGTCCACACCTTTTTCCGTAGAGCTTAGCCTGCCGGCAGACCTGGTGGTATTGAGCAACCTCGCTTTACAGGACAGCAGCGAATGGCAGTGGCTAAAGCAAGGGGCGCAAGCCCCACAGGCAGCGGCGCACTCAAAGACCCTTCATTTCAAAGGTAGGGATGTAGAGGCACAGCTTTTCTGGTCGCGCCACTACCTTACCCGGGTACTGCCCGGTTCCCGCCTCTTTGCCACAGAAGACGAAGATTATGCATGGGCGGCAGTCTGGCCTTTAATAAGTCCTAAAATAGAAGCTTACTTTTTGAAAGAGGGCCTGGATACACCGGCATCTCATCACCTGCTGTTGCTGGACAACAAAAAAGCGGAATACCAAAACAGCGGGGGACTGGCCATACTACAAAGCCCCAAGGATGCCTTTGACTTTGAAACGGAGTTGCTGTACGCCCTGAGCCAGCAAAAGCTGCGGTACGCCATACCTGTAAACGGCATTACCGAAGCCTGGATAGCCCGCGGGCTCCCCTATTTTTACAAATACCATTATATCCAGACCCAGTACCCCAAAAAGGAATGGCTGCCCTTTAGCTTTAGTTTCCTGGGGCGTTTTTTTGACCTGGATGAGTTTGACAATTCGTACCAGAACGTTTTTTTGTACCTGTACCTGGCCCGGCAAAACCTGGACCAGGCCATGCATACGCCTATCGACAGCCTCACACGCCTCAACTACGAGGCTATAGTAGAGGCCAAAAGCTTCCTTTTGTTCAATCACCTGCGCGCCTATACCGGGGAGCGGAGTTTTAAGCGGGCGGTGCACCGCTACCGCCAGTATTTTACGGATTCCCTACCGGCCGCTGACCAATTGCAAGAGGCTTTCCGCTTTTACCACAACCAGCCCGTAGCTGCTTTTTTTAACGCATTGCCCCGTACCACCGGGCATTACGAATTCGCGCTTACTCATACCGATTACTGCCCTACGGTAGCCACGGCCACCGTTATAAACCGGGGCGAAGTGGACCTGCCTTATTCCTTAACGGGCTACCGGGACGGGAAACCTCTGCATACCGAATGGTTTCAGCCGCATACAGGCACCAAAACCGTGCAACTGATCCATGAAAAATATGACTATGTCGTGCTCAATGCGCATTTCAGCCACCCTGAGTTCAGCCAGAAAAACAACCGCGTAAACCGCAGCGGGCTTTTTAAGCAGATGGAGCCCTTGCGGCTGCAGTTTTACAACAGCTTTGAGCGGCCAGACCGTACCCAGGTGTTCTGGCTGCCGACGGTAGGTTACAATGCCTACGACCGCTTGTTGCTGGGCGTTACCCTGAGCAACAGCAGCCTGGTGCAAAAACCCTTTGAGTACGCCATCGGGCCTGAATTCAGCACGGGCACGGGCAGGCTTACCGGCTATGGCTCCCTGGTATACAACCACCTACCCAAGGCCAAAAGCAGTTTGTTGCGGCAATGGACAGCCGGGCTGTTTACCCGCTATTACCACTATGACGAAGACCTGAGTTATTTCCGGCTCTCCCCTGCCCTGAATTTTTACCTGGAAGATCCGCATGCCTACCGCAAGATCCGTCAGCGTATCCGCTTGCGCGGGGTGCGCGTAGACCGGGAGCTGCCGCCTGGCTTTGACGGGGAAAACAGCAGCCTGGGCACCGCCAGCTACAGCGTGTTCAACGCCAATTACAAGCTGGAGAATATTTCCATTATCAAACCCTACACCTTACGGGCCGACTTTCAACTGGGCGACCAGTTTAGCCGCATGGACCTGGAAGCCGACCTGCGCTGGATGCTGCCCAATAAAAAATGGCTGATCTGGCGGAATTTTGGGGGGCTATTTTTTAACGCGCAATTTACCGATACCGAGGCACCCACCTACTACAGCTACGGCTTAAGCGGCACCCAGGATTATTTATTCGATTATACCCTGATCGGGCGCTCCGACCAAACGGGCATCTGGAGCCGCCAGTTTTTCACCACCGATGGAGGCTTTAAAAGCGAAACGGGCGTTTTTGCCGATGAATTTATCCTGAGCAGCAACCTGAGTGTACCACTCTATTCCTTTTTTGGCGTATTTGGCGATGTGGGCGTAGCGGATAATTTCAAGCAGGTATACTGGGACTGTGGCATTCGCCTGGCTTTTCTTACGGACTTTGTAGAAGTGTACTTCCCCCTGGCCAACCACCAAAGCAATTTTATTGCCGCCCCCAATTTCTTTTCCAACACCCGTTTTGTGCTCGACTTTAGCCTGGGCAACATCATTGCCCGTATCCGGCGGGGGTATTATTAAAACGGGTTTACCGGCAGAAGGGCAGGTTTTTAGGAATTGCGCCTCAATGCCGCACCACAAACTTTTGTACGGCAGGTTTGGGGTTTACGACTTAAAAGTCTTCAGCCGCGGCGCGATCTGAGCCTTTTTATGCCTTCTCTCCTTCGAGCAAGCTCGGGAGGAAAGCATAAAAAAAGTCTTGACGGAAACGTCAAGACTTTTAAGTCGGGGCGGCAGGGGTTATCTCATGATCCTGATTAGCCCCTTAATAGATTGCTTAACTACTAACTTCTAAAGACCACACTTTTTTACGTTTAAATGTATTGTATGGGTTAAGCGTATTTCCTATTTGATCAAGCACTTGTGCGTACTAATCCCTTGATCACTATGTATTCTTAATACGTACATCCCCGGAGGTTGCTTTTCAAGTAGTAATTCAACGTATTTGTCGTCATCCAACGGCCAATCCTGCAGTAAGCGGCCATTGAGATCAACCAGCTCCGCATACCTGATCTTTACATTGGTTTCAATACGTATTGCTTCACTAGCCGGTTGAGGGAACATAGCAAACACAAGTGCTTGATCGTCTGTTAAACTAACGGAGTTATTAGGGGCCATTATATTAATGGTAAAACCGGTTTTTAGCAGGTTTCCGGTTGAGTCAATGAACAGTGAGTCTCCATGCCATGATTGGCAAATGGTGTCTCCTTGAAAGTCTACCTCAGTAATACTGAGATAGATAGGATAAATGAGCGGATAAGGGCCGTTTCCGCTGTACTGGTGTTGTGGAAAAGGCAAGGTAGAGGTAGTACCATCGCCAAAATGCCAGAGATGGTAGAGTGTGTTGCCGGCACTGGTAGCCACCGAGTTGTTGAAAATATTAATCACACCGTTGCCGCTTGTGGCAGTGTCTACTGAGAAGTCTGCATAACAAGTTCCGGTTACATTAATTGAACCGCTGTCAACAGCACAGCCCTGGTGGGTCATTTTCCAGCTATAGGTGCCTAAAGGAAACTGTTTTGTTATCCACTCACCCGTATAGGAGGTTCCATCTGAAAAATCCCACCGGGCATTATTCATATCCCAATTTTGAAATCCCGAAAAGGCATAGAATTGATATCTATTGCCATTATTCCCAGTAAGTCTAGCTGATGCATTACATGGATCTACACAAGGCACAAAAACAGAATCTGTCAATACCAGTTGTGCACCCGGGGTAGTATAGTCTACCCTTTGGGTAGCAACTACCTGATTTTGGCAATCTCTTACTTCAAATCTGAAGTGTCCCGGGCCGTTTGTGTACCTACTCGTAAAAAGCATGTTAACATCCCCGTTTGCGTCTGTATATAACCCGCTACCCGCTCCAGAACCTGGCCCTACATCCCAGAGCAAAACTTTATAGCCATGGAGTGCGCCCTGAATGGCTGAAGAATTGGTAGATAGGTGAATGTTGATCTGAACTTGTGCGGGTTGTGCCCATGTCAGCGAAACGGAAAGTAAGCTTATAATAGACAGTAATACTTTTCTTTTCATCATAAATTATTTTATAGATTATTTTAAGGTCTCTATTTATGTATACGTTTAAAATAGAACTGAGGTGACATAAAAACCCATTTTTTTTATGAAACAGTAACGTTCAATCTTGTTTTTGAAAAGGGATTACCTGCGGTGATCCTGTAATGGAGGGTGATACAAACTAAAGCCTCGACCTCACTTCGTTTGGTGGGCTTTTTTATTTGTCGGGGCGGCAGGATTACTTCGTGATCCTGATAAACCCCTTAATGGATATACCATAAAGCCCAAGGCTGCAGATGCGCGGCCTGCACTTTTTTATTTTACTTCTTCGCTCAAGCATAGCTTGGCTCGGCCTAAAACAAAAAAGCCGCAAGCTTTTTCAAACTTGCGGCTTCATGGTCGGGGCGGTCCCCAACTTAGTTGGGGACGACCTCCTGTTTAAGTAATAAGAAAGTGTTCATACTTGCAAAGGTTTTGTTTATAGAGTAATAGGGTTATTTCATGATCCTGGAAGGAGAGGGGGCTAAATAAAAGCCCTGTACTCACTTCGTTCGTCCGTTTTTTTATGTGTTGTTTTCGCTCAAACAAGTTTGGCTCAATCGCACAAAAAAAGCCTCACACTGTGTGCAAGGCTTTTATTTGTCGGGGCGGCAGGGTTACTTCGTGATCCTGACGCCGCTAACACTTTGGGGTTTACGACTTAAAAGTCTTCAGCCACGGCGCGATCTGAGCCTTTTTATGCCTTCTCTCCTTCGAGCAAGCTCGGGAGGAAAGCATAAAAAAAGTCTTGACGGCAGGGTTACTTCGTGATCCTGGTAAACCCCTTAATGGATATACCATAAAGCCTAAGGCTGCAGATGCGCAGCCTGCACTTTTTTATTTTACTTCTTCGCTCAAGCATAGCTTGGCTCGGCCTAAAACAAAAAAGCCGCAAGCTTTTTCAAACTTGCGGCTTTATGGTCGGGGCGGCAGGATTCGAACCTGCGACCTCCTGCTCCCAAAGCAGGCGCGATAACCGGGCTACGCTACGCCCCGAGGGCATCGCTTCTATTATCCTCATCTGCTCCCAAAGCAAGCACGATAAGCGGGCGGAGCCTGTCCTGACCAGCTACAGCTGGAGAAAGGCTACGCCCCGTGGCGGTGAGAGCGGGATTCGAACCCGCGGTACGGTTGCCCGTACGGCAGTTTAGCAAACTACTGGTTTAAGCCACTCACCCATCTCACCAGGCTTATCCTCAACCCTTCAGCCCAGGCTGTTTTGTTGAGGGGTGCAAATGTAAATATTGAGAAGAAATACACAAGGGGAAATCCTGGCTTTTTTATTCCCTTCCGGCTTTTATGCCCAGCCGCTCCACCCACACCGTCTTCTCCCCTGCCCCTTGGCATAGGCTTTTGCGTTTTTAACAAAAAAACCAACCCAAAAGAAGGAGGATTCCTTTATTCATCGTAATATTGCAATGAATAAATGAATTGTTTATGGGAGTCACCAAAAGCAAACTGTTTAGCCCGGCACAAAACGAATTGGCCGAATTGGCCAAAGCCCTGGCGCATCCCGCCCGCATCGCCATTTTGCAGCACCTGCTCAAAGCCCGGGCCTGCATAAACGGCGACCTGGTGTTGGAAACCGGGCTGGCCCAACCCACCATCAGCCAGCACCTGCGCGCGCTTAAAGCGCTGAACCTGATCCAGGGAACGGTTGAAGGGGTATCGATGAGCTACTGCATCAACCCCGGGCGCTGGCAAGAGGTGCGCGCCCTCTTTAACGGCTTTTTTGATGCCTATACGCCCCTGCCCGGGGCGGACGATTGCTGCTGACCCTATTATTGTTTCACGCTAAATTTCTTTCTCATGCACTTTTCTTCCTTTAAAAAAGCTTTACCCGGCCTAACTGAACTGCGTTTTGTACTGCCGGAAGGCACGGAGATCCCGCTTCATGTACACCTCACCGAAGTGGGGCTGGTGCAACGCAGTTTTATCGATTGCGGGAACACCATACGCCACGAAAAAACGATCAACCTGCAACTGTGGGAAGCCGAAGACGATGCCCACCGCCTGGCGCCCGGAAAGCTGTTGGGCATTCTCAGGTCGTCCGAGCAAAAACTGCAGCTTCCCGACCTGGAGGTTGAGGTAGAATACCAGGCGGGCACCATTGGCCGCTACGGCTTGCGCTTTGCGGAAGGGGCTTTCCACCTGGTGAACAAAAAAACAGATTGCCTGGCTAAGGAAACCTGCGGGCTACCCGCAGATAAACCCAGGCATAGCCTGTCTTCTTTGGGGAATAAAACAGCGGAAGCCTGCACACCCGGCTCCGCCTGCTGTGCTTAATCATATGGCTATGCCTTTTTATCCGGGCCTCAATACCTATATACGGGTTGTATTGGCCGCGCCTCCTCCTGAAAGCAGGCGGGCTATACTGCAAGCGCTGATCGATTACCTCCGTAAGAAACAGGAAAACGGAGAAGCGCTAGCCTTGCACTTCATCTGTACCCACAATTCCCGCAGGAGCCAATTTGCCCAGGTTTGGGCGCAGAGCGCGGCTTCTTTTTACGGGCAGGAAGTGCGCTGTACTTCGGGAGGTACAGCCGTAACCGCCTTTAACGAGCGGGCGGTGGCCGCCCTGGAACGAGCGGGCTTTAGGGTGAAAGCCGAGGAAGAGGAAGAAAACCCCACGTACTGGTTAAGTCCGGGGCCGGAAAGCCCTTCCATTAAAGCCTTCTCCAAGCTATACGATGCGCCGGGGCAGCCCGAAAAAGGCTTTGCCGCTGTAATGACCTGTGCCCAGGCCGATGAAAACTGTCCCTTTGTGCCGGGCGCAGAAAGACGCATTCCCCTTTTGTATGACGATCCGAAGGCCTTTGACCACACCTCCGGGGAGACCGCCCAATATGATACCCGCTGTTTGCAGATCGCAAGAGAAATGTTTTTCGTATTTGCCCAACTCACCCTTCTGAATGACACGTAAAAAACTCGCTTTCCTCGACCGCTACCTCACGCTTTGGATCTTTACCGCCATGGCGGTGGGCATAGGCATTGGCTATTTGTTCCCTTCCAGCGCTGCCTTTATCGGCGGTTTCAGCAGTGGCTCCACCAATGTGCCCCTTGCCATCGGCCTTATGCTTATGATGTATCCTCCGCTGGCCAAAGTCAACTACGCGCTCCTGCCGCAGGTATTCCGTAACCTTAAGGTGCTTTCCCTTTCTCTTTTGCTCAATTGGGTAATTGGGCCCGTGCTGATGTTTGGCCTGGCGCTGCTTTTTT